>UQUZ01000016.1 GCA_900544375.1 uncultured Oscillospiraceae bacterium
ATCAATCGATCCATCTTATTGCAAATGGCATCCAGCACTCGATCCGTATGAGACATAGATAGCCCTTCTTTCCTGCTTCGGATTTAAAAATTGCGCCCATTCCAGCCCCAGTGATTGACTTCCTCATATTGCACATAGATCCGGCTTGGCTCAAGGGAAAGCTCCTCGGAAAGAATCTGTGTGACCGCGGCAGTCATTTTTTCGTATGCTGCCGGTGAGGCCTTTCCAAATAATTTAATGCATATAAAGGCGCTGGGTTGCTCCTGGTTCCCTTGGAACCATAGGCGGCAATTGTCGGCAAAAGAGAGCATGAGCCAGCTTTCCGTTTTGCCGAGCAATTCGATTGCCTGGCCGAATCTTTCCTTGAGCACTTTTTCCTTCTCCGGGGTGAGCGGTGTGCTCACCTGCGTTGCGATATAAGGCATCGCTGATCCCTCCCAATAATAAATTTTACAGGATGATATTGTTATTATATCCGTTTTGAAGCGGTTTGCAAAGTGAAGCAGGCGAAAAGTGTCAAAAAGCACGCTGCGAGATGGGTTGATCCCCATTTGCGGCGTGCTTTATCGATAAATGTGACAAATTACGGGATTCGTGCTCCGTTTATTGAAAGGAGGGCGGCGTGACCTCTGTGTTGGGAAAGGTGGAGTTGGGGGAAGGATTCGACATGCTGAAATACATTTTTGCAGCCTTCGTCGTTCCAAAATCTTGGTTGGATCCGGTATCCTGTACTTTGTTAAACGCCTCACGGAACATGGCGTTATGCGCCTCTTCCCGATTCAGCAGGAAGTCGATGGTTTCCCGCACTTTTTGATCGTTGATTTGCCGGTAAAGATATTCGTAGACGACCTTCGCGCGTTGTTCAGATGCAATATTGGAGAGGAGATCTGCGCACAGATCTCCGGTGACTGTGACATAATCACTGGTCCACGAATACCCAGAGGCATTGATTAAGCCCGGGTTCAATCCGAGTAGGACGTGTGTTTGGATCTCTCCGGCGGAAACGGATGCAGAATTTACATCGTGCCCGTTGAGCAGATTGATGGTTTGAGCAACCATTTCCATATGGCCAAGTTCTTCCGCCGCAATGTCTAAAAATAGATCTTTGATTGTTTGGTCCTTGATCCGGAAACTTTGGGACATATATTGCATCGCGGCCTTTAATTCTCCGTTGGCTCCTCCAAGCTGCTCCTGCAAAAGCGCGGCATACTGGGGGTTCGGCCGTTCAACGCCTACGGGATGAAATAACTGTTTTTCATGCTTAAACATAAAATACCTCCCTGTCAAAATCGTATGGCTGTTTTCGGTTAGTTTGGGCAAAATGCATTTTTTTATGCAAGCTTGTTTTCTGCTTATCAGGCTGCGCCGGAAGGCTTGGAAAAAATTCTGCTCATGTGCTATAATCATAGCGACAGTGAACTGGGGAAACAACGCCGCCAACGATACCGCATAGGCGGAAGAAACCGCTGTTGGCCCTATCCACTGATGCTACTCGATTTTATGAAAAAGGAGTTGTGCATCGATGCCGGATGAGCAAAAGGAAAAAATAGGAGCCAGGCTGAAGGCTTTTGTTAGGCGGAGCGGGCTATCTCAAGCGGAGAGCGGGCAGGCGCAGGGGAATGCGAGCGTTACCCCATGGATGCCGGAATTACTGCGCCGCACGGCAGCTGAGGGCGCGGTACTTTTAAAAAACGATGGGATGCTGCCGCTCGCCGGAGGCACTCAACTTTCTCTCTTTGGCCGAGTGCAGAGGGATTGGTTTTACACAGGCTATGGCTCAGGCGGAGATGTAAAAAAGCCCTATGCGGTTAATTTGCTGGAGGGGATACGCCGTTGTAAAGGGCTGGCGCTGAATGAAGAGCTTGCCCGCGTTTATGAGGCCTGGTGTGCAGCGCACCCGGTCCAACACGGCACCTGGGGCCATTGGCCGCGCTTTTATCCGGAAATGCCGGTTTCGAAGGAGCTCGTCCATCAGGCGGCGGAGCATTCCCAAAGCGCCGTGGTGGTGATTGGCCGTTCCTCTGGCGAGGATCGGGAAAACGCGCTGGAAAAAGGCAGCTTCTATCTGACGGATGCAGAGCGCACGTTGCTCACCGCGGTGACGGCGCAGTTTAATCAAACGGCAGTGCTGCTCAATATCGGCAGTGTTATGGATTTTTCCTGGCTCGAGGAGTATGGCAGCCGCATCAGCGCCGTGCTCCTGGTATGGCAAGGCGGCATGGAGAGTGGCAATGCGGTGGCGGACCTTCTCTGTGGAAATGTGACGCCCTGCGGCAGGCTGACGGATACGATAGCGCGCGCCTATGAAAATTATCCCTCCTCCGGCAGCTTTGGTAACAAAACGTTTAATTGCTATGAAGAAGATATTTATGTTGGCTACCGGTGGTTTGAAACGTTCCAAAGGGACGCTGTATTATTTCCATTCGGCTATGGGCTGAGCTATACCTCTTTTGCTATCGCATTCGGCGGTGCGGAGCAGACGCAGAGGGGAGTGGAGCTTTCCTGTACAGTTTTCAACACAGGGGATCGCTTCAGCGGGAAGGAAACCGTGCAGGTGTATGTGGAGAAGCCATGCGGCAGCCTCGGCAATCCCGCGCGGATTCTTGCAGGCTTTGCCAAGACGAAGCTGCTCGCCCCGGGGGAAAGCCAGCAGCTGACCATATCGGTTCCCTGTGAGCTCTTGTCCTCTTATGACGATAGCGGAAAAACCGGCCATCGTTCCGCCTATGTGATTGAAAAAGGCGTTTATGGGTTTGCTATTGGCGCCAATGTGCGCGACGCTAGGCGCGCATGGGCGTTCACACAGGCGGAAACGGTGGTTTTGGAGCAGTTGGAGGAAGCGGCTGCTCCGGCAGAGCCTTTTTTCATCCTCACGGCCAAAGAGGTGGATGGAGTCCATGTATCCGTGCAGGAGCCGGTACATACCCGCACGGTAGATTTAAAGCAGAAAATTCTGCAATCACTGCCTGCCGGCGTGCCCATAACCGGCGATCGGGGCTACCGTTTGGACGACGTTAAGGCGGGCAAGGTGACGCTGGACGCTTTTGTCGCCCAGCTCGATCCGACTGAGCTGGAGGCCATTTCAAGGGGCGCTTATATAATGAACAGCCCGCTCGGCGCGCCGGGCAACGCAGGCGTGTTCGGCGGCGTGCTGCCCTCCCTACGCAAAAAGGGTGTTGCGCCCGTCACCACGACCGACGGCCCTTCGGGCATCCGGCTGCAAAGCAGCTGCTCCCTGCTGCCGATCGGCACGCTGCTTGCCTGCACGTTTGACGAGGCGCTTATCCGGGAGGTATATGAGGCGGAGGGCCGTGAGATGCGCGCGAAGGGCAGCGACGTGCTGCTCGCGCCGGGGATGAATATCCATCGGAATCCGCTGTGCGGGCGGAATTTTGAATATTATTCCGAGGATCCGTTCCTGACGGGGAAGATTGCGGCGGCAGCGGTGCAGGGGCTTCAGCAGACGGGCGTATCCGCCTGCCCAAAGCACTTTGCCTGCAATAATCAGGAGTATTGCCGCAACACCAACGATTCCCGTCTGTCCGAGCGTGCCCTGCGGGAGATTTACCTCAAAGGGTTTGAAATTTGCGTCAAAGAGGCGAAGCCTCAAAACATAATGACCTCATACAACAAGGGGAACGGTGTGTGGTGCCATTACCAATATGAGCTTTGCACGGCGATCCTGCGCGGTGAATGGGGCTATGAGGGCTGCGTCATGACGGATTGGTGGATGCAACCCGCCAAGAGCCCGGAATTCCCTGCCCTGCGGGACCAAGCTTATCGCGTGCGCGCGCAGGTGGATGTGTTTATGCCGGGCGGCGGCCGGGTCAGGCGGAAGAAGAGCGACGGCACGCTGCTAAAAGTCTATGGAAAGCCGGAGGGGATCACGCTGGGTGAATTGCAGCGCGGCGCCAAAAATGTGCTGCGCTTTGTGATGGCTTCCACGGCGATGGAGCGTGGGCACACGGATTGACCCTGTCTTATCTAAAAAGAGCCGCCGCAAAATGTATTTCATTTTGCGGCGGCTTTTCCTTTTATCATTCAACTGATGCTGCAACGGCGTAACTTGCAGTCGCTTTTTTCACTGACTTCAGAGAAGCTCAACTTCATATAGCGCCGCATTCCGGCCCGCGAGCCATACGCCGAGCGTTTCTTTCCCGCTGGCCTGTTTGCCACTCCACAGTTCCTTACTATGGAATACACCGTTTACCGGAATTTCCTGATACTGCGGCAAAACAGAAAAGTTGAACACGGCAAAATACAGCCTTCCATCCTGCTCCAGCCGGTATATGCTGGCGCTTTGCGGGCAGTGCTTTTCGATCACAGGTGTGAATGCCCGGCCAAATTTTGCCACCCGCAGGATATCCGCATTGGTCAGCAGGGTGAGAAAGCGCTCGTTTGCCTGGCCGGCATTTCCGGCAGGGGCGATAAAGTTGTCGCCTGTCAGGAAGCTGGTGCCTGCAATGGCGCCCAGCGTCAGGCGGCTGCGCGCCTCATTTTCACTGGCCTTTCCATCCTTGCCCCAGATGACGAGATGATCCGGATCGGGGTATGCATAGAGTTCCTTCTCCCAAAATCCATAGGTCAGGGCGTTGAGCGTGTATTTTGTATCCTTCATTGCATAAAAGGCGTCGCACGCGATGCGCCGCCCGTGGGCGTATTGATAAGGAAAGATTGGTGCAATCGAAAGGTTGATGAACATGCGCCCGCCGATGAGTTCGTTGAGGTAGGCCATGCCGTGGTTATAGGCCTGCATCCCTGTCTGCACAGCCGGATCGAAGTGCTGCCCCTCCAGCGCGCCATGGCCCATAAAGTCAAATTTGATGTAGGTGAACCCGGCCTCCAGAAAACGCCCGATCATCCACCTCATGCGCGCACGCACGGCCGGATGGGTAACGTCCAGCGGGAAACAGCCGTCAATATCGTTTCCATAGGGGGTTCCGTCCGCTTTTTTGAGGATCACGTCTTTGTATAACACGGGCGCATGAGTTCCCTCTACATAGGTGCTGCCCAGCGCATTGGCGCCGAGCCAGGAGACAAAGGGCGCCCAGTAGATCCCGGCCTCTTGCCCGTTTTTTCTGCAATGCGTAACAAAGGTTTTCAATTCATCATCCGTCAAATTATCCCAATAGGAGTCGAGGTTGACGAAAACCGTTTCTCCCTCCGTTTGCCAGGCGGGTTGGAGATAGTCGCTGATATAATCGGAGATTCCGATCGCCGTTTGAAGCGTCAAGTCTGTTTGGACGGAACCCCAGCTGTTCCACCCGATCGGGATGCTTTTTAAGCTGGTTTCCTTTTTAGGCGTTATTGCGGTGTTAGCCTGCGCGAAGGTATTCATGCCGGTTTTCCAATGGTCGAAGATCCCGATGAAAAGCAAAGCGGAGGGCACCTCCCGGCCGCTGACCGCCCCGTGGGGGGATTGGTCGCGGGTGAGCGCTGTATTTGCACCGCTGTATGCGGTAAGCGATCGAATGTTTCCCCAGGAGCCTTCAAAGGATATTCCGGTTTTCCAAGTGTCGTGCGTGACAGAGCCGAGAATCAGGCCTGCGCCGTCATCCGGCTCAAAAAAGGCTGCGGCTTCATGGCTTTGGCCTTTTTGAAACAGGCTCTTGGTTTCAAAGGTCACCCATGCGTCATTATCAAACGGCACCTCCAAAAAACGCGACCAGCGTGGGGCGGCGGCCTGCACATTGCCCTTTTGTGAAATCGAGAGGGGGGAAATATAGTTGGTTTTTACCGTTCCTCCTTCCTCTGCGCATAAGGTGGCCTGGGTGAGCAGGTAATCCCGCCCCTCATAAAGCAGAAAATCCTGCCGCAGGTTGGGCAGAGCGGGGCCGGTGTGAAGCACAGTGATTTTAAGCCCGTTTCCAGCCGCATCGTGCAGGGGCGCTGTGTTGACCGAATGCGCTTCATAATCGCTGCTGGAAAGCAGGCTGTCCAGCATCACGGCAGCATAGGCTTTGCGGAAGATGGTGATTCCTTTGTGGGCGACCGTGTAGCTGCCGTCTCCCAGATCAAGCTGTACGGTCAAATTCCCCACAGTGTAGGTGGATGCGCTTTGTGCGAGTGTGGGCAGAGAAATTGGCTGGATGACGGCGGAGACTGCCGCGCCGAGATTCATCAGCAAGGTCATCAGCAGGGCGATGCATTTTTGTACCATTGTGCCGCAAAATTGAAAAAACATGTTTTCCTCTCCTAAACTAAAAATATTCCGAATTCCACAAAGGAATAGTCGTCCGTCCAATCCGGGTTATCTTCGCCCCTCCAAACGGAGGAGCGGCGATAAAAGCTGCCGGGAGAAACGCTGTAGCTTTCCCCGTGTTTGAGATGATGCGGGCCAAGCAGATTGCGCAGGGAGCCAGTCAGCGTGATTTCAATTGTATTTTCCCCTTCCAGTAAGAACCGGCTGAGATCTATTTCATAGGGCTGCCAAAAGAGCTTGCCCGCTGGCTTTCCATTGACGCGAACGGCGAGCACGGTTGCGCCGCGTTTGGCAAAGCGCAGGCAACGGCCCACGCACTCCTCCTGGGTGAGGCGAAACGTGTTACGCAGGGTGATTTGTCCGCTGAAGAACGGGAAGCCCTGTTTGGCGAGATCCCCGGCGTATACGATGGGGGAGGGCCGCACGAGCGAAAAATGGCCCTGATAGAGGCTATCCTCCCGCCGGCCGGGTTGAAAATCACCAGGGGTGTCCACTCGAAAATGCCCGAGCAGATAAACTGCCTCAATCTCTTCTTCATAGGTCAGTCGGTTTCGACTGGCTTCAAAGCCGCATTTTGCCGCCTGAAAATTCCGGTATACGGAATCGTATTGCTGAAAACAGGTTTCCATGCACAGCTCGTTTTCGCCTAGCTGAATCCATTTGGTGATATTCAATTTTTCAAATGCCGGATCGCGGTAGAAGCCGCGCGGCGTGAGGCGGGCAAGCTTGCCGTTGATGGTAAAACGGAAATTTTTCGGCGTTTCACACACCAGAAAAAATGGACCGTCGAGCGATTGGGAGATTTGGAAGCGGTAGGTAAGGCGCAGCTCCACAGGCTGCCCCAGCATGCAGGCACGTTCTGTAATTTCAATGGCTGGGATGTTTTTTTCCACATGCACCCCATTAAAAGAGCAGTCGCAGCGATCGAGCGTTATGGCGTTGAGATCGCTGCGGAGGATCTCCCAGGTTGGCGAAAGACATGGACGGATAGATGCAAGGGGCGCGGAGGCTGCTGCCTTTTTCCGCCTTGCCAGTGATGGATGCAGCTTTTCAAATACGAAAAAGATTGCACTTCCATGTGGCTCAAGCATTATGGAAAAGCATAGTGTTCCCTCCTCCTGCACAGAGGGAACCGGACTTCTCTTTCCGGTAGAGGGGTCAAAACGGACCGCGGCAGCACCCTTCACACGGATAGTAAGCGGCGTGGCGTGCGCCTGTGGGTTTACAAAATAACACATGCGCACGCCTTCTCGGTCAAAATCACGAACGGTTGCAGCGATGCCCACGGCGGGGGAACCGTCCGGCCGCTTTAGAGAAAAAGGGCGGCAGCCGGAAGGAAGCGCTTGTGCAATTTGGTGTAGTGGAACGCGGAGAAAGCCTCCGGCAAGCCGCCGCAGATTTGCGCAGGAAACGCCGTCCGACAGGTAGGGGATGCCGACTGCGGCCTGAGCTTTGGGCTCTTCGGCTTCAGCACAGAGGATGGTCCCACCGTTTTGGGCGAACTGCGCGAGCAGCGCAGCCACACGGGCATCCAGCGAGAGGCATGGGGAGATGATAACCGCCCGGTAGCGCTGGGCGCCCACACAGAGGCGGTTGCCCTCTATGCTGGCATGCTGGCTGAGCATTTGATCGTCTCCTAAATGGAAGGGAATTTGCGCATGCTCCAGCGTTTGAACGGTGGAACGCAGGGCACTATTGAGCCTGTCGATTTCCGCCCTGCTTGTTTCACTGCCGTCATAAAGCGCCCAGGCAGATTGCTGGGGATGCAGCACAAGCACGCTGAAATGGACGTTCCCCAGCGTGAGAAGCATTCCGACTCTGCTGATGAAATCGTTAAAATGGCGGTATTCCTTCCACCATGGCTGCTGCACAAAAAGCGCAGCCGGAGCATCCCGCTTGCGAATACCCCCAAGGCTGTAAGGCGCCAGATGCTGGCATAAAAGCGTAACACCATGCACCATCTGGTATTCCGCGATCCGGCGCAGCTCCTCAAAGCTGACATTCCAGCCGCACATGGCAAAGGATTCGCTCAGGATCTGCCGCTTTCCAAGCTGATGCGCAACGGAGGCGGCTTGTAAGACGGTCAGGCAATCGGAGACGCGGCGACCAGGCCAATCAATGCCGGGAATATCAAAACAGGCGTATTGTGGCATGCATGTGCCGTTTGCAGTGAGCTGGCCGGTCATTGTTTTCTCATAGGCCAGGTGGCCGGTTAGCTGCAATCCATTTTCATGGCACCATCCGGCAACCTGTTTTGTATAGCGCTTTGCAAAGAGCTCGGTGATGAGCCGCCAGAAGCGGATGCGCGTTCTATAAGCCGTTTCACTGTGAAAAAAAAGATCCGGTAGCTTTTCCAGAAGAGATTCCTCATATTGCTTTTGATATTCCGCAGGCAGAGAAGGCGTCCAAGGATAGCCGCCGCTTGAAATCTGAGGCTCGTCTGTAAAGAATCCCGCCAAACTTTCTATATAACTGCCTAATCGCCTTTTATACTGCTGATGGACGCTGCGCAGAAAGGCCTCTGTCACTTTGGGCTCCAGAAAGTCCACATAATTCTCGTTCACTTCATAATAAAAGTAGTAAAGGCGGCCGTGTACCGGGATGCTCGCAATGGGCTTCACGCCCTGCTTCAGCGGCGTTATGGAACAGCGCAGGTATTTTTGCTGGTATTTCTCGCCCATTCCGCTCACCGAACCGGCTGCGTTGCCGCTTGGCTTGCCATATTCATCATAGCACCATATATCCATCCCATGCCTTTGGCAGGCGGCCACCGCCATGCGTATATTTTCCATCCACTCATGGCCCATATAGCCGGTGCGGAGTCCTCCGCGCGCGTGTATCACAACGCCGCCGGTTCCGGCTTCGTCCATCTGCGCAATTTGCCGGGCTGTTTCTTCTTTATATAAGCGTGTGTTCCAGGCCCAAAGGGAGATTGGGCGGAATTGTTTGGGGGGATTTATCAGCAAGTCGTCTTTTTTGATATCCATAACGGTGCTCCTTGGTGCATACAGTTTTGTCTTTCTGAAAAATATCATACACGTTTTTGCAAAAAAACACAAGAAAAGCACGAAAAAAGCAGTCATATTGCAGTCATATTAAGCAAATTATACAATTTATTGCTTGAGCCGGTGTGATCAAACACATTGTTTCGTTTGCTTATTTGGTTTGGCCACCTTGGGAACAGGCGCCGCCTTTTTTCTTGACAAACGAATGGTCAGATGGGATAATAAATAGAAAATGACCGTAGTCCGCCGTGAAAGCGCGGATTGAGGAGGAAATCAAAGGATGGCAAAGGAACTGGCCAAACAGTACAGCCCGCAGGATGTGGAAAACCGCATCTATCAGTTCTGGTTAGACGGGCATTATTTCCATGCAAAGCTCGACCCGGAGAAGACGCCGTACACCATCGTGATCCCGCCGCCCAACATTACGGGGCAGCTTCACATGGGCCATGCGCTCGATGAAACGTTGCAGGATATCCTGATCCGTTTCCGCCGGATGCAGGGGTATGATACGCTGTGGCTGCCTGGCACGGATCATGCGTCCATCGCCACGGAGGCAAAGATTGTTGAGGCGATGAAAAAAGAGGGCCTAACCAAGGAGGATCTTGGCCGCGAGGGCTTTTTAAAGCGCGCGTGGGAGTGGAAGGCACAGTATGGCGGCAGGATTGTGGAGCAGCTTAAAAAGCTTGGCTCTTCCTGCGATTGGGAGCGTGAGCGCTTTACGCTGGATGAAGGCTGCTCAAAGGCTGTCCGCGAGGTGTTCGTCCGGCTGTATGAGAAGGGGCTGATCTATCGCGGCGAGCGTATTATCAACTGGTGCCCCCATTGCCAAACCTCGATCTCTGACGCGGAGGTGGAGTATGCCGAGAAGGATGGCTCCTTTTGGCATGTGCGCTACCCGTTTGCGGATGGCAGCGGCTATGTTGAGCTTGCAACCACCCGCCCGGAAACGATGCTCGGCGATACGGCTGTGGCCGTCCATCCGGATGATGAGCGCTATCAACACCTAGTGGGGAAAAAGCTGATCCTCCCCCTGGTGAATAAGGAAATCCCGTTGATCGCAGACGAATACGTTGAAATGGATTTCGGCACCGGCGTAGTGAAGATTACGCCAGCCCACGACCCGAACGATTTTGAGGTGGGCCTGCGCCATGGTCTCGAAGTCATCAATGTGATGACGGACGACGGCCATATGACAGAAGCGTGCGGCAAATATGCGGGCATGGACATTTACGAGTGCCGCAAAGAGATTGTAAAAGACCTGGAAGAAGGCGGATACCTCGTCAAGGTGGAGCCGATGAAGCACAATGTCGGCTCGTGCTACCGCTGCCACACAACGGTCGAGCCGCGCGTTTCGAAGCAGTGGTTTGTCAAAATGGAGCCGCTTGCAAAGCCCGCGATCGATATCGTGCGCGATGGCACTGTGAAATTTATTCCAGAGCGGATGAGCAAGGTTTATTTCAATTGGATGGATAACATCAAGGATTGGTGCATTTCCCGCCAGCTCTGGTGGGGCCATCGGATTCCTGCTTGGTATTGCCCGGATTGCGGCGAGCTGATTGTCAGCCGGGAGGAGCCAACCGCCTGCCCGAAGTGCGGCTCTCAAAAAATTGTGCAGGATCCGGATACGCTTGACACCTGGTTTTCCTCTGCGCTTTGGCCGTTTTCTACCCTCGGTTGGCCGGATGAAACGCCGGAGCTTAAGCACTATTATCCGACCAACACGCTGGTAACTGGCTACGACATCATTTTCTTCTGGGTGGCGCGCATGATTTTTTCCGCATGCGAATACACCGGGGAGAAACCGTTTGATACCGTGCTGATCCATGGCCTCGTGCGGGATGCGCAGGGGCGCAAGATGTCTAAATCCCTTGGCAACGGGATTGACCCGTTGGAAGTGATTGAGCAGTATGGCGCGGATGCGCTGCGCTTTGCTTTGGCCACAGGCAACAGCCCGGGCAACGATATGCGTTTTTCTGATGAAAAGGTTGAGGCAAGCCGCAACTTTGCCAATAAGATCTGGAACGCGGCACGGTTTATCCTCATGAATCTCGACGAGAATGAGCCGGCGCCGCATCTGCCGAAGGAACTGGCACTGGAGGATAAATGGATTCTGAGCCAGTTTAACGCCGTCGTCAAAGAGGTGACGGATAACCTTGAGAAATTCGAGCTCGGTATGGCGGTGCAGAAGCTATATGATTTCATTTGGGACGTGTTCTGCGACTGGTATATCGAGCTTGCCAAAATCCGCCTGCAGCAGGGCGGGGAAGCTGCGGAGCCGGCCAAGGCTGTGCTCGTCTATGTGATGAGCAATACGCTCAAGCTCCTGCATCCGTTCATGCCCTTCATCACGGAGGAGATTTGGCAGACCCTTCCGCATGAAGGCGAGGCAATCCTCGTTTCCCCGTGGCCGGTTTATAATCCTTCGCTTGCTTTCTCTGCGGAGGAGGCGCAGATGGAGCGTATTATGCGGGCAATTCGCGCAGTGCGCAATCGCCGCAGCGAAATGAATGTTCCGCCTTCCAAAAAGGCGCATGTCTATATTGAAACGGCGGATGAGGCTACCTTCCGCGGCGCGGCTGAGTTTTTCCAGCGGCTTGCCTATGCTTCTGAGGTGACGGTTGGTTCCACCTTCGAAATTCCCGGCGCTGTGTTGATTGTGGCGGATAGCGCACGGCTCTATATCCCGATGGGCGAGCTGGTGGATTTGGAGGCGGAAAAGGCGCGCCTGACAAAAGAGCTGGAGAATACACAAAAGCAGCTTGCGGGCGTGCAGGCAAAGCTTCATAATGAACAGTTCACATCGAAAGCCCCGGCGCATATCGTGCAGAATCAGCGCGATGCAGCGGCTAAGCTGGAAGAAAAAATACAGATGCTGGAGCAAAGCCTTGCGGAAATGGCAGGCTAAGCTCGATACGTGCTGTAAATTTGAGAAATTTTGATTCTATTACAAAAATTCCCGCAATGAATTTTCATTACGGGAATTTTTTCTTCCTTGCTACATATTTTATTTTTGCACCTGCTGGTGTTTCGGAATGTAAGCTTCCCGTTCCCATATAAAATTCGGATTGATCCATTTTTTTACGGCGCTTTTTTCCTGGCATTTCCCATGCAGCGCTTCACATACTATAGTCGGCAGGGAGGAAGCAGGGTCTGCTTGAAAAACAGCAGCATGCGAAAGCAATGTGTTTCTGATCCCTGTTAGGACGCTCCCCAGGAGCGTCCGGTCTTTTTTTATCGAATGGGGAATGTAACCTCAAATGCATTTTTGCCGCATGAAAATAAATTTTGAACTGAATTTGAGGGCAGGATACACGCTAATGGGGCCGAATATCCGCCCGAAACCACGCCTTTTTACAATTTTTGTGAAGAGGCGTTTTATAACAGCTCCGCTTTATCCGATAGGGATTGGTTGACAAGTAAATCCGCTTGCTCTGGGTGTGCGTCAAACCATTTTTGTGCAAAGGAGCAAACGGGCACGGCTTTCCTGCCCGATCGCCGGAGTTCTTCGATTGTCATTTTCATAAGCGTCGCCGCCACGCCCTGGCCGCGCAGCGATGGATCTACAAACGTATGGTCAATCGAAACCGTATTTTCGTCCAATGCGGGGAAATCCACTTCGGCAAGCCGTTCCCCGGCCTCATTTTGGGCATAAATTTTATGATTCTCTATAATGAATTGCATTGCAGCCACTCCCTAGCCAATTTTATGCTGCCCGGTTTTCGTATGTCGCTCCACCATCGATAGAATTTCTTCAATCTCTGGATACCAAAATAGTTTGCCCGTTTCCAACAAGAAACGAAACGTACGGGGAGACACCCATTTTGCTTGTGCCACTTCCGCTGCCTGTAACTGTAGGCGTTCGCTGGGCGTATCATCCTGCACCAAATAAATATCCCACAATAGTTCTCCGCGTGGGATCCTTTTTAAAAATTGAATTTGAGAGGGGGTAACGCATAGGCCAAGCTCTTCCCTGATCTCCCGGATACAGCCTTGCTGTGTGCTTTCTCCGGCAATCATCCGCCCGGTTGTTAATCCCCAGGCACCCGGCAAGATCTCACATTCTACGCTGCGCTGCTGGATCAGAATTTCGCCCCGGCTATTTTTAATCCATGCTTCCATCGCCGGGTGATATTCACCGGGCCCGAAAAAGGCGCCTTTGGGCCGGATTTGGCCGGTTCGGTCGCCGCAGGCATTACATACTTCCCAGTATTCCATGGATTCCTCCTTTTTGCGCGTCTGTATTTGTTGCGCTCTTTTTATAGTACAATCTGTATTTTGATGCTTGCATATTCGTTTTGTTACAGGTATAATAGCAGTATTATAAAAATCACGGAGGTAGCAATTGAATGACAGCATTCCATTTATTAACTTCAGGCAACAGTACGGCATCCTCATCTCCCTTTACCATGATCCTTTTAATGGTTGCCATGTTCGCAATTATGTATTTCGTCATGATTCGCCCGCAGAAGAAGCAGCAGAAAAAAGAGCAGGAGATGCGCGATAGCCTTCAGGTTGGCGATGAAATCACAACAATCGGCGGGATTATGGGCCGTGTTGTTACGGTCAAAGAGGATTCCCTGATTATTGAAACCGGCGCAGACCGCAATAAGATGCGTATCGCGCGCTGGGCCGTGCAGACCAATAACACCGCGAATGAGAAGCTTGCCGCTGAGCGCGAGGCCGCACAGGCTAAGGCGCAGGAGGAGCGTGCAAAGCGTTCCGCCGAGGAAGGCGGCAAAAAACGCCGCGGCAGAAAGAAAGATCTGGACGAGGTTTCTACCGCAAAAGCGGAAGAGACTGCACAGGCGAAGAAAGACGAAGAATAAATTCGGCATATCCTTGAATTTCCCCTCATATTCTTTATCAGAGAATGTGAGGGGGATTTTTTATGAGCAAAGGGAAAAAGAAAAATGCATCTGAGCAAAACGAAGCGCGCGCGCTGATCCTGCGCATTTTGGTGGGCTTTGTAGCAGGCATGATTGTTATGCTCTTAATGATGGCAATTTTTTCTTCTATTATCGTAAAATCTGACCTTACAGGAGCGGTCGTTTATATTTTGGGCCTGTTAGCATGCTGCTTTGCCACTTTTTTATCCGGCTTTGTTGTAACGAGGCCGTTTCATAAAAAGGGTCTTCCCTTCGGCATTCTGGCCGCGCTTCCGCTGACAGCAGTTGCCTGCATCATGGCGTTGGCGGCAAATCATGGTTCGGTCGGCGCCCATTTTTACATCATGGCCGCCGTCATGCTGCTGTGCGGCGCGCTGGGAGGAATTTTTGCGGCAAACCTGCGTAAATTTAAATAGCGACGTTTCTGATAGCGCTATTCCGCATATTCGCGTACGCGAAGGGGAAGGCCGGCTTCCCGCGCTATCCCTTGGCATGCTTTCAGCTCTTGTTCTGAGATGCAGTCTACCACGGAGAGAATGGCCTCCGGCAGCAGGTGTTTGCATTCCTTAGCAAAGGTTAACATTGCATCAAAGGCGGCTTCCCCAAATCTTGGGCGGCACAATCGGTTATAAGAGGCGGCGTCCGGCGCGTTTAAGCTGATCGAAACAGAATCCACCAGGCCCTTAAGCAAGCGCACTGTGGGAAAGCCATGTATGAGGTCGCTCAAACCATTGGTATTGACCCGGATCACACTGTCCGGGTCTTTTTCTTTGAGGTATTTACACACCGCAATCAGCAAGTCTATACGCTCCAGCGGTTCGCCGTATCCGCAGAATACGACCGCTTGATAACGGGAGAGCTCCTTCTGCTCAAACGCTTGGATCACCTCGTCAAAATCTGGCTCATGCTCCAGCCAGAGATTCGCCCCGGAGCCTACACCATCTGATTTTTGGCGGATGCAGAAGGTGCAGCGGCAGGGACACCGGTTGGTGATATTTACATACAGGTTTGCTCCCAGTTCATATAGGATTGTCAAAGAAAACCCTCCCTTTGCTTTCGCGTATCCTATAAGTCTTTTATTATAGCAGGTAATGCTGTGTATCTCAACCAATGTGTGGATTTTTGGTGTTTGTTTAGGCTTTATTTATCCAGTTTATATATTTTTAATACGTTTCCAGGATTAATGTTGTGCAGAATATTGACCTTCTCCCTAAAATCAGATATGATGGTAATGGAATTCGTTGAATTCAAAATCAACAAAAGAAGGGTAGAGGGCAAATGACAAATGTGAAAAAGATACTCGCCATCCTTTTGGCACTATGTATCGTATGCGGTGGTACATCTGTATTGGCGGCCGGTCAAACGGTAACCTATACCTCCCCGACCAGCAGATATCAAGCGCAGAAATTCTCTCATCCAGATGCCGGTGTGGGGGAAATTGACGGATCATTGAATATGACAGCGGAGAAAACGACCGCGGGCAGAATTATTCCTGGTCGGCGCAGGGGTATGGGGATTATATGTATGTGGGCACCTGCTATGCGGCCATCTACGCAACGATCAATATTATGGCCAAGCAGAGCGGCGTTGATGTGGAAGTGTTTAAAGCGGGCCTCAATGCGCTTTACAATGGTACGCTTTATATGGGGGATTTAGAAAACAATCCGAGCGACGCACGGCGCAGTATTCTGGTGCGCGTCAATGTGCGCACAGGCGAGGTAAAGCTCGTGGCAGAACCCAAAAATATGGGCGGTTATCGTGCATCGATCACCTATAACGGCAAGCTCTATTTCGTGGCGGCGGATGCAAGCCCCTATCTTCTGGAGATTGATCCGGAAAATAACGATGCAACGCAGGTTGTATATACCTGTGCGCGCCCAAGCGATCCGTTCATTTCGGTTGGCATCCGTGGGCTGGCTGTGGTAAACGGTATGCTGATTGCAAGCATGATCGGCGATAATGGAACCTATATTGTGGCCTCTGAAAATCCGTCCGCAGGGCAAGCGTCCTTTGAAACGATCGGCACGCAGGAGGATTTGCTGGACTACCCGGCTTATATGTATAACGACAGCATTTTCGGCGGCGCGATTTGGGATATGATCGGCTTCCAGGATAAACTGTATTTCACGGTTGTCACCGGAAAAGCGGGCAATAAACAGGCGTTTGCCATGTTCTGCGGGGAGCAGGATGAGGCGACGGGCGAATGGTCTTACCGCCTGATCATTGGCGATGAAGCGGACGGGGCCCGTTATCCCTTTGGCCTGGGAGCCGACCGATCCGGTGCGGCTAACCTGATCGTGCATGACGGCTATCTCTACATCGGTGGTTATAATGATCCAATGATCGCGCTGCCCGGCGTGCTTCAGATGGATTTTGAGGAGCTTTATAAAGATTTGGATTCTCCCGTCTGCCTATGGCGGATGGATGCAAACGAAAACATCGATCTGGTGGCAGGCGAAGCAAACCAGCTGTTCCCGGAGGTGAAAGGGAATTTGGGCGCCGGCCTCGGCAGCAACCTCAATCAGTATGTCTGGCGGATGGAGAGCTATAACGGTAAGCTGTATGTCGGCACCTTTGATATTGGCAGCCTTGCATATCCGCTCATGCAGGTGACCAACGGCGATATTCTGAAACGTTCGCCGGAGGAGTGGAAAACGCAGTTTGAATATATCATAAAGCTATTGGAACTGCTAAAAAGCAGCGGTTCCTTGGCGGCCCGGAGCGCAACCGGCATTTCCTCCATGTCCGCCACGCTCACCAGTATGACAAGCCTGCTCAATCAGGGCGGCATAGAGGATCTCGCATCCACCGAGGCGTTTTATTCCCTGCTGAAAAAGGTCGTATCACTCTATGAAAACCTGAGGAAATATCTACCCGATTCCATTACGGAAAAGCTCGATGGCATTTTCAACCAGGATACGGTGGATAATTTCTATTACTTTATCGGCGTATGCAAGTATCTCAGCAAAGGAGAACGTGGCTTTGACCTTTTGGTTTCCGGTGATGGAATCAATTTTGACGCAATCACGCGCAACGGTTTTGGCGATCCATACAATCACGGCTGCCGCGTATTTGCGATTACGGATGCCGGGCTGTGCCTTGGCACGGCAAACCCCTTCTATGGGACGCAGCTTTGGCGGCTGGAGGATTTAGCAGAGGATTCGCAGAACCCTGCCGGAGATGAAACGGAGCAGGCGCCGTCACAGCCGGAGGCCGCCAACCCGAATGCGCCTGATTCGTCTGACCAAACACAGGCTGATACAGAGCAAGCGGATGCTACGCAGAAGCCAGATTTAGCCGGCCAGCAGGATGAAACGGAGCAGGGGACCCAGCCGGAACAGAATGAGGGGACGGGCGCTTCTGCCGATGAGCCGGATATCCCTGCCACGAGCGAGAGCACGGCGGGCATTGCCCTTGCCTTAACGGCGGTTATGGCCGGAGGGGTGCTTGTGCTTTTGCACCGCAGGAAAGCGAAATAATGAAATGATAAAAAAACGAACTCAATAAAAAACGCGCTGCAAGCCGGATTTGCCAACGGTTTGCAGCGCGTTTTTGTTGTGATTGTTTTAGCCGCCCTTTTGGCAGTGGGCGCCATCAGCTTGCGGCTGTTTTTTCAGTCAAGATTTTTCCCCTGCTTTTTCTGATACTGCTTTGGCGTTGTGCCGTAAATTGCCTTAAAGGTGCGGATGAATTGCGTGGTATCCCGATACCCCACACTTTCACAAATATCGTCAATTTTCATATTGGTGCGAAGCAGCAGGTCGCGGGCATGCTGCATACGGATTTGCCTGAGCATGTCCGAAAAGGATTGCCCAGTCTGTTGTTTGATCAACGAGCTCAGATAGGGCTCGCTGAGGTAAAAGTGCTCGGCGGTTTGTTTCAGTGAAGTGGTAGCGTAATTTAAATGAATGTAGGATTTAATTTCCACCATTCGCTGATTTAGCCCTGTGTTGGCGGATGAAATTTTAACGCTTTCCTCGTAATTCTGAATCAGATAGGAAAAAAAGGTGGTAATCAGCCCGTCGATCACATGGTTTGCGTAGGGTTTGTTTTCCTCTTGCTGTGCGTACATATAAAGTAGTAGCTCCAGCAGGAAGGCGTCATCCCCGCAGTGAAAGGTTAAGGAGTTTTGATAATTTTGGGAGTAAAGTGTTTGGGCAAAGTAGTCGGACAAGACCGTTTTATTTTGCAGGAGATTGATAAACACGCGGTCGAAGGTGCTTTTACGGATTTTGATGTTAACCGAGCGGCTCTTTGGCAGGGAAAAAACAAAATGTTCGATGTGGGGCGGAATGATAACAATATCACCGGTTTGCATTTCAATTGTCTGTGTTTCGATCCGGTGCCCGCATTTGCCACGCAGAGTGTAAACAATTTCAAAAAAATCGTGCTGATGGGGGGGAATATCCAAATATTGCGGCACATAGTTGAGCTCTACATTGCAATTCTTCGCAATATGGTTCTGCTCGTGGAGCAAGTCGGCTCCGGTTCGGTTGATGTAAGCCTCCATCTCAGCCCGGGAATGGACGGCCTCCTCCGATTCCAAATAGCTAAAATCAAAATCCTTCGCACCGGAAGGCGCGTGGAGCTTGATGCGGTTCATATCAAAAAAGTCCAAATTTTTACCAGTTTGCCGATAATAAGCATACCCGATCTCTTCATCCGCATCCAGTTTGGAAAGCATCTGGTAAATGCGCTTTAAATCCATATGGAATCCTCCCGGCAATCGTTTTGATTATGATAGCATAATGGGCGGCATAGCCGCAGGGCAGCCCGAATCAATGGTTCAATGTTTTCCGAAACACTAAAAATTTTCGCTTTCGTGTGTTACGTGAGGTTATTATAGCATATGTTGTGTCTGTTTGTGAAGAAATACCGATATTTTTTCATAAATCAGGGTATTGTTTAGATTCTCTATTTCGAATATAGTAGGAATTAATAAAAACGAACCATAAGAAAGCGCTTTCTTGTGAAAATCTGAATGGAGGAAATATGATGAAATTGTTTACAAAAATTTTGGCGGGATGCTGCGCGCTGGCGATGGTATTCTCTCTTGCCGCATGCAAGGATACGCCGGCCGATGAGCCTGATAGCACAGGCGATGCTGCGGTGAATCTCTCCGAGGCTACTCCGGGCGAAACCGTTGCACAGGCTGACGATATGTCTGAAACGGCGCCGGAGGAGGACTCCGCGCAAACGCCTGCCGACACGGAGGAGGCGCAGAGCCAAAATGGCCAGACGCCTCCCTCCACTGAAAAGAATACGGCCGCTTCACCGAATTCTGGGAAGGATCTGAGCAAAACGGAGGTGCTGGCTCTTTACCAAGCAGGCACGAAAAAGAGCAGCCTCAAACGCACGAAATACAACCGCCAGCTGACCTATGGCAAGCTCTGGTCGCCAGGTAATTTTGACAATGCACAGTTTGACTTGGTGGAAGACAAAGAAAAGGCCGCCCCGATTTTCAACGGCACAGATACGGCCTCAAAAGCAGTCACACTGCCTACCCTACAGGAGAGTTTGGTGGAATCTGCGACCTGCAAGGAAGCCGGCGGCAAGCGTGTGCTGACGATCCGCCTGAAAGCGAAATCCGGCGATCAGGGCATCGCCGATGGAGCGGGCGGATACCTCGACCTCGTCAATTTCGAGCAGGTTGGCAGCATGGCGAAAGCCTATGGAAAGGCGATGTTCCCACTGGCAAATATCAAAACGAAGTCGATTCAAACCACGCTGAGTGCCGGCACATACACCGTGACGCTTGCCACAGACGGCAAAATTGAAAAAGCCTCTCTTACTTATCAGCAAACGGTAAAGGGCGATATGAAGCTGAGTATCCCATCCTATGAAATTAAATGTGACGTCCGCTTCCAGATGACGATGGATTATACTGCCTAAGGAGCGCTTTTGAATGGGCATTTTAGAATACGGCGCGAAATTCTGTGCCAAAAAGCTCGATGAGATGGACCGTACGCAGCGCTACCCGATCGCGGTTCCGTCTCCGGAGATCGTATTACATACCGACCTTCCCTATTGTTCAGGCGGAGATCCGGCACACCGGCTGGATCTCTGCTATCCCGCAAAGGGCGGAGATTTTCCGCTGGTAATCGATATCCACGGGGGCGGCCTGATCTATGGGACGAAGGCGCTCAACCGCGATTTTACGCTTCACTTGGCAGAGCAGGGCTTTGCGGTGGCCAGCCTTGATTACCGGCTGGTGCCGCAAACTCGTTTCGATGGACAAATTCGGGATCTATTTGCTGGCTTTCGTTGGCTGAGTGAGCACCTGAATGATCATCCGATCCAGAAAGACGCTGTTTTTTTGACGGGGGATTCTGCAGGCGCGCTTCTGGCAGTCTATGCCGCGCTGATCGAGCAAAGCTCCCGGCTGCAACGTCAGTTTCAGGTGGAGCCGTCTGGCCTTCCGCTGCTTGGCCTTGGCCTGAGTTTTGGCATGTATTTTACCCGGCATAGGGATTTTGCAGGGAAGCTCCAGCCCTTGTTTTTTGGAAAAGACTACCGCAGCCGTGACTTTTATCCGTCTATGGAGCCAGAGCGGCTCCCTGAGCTGGAAATTTTGCCGCCCTGCTATCTGGTCACCAGCGATGATTGCGCATTAAAACCGCACAGCACCGCTTTTGAGCAATTGCTGAGGCAACACGGTGTGCAGCACACGTTTTGCTGTTGGCCCAAAAATGCGGAAAAAGAGCTTCCACATATTTTTAATGTTGCCCATCCGGATTGGCCGGAGAGCCGGGAGACCATGCAGGCAATGGCCAACTTTTTCCGGGTATTGTGTTCCCAAAGCATCCTAGTTTAAAATGTAAGTCGCATGGAGGTCTTTATGAAATCTTTTACGCTAAATGAAAGGGCTGATACCAGGCCCAACGACCGCTATTGGCAGTTCTGTGTCGGGAGCTGTCACGCTGCACTGGCGCTGCGAGCAGATTATCAGCGGCAGCTCAAACGGGCGCATGACGAATTGGGATTCCAACGGGTACGCTTCCACGGCATTTTTGATGACGATATGCAGGTTGTCACCTCTTTCCACGATTATCTACCTTTGCCGGGCAGTAAAAAAGTAAAAACGCGGTCGTTCTATCAGGTTGCTGTCGTTTATGACGCGCTGCTGGAGATTGGGATTAAGCCCTTTGTGGAGCTCGGTTTCATGCCCTCTGTGATGGGGCGGGGGAAACGGACGGTATTTCACTATAAAGGAAACGTCACGCCGCCCAAGGAATACGAGGCTTGGCGGCGGCTGATCCAGGATTTTATCCGGTTTTTGATTGGCCGTTATGGAAAATCGGAAATTGAGAGTTGGTTTTTCGAGGTCTGGAATGAGCCGGATTTACGCGGTTTTTTTTGGACAGGTTCGCAGGCGGAATATTTTCTTCTCTATAAAACTACCGTCAACGCCATTAAGGATATTGACCCCAATATCCGCGTGGGCGGCCCCGCCACCTCGCAGAACCGCTGGCTGCCCGAAATGCGCGCCTATTGTGAGAAGGAGCGGCTGCCGCTTGATTTTCTCTCCACTCACCACTATCCCGGCGATGATATCGGTTTGCCGATTTTAACGAGTGAGAATATCAGCCGCATGCTGTTCGCAGCAAAGCGAAACCCGGGCGATAATATTTCGCAGGTGATCCGTAAAATGATGTATCGCCCGCAGCTGCTGCCTCTTATTCAAAAGGACTCCATGCTCCGGCAGGCACAGCAGGCGCGGCAGGAGGCGGGGGATATCCCTCTGCTTTATACGGAGTGGAATGTGAACCCCACCTGCACTGCGCCTCTGCATGATACCACGCAATCTTCCTCCTATATCGTCAAGCATGTGATGGATTGCCAATATCTCATGGAGGGCTGCTCCTTCTGGTGCTTTTCCGATATTTTTGAGGAAAGCACCTTTCTGCCGCAGCCGTTTACTGGCTCCTTTGGCTTGATGAATATTTATGGAATCCCGAAGCCGAGCTATTGGGCGTTTTACCTGCTCAAGTTGTTGGGGGATAAGCGCTATATCCTGCCCACGACACATGAGGATGTCGAGTTCGCCGCTTTCCGCTCCGAGGATGAAATCCAGCTGCTTGTTTACCATCAATCCTATGTGATGCAGGAAGGGGCAACCGAGCCGGTTCAAATTACGCTTCAAACCGGCCGCGAGGTGCAATCGGTCCGCCGCTGGCGCATCGACCGCACGCACGGCAATCCGCTGCCCCTGTGGCAGGAGATGGGCTCCCCTGATCTGCTCACGCCGGAGCAGGCGGCTGAAATAGAGGAAAAAAGCCGGCTGAAGCCGGAAGAAATTCCATTTCGTTTGTCAAGCTCTGGCGTCATTCTGGAAACAGCTATTGCGGATAATGACGTGCAGCTGATCACTGTTTCTCTGAGTAAGGGAGGGAGCCTGGCGTGATTCATTCAATTTTGCCAAAACCGCGTGAGATACAGGTAGAAGAGGGCTTCTATCAGGGCGGTCCGGAGCGGATGGAACAAATATGCGACGATTCCCTAGAGACAGAGGGCTATCGCCTGAAAATCGGCGCGCAGGCCATTGAGATGCGCGCCAAAACGCAGGCCGGTTTTTACTATGCGGAGCAAACGCTCCGGCAGCTTCAGCGGCAGAATGGCGGAAAGCTTCCGCTGTGCGAAATCGTGGACGCTCCTGTGTTTGCGCATCGCGGCTTCATGCTCGACTGCGTGCGTCACTTTTTCCCGGTCACCGATTTGAAGCGACTCATCGAGGCCGCCGCACGCATGAAGCTCAACCGCTTCCACTGGCATCTGACGGATGATCAGGGCTGGCGCATCGAGATCAGCGCATTCCCAAAGCTCACGGAGCTTGCCTCCATGCGCCCCTTTTCCAATTTTGGCCGTTCAATGGAGTACGGCCCGCACGGTGGCTACTATACCAAAAGCGATATCCGTGAGATCGTCGCCTTCTGCGCGGAGCGGCACATCACAGTCATTCCGGAAATTGAGATGCCGGGCCATGCATCGGCCTTGCTTTCCGCCTACCCGGAATATTCCTGCGACGGGAAGCCGGTTGCGGTGAAAACACGCGGCGGGGTTTATGCGGATACGCTCTGCGCCGGAAAAGAGGAAACCTACGCGGCGCTGGAGGCAATCCTCATGGAAGTGATGGAACTGTTTCCAGGCAAGCAGATCCATTTGGGCGGAGACGAAGCGCCCAAGGATCACTGGAAGGCCTGCCCGCTTTGTCAGCGGAAAATGCGGCAGGAGGGCCTCAAAAGCGAGGTTGAGCTGCAATGCTGGTTCACAGACCGTATGGCGGCTTTCCTCAAATCCCATGGACGCGAGGCGGTCGTATGGAACGACGCACTCAAGGGGGGCGGCCGCCTCAGCCCGGAGATCACGCTGCAATACTGGGTCGGCGGGGACGACGCCTCCACCGTCGCGCACGCAAATGCGGGCGGGGCGGTCATCCAGTCGCCAAACCTTTCTTACTATCTTGACATGTGCTATGGCGTCATTCCGCTGGATCGGGCGTATGCCTATGTGCCCTATTTTCCGGAACAAAATCGTAAGGAGAGTACGATCGGCGTTGAAACCCCAATCTGGACAGAATATATGCCGGATATGAAAAAGGTTGGCTATATGGCCTTTCCGCGCATGGCCGCAGTGGCCGAAACAGGCTGGTGCGGCACAGAGGGGAAGGACGCGCAATCGTTCCGGCACCGCGTGAAGCGCTTCCTGCCGTTAGTCAGCGAGCTTGGGATTGAGCCAGCGCCGGAAGCAGTTTGGAACATGAAAAAGAGCGCCAGAATCCGGGATGCTCTGAATTACTGGTATCACGCATTAACCTGGGCGGATCTTATGGATTTCGTAAGCCGTCTCCGTCAAGAAAAGAAAGAGAGAGATGCGCAATGAAAATAGCGAAAGAAAAAGAAACAGTATCGCCCCTAGCCGAACATCATCAGGCAACGGCGAGGGAAAAAATTTCGTATAGTATCTATTTTTTGGGGCAGGGGCTGGTGTATACCATCGTTTCCCAATGCCTGATGTATTATTACACGGATTCTGTTTTGATGGCTCCGGCGGTGGTGTCCATTATTCTGGCGATTGGCAAGGTTTGGGATGCGGTGAATGATACGCTGTTCGGCCTCATCGTGGATGCGGTGAAATTCAAATCGGGACACAAATTTTTACCCTGGCTTCGCCTCTCCACCATTTTGATCCCATTGAGCACGATCGCGCTGTTTTGCCTCAATGCTGGCATGAGCCCAACGATCAAAATTGTGCTGGCTGTGGTGACCTACCTGCTGTGGGATACCTGCTATACGCTCTGCGACGCGCCGATTTTCGCTCTGCCGACCGCTATGACCTCTAGCGTAAAGGAGCGCTCCAGCTTTATGACCGTGGGCACGGTGGGCGGCTCGCTTGCAGCTGCGCTGGCCACTGTGTTTTTGGTTCCGTATGCGGAAAATAACGGCTACCTCAAGGCCGCGATCATCGTTGCGGTGGTTTCTTTCCTGGCTATGTCGCTGATCAGCCTTTTTGGAAAAGAGCGGTATAAAGTGAAGGAGGAGGTGCTGGAAAAACCGGCCTCCCTGAGGGACACCTGGGAGTATCTGATCCATAACAAATATCTGCTCTATTTCTATGCTTATCGCATGATCTCAGGCAGCATTGCGGTTTCGATGCTCATTTATGTTGCAAAATATTGCCTTGGCGATGTGAAATATATGTCGATGGTCGTTGCCATTTCAGTCATTCCAATCTGCATTTTGTTCCTGTTCTCCGGCAAGATTTTCAAGCGGTTTGATAAGATCGTCGTCTATCGCTTCTGCATGATCGCAACGATTCTGATGAATGCGATCACTCTGTTCGTCGGCTACCAAAACCGTACTTTGGCCATCGCCTGCCTGGTCGTGATTGCGGTGCTGGCGATTCTGCCCTCGATTTTAATGGGTGCGATCCCGCAAGACTGCGTGGAATACGGCACTTACAAAACAGAAACCCGCAAAGAGGGCATCACGTTTGCCCTCCAGACATTCGCCAACAAGCTGACGGCGGCTGTTGCGACGATTATCACCGGCGGTGTGCTCACCTTTGTGGGGTATGATGTGGCTGCGGAAAAAGCTGCTACGGAGGCGCACAAGGTAGTGGAAATTGCCGTTTCCCAGGCGACGGTCAGCGGGATGTGGAAGGCGAGCTTTATCGTCCCGATCATCGGCCAGCTGCTTGCGATCGGCTTCCTGTTTGCTTATAATTTAAGGGATAAAGACGTGCAGATTATGTCCGACTGCAATGCGGGCAAGATCACAAAAGCAGAGGCCGAGGCCCTGCTTTCCAGAAAATATTGATAGGAGGGAGAATCCCATGACGATCCCGGAAATCATCAGCCAAATGACGCTGGAAGAAAAGGCGGCGCTTCTCACGGGGGAAGATTCCTGGCATATTCGCAACTGCCCGCGTTTGGGGATGGAGCGCACGATGGTCAGCGACGGCCCGCACGGGCTGCGCAAGGAACGTGAAGATGCAAACGGCGGTTTATTCAAAGATAGTATTGATGCTGTCTGCTTTCCCTCCGCCGTGGGCATGGCGAGCTCCTTTCACCCAGATGCGCTTGCGAAGCTCGGCGAAACGCTAGGCGAGGAGTGCCAGGCGGAGGACGTTTCCATCCTGCTTGGCCCCGGTGTGAATATGAAACGCTCTCCTCTGTGCGGGCGAAATTTTGAATATTTTTCGGAGGATCCTTATCTCACGGGCAAGCTCGCCGCAAGCTATGTGCGCGGCGTGCAGAGCAAAGGCGTCGGCACCAGCGTCAAGCATTTCGCGGCGAACAATCAGGAGTATCGTCGCATGTCGATTTCTGCGGTGGTAGACGAACGCGCACTGCGTGAAATCTATTTGGCAGCTTTTGAAATGGTTGTCAAGGAGGCGAAGCCGTGGACGCTCATGTGCTCTTACAACCGGATTAACGGCGTATATTCCTCGGAGAACGAGTGGCTTCTGAACCGCGTTCTGCGCAAGGAATGGGGCTTCGAGGGCTTTGTGATGACCGATTGGGGCGCATCCAATTACCGTGTGCTCGGCGTTGGCAGCGGTTGCGACCTGGAGATGCCGTCCAGCGGGGAGCGAAACACGCAGCGGATTATCCGGGCTGTGCGCAGCGGCAAGCTGCATGAGTCCCGTTTGGACCTCTGCGTCCGACGGATTCTGGAAGCCTCTCAGCGGTATCTGGACGGGAAGCGGTCGGCCATCTTTGACCGTGAGCAGGATCATGAAATTGCCCGGGAGCTTGCCCGGGAAGCAATGGTGCTGCTAAAAAATGAAAACAATGTGCTTCCGCTTAAGGAAGGCGCGAAAGTCGCCTTCCTTGGCGAATTTGCAAAGCAGCCGCGCTATCAGGGCGGCGGTAGCTCCCATATCCATGCGCATCGCGTTACTTCCGCGTGGGAGGCGGCGCAGGGGAAGGCGCAGCTCACCTTCGCGCCCGGATACCTTCTTGATAACGAAGAAGTGGATGCCGCGCTGCTGCACCAGGCTGCTCAAACGGCAAAGGATGCGGATGTTGCTGTCGTTTTTATCGGCCTGACCGACCGCATGGAATCTGAGGGCTATGATCGCAAGCATCTCAACTTACCAAACTCGCATAATGAGTTGGTAAAAGCAGTTGCAAAGGTGCAAAAAAACACCGTTGTTGTGTTGCACAATGGTTCTCCCGTTTTAATGCCGTGGCTGGGGGACGTGCAAGGCGTTTTGGAAGCCTATCTGGGCGGAGAAGCGGCGGGGGAGGCGGTTGCTGATTTGCTGTTTGGCGAGGCAAATCCTAGCGGCAAACTCCCAGAAACCTTCCCACTCTCTTTGGAGGATACCCCGTGCGCCGCTTATTTCCCCGGAAATCAGCTTACCGTAGAGTATCGGGAGAGTATTTATATCGGCTACCGCTATTATGATAAGGCGGACAAAGACGTTCTTTTCCCCTTCGGATTTGGGCTCTCCTACACACAGTTTGCCTATTCCGGCCTAAAACTTAGCCGGAAGAAGCTGGGCGAGGGAGATACGCTGGTTGTTTCCTTCCGAGTGAAAAATACGGGCGCTGTTGCAGGGGCGGAGGCGGCGCAGCTCTATGTTGCCGCCCCTGTGGAGCACGGCTTCCGCGCACCACAGGAGCTCAAAGGGTTTCAAAAGGTCTTTCTGGAGCCGGGTGATGAGCAAGAGATCACGATCACGCTCGATGAGCGCGCCTTTTCCTATTATAATGTGCAGAAGAGGGCATGGGAGCCGGCCTCCGGCACATATGAAATTCGTATTGGGGCCTCCAGCCGCGATATCCGCCTGAAACAGCGCGTGGAGGTTTCCGGCGATGCGTTTCCGAATTTTGAGCAGTATCCCTCCTATATTTCCGGCATGGTGCAAAAGGTGCCGGACGGAGAGTTTGAGGCGCTTCTCGGCCAGCCGATGCCAAAGGCACAGATGGAGCCGGGCGAGCGCTTCACGATCAACAACTGTCTGGAGGATGCGAAGGACACCAAATGGGGGAAGCGTTTTATGGGCCTGCTAGCCAAAATAGCAGGCGAGCGATATGGAGACTTTTTGGAAGCTGTCTATACGGCACCGATCCGAACGATTGTCACAAGCTTCCATGTGTTGACGGAGCAGGAGGCCTTTGCGATCGTGGCGCTGCTCAATGAGGAACATGTGCTTTCTTCCCTTGCAGTCTTAATAAAAAAAGTTGCGCAGATGAAAAAGAAAAAGTAAGCCCCCAAGAGGGAGCATGCCGAATGATCTTGGCAGGCTCCCTTTCTGGTTTGACAGCACGAATTTCCGGAAGATAAAGTAAAAAATATTTGATTTACCCCTTGATTTTTTTTCGTTGGTCCGATATAATAACAAAGCACCGGAAATGACCGACCGGTGCTTCCTTATGGAGAGTTGTCCGAGTTGGTCGAAGGAGCACGACTGGAAATCGTGTAATGAGTCAACGCTCATTCGAGGGTTCGAATCCCTTGCTCTCCGCCATAATATTTTTGTGGACAAACCTTTGATTATCAAGGGTTTGTCCACTTTTTTACGGCATTTTACATATGCAGTCCTTTACTCGATTATGTTGACGGTAGCTACACGATTTTTTGGAGTTTTTACAGGAATCGTATGCGTCAAATTGCTTCAATAGTCATGATTTTATCTTTGCTCGAACATACATTCATTGTGGAAATCCTAAACCAATGAGGAAAGGGTGTGAGAGGCTTTCGTTGCGCGCCAACTTTTGCACAAAAGATGACGCCCCCTGACGCGGTTTCGTTTCTCTGCGTCAGGGGGCGTTTGCCTGTTGTGCTGTGCCGCGATTATCTAAATTTTTGCGATTGTGCTACTGCCAATTGATCGCACCGCTCGTTTTCCGGATGGCCCGCATGGCCTTTTACCCAAATGATTTCATATTCCTGCGTTTCCAAAAGCTTCAGCAGCTCCTCCCACAGCTCCGCGTTGAGCGCGGGTTTCTTATCTGCTTTCCGCCAGCCGTTGCGCCGCCAGCTAACGGCCCATCCTTTGGTGATTGCATTGGCAACATATTGTGAATCTGTGTAGATTTTGATGTGGCAGCGTTTTTTCAGAGCCCTTAGCCCTTCGATCACGGCGGTGAGCTCCATGCGGTTGTTCGTCGTCTCCTTTTCGCCGCCGGAAAGCTCCTTTTCTTTGCCGCGGCAGCGCAGAATCGCACCCCATCCGCCGGGGCCGGGGTTCCCGGAGCATGCGCCGTCTGTAAACAGTTCCACAAGGTCAAGTCCAGTCTGCATAATGCAACTCCTTTTGCTTTCTTCCTGTTAAGGATACATCAGTCGCGGCTGAACGTCAATTCCTCCACAAAGATTCCCTCAACGCCGGCCAGCTCACAAAATTGCAGGATTTCCGATGGACTGCCCAGCACGGTGACGCCATAGGTTTTGATTCCATTCGCTTTGATAAAGCGTTGAACAGCTGCATAATAGTCTGACAGATTGCTTTCATATGACTCCAGGGTCTTTAAAAAATCAGGGTGATCCGCCATGACCTGTAAAAGCGTTTGAAAATGGCTTTCATATAGCGCACCGTTCTTTTTGCTGTCCGTATCAGAAAGGTGCGGCGAAAGCTCAAAATTGGGGTAACTGTTGTTGATCTGTTCAAAATAGATGCCCGTGCCGTTCGGCTCAAAACCAACTTGAGGCAAAAGCTGGGCAGGGAAAGAGTCGTTCATTTGAACGGTGGCCCCTGTAACGTCTGCGCTGGAATCTGTTGTTTCCGTGCCGATTTCTGCGTTCCTATAGTAGTTGGCATTACGCACAGCAACCCAGAGGATTGGAAGGCTGTTTTGATCCTTCATCTGGAGCGCGGCCAGCTCCTCCATGGATAAATCCTTTTGGAAGGAGAGCGCGGCCTTTACGTTCACATAATCGGGTAGCGTTTTTAGGTATGCAACCGTATCCGGCAGGTTTTCTTTTTGAAGCTCTGCGCCCGAATAGGATACGCCCCGCGTAAAGGCGTTTGCCATAGGATAGCTCCAAAATTCCTGCGCAAGGGAAAGCTTACCCCGATGCAACGTTGCGGGCAGATATTCTAGGCCACCCGTCAGCGAATCGCCGCGGGTAATGGTGAGGTCATAGCTGCCGATCCCTGTGTTTTTTGTTGTTAAACGATAAAACTGCTTTCCAGGGCAATGGAGTTCCGTGTAGGCAGCCAGGCAAATTCCAAAATTTGAGGTTTGCTTCTCATATGTGCTCTTTTGTGGATCATAGAACATTTGGTTTAACAGTGGCTTAGCGGCAAATTGCACGAAAAGGGCAAGGCATACCACTACGGCAACAGCACAGGCAATCAAGCACACATTTCGCTTTTTGATCGATTTTTTCATCTTTTTCAATCCGTCCGTTGCTTCTCCATTTGGCGGCGGGGCAGAGACGTTCAGCTCCATTCCGTCTGTTTCCAAAAGATATTGGGTAATCAGCTCATTTTTTTCGAGCTCTTGCTCGATATATTCTTTTTCTTCTTCCGATGCGGTTCCGTTTTGGTAGCGCTCAAAGGCGGCTTTAAAATCCATATCCGCTTTCCTCCAATGCTTTTTTTAGTTTGATGCGGCCACGGCAAAGCGTGGTCTTTACATTGCCTACTGATCGCTGCGTGATTTTTGCGATTTCTCCGGTGGAAAGCCCCGCGTAATAATAGAGTAGCAGCGCTTCCCTGTAATGCGGCGGGAAGGAGTAGATACATTGCAGCAGCATGCGGTTGCGCTCCCGATTGATCGACTGTGTTTCAGGGGACTGTTCTGGCGAGGCGTATATCGGCAGCTCTGTTTGAAGCTCCATTTGCTTGTGCTTGTGCCGCAACCGATCGATCCAGAGATTCTTGCATACAAGCAACAGCCAGTATTGAAAATGCTCCGTTTCGTTTTCATAGGAAAATAGAGCCTTAACAAAGGCGTCGGCCACAAGATCTTCCGTATCTTCCCGATTCTTGCAGAGGGATAGGGTGTAGGCATATGCTGCGTCATAATAGTTTTGATACAACTCCTCCAGAATGTCAGGCTGCACGGCTTTCCCTCCTCTCATCAAAGAAACGGATGAAACACGGAAATGGTTACAAATGAATTCAAAATTTTTTTGGAATGCTGTATTCTAGCACAGGAAACTTCGGGCAGCAAGATAAAATTCTCTTTTTTCTCCTTTTCCTTTGGTTATTCGCTTAGGCTTGTGTTCATACTAATGAAAAATGGATGGAAAAGCGCGGCATATCCATGCGCTTTTCGGAGGAGAGGAATTTTTTCATGAAAGCAGTTGTCATGGCCGGCGGCGAGGGGACAAGACTCAGGCCCCTGACCTGTAATATTCCTAAGCCGATGGCGCGGCTGTGCGGCCGCCCTGTATTGTGTTATATTTTGGATTTGCTCGCCCAAAATGGGGTGGATGAGGTATATCTAACACTGAAATACCTGCCGCAGGAGGTCACCTCCTATTTTAATCAAGGCAATTATTGCGGAATGCAGCTTCATTTTGTAGAAGAAGAGATTCCGCTCGGAACAGCCGGAGGTGTAAAAAACGCGGCGCGGGGCTTTCAGGAGCCATTTTTAGTTATCAGTGGGGATGCACTGTGCGACTATCAATTGCGCGAGGCGGTGGCCTTCCACAACGCCTCCGGTGCGCAGGCAACGCTTGTGACTGCACAGGTGGAAGACCCGCGTGAATATGGTCTTGTCCGCTTGGAGGAGGATGGCCGCGTAGAGGGCTTTATTGAAAAGCCGGGCTGGGGCCAGGCGGTTTCCGATTTGGCGAATACGGGTATTTATATCGTTGACCCCGCATGCCTGGCGCTTGTGCCGGAGGGGAGGCCTTTTGATTTTGCCAAGGATCTTTTCCCTGAGATGATGCGGCGGGGAATGCCGCTCTATGGTTACCGTGCGGCGGGGTATTGGTGTGATATTGGCGACCTGCGCGCCTATTTGCAATGCCAGCGGGATTTACTGGCAGGGAAGGTGAAGGCACGCTTTGCACCTCAAATTGCGCAGGGTATTTTTGCGAAGGGCGAACTCCCAAAAGGGGATTTTCATCTGATTCCACCGGTTTATATCGGGGAGAACGTTGAAATCGCACCGGGTGCGCAAATCGGCCCGGATTGTGTGATTGATGACCATTGCTTTGTCGGCCCCGGCGCAAAAGCACGCTTTTCCGTTTTATTAGAAAGCGCCTATCTGGCCGCAGATGCAACGCTCACCGGAGCTATTTTGTGCTCCGGGGCGTCGGTCAAACGCGGCGGCTCTATGTTTGAGGGCAGTGCAGTGGGGACGCAAGCCGTTGTTGGCGCGGGGGCAAGCGTGCGCCCAGATGTGCTGATTTGGCCTGGTAAAACGGTGGGGGATGGAGCCGTTGTATCGGAAAATGTGAAGTATGGCGGTGTCCGGCATGAAATATTTGACGACGGCGGCGTAGGGGGAGATAGCGGCATTGAAGTCACGGCGGAAATCGCCGCCCGCATCGGCGCATCGATTGGAAGCAGCAAGGCAGGCAAACGGGTCGGCATAGCATGTGATGCGCGGCGAGGCGCTCAGGCGTTGGCCTATGGCCTGATGTCGGGTTTGTTATCTGTGGGCAGCCATGTGTGGAATTTTGGCGAATGTTTTGAAGCGCAGCTCTCGTTTTTCACATCCTTTTGCGGGCTCGGCGTAGGGCTGTTCATCACGGGAGGAGAAGAAGCCGGTATCCGGATTTGCGGAGAGGGCGGTCTCCCGATCTCGCGCGCCTTGGAGCGGGATATTGAATCGCGCTTTGCAAAGGGAGAATTCAACCGCTGCGCAAGCGAAAATTGTCGGGATGTTTCCGATATGAGCAGCATTCAGATGATGTATCAGCAGGAGCTGTGCCGGACGGCTCCGGCAGGGCTTTTAGGGCAGCAGGCGCGCGTACAGTGCGCAAACGATCGGATTACAATGCTTTTGGGGGATTGCTTGGGGCGGCTGGAGTGTAAAGAAGGGGATATGGTCCTCCACGTGAATCGGCACGGCACCAAATTAAGCGTTAGCACGCCGGAAACGGGGCTTGTGGAATTTGACCGTCTGCTCGCTGTATGCACCCTGTATGAGCTGCAAAGCGGGCACGATGTTGCACTGCCTTATGATGCGCCCCGCCTGCTCAACACGATTGCTCAAGGCTATGAGCGCAAGGTGCTGCGCTATCTCATCAGTCCGGCGGATAACAGCGATGCGCGAGCTCGCACGGTCAGCGCCTCTCAGCTCTGGGTGCGGGATGGGCTCTTCATGGCGGTCAAGCTTCTGGCAATTATGAAAGAGCGCGGCCTTTCTCTTTCGCAGCTTTTATCAGAGCTGCCCGATTTTTCTGTTGCACGGCAGGTGGTAGAGGTGGATATCCTGCCCTCTCGCCTGGCGGATTTCTTTTCCTCCCAGGGAGAAGAGGTGACGAATGCGGAGGAAGGCATCACCCTGAGCCGGGGGGATGGGAGCCTGCTGATTACGCCTTCCCACAGCGGGAGAAAGCTTCGTTTGGTAGCGGAGGCGGCCAATATGGAAGCCGCGCAGGAACTGTGTAGCCAGATTGAAAATGAACTTCGCGCCGGTATGTCACTTGACAGAAAGGACGAGGCGCGGTAAAATATTACAAATAACGTGTGCCCCGTGCAGGGGCGATGCGATGTTGTGGAAAGATTTTCTGCGGTATAACGGATTTGTGAATGGTTGACGGGAATTGCAATTTGTGCGGCAGGGCCGCAAACATAGAGATAGCCGGCAAACGGCCAGAGGGAGCAGAAAGGATTCCCTTGTTTGCCGTGCACGATGTGATATTGTACCCTTGATTCATATCCCGCCTGCGGTATGGCACGGCGGGTTTTATAAACAGTCCAGATGGTCGGAAGAAAACGACACAGAAAAATGGCCGTGATCGCCGAAGCGAAAACTGCTCTCTGACGTTTTATAAAATGGCAGGGGCTTCGGTTGTTTTTGTCTGATTGGTTTAAAAAGCGGACAAAACCCGGCATGATAATGGTTTGCTGTTTCGTTCCACACTGTGCTGCGTGAAAATATAAAATATAGAAGGAGTAGATGGAATGCCCAATCAAAAAAATGAAACAAAGGAACCGAAAACACAAAAAACTCCAAAGGATAAAGTGATCGATGCCAGCGTGCGCGGCAAAAAGCCGGCCGCCGCGGAGCACCGTTATTATCAGAATCGGAAACGGCAGCAGGCGGCGAAAAAGGTTGCGCCGGTGAAAATTGCGTTTCTCGGCGGCCTCAACGAGGTTGGCAAAAATATTACGCTGTATGAATACGGAAACGATATGTTCCTGGTGGATTGCGGTCTCGCTTTCCCGGATCAGGATATGCCGGGAGTTGATCTTGTTCTTCCGGATTTTACCTATCTGGAGCGCAATGCCGATAAAATCCGCGGAATTGTGATCACGCACGGCCATGAAGACCATATCGGCGGCCTTGCTTATCTAATGAAAACGCTGAATATCCCGATTTATGCGACCCGCCTGACGATCGGCCTGATTCAAGGTAAGTTTAAAGAACATGGTCTTTTAAACACAACGAGCCTAAATGTAGTCAAGCCCGGGGATCACATCCCGTTCGGCGCTTTTGATGTGGAACTGATCCATGTGAACCATTCCATTCCCGATGCGGTTGCGCTGGCGATCCGCTGCAAGGCGGGCACCATTATCCAAACGGGTGATTTTAAAATTGATACGACGCCGATTGACGGCGAGATGATTGACCTTGCCCGGTTTGCCGAGATCGGGAAGGAGGGCGTGCTCTGCCTGCTCTCCGATTCCACCAATGCGGAGCGTCCGGGCTACACAGAAAGCGAGCGGAAGGTGGGTGAAGCCTTTCAGCGCCTTTTCGCAAAAGCTGGGAACCGCCGGCTGATCGTCGCGTCGTTTGCCTCCAACGTGCACCGTGTGCAGCAGATTATTGATGTGGCGCAGAGCCTTGGCCGCAAGGTGGCGCTGTCCGGCCGCAGCCTGGAAAACGTGGTGGCCATCGGCACGGAGCTCGGCTATCTCCATGTGCCGGATGGCTTGCTGGTGAGCATTGATATGGTGAACCGCTATCCTGCGGATCAGATGGTGATTATCACAACCGGCAGCCAGGGCGAGCCGATGTCTGCCCTGACACGCATGGCGTTTTCCGATCACCGAAAGGTTTCGATCTGCCCGAACGACTGTGTGATTATTTCGGCAAATCCGATCCCCGGCAACGAAAAAACGGTCAGCAAGGTAGTCAACGAGCTGATGAAGCTGGGAGCGGAAGTTGTTTATGAAAAGATGTATGACGTTCATGTTTCCGGCCATGCCTGCCAGGAGGAGCAAAAGCTGATGCTTGGGATCATCAAGCCGAAATATTTTATCCCTGTCCATGGCGAGCAGAAGCATTTGCGCAAGCATGCCGGGTTGGCGCTGAGCATGGGGATGGATCCGAAAAATATCCTCATTGCCGATAATGGCGTGGAGGTTTCTCTATCCGAAAAGGAATTCCGCGTCAGCGGCAACGTCCCGTCCGGCCGTGTGTTTGTTGATGGCTATGGCGTGGGCGATGTGGGCAGCATTGTGCTGCGCGATAGAAAGCATCTGGCGCAGGACGGCCTGATTATTGTGGTGGCCACGATCGATAGCAAAACAGGAGAGCTGCTCTCCGGGCCGGATGTGGTATCGCGCGGCTTTGTGTATGTGCGCGAATCGGAAGAGCTGATTGAGGATGCCTGCAAGGTTGCTCAGCGCATCCTGGAGGATTGCGCCGCTCATAACGTGCATGACTGGAGCTCCATCAAGCTCAAACTGCGTGATGAGGTATCCCATCTCATGTATGAGCGCACGAAGCGCAGCCCCATGATCCTGCCGATCCTGATGGACGTATAAATGATATTCGATTTTTGTTTGGCCTTATAAAGGGGGGGGGTTGGATGAAAAATCTCTGGAAGACGTATCCGGTGGCTGTAATTTCCTTGGGGGTATGTCTTGTTTTTGCAGGCGTTACCTTCGCCTTTTCGTGGCAGCTGGCCACGGTGGAGCTGCTCTTTTTGCTTGGCTGCCTGGCGTTTGAGCTGTTGCACCTGTATTTCCATGGGCGGCGCGTCCAAAGGGCTGTGTTGCAGATTTCCAATTCCCTTTCCTTCCCCGATCAGAAGTCGGCGCAGGACTTCCCGCTGCCGATACTAGCTGTAGACAGCGGCGGGAAGGTGCTCTGGTTTAACGATCTTTTCCGCACGCGCGTGTTGGGCGGAAAGAAGCTGGAGGATGCCGGAGCAATCCAGTTTACCTCCGGGGTCCCAGTGGAAGAGATCTTGGCGCAGGACAGCGTCCCGGTGGAATACGACGGGCTGCGTTATACCGTTTATGCCAACCGTGTTTCCGACCATAGCGATGCGGCCACTGTCCTATACTATATCGATGACACTCAGCTGAAAAAGCAGGCGGAAGAATATCAGTCCAGCCGCCCGGCTGTATTGCTGGTGGCGATGGACAGCCTGGATGAGATCGCCCACGGCCTGCGGGATAGCGAGAAGGCCGCCCTCACTGGCGGCGTGGAGAAGATTATTGAAACCTGGTCTTCCCAATTCGATTGCGTTATGCGCAAATATGCTAACAGCCGCTATATGATGGTTGTGGAAGAACGGGCGCTGCAAACAATGATGCAGCAGCGTTTTAACGTGCTCGACAGCGTCAGGGCCTATACATATGAAGGCCTGACCGGCGTGACGCTCTCTATCGGCGTGGGCCGGGGAGACAGCCTGCGCGAGTGCGAGGATGCTGCGAGGCAGGCGCTCGATATGGCGCTGGGCCGCGGGGGGGATCAGGCGGCGGTCAATACGCATGGCCAGTTTACCTTTTTCGGCGGCGTTTCTCAAAGCGTTGAAAAGCAAACGAAGGTGCGCACAAGGATTGTTGCCTCCGCAATCGCAGAGCTGTTTGAAGGCAGTGATACCATTTTAATTATGGGCCATCGATTCGCCGACCTGGATGCTTTGGGCGCTGCGGTCGGTGTGTGGAGCGCAGCGCACTTTTTCAAAAAGCCGGCATATATCGTTATGTCGCGCGGCAAGTCGCTTGCAAAGGCACTGGTCAGCCAGCTTGATGAGAGCGGCATGCGGGATTTCATTATGGAGCCGGGCGACGCTTTGCAGCTTCTGAGCAAGCGTACGCTGCTTGTGGTGGTGGATACGCACCGGCCGGATTTTGTGGAATATCCGCCGTTGCTGGAAAAGGTCAAAACCGTGATCGTCATTGACCATCATCGCAAAACGGTCAACTTCATTGATAACGCGGTTATTTTTTATCATGAGCCCACAGCTTCTTCCGCATCGGAGATGGTAACGGAGCTTCTGCCCTATATGAGCAATAAGCCCTTTATCGATAAATTGCAGGCGGAGGCGCTGCTTGCGGGCATCATGCTCGACACGCGTGATTTTGTGTTGCGCACCGGAGTGCATACCTTTGAGGCGGCGGCATACCTGCGCGGGCGCGGTGCGGATACCGTGCGCGTTAAGCAGCTGTTTTCCAACAGCATGGAGGATCACCAGCTGCGCAACGCCATCACCTCGAATTTTGATACCTATCGCGGCTGCGCAATCGCGATTGCCGATATTGAGTCCGAGGATCTGCGGATCATCGCTTCGCAAGCTGCGGACGAGATGCTGAATATCAGCGGTATACAGTCCTCCTATGTCCTTTACCGGACGGGGGATATTGTCAATATTTCGGCTCGTTCCATGGGTGCTATGAACGTTCAGCTGATTATGGAAATGCTCGGCGGTGGCGGCCATCAGACAATGGCGGCTGCGCAGTTGAGCAATATATCGGTCAGCGATGCCAAGGTTCGCCTGTTGCAGGTGATCGATCAATTCTATGCGCAGATTAATGCGCAGGAAGAGGCTCCACAGGAGCGGCCGGAAGAGATGCAAAACTAAACAGGTAATAGACGCAACCCGTGTTTTGTATAGAAAGGATGGTTCTGAAAATGAATGTTATTTTAAAGCAGGATGTAAAAGGCCTTGGAAAAAAAGGCGAGATGGTGAAAACCTCTGATGGATATGCCCGTAATTTCCTCTTCCCCCGCGGCCTTGCAATGGAGGCGAATAAGCAGGCGATGAGCGAGCTAAAAAACCGACAGGAGGCTGAAAATTACCGCATCGCTACAGAGACGGCTAAAGCGAAGGAAGCTGCCGCCAAGCTGGAAGGAAAAACGCTGAAGCTCACTGCCAACGCAGGTCAAAACGGCCGGCTGTTCGGCTCCGTCACCTCAAAGGAAATTGCGGAATTAATCGCCAAGGAGTTCGGAATCCAGGTTGATAAGCGCAAAATCGTAGTGGAGGATATTAAAAATTTTGGCACCTTCCCGGCAGAAATTAAGCTCTATAACGGCGTAACCGCCAAGCTTTATGTGATGGTAGGCGAATAAACCCTTAAACTCTGACAGGGTAGAAAATAAAGCTTGAAAGCTCCTTCTTTCGCACTTTGTTTTCTGCTTTTTAAGCAAAGGTTTTGTCCAAACTTTTGGCTTTTCAAAAATTGTACCATTACACAACCGGGGGTAAGAAAGGAGTGGTGATCAGCATGGATGAAATCAATGCGCTTTCCAGCTTTGACGGCGTAAAAATGCCATTTAGCCTGGAAGCGGAGCAGGCTGTGCTGGGCTCTCTCCTGATCGATCCGGGCTGCATGCCGCAGGTGCTGATGCTGGTCAAAGGGGAATATTTCTACCTGCCGCAGCATCAGGCGATTTTTGGCATCATGGTCAATATCGACGCCATGGGTGGCAAGATCGATCCGCTGCTCGTGTTGGATCAGCTGAAAAAAGATAACGTATACGACGATGCGGGCGGCAAAACTTATCTGTTCCAGCTCGCGCAGGCGGTGCCCTCCACCGCGAATGTGGAGGCATACGCCCGCATCGTGCGGGAAAAGTTCTACATGCGTACGCTCATCAACGTTTCCCGGGAGATTATTGATTCCGCCACAACGGAAGAGGCGGAGGCAGACTTGTTGCTGGATGCCGCGGAACAGCGCATTTATGATATCCGGCAGGGGAAGAATACGGTCGGGCCCTCCCGCCTGAGCGATGTGATCGTTAATGAGGTGTATGATAGGCTCTATAAGCTGAGCTCCCCAGACAGGGAGCAGTATATGGGATTCACCACGGGCTTTTCTGATCTGGACCGGGTCATTTCCGGCTTGAATAAATCCGACCTCATCATTGTGGGCGCCCGCCCGGCAATGGGTAAAACGAGCTTTGCGCTCAACATTGCGCGCAATGTTGCACTCAAAGCGAAAAAAAAGGTTTTGTTTTTTTCGCTTGAGATGACCAAAGAGCAGTTAGCGCAGCGCCTGCTTTCGAGCGAGGCGCGTGTTGGCAGCCAAAAGATGCGCACCGGCCAGCTGACGGATGATGAGTGGAGTAGGCTCGGCGCGGCCACAGTTGTTTTAAATGAATGCGACCTCTATGTAGACGATACTTCCAGCATCACCGTGCCGGAGATGAAGGCGCGCGTGCGCCGCATGCGGGATGTTGACTGCGTGGTCATCGACTATCTCCAGCTCATGCAGTCCGGCAAACGTACGGAAAACCGTGTGCAGGAGGTTTCTGATATTACGCGAAACCTGAAATTGATGGCCAAGGATGTCAACGTTCCGGTTATCACGCTTGCCCAGCTCGCGCGCGGCACGGAGGGACGCGGCAAATCACACCGTCCGCAGCTTTCTGACCTGCGTGAATCCGGCTCCATCGAGCAGGATGCGGATATTGTTATGATGCTTTACCGTGAGGATTATTATAAGGACGAAAATCCGCCAGAAGAGGCGAACGCCAACATCACCGAGGTGATCGTGGCCAAAAACCGCCACGGCCCGGTGGAGACGGTGGAGCTTGGCTGGAATCCGGATTATACGATGTTTACCACCTTGGAGAGAAACCGTGATGAAATGTAGGGCTCTTGAAACGATTCAGCGTCATCATCTGCTGACGCCGGGTGCGGCGGTCATTGTCGCCGTTTCCGGGGGAGCGGATTCGATGGCGCTGCTCTTTTTTCTGAATGAAATCCGCGAGGAATTTCATCTGACGCTTTCAGCCGCCCATATTAACCACGGCCTGCGCGGTGCGGAGGCAGACCGGGATGAATTGCTAGTGCGCAATACGTGCAAGCGGTTGAAAATTCCTCTATCTATCCTGCATACGGATGTGGCGCAGGAAGCAAAGCAAACGGGCGAGGGAATAGAGGAGTGTGGCAGGCGGGTTCGCTATGCCTATCTGGAGGCCTTGAATGAGCAAGCGCTCATTGCCACGGCACATACGCTGGATGATCAGTTGGAAACCTTCCTGATGCATTTTGCGCGCGGCGCAGGACTGCATGGCCTGTGCGGCATTCCGGCAAAGCGAGGGCGGATTATCCGTCCACTGATCGGCTGCACGAGGGAGGAAATCGAGGCTTATTGTGCGAAACGACAAATCCCTTATGTGATTGACAGCACCAACCTTTCTCATGACTATGTGCGCAACCGGGTGCGGCTGGAGATTGTGCCGGTGCTGAGGGGCATCAACCCCAATGTGCAGGAAGCTGCGCGCCGCTGCATGGATACTTTATCCGCCGACGATGTGCTTTTGGAGCGGCTTGCCTCACAGTCGCTTCAAAAGCTGAAAAAAGAAAACGGTTATCAGGCTGCGGAGCTGCTCGCTCAGGATAAAGCCCTGCGCACTAGGGTCATCGCGCAAATTCTGAGGGATGAGGGATGCGCCCAGCCTGCCTACTGCCATATCGCATCGGTGGAGCAATTGTTGGCGCAGGGGAAGGGCTGTGTGCAGGTGGGCGGGGGCGTTACCGCTCGCGTCCGGCGCGGCGTGCTGGAGTTTCCGCAGGAGGATGCTGTGGCGCAAACTCCGCCGCTTGCCGTCCAACCGCTGGAATGGCCTGAAGCACAGGTTTTTGCATGGGCAGGAGGGCGGCTGGCGTTTTCTTTTGTTTACAAAAAAGATTTTGTAAAGATACAAAAAATTCATAAACACCAGTTGGCGAATTGCTTGGATTATGATAGAATACATGGTAACCTGATTTTGCGGCAGCGCATTGCTGGCGACTGCCTGCGCCCAGCCGGAAGGGGCTGCACCAAAACCTTTAAGAATCTGTTTCAGGAGCTGGAGGTTCCACCGGAGAAGCGAAGCGGCATGCCTGTTTTGAGCGATGCTGCCGGCCCGGTGTGGGCCCCGTTTTTTGGTGTGGATGAACGGGTTGCTGTCACGGGTCAAACGAATCAAATATTAATCATCACCAGCGGGGGGATACAATAGTGCGTGACGATATTGAGAAAATCCTGCTTAACGAGGAATCCTTATCGGGCATTGTAAAAGAATTGGGCGCAAAAATCAGCGAGGATTATCGGGGAAAACGCCTGCTGATGATCAGCATCCTCAAAGGCTCCGTCGTATTCATGGCGGATTTGATGCGTGCAATCACCATTCCCTGCCGCATCGATTTTATGGCGGTTTCCAGCTATGGTTCCGGCGTGAAAACGAGCGGCGTCGTCAAAATCGTAAAAGATTTGGATATTAATTTAGAGGGGTACGATCTTTTGATCGTGGAGGATATTCTAGACAGCGGCAAAACGCTCCACTACATACGCGAGATTTTAACCTCCCGCAATCCCAAGAGCATCCGTATCTGCACGCTGCTTGATAAACCGGAGCGCCGTCAGGTTGACCTGGCTGCGGATTATGTGGGCGCGTGTGTGCCGGATGAATTTGTGGTGGGCTACGGCCTCGATTATGATGAAAAATATCGCAATCTTCCGTATGTGGGCGTGCTGAAGCCCTTCGTCTATGGCGGTAAATGATTGTATTGATGAAATCTGCCGTTTTGGGCAAGATAGCTGAAGGAGTGATTCATTAACTTGGATAAGAAAAGGAACTGGCGTGTTTTCCTGCCGTATTTGTTGCTGCCGGTCGTATTGATTCTGGCGCTGTCCTTCTTTACCACAACGCAAAACCGCGTAAAGACGGAATATTATCAGATTGTCCAGTATTTCGATCAGGGTGAGGTAACCGCCTATCGTTTTAATTTAAGCAGCCGTGTGTTGGAATATCAGCTGAAAGGCAGCAATGAGTGGCAGAAATACACGGTTCCCAATGCCAACCTGTTCGTAGAAGATATCCACGAATCGGTGCGCGAATATAATAAAGCGCATCCAAATGCCCCTATCAAATATGATATGGAGGCAGGGAGTGCAAATTCCTGGTGGGTAAGCCTTCTGCCGACGGCGTTGATGATTGTGCTGTTGATCGGCGGCCTGGTCTATATGACGCGCCGCATGAATCAGACGATGACCAACGAGACGAACCGGACGATGAGCTTCGGCAAGGCGCGCGTCAAGCAGGTGAAGGATGAAAAGCGCAAAACCACTTTTGCCGACGTTGCGGGCGCGGATGAAGAGAAGGAAGAGCTCTCTGAAATCGTTGCTTTCCTCAAGGAGCCGCGTAAATTTAACGATTTAGGCGCAAGGATTCCGAAGGGCGTATTGCTCGTCGGCCCTCCCGGCACAGGTAAGACGCTGCTAGCCCGTGCGGTGGCAGGCGAGGCAAACGTGCCGTTTTTCTCGATTTCCGGCTCGGATTTTGTGGAAATGTATGTCGGCGTGGGCGCGTCTCGTGTGCGCGATTTGTTTGAGCAGGCCAAAAAGAATTCCCCGGCTATCATCTTCATTGATGAGATCGACGCGGTCGGCCGCCACCGTGGCGCCGGCATGGGCGGCGGGCATGATGAGCGCGAGCAGACGCTGAACCAGTTGCTCGTGGAGATGGATGGTTTTGGCGCGAACGAAGGCGTTATTATCATTGCGGCCACCAACCGCCCGGATATCCTTGACCCGGCGCTGCTGCGTCCCGGTCGGTTTGACCGCCAGGTGACGGTCGGCTACCCGGATCTCAAGGGCCGCGAGGCGATTTTAAAGGTTCATGCAAAGGGCAAGCCCCTTGCGCCGGATGTAGATTTGAATGTGATTGCGCGCTCTACCGTCGGCTTTACGGGTGCGGATCTTGAAAATCTTCTGAATGAGGCGGCGCTGTTAGCCGCGCGCCGTGATCAGAAGGCGATTACCATGACGGAGATCGAAGAAGCGACGATCAAGGTCGTTGTGGGCACAGAAAAGAAATCCCACAAGATGAGCAGCAAGGAGAAGAAGCTGACCGCTTACCATGAGGCGGGCCATGCGGTTGCAACCTTCTTTTTGGAGAGCCAGGACCCGGTGCATCAGATTTCGATCATCCCGCGTGGCATGGCGGGCGGTTATACGATGTCCATGCCTAAAGAGGATAAGAGCTACACCTCCAAAAACGACATGCTTGATGAGCTTGTCGTCCTGCTCGGCGGTCGGGTGGCGGAGTCGCTGATTCTTGGCGATATTTCCACCGGCGCTTCTAATGATATCGAGCGTGCGACGGAGATCGCGCGCAAGATGGTCACAAAATACGGCATGAGCGAAGCGCTCGGCCCGATTGCTTTCGGCTCCGGGAATGACGAAGTGTTCCTCGGCCGTGACTTTAGCCATACGCGAAATTATTCTGAAAATGTGGCGTCTGAAATTGATGAAGAGATCAACCGCATCATCGTGAACGCCTATAACCGTTGCCGTTCCATTTTGGAGGAGCATCAGGATAAGCTGCATAAGGTTGCCCATTACTTGTATAACCATGAAAAAGTGGATGGCGACCTCTTCAAAGAGCTCATGACGAATGACGCGCTTGAAATAGAGCCGATGGTAGAGGCAGATGCGCTTTCTGAACAGGAAGAAAGCCCGGCTGATGAGGCAAACGCGCCGGATCAGATCGGGCAGAATGCAGAATCCGCAGAGGAACAGTCGCCTCAAAACGACTGACGCTCTATCAATCCTGACGACAGAGCCTGAAACCGTCGGTTTTCCCGGCGTGGTTCGGGCTCTTTTTCCACGTTTGGAGGCGTGTGGAACGGTCAGGGAGCAAGCAATGTGATCAACGTGTTCAACCCTGCGCTGTAGCGCGTTCAGCATAATCTATATAGATCATTTTCATCAGGAGTATCACATATATTACGCTGTTGGACCCTTTTGAGGAATCCGCGCCGGATGAACCTTAAATTAACACAGCCGTTCCCTTGCCCTTGACACAGACCTAAGATATCGTGTAAAGTAGTATTCTGAAAAAAGGAAATTTTTGTTTTGACTCTCCCGGATGGGAAAGAGAAAGCGAATCTAGGGCTTTGCTATGTGTGTTTCGCCCAAAGAGGAATCGCGAAAGGATGACCAGTTACATGCCCAAAAAGAAAGCCAGCTATGGCAATGAAAATATCACATCGCTCAAAGGCGCGGACCGGGTGCGCAAGCGTCCGGCCGTTATCTTTGGCTCTGACGGGCTGGAGGGCTGCGAGCACTCGATTTTTGAAATCCTCTCCAACTCCATTGACGAGGCGCGCGAGGGTTTTGGCGATCGGATTATGGTAACTCGTTATATAGACGGCTCCATTGAAGTGCAGGATTTTGGCCGCGGTATTCCGATGGATTATAATGAAAATGAAGCGAAGTTTAATTGGGAGCTTGTTTTCTGCGAGCTTTATGCCGGCGGAAAATATAACACCAACGACAGCGACGGCAGCTATGAATACTCCCTCGGCCTGAATGGACTGGGCCTCTGCGCAACGCAGTATTCCTCGGAATATATGGACGCAGAGGTGCATCGGGACGGCTGGTGCTATAAAATGCACTTTGAGCATGGCGAACCCGCCGGAGAGCTCGTCAAGGAGCCATATCAAAAGAAGGATACCGGCTCCACGATTCGCTGGCGGCCCGATCTCAAGGTGTTTACGGATATCAATGTGCCGCTGGAATATTATCAGGAGACAATCATGCGGCAGTCCGTTGTCAATGCCGGAGTACGCTTTATCCTGCGGGATCAGACGGAGAAGGGTTTTGCAACCTACGAGTATTTTTACGAAAACGGTATTTCCGATTATGTGAAGGAATTTGCTGGGGAGGATGCATTCAGCAGCGTGCAGTTCTGGCAGACGGAGCGCAAGGGCCGCGATCGGGCGGACAAGCCTGATTATAAGGTGAAAATTAATGCGGCGCTTTGCTTTTCAAACAAGAAGCAGAGAAAGGAGTATTACCACAACTCCAGCTTCCTGGAGCACGGCGGCGCGCCGGAAAAGGCCGCGCGCAGTGCCTTTGTCTCTCAAATCGACGCTTACCTCAAGCAAAACGGGAAATATCTCAAGAGCGATAGCAAAATAAGCTTTCAGGATGTGGAGGATTGTTTGATCCTCGTCATATCCTCCTTCTCCACGCAGACATCCTATGAAAACCAAACGAAGAAGGCCATTACCAACAAATTCATCCAGGAGGCCATGACGGAGTTCCTGCGCCATCAGTTGGAGGTCTATTTTATTGAAAACCGCCTAGAGGCAGATAAGATCGTCGAGCAGGTGCTCATCAATATGCGCAGCCGTATTAAGGCGGAGACAACAAGGCAAAACCTCAAAAAAACGCTGCAAAGCTCCAACGATATGACCAATCGCGTGGCTAAATTTGTTGACTGCCGCAGCAAGGATGTTGGGCAGCGAGAGCTGTTCATCGTGGAGGGCGATTCGGCGCTCGGCTCCTGTAAGCAGGCGCGCGATCCGGATTTTCAGGCAATCATCCCGTTGCGCGGCAAAATCCTCAACTGCTTAAAATGTGAATACGATAAGATATTTAAAAGCGAGATTATTACGGACCTCATAAAAATCCTCGGCTGCGGCGTAGAGGTGAGAAGCAAGGCGAGCAAGGAGCTTTCTTCCTTCAATCTAGATTTGCTGCGGTGGAATAAAGTGATTATCTGCACGGATGCCGACGTGGATGGCTTTCAGATCCGTACCCTCGTGCTCACAATGATTTACCGCCTGATGCCGACACTCATCGACGAGGGGAAGGTATTCATCGCGGAATCTCCCTTATATGAAATCAATCATAAAGGCCAGACCTGGTTCGCCTATACCGAGAAGGAGAAGGCAGCTGTGCTCGCAGAGCTTGGCGACTGCCGCCCCAAGCCGGATATCCAGCGCTCCAAGGGCCTTGGTGAAAATGACGCGGATATGATGAGCCTCACCACGATGAACCCTGCCACGCGCAGACTCATCCAGATCGAGCCGGATGCGGCGGAAGCAACCTCTCAGATGTTCGATATGCTGCTGGGCAACAATCTGGCGGCACGCAAAACACATATTGCGGATAACGGGCATCTGTATCTTGATTTAACGGATGTTAGCTGATTCGGGAAACGGAACATCCGATTTTCTCAGGCTGTGAAAGGATGGACATTTTATTATGGCTCCCAGAAAAAGCAAAAAGAATCCGGTAAAAAAGAATGAGATCAATTTAAACGCCCATATTCTCGGCGCGGGCGAGGTAGTCAATCAGCGCATTACAGATACGCTGGAAACAAACTATATGCCTTATGCGATGAGCGTGATTTTATCCCGCGCGATCCCGGAGATCGACGGCTTTAAGCCCTCACATCGGAAGATTTTATACACAATGTATAAGATGGGGCTTTTGACCGGTTCCCGTACCAAATCGGCCAATATCGTCGGCAGCACGATGAAGCTCAACCCCCATGGCGACGCGGCGATTTATGATACCATGGTGCGCCTCTCCCGCGGGTATGAGGCGCTTTTGCACCCATATGTTGATTCCAAGGGGAATTTCGGTAAAGCGTATTCCCGTGATATGCAGTGGGCTGCCTCCCGTTATACCGAGGCAAAGCTCGATCCGCTCTGCAATGAGCTGTTCCGTGATATTGATAAAGATACGGTTGATTTCGTGGATAATTACGACGGAAAATTAAAAGAGCCGACGTTGCTTCCGGTTACCTTCCCGTCGATCCTGGTCAACGCAAATACGGGCATCGCCGTCGGTATGGCAAGCTCTATCTGCCCCTTCAATCTTAAAGAAGTCTGCGAAACGGCAATTGCTCTGATGCAGGATGAAGAGCACGATGTGGCCGACACACTCAAAGCGCCGGATTTTACGGGCGGCGGCCGGATCCTCTACGACCGCGCGGAGATGGAAAATATCTACCGCACCGGCCGCGGCGGCATTCGTGTGCGTGCAAAATACGCCTATGATAAGGAAAATAACTGTATCGATGTGACCCAGATCCCGCCGACCACCACAATCGAGGCGATTATCGATAAGATCATCGACCGCGTCAAGGCCGGCGTGATTCGTGAGATCAGCGATGTGCGCGATGAAACCGGCCTTGCCGGTATGAAGCTGACCATTGATCTCAAGCGCGGCGTAGACCCGGAGAAGCTCATGCAGAAGCTTTTCCGTATCACGCCGCTGGAGGATACGTTTTCCTGCAACTTCAATGTGTTGATCGCCGGAGTGCCGCGCGTGCTGGGTGTGAAAGAGCTGCTCAATGAATGGATCGCCTTCCGCGTAGAATGCGTGCGTAGGCGCACTTTTTACGATCTGACCAAGAGCAAGGATAAGCTGCATTTATTGCAGGGCCTTGCGAAAATCCTGCTGGATATCGACAAGGCGATCCGGATCATCCGCCAGACGGAGGAGGAGAGCGAGGTTGTCCCCAACCTGATGATCGGATTCGGCATTGATGAGGTTCAGGCAGAATATGTGGCGGAGATTAGGCTGCGCCATTTAAACCGTGAGTATATTCTCAAGCGGACGGATGAAACTGGCAAGCTAGAGCAGGAGATTGCGGAAATGGAGGATATCCTTGCCCACCGCCGGAAAATCCAGCAGATCATCATCGGCGAATTGCGCGATGTAATTGAAAAATATAGCCAACCCCGCCGCAGCGAGCTGGTCTATGCGGCGGATATCGTCGTGGAGGAGGAAGAGGAGGATACGCCGGATTACCCCGTGCATCTTTTCCTCACGCGCGATGGCTATTTCAAAAAGATTACGCCGCTTTCCCTGCGCATGAGTGGGGAGCAGAAGCTCAAGGATGGTGATGAGATTACACAGACGATGGAATCCACAAACAACCGCGAGCTTTTATTCTTTACAAACCGCTGCCAGGTTTATAAGGCGAAGATCGCGGATTTTGACGATACGAAGGCGAGCGTCCTCGGCGATTTCATCCCCGCAAAGCTGGGAATGGAGGAGGGGGAGAACGTTATCTATATGGCTGTGACGAAGGATTACAGCGGATTTATGCTTTTCTTTTTTGAAAACGGTAAGGTTGCCAAGGTGGAGCTTTCCGCCTATGAAACAAAGACGAACCGCAAAAAGCTTGTGAAGGCCTATTCCAATAAATCCCTGCTGGCAGCCGCCCGGTTCGCTGCGGAGGATTGCGAGCTTGTGCTTCAATCGAGCGCTGGGAGACTATTATTGTTGCATACAGGCGCTATTGCCCCCAAATCGACCAAGGATACCATCGGTGTGGCTGTGATGACGCTCAAGCGCGGCCAGAAGCTCCTGCATGTGCGGGATTACCGCGAAGGGGAGTTTGCAAAGCCCCACCGCTACCGCACGAAAAATTTGCCCGCCGCGGGCGCGCTTCTGAGCGCCGAGGATGAGGGCGAGCAGCTTGCATTAAAATAGGCGCCAAACATAGAAAGAAGGCATTCCTATGGTCATTGATGTACATGCACATATCTTTCCAGAAAAAATTGCGCGCAAGGCAACGGATAATATCGGCCGTTTTTACGGCTGTTCCATGGCGGCGGACGGCACGGTGGAAAACCTTCTGCGCTGGGGCGACCAATATGGGGTGGATCGTTTTGTGGTGCACTCTGTGGCGACCACGGCGAAGCAGGTGGATTCCATCAACGCTTTTCTCGCGGAGCAGGTGCAGTCTAATCCGAGCCGCCTGATCGGCTTTGCCGCTCTGCACCCAGAGAGTAACCGGATTCCTCAGCAGGTGGAAGAGGCGCTTCAGATGGGGCTTACCGGCGTGAAGCTTCATCCGGATTTTCAGGAATTCCACATCGACGACGAAAAAGCTTTCCCGATCTATGAGGCGATTGAGGGGCGCATGCCCCTGCTCGTACACACGGGCGACAGCCGCACGGAGTATTCCAAGCCCTGGCGGCTTGCAAAAATCCTAGACCGGTTCCCAAAGCTCAATGTGATCGCGGCACATTTCGGCGGATATTCTGAGTGGGAAAACGGCGCGTTGAGTCTTGCGCTGAAGAATGTGTATGTGGATACCTCCAGCAGCCAGTTCGCGCTCACACCGCATCAGGTGCGGGAGCTGATCGATATTTTCGGCGCAGATCATGTGCTGTTTGGGACGGATTACCCAATGTGGAATCCGGGCGAGGAGCTAAAGAAGCTCGCGCTTGTGCCGATGACGCAGGAGGAGCGAGAAATGATCCTGCATGGGAATATGGAACGGCTGCTGGCAAGCTATTAGGTGAAAACCATAGAGCGTAATCATAAAAGTAAAAGCCCGCAGGCCTCTATCTGTGAACTGACCCCCAAAAGTTAGACAATATTTTGGATTAAAAATTGTTCAAGCAAC
>UQUZ01000017.1 GCA_900544375.1 uncultured Oscillospiraceae bacterium
CTTTTTTATCTACCCCTGGTTCAACCAGGGGTTTTGTTAAGCCTAAAGGCAGCAATAAGCAAGGCCGCGCCGGGTGTCCGGCGCGGCCCATTTTCTCATGGACGAATCCTCAGAATGTGTTATAATACTGTTGAATGAAAACTTCACATGAGCGCGGCGAGCAAAAGCGTTTCCTCCAGCTTTTCATAAATCCGTTCAAAGCTGCTCAGGGGCAGCGGGTTCTCTCCCCTGCCGATTTCAAAGGTGAAGCCCGGGCGCTCAAATTCAGAGAGGAACCAATCTTTGAAGCCGCCGTGGCTTGCGAGGCCGTCATTTTCTACCAGGCGGTAACCGCTGGAGGCGGCAAAAATTTTTGCCATCATCCTGCCGCGCTGCGGCGTATGTTCGCCATACTCCCAAAAGATTTCTTCCCCCTGGCTGTGAAAGGCCAGCGCATGGCGAAAGGGATGGCTTCGGCACAGCCGCACCAACGCCTGCGTTTCCGGCTCGCTTTCCGGAGCAGGGCCGCCATATTGCCGGGGCGCGGGTCCGGTAATTCCAGATTCCCGCTCCATTTGGTGCAGTGTTTCCCAACCGGCGTCAAAATTATGATTGATATCCACACCGCGCGCATTCGCATTCCATCTGCTGAAATCGCCGCCGCTGATTTGAGTTGCAAGCGCTTCATAGGGCCCAGCTCCCTGCGCGCCGCGTAACGCAATCTGAATGCCATCCGGATTAACGCAAGGCACGATCATCATGCCCCGGCCATGCAGCGCATCCTGAATCGGGATAGCGGAAAAGTCGTCCCCCTCCCATACGGCCGTTGCCGTGCGTTCAAAAAACCGCAGCAGTAAAAGCGGGGTCAGCCATTCCTGGCCATGAAAGCCCCCGGTATAAAGCACTGGATTTTCCTGCGGGCCGATGGAAAGCGTGTAAATAGAGCGCCCACCGAGGCTTCTGCCGCACACGCCGAGCCTCGCATGTGGGAAGCGGCGTTTTAACGCATCCAGCATCGCGCGCACGGTTTCATAATCGGGCTCTACCGCCCGAACGATTTGATCCAAGCGTGATTCCTCCTGTCCTTCAGGCCTAGGCGGCCTCTTCACAATATATATGCCCGGCGGCCTGCGTTCATGCGGTGGCGGGCGGAAAGGACCCTCTATGAACTTAAAAGAAGAAACCCTTGAAAAAAATACGATCTATACCGGCCGAATCATCACGGTGCGCAACGATACCGCCCTTTTACCAAATGGGAAAAGGGCCTCGCGCGAGGTAGTGGAGCATCCCGGTGGCGTGACAATCGCCGCCCTCACGCCGGAAGGAGAGCTGCTGTTTGTGCGGCAATACCGTTACCCCTACGGCGAGGAACTGCTTGAGCTGCCTGCTGGGAAGCTGGAGCGCGGCGAAGACCCGCTGGAAAGCGGCAAGCGTGAGCTGCGCGAGGAGACGGGAGCGCAAGCGAAACACTTTCGCGATATCGGCAAATTTTACCCTACGCCCGGCTATTGCGGCGAAATAATCCACATGTATTTTGCCTCCGGCCTCACATTTGGCGAGCAGGCCCTCGATGCGGACGAATTTTTAACCGTGCAGCGCATCCCGTTGGCAAAAGCGGTGCGCATGGTGCTGGAGAATGAAATCCGTGATGGCAAAACGCAGGCAGCTGTGCTGAAGGTGGATGCGTTGCTGCGGGCTGGGGCACTTGAAGCATAAAATATAAAATAGAGAGGAAGGCAAGCGGAGCATACTCGCTTTGCATAACGATGGCAATTGAAACTGTAAGAGCATTTTTGAAAGAACAGGGTCTGGAAGGACGCATCCATGAATTTGATTCCTCCAGCGCAACCGTAGCACTGGCCGCTGAAGCGCTGGGCACCGAGCCCGCGCGGATTGCAAAAACCCTTTCCTTTGTCAATGGGGATACCTGTATTTTGATTGTTGCAGCAGGTGACGCCAAAATTGATAACCGAAAATTTAAGGACTTTTTCGGCAGGAAGGCGACGATGCTCGCTCCGGATGAAGTGCTGCGCCTGACCGGGCACGCTGTGGGCGGCGTATGCCCCTTTGCCCTGCCGGAAGGGACGGCTGAGGTCTATATGGATATCTCCCTTCAGCGGTTCAACACCATATTTCCCGCGGCGGGCAGTTCCAACAGCGCAATTGAGCTCTCTTGTGATGAGCTGGCCGCACTTTCCGCCAGCAAATGCTGGATTGATGTGTGCAAGGGCTGGCAGGAAGAAGAAACAGCATAAAAGGCGGTGGTAGTATGCAGCGGCAAACGCCGCAGCGCAGGGCGATCCTTTCCGCGGTGAGCGCGGCGCAATCGCCTTTGACAGCAGAGCAGGTACATACCGAGGTTTGCAGCGCTTTCCCAAGGCTTGCGCTGACCACAGTTTACCGCAGTCTGGACGCCTATGTGGACGCAGGGCTTGTGCGGCGCAGCATCTATGATGACGGAATCGCCCGCTATGAAATCGCGGCGGAGCACAGGCACTTTTTAACGTGTACGTCCTGTAAAAAAAGCGTTCCCTTGTCTGTATGCCCCTTTGAACAGCTCGAAGAACAATTGGTGCGGGAAACCGGCTTTCAGATTTCCGGCCACAAGATGGAATTTTTCGGGCTTTGTCCAGAGTGTGCAAAAAAAATGGATCAAGAGCGTAGAGGCATGGCTGTTAAACAAGATTGATAAAAAGGAGCCAGCTCATGAAAATACAAATAAACCGCCTCACCCTGCCCGCTGACCGACGCATCCTTGTGACAAGCGATATCCACGGGCAATTGGGTCACTTGAAAGGCGCGCTCGAAACGGCTAACTTTTCAAAGGACGACATTCTGTTTATCATAGGCGATATGATCGAAAAGGGGCCGAACAGCCTTGGCGTTTTGCGCTATGTGATGGAGCTGTGCGAAACGCATACCGTATATCCGCTAATCGGCAATGTCGACGCCCACCGGCTGGAGATGATCGGCCGGTGGCATATCGCCGAGATTTATCCCTACCTCAAACATATGCAGCGCCATTGGGGCGGCTGCCTGCTCTCGGAAATGTGCGAAGAGCTCGGCATCCGCATCCGCTCCCCGCTCGACCTGTTGGCGGCGCGCACCAAAATACAGGCCGGTTTTCAAAAGGAGCTTGATTTTCTGAAGTTCCTTCCAACCATCATTGAAACGCCGCATTTCATTTTTGTGCACGGGGGCCTGCCCACGCAGGAGCTCTCCACATTGGAGGGCACGGATGCGCATCCATGCTTAAAAAACGACGCGTTTCTGGAGAAGGGGCTCCGGTTTTCGAAATATGTCGTGGTCGGCCATTGGCCTGTAACGCTGTATAACGACAAGATCGACTGCGCGAACCCGATCATCAACCGGGAGCAGCATATCATCAGCATAGATGGCGGATGCAGCCTTAAACGCACCGGGCAGCTTAACCTGCTGATCATTCCAGCGGAGGATTCGGAGGAATTTACCTTTGCAAGCTTCGACGGCTTTCCGGTCAGGGTGGCGCTGGATCCGCAAGAGGGATCTGAGGACCCGTTTTGCCTCTTGTATACCGATAACGCCGTTCGGCTTTTGAAGCGTGAGGCGGAATTTTCATTCGTGGAACATCGGCATACCGGTCGCAGGCTTTGGGTTCTAAACGAAGATCTCTATGGCAGCGGGAAAGCCATGCACTGTGATGACAGCACGGATTACCGTATTCCGGTTCGCCCGGGCGACCGGCTTTCGGTCATATTGGAAACCTCAAAAGGGGCACTGGTTAAAAAGGACGGCGTATCCGGCTGGTATTGCGGCCGGTTGGAGGAAGCCAGCGAACCTGCCCTGTTGTAAAAACTTTCAAAACATTTCTCCGCGTGCACAAATTGGCTTTGCCATGATTTGCGCACGCTTTTTTACGCAACCGCTTCACCGCTCTTTTCGGCAGCAGCAAAATCTGATAGAATAGAACCAACTGGAGAAATCAGCTTTTATCAGGCCAGATGGATGGATGCCAACGTTTTATCACTCTTTCAATTTTTAGGGAGGGCATTATGCCGGAAATCAAAAAGGAGCAGAAGGCGGCAGCACCCTGCCCGCTTTATAAGAAATGCGGCGGCTGCCAGCTGCAAAACCTAAATTATGAGGAACAGCTACGCTGGAAAGAGCGCCGGATGATTGGCCTAATGGGCCAATTCGGCCATGTAGAGCCGGTGATCGGCATGGAAAGGCCGTTGCATTACCGCAATAAGGTGCAGGCGGCCTTCGGGCTCGACCGAAAAAAACGGATCATCTCAGGCGTATACCAATCAAGCACACATCGGATCGTGCCGGTAGACCGCTGCATGATTGAAAACGAGGCGGCAGATGCGATCATTGTAACAGTGCGCCGCCTGCTTGCGGATTTTAAGCTCCTGCCGTATCACGCGGATACAGGGCGCGGCTTTTTACGGCATGTATTGGTGCGACGCGGTTTTTCGACCGGGCAGGTTATGGTAGTACTGGTGACGGGGTCGCCGGTTTTCCCTTCCAAAAACCATTTTATCGGTGCTCTTCTCAAAAAGCACCCGGAGATCACAACTGTTTTGCAAAATATCAATCCTGGCAGGACGAGCCTGGTGCTGGGCACACAGGAAAAAACACTCTTCGGCCCCGGGTTTATCGAAGATGAGCTGTGTGGCTGTGTGTTTCGCATTTCTGCGCAGTCGTTTTATCAGATCAACCCCGTGCAGACGCAGGTGCTTTATGAAACAGCGATGGAATACGCGGCGCTCTCCGGGCAAGAAACGGTGGTAGACGCCTATTGCGGCACCGGCACGATCGGGCTGATTGCCGCCAGGCGCGGCGCAAAGCAGGTTGTCGGCGTGGAAATAAACCGCGAGGCTGTGCGGGATGCGATTGCAAACGCAAAGCGTAACCAGATCAAAAACGCCCGCTTTTATTGCGCGGATGCCGGTGCGTGGATGCGCGATATGGCAGCGGCCGGTGAACAGGCAGACGTTGTGCTGATGGACCCCCCGCGTGCCGGGAGCGACGAGGCCTTCCTCTCCTCCGTGCTGACGCTTGCGCCGAAGCGAGTGGTTTATATCTCCTGCAACCCGGAAACACTCGCACGGGATGTGCTCTTTCTGACAAAACGCGGGTATCGGGTGCAGCGGATACAGCCGGTGGATATGTTTCCTTTTACAAATCATATTGAGGCAGTCGTATTATTGACGCGTCAAAAAACGAACGCAAAGCATGGCAAATCTCCCGCAGTCGCCAAATGAGCGGTTGTGGGAGGTTTGGCTTTTTTATACTAAAAACCGCAGCAGCTTGGCAGCATAGAAATGATTACCTTTCTGCTCAACACTTTTTGATTCGTTAAAATAATAAAAAACCAATAGCCTTTCATTCAGCTATTGGTTTTCTGTTTTGGAAGGGGTAGACACTTTAGATGCCGTTTTAAACGCGAGCACTTTGCCCGGAAAAAGAAATGAGTCCGAACGCAAATTGCGTCTAGACTCAGTCTGGTGGGAGAGGGTGGATTCGAACCACCGAAGTCAGTGACGACAGATTTACAGTCTGTTCCCTTTGGCCGCTCGGGAACTCTCCCATATATGAACTTTTTATAACGCACGCCCTTTGCACGGCTTGCGGGTGAAAACAGGTGGAGCTGGTGGACGGACTTGAACCCCCGACCTGCTGATTACAAATCAGCTGCTCTACCAACTGAGCTACACCAGCATGTGCACTCTTAACGCGAATGTTACTATATCATATTTTGCCCTTGCCGTCAAGTATCAAATAACAATTTTTTTTACAAAGTTGCGGATAATCGAACGAGGTGCAACAAGAAAAAAACTGCACATAGAAGGGGCCGATCGAAAGGTCATCTTTTCAGCTAGAGCCGCATAAAACGTCTATTGAATTCCCCAACCCTCCCATGCATCCGCTTGACTGGTATTTTTCAAAGCAATTCTCCTTCTTCATCCAATTGTATCACACTTTTTTCATAAGCCTATTTTGGAAGAAAGCAGAAGAGAAAATTTGCAGGAGATGGGGTTGGCGGATTTGGGAGAATACAGTATAATAAAATCGAAGCATACCAACCGGTCCGCTTGGCCCCTTTCAGGAGGCCCGGTTTCAGAAAGAAGGGAATTGTCTATGACAAAAAAAGAACGTGCGCGCCTTGCGGTAAACGCCTTAAAAAATGAATATCCGGATGCAATCTGTTCCCTACGCGCGGAAGAACCCTTACAGCTACTGATCGCCACGCGCCTTTCCGCCCAATGCACGGATGCGCGCGTGAACCTTGTGACACCGGTTCTGTTTGAAAAATACCCGACGCTCGAGGCCTTTTGCGAGGCGAATGTAGAAGATGTGGAGGAAATTATCCACTCCTGTGGATTTTATCATGGCAAAGCGCGGGATATTGTGGGTATGTCCCAAAAAATCCGCGATACGTTCGGCGGCGTTGTGCCGGATACGGTGGAAGCGCTCACTACCCTGCCCGGAGTAGGGCGCAAAACGGCAAACCTGATCGTGGGCGACGTTTATGGGAAACCGGCCGTGGTAGCGGACACCCATTTTATTCGGATGTCGAATCGGCTTGGATTCGTCGATACGAAGGATCCGTATAAGGTAGAGCTCGCCATGCGCAAGCTTTTGCCGCCGGAGGAAAGCAACGATTTTTGCCATCGCTGTGTGCTACATGGCCGCGCCTGCTGCACGGCGCGCAAGGCGATGTGCGAAAGGTGCTGTATGGCAGAATTTTGCCCCCAAAAAGGTGTTACCTAAGAGTTTTCGATATTTTGAATATACCGGCAGGAAGGGAATCGGGAGCATCCCCAGAAGGCTTTTCCTTTTCTATTTCCCTTGGTGGCAACCTTTTTTACCAATGCCGCTCCACACTTCGGGCAAACTAGCTCAGTTCTTGAAAGCATAGTAGAGTCTCCTTGCTGCCCTGATACAAAATTTTTTTCTTCACTATAGATTTTATGATTGATATTTTGAATATGCTGATTTTTTTGTTCATTTGTTGTTTGCGTCAACGGGTAAAGCCGTTCATAAATTAATGCAATTTGATCTGAGGTATATACCATTTGACCTGTCGCCATTTTTTGGATTGTTCGTAATAAATCATACCGTTGGATAACAACATGAGCACTATTTTTAGATATTTGAATATTCTTTAACACACACCGTTTGCTAAATACAATAATTGAAAAGTATGGGCCTTCTGTAAGACCAGAAAGATATTTTTTAAGCCATTCTATATGTATTTCATTTTGTATAATAGGATTTAAAAAATGATTTTTTTCAGATGTGTGACCTTTTGGTAATGTTTGTGTCCACATTTTTTGAGTCTCCGAGCCAAAGATCCAACCGCTATAATTTTTTGATTCTAGTACATAAATTCCGGAGCTATGTAAGAGAATAAGATCGATTTCTGTGGTTGTTCCATCATTTTTGGGTAAGTAGCAATTAAATAAGAAGCGTTTTTCTCCCGGTAATTTTTTAAGGTCACGATATGTGCAATATTCTCCTAATTTACCCGTATCTTGTAACATTACAGAAAGCGGCATATGTGTATCTTTTGCATATTCTGATTTGTTATAAAAAATAATTGAAAGAATCCATATACATAATGATAAAATAAACGCAATTACAAAAAACAGCATTTTATTCTCTCCTTTCCATAAAATTATATCATATTTTCCTTAATTCAACAATTTCGCTTAATAATATTAAATGATGTTTTAGTTACATACCCTGCTTAAAATAAAAAACGGCACTTTTCATTGATATCGCATCATGAAAAGCGCCGTTTTGTGTTGCTGCCAGGCTATATTTCATCTGCAAACGGACCTTAATTCAGGAGAGATAATTTTTCATCTTCTGAATTCCGGATTCCTCCGTCTGGATCAGCGCTTGGCCAAGCGATTGAATTTCCGGCTGTACGTCGGAATACTGCTTCATCGTGCGCGTTGTTTCGATCAGCCCCATTGTATTGCCGTTAATCATGATTTCCGCAATATGGTTTGCGGATTTATCCATTAAGGTGTTCAGCTGCACACCTGACCAGAGGTTTGCCTGTGCAAGCGGACCCTTATCCTTTGGAACGGCCTTACGCTGGGAAAGCTCCTGCGAGGCCTGGCAGGAAATCTTCGCATACTGGTCGTGCTGTTCGTGCAGATCATTAAGAAGTTGTGCATCGGTTACTTTTTCTGTTAGAAGGGAGATGGATTCGCATCCCATTTGCGCGCCCTGATAGATTTTATTCAAACATTCAATGCTGCGGTCCTGCGGCTCTGCCGGCATAAAAATCACTCCTATTCGTTTTGCATCAGTAGTCAAAGGAATCTGAAGCCTTCCATACTGTCTCTGGGAACGTTCAATGATGCCGAGTTCCTTTGGCCTGCGTTGTTAGTTTCTACGTTCCCATGTGAAATATGTACGCTACCTTGCAAAACAAGAAAAAGGCCGCTATACTGAAACTAAGTTTAGAATAACGCAGGGCTTGCCACCTCTTGATCTTGATAGCGGGAGTTTTCCGCGGCGCGGTGAGCGGGCGACCAGTTTTCTTTCGGATGGGGCAATGATGAAAAAAAGTGATTTGCTATTGCAGGAAAATATGAAAAACGAACCTCTCTATCTGCGTGTTTATAATTATTATAAAGAATTAATCTCATCCGGCAAGCTGACTGCCGGGGCAAAGCTTCCCTCCATCCGGCGCTGCGCACAGGAGCTGGAAGTAAGCCGTACCACAGTGGAAGCGGCCTATTTGCAGTTGGCAGCAGAGGGATATGTTGTGGCCAAGCCACAAAGCGGCTTTTATGCCTCCAGCCTGGAGTATCCTTTGGAGCCTGGCGGGCCGCGGGTTCAGCCACGGCTCCATCAGGCCGCGCCTGATATCCGGTATGATTTTGCGTCCGCTTCCGTGGATGCGGAAAGCTTTGATTTCGCGCTGTGGCGACGGTATATCAAAAGCGCCCTACGGGCAGACAGGCGGTTACTCACCTATGGCGAGCCGCAGGGCGAGCCCGATCTCCGCGCAGCGCTTTGCAGCTATGTGGCAAAAAGCCGCAACGTGGTGTGCACTCCGGAGCAAATTGTGGTTGGCGCAGGTGTACAGAGCCTTCTGCATATCCTGTGTGGACTGCTGGATGAGCGGCCGCCAGTCGGTTTTTGGAACAATGCATTTGCACAGGGGCGCGCCATTTTTGAAGACCACGGCTTTCCAGTGCATTATTATGTGCAAGGAAGGGATGAATTTGCGGCACTGGAATGGGATCATATCCGCCTGCTATATAGTTCCCCTTCCCATATGGACGCGATGGGCAACGTCATGCCGGTGGCGCAAAGGCTAAAGCTTTTGCAGGTTGCACGGCGTAGCGGGTGCCTTGTGCTGGAGGACGATTACGATAGCGAGTTCCGCTATTTCACCCATCCCGTACCCTCCCTGCAAGGGCTGGACGGGGGGCAGAGTGTGATCTATATGAGCACTTTTTCCAAGCTTCTGCTGCCCTCCCTGCGCCTAAGCTTTATGGTGCTTCCCACATGCTTGATGGAGGCATATGAAAAAAAGGGCGGGCTCTATAATCAAACAGCTTCTAAAGCGGAGCAGATTGCCCTATGCCAGTTTATCCGTGACGGTCACCTTTCTTCTCAAATTCGGAAGGCACGCAAGCTCTATATGAATAAAAGCCGTGCGTTGTGCGAGGCGGCGCGCTGTGTGTTTGAAGATCATGCCAGGGTAGAGGTGTGCGCGTCCGGCCTGATGGTTCGCTTGGAGATTGCAAGCACAAAGCCGGTTCAGGCGCTGCTCTCGCGGGCGCTGGAGGCCGGGATCGCCGTAAGGGCTGATGAGAATGCCGGCGAAGGCTCCGCCTGCCTGCTGTTGGCAAGCGCCGGTGTGCCGACGGGGAACTTTGAATCGGCGATGATGGATTTATTCCACGCCTTGGCAGACGGAATTATATATAATCGATAAAAAATATATCTATTTTTACAAATATATTTGCAAAATGCTTTTCTCTTCGCTACAATAGTGGAAAAGGCCAGATATCGGCCCAAGACGTCAAAAGGAGGAGAAAGAGCAATATGGGCTTTTTGAACAACCTATTTGCCCAGCCGACGCCGGAGGAAGCGGAAGGCTATAATGTGGCAACCACGCGGCAGATGGTCTGCTTTGGAATGGAGGGCTTCCCGGCAATCGTGTTTTCCGGGCTGATTTCGACGTTTTACATGTATTTTGCTACCAACGTGGCCGGCATTACCATTGAAGCTGCGGGCGTCATACTGGCAATTGCCAGTATCTTTGATGCCGTAACGGATCCGATCTTCGGCACCATTGTAGACAAATATAAGATTTCTAAAAAATATCGCTATATTCCGTGGTATGTAATGGGCGTTGTATTCATCTGCATCGGGATGATCGGCATTTTTTTTGGGCCAAACGTAGCAGCCCCGGCGGCATGGATGATGTGCTTTTATCTAGTGCAGGCGGTTGGCGGCACATTTCTAACCGTATCGATCAGTCCGCTGCGAAATATCTTGACCAACGAGCCGGGGCAGCGTTCAATTTTGCCTTTTTTCAGCAATGTGTTCGGCGGCGTTGGCGGAATGTTATCTCTTGTGATAACACAGCCATTGGTCGATCTTTTGACCAAAACGTTCGGCCGGGAGGTCGTTGCGTGGCGGATTGTCACAATGGGCTATATGCTGCTGGCGCTTATGTCGATTTCCCTTGTTGTCAGCGCAACCAAGGAAAAGGACCGGCAATTTATGGAGTCCGGAGTTGAGCCCTATCAGCTCAAAGATCTTCTGCCTCTGCTGCGGGAAAACCATCCGCTTCAGATGCTCGCCATTGCCGTAGCGACAAATGATTTGGCAACCGGCATGCAGAATGCTACGCTGGTCTATTTTTTCCTGTATGTCATGCATAATAAAGACCTTCAGCCAATTGCAACTGTTGTAGGCGCCCCGTTTATGCTGGTGGCCATTCTGCTCGCGCCCTACATTGCCAAAAAAACGGATCGCAGGCGGGTATTTGTGCAGGGCAGTTGGGTTGGCGCGCTCATGCCGGTTGCAATCCTTCTGCTGCGCCCTTTTGCTTACCCGGTAATTACGTTGCTGCTGATGGGGCTTAATAGCTTCTGCTCCACTTATATCGGTAGCGTGAAGTGGTCGCTAATGTCGGACTGCGTGGATTATGGCCGCTGGAAAACAGGCAAGTTTGCACCCGGCGCATACGCGTCGATTTTCTCCTTCCTGGAAAAGGTCATGAAATCCCTATCCGGTGCGATTGTTGGTTTTGCGCTGGGCCGGGCAGGCTTTTCCGAAGGGGCGCAGGCGCAGGGGGCGATCGTGCTGGCGCTGATCGTGTTTTTCCAGTTTGCCGTGCCCATGCTCGGCCACATTGCCTCGATTATCTCCATGCGGTTTTTCGGGATCGATGCGGAAACCTACCGGCAGATGAATCAGAATGCACCGGTGGGAGAGCGGGTTGAATCCGGCAGCAAGCTTTGATTTTGATGCGCTCAGCCTTACACGCCAGAAAAGGGCTGTTGCTAAATGCATAAGACATTTGGCAACAGCCCTTTTGAAAGCCTTTTTGTATGTGGAGCTAAGGTTTGTCTATTCTGCACACGGGCTTCTTCAGGGCCTGCAAGGCGAAAGTGCATTATTTCCGAAGCTGCTCTCCGGTGCGGACATCGAGAATATGCGTGAAAACAGCGGTATGTGTGCTGGAGATATATTTATCCACATGCATGCTGCCAAAATACCACTTTTGAAAGGTAGCCGATTTGCCAAGCTCTTCAAAATAGGCGTTGAGCGCCGTCACGCGCACCGGGCCTTTTTCTTTGAGCTTCAAAAACCCTTTAATCGTAGCAGGCGGCTCATGAGTAAGGATGATATCCACCTTGCAATCAACCTTTTCCAGATTCTTCGCGCCCTCAATCAGCTCCACCTGCGTGGGAATCTCATCGCGGGACCAGCTATCATTATCGAAACGAATGTCGATATCCGGGCTCTCCCCCCCGCCCATGGTGAAAATCTTCAGCCCCTCGATCTCATAGATTTGGCCGCGCATCAGATGATATAAATTTTTGTAGATCTGCCGCGCCTTGCCGCCGTTCCACTCGATTACATCATAGCTTTTAAGGAGCTCAAAATTTTCGTGCGTTCCGTCGAGAAAGCAGACGTTGTATTTTTTGCTGCCGATTTGCTTTAAAAGCTTTTGCTCTGTTTTGCTGCCATTCCAGAGGAAGCCGAAATCACCGCAAACAAGCAGCGTATCCCCTTTTTTCAGCTTCTTCAGGCGCGGGTCGCTAAAGCGGCTGGCGTCGCCATGCATATCGCCGGTAACATAAACCATTTAAGTATCCCTCCGTGTATTTGCTTCTATGCGGAAATGAACGGAAAACGATTCCCTTTTCACCGCAATGCTGTTATACTATAACATATCGTAAACATATACGAACGGTATTCCTCCAGAGGAAACGGGCAATAATGATCCTTGCCGTGCGTCCCGTTCGTCATTACATCCTATCATACAACATTTACGGGGAGACTGTCCATGAAAAAGGCAATAATTTTTTTCTGTTGTATTTTGACAATTGCTACGAGCGCTGTTTTTCCGGCGGCCGCATCCTATAACGATGAAATTGATTTGGATGCGGAGATCGCCCTGCTGGTAAGCTTAGATAATGGCACGGTCATTTTTGATAAAAATGCAGAGAAACGCACGGCGCCCGCTTCCCTAACCAAAATTACAACCGCCATCGTGGCCATTGAAAACTGCGCTGACCTGGAAAACACCATCGTTACCGCCCCCTATGATGCAATCCATGCGCTGGATGGAACAGGCAGCTCCCTTGTCGGCATCAAGGAAGGCGAGCAGATCAGCATGCTCAACCTGCTTTACTGCATGATGGTGCACAGCGCGAATGAATCCGCTAACATTATCGCGGACTATATCGGCGGCGGAAGCATCCCTCGTTTTGTCGCACTGATGAATTCCTTTGTGCAGAAGCTGGGCTGCAAGAATACCCATTTTGTCAATGCGCACGGCCTGGATGAAGAGGGGCAATATACCACCGCGTCAGACCTGCGCAAGATCGTGGAATACGCGCTGCGGCTTCCTGTATTTGAAAAGATTACGAACACTGCAAAATTCACGCTGCCGAAGAGCAATCTGCGCGAAGCGCAGACACTCCGCACGACGAATGAATTGATCGATTCTACAAGCAAATATTATTATGCGGGTGCAAAGGGGATTAAAACGGGCACTACCACCAACGCGGGGCGCTGTGTCATCTCCGTTGCCTCTCGCGATGGATACCGTTATCTTGGAATCGTTTTGCGTGCTCCCTATAAAGATGCGGAGGGGAACATCATAAAAGGAAAGGAAGGCTCAGCCTTTGCAGACTGCCGCAAGATGTTTAACTGGGCGTTTGACCATTTAAAGTTGGAAACCGTTGCAGATCCGGCCCAGATTGTATCCGAAGTGGCGGTAAAACTTTCGTTTCAAACGGATTATGTGCGGCTTTTGCCCAAAGGGGAAGTGCGCGCGTTGGTGCCTCAGGGCTTGGATGCGGCCGGCGTTATGATCGTGCCAGATGAAAAAATGCCAAAGTCAATCGATGCGCCGGTGAAGAAGGGCGAGGTGGTCGGCCAGGCTAATATCCTGTATGCCGGCCAAGTGATCGGCACAGTGGATCTCGTGGCAGAAAAGGCGGCCCGGAGGAGTCTGATTCTGTATGTAGGAAACCTTTTAAAGAAAGGGATTCAGTCCACAATGGGGAAAGTTATTTTTGCGGCCGCTGCGCTGGTGATTTTGTTTGTCTTACTGGTTAACGTATTGTACTATTATAAAAAGAAAAAAACACGCATCCGGGTGGTACGTGGATATCGAAATACAAAAAGGAAAAAGTAAGAGGGGATTGCAATCCAAAGATTCCCGCTAGGCTTCGCATCGTATAGGAGCTCACAAAAGATCTCTTAACAAGGCAATCATCTGTGCGGCCGGTCTATGGCAAAAAGAAAAGGGCAAAATTGTTAAGCTTTTTGGAAGAAAAGTGTTGACAAGCCCAATGCGATTATATTATAATAAGCTTCGCCCGTTGATGGGCAGGCATATGGCGGCATAGCTCAGTTGGCTAGAGCATTCGGTTCATACCCGAAGTGTCGATGGTTCGAATCCATTTGCCGCTACCATCTGGCCCGGTGGTCAAGCGGTTAAGACACCGCCCTTTCACGGCGGTAACACGAGTTCGATTCTCGTCCGGGTCACCATCCATATGCATGCGGGGCTGCCTATAGCTCCCCCGCCTACATTAGGACGCGTAGCTCAGCTGGTTAGAGCGCTCGCCTCACACGCGAGAGGTCAACGGTTCGAGTCCGTTCGTGTCCACCATATAAAAACACCTATTGCATCCGAATCTTTTGCGGTTTGGAAAAGAATAGGTGTTTTTTTATTTAAGGAGTGGATATCGCTTGCTCAAAGATTTTACGCAGGAAAAGTTTGATATTATCGTTCAGGCAGGTCAATCCAACAGTGAAGGCTATGGTGTAGGCCCAACGGAGCATACTTATAATCCGAACGATAAAGTTTATTTTCTTAACAGAGATTTTACTATTTCTATGGCGGCGGAAAGCGTCAGAGGCAATGAAATAGTCGGCAATTTTGCCATACATTTTGCTACAGAATACATTAGAAAGAAGCGCCTGAAAAGGGGAAGAAAACTGCTTATTATCAGGGCAGCTGTGGGCGGCACGGGATTTTCAGATAATCGTTGGGGGCTTAGCGACGATCTGTACTTAAATATGATGGAAATGATCAGAACTGCTCTAGCGCTTAACGAAAGCAACTGTCTCGTGGCCTTCCTTTGGCATCAGGGAGAAACTGACGCTCAAAAGGGCTGCGATTATGATACGCATTATAAGAATTTGTTAACCTTATTTACCACCGTTAGAGAGATTTTTCATTGTCCCGACTTACCGATTATTGCAGGAGACTTTACGCAACACTGGAAAAATCTTAACCTTCCTATTTGCAAGCCCATTATTCAGGCAATTAAGGATGTGTGCATTAAAATTGGCAATTCCTCTTTTGTAACGACTGAAAACATACAGTCCAATTCCCAAATAAAAGCGATAAAAAGTGATACGATCCATTTTTGCCGCGATGGACTTTATATTTTAGGTGTGAGATATTATAAGGCTTATGCTAAAATTACAAAGAGAAACGCTCTCTTGTTTAGACGCTTAAAAAGAAATGAATCGTAAGCAACAGACTGTGCCTCGTATCTATAACAAGAATTTGCAATTCGTTGTGTAATAATATTTTATTTGTTAGGAAAGCGTTATCGTTCGTATGTAGCTTCATCATTTACATCGTGTTTTCCTAATGGGCGCAAGGCAAGGCAATGCATGGATAATATGAATAGATTAGGATCCGCTGCAAGAATTGAAACGTTATGCATTCGAAGGGAGAAACCGTACCGGTGTCTCCAATTTCAAGGATACAGGTAACTACGGATTGATGATATAAAGCTAAAATAAAAAGCACATCCATTTATTCTTTACAATGAGAATTTGTTTGCAGTTGACTGGGTTTATTGAGCAAAAGGCAAGGCGGTCCGGCAGCAAGGTAAGCATCATCCAGTATACTCCTCCTTTCACAGCGCATAAAAACGGCGCCCGTAAGACCGGGCGCCGCCGTATATAATTCTTAAAAAAGAGGCCCGCTTATGCCTGACCCGCGCAGCCGAGCACCGTGTTGATCTTGTGCTCCACGATGGATTCAATCGCGTTGCGTGCATCAGTAAGATATTGGCGGGGGTCAAAATGGCTCGGATACTCCGCAAAATGCTTACGGATAGAGGCGGTCATTGCAAGGCGAATATCGGAATCCACATTGATTTTGCAAACAGCCATGCTCGCGGCCTTGCGCAGCATTTCCTCCGGGATACCAATTGCATCGGGCATCTCGCCACCGAACTCATTAATCATCTTCACATATTCCGGCATCACCGAACTCGCACCGTGCAGAACGATTGGGAAGCCGGGCAGCTTTTCCGCCACTTCAGCGAGGATGTCAAAGCGCAGCTGCGGCTTCTGACCGGGCTTGAACTTATATGCACCATGGCTTGTGCCGATGGCGATGGCGAGGGAGTCAACGCCCGTGCGGGATACGAAATCCTCCACCTCTTCCGGCTGGGTGAAATTCGCATCGTCGGCAGAAACATTGACGTCATCTTCAATGCCTGCCAGCTTACCAAGCTCGCCCTCTACCACAACGCCATGCGCATGCGCATACTCGACGACCTTGCGGGTGAGCTCCACATTCTCCTCATACGGCTTGGAGGAGCCATCGATCATAACGGAAGTAAAGCCGCCGTCAATGCAGCTTTTGCAGGTTTCAAAATCAGGGCCGTGATCCAGATGCAAAGCGATCGGAAGGCCGGTTTCGGCCACCGCTGCCTCGACCATCTTCACCAGATAGTCGTGATGCGCATACTTGCGCGCACCGGAGGAGACCTGCAAAATAACGGGCGCATTGAGCTTTTTGCATGCGCTCGTGATGCCTTGAACGATCTCCATGTTGTTTACATTGAAGGCGCCGATGGCATAGCCGTTGTCATAGGCCTTTTTGAACATTTCAGTGGTAGTTACCAATGGCATAGAAAGCACTCCTTGTATTTCATTTTGCAGCGTCATAAATAAGCCGCCGCACATAGTTTACCGGGTTATTATATCGCAGAAAGGCAGGCTTGTCAAAGGAATGTCAACGTTTTCTGTGTTTTCCTTACGCAGGCAATTCCATCTAGTGTGTCGTAAGGAGGAAAGCGAGCCAACCTTTCTAGGTCGCAGCTATTGCAACCTCATCTTGCCTGATCCTTACTATATGAAAAGGGAATTACCATAAGTATCCACCTCTTTTCCAGTAGACCCTTTTATTGAATCAATTCATGCTTCGTTAGGGAAACGACAGAGAATCAAAAATTTATGTTGACAAAAGCGGTAAGGGGCGCTATAATAAACTTCGCAAAAGCGCTCCTTTTGCAGACAAGTTCATATGGGGGTGTAGCTCACTTGGTAGAGCGCTTGCTTCGCATGCAAGAGGTAAGGGGTTCGATTCCCCTCATCTCCACCACAGAAAAACCGCGTAGGTATCGGCTGAAAGCCATATCCATGCGGCTTTCTTTTTATTGCTTTATCAACCCGTGTGCAGTTCGTGTGCAACCGCTGAAAATATAGTTCGCTGGCCTGCCCGATTTGGATGATAGATTGTATAGAAGAACGATTGATTCTGTTGTCCACAAATAGAAAATCCGCCATTCCTTCTGGATAGACTTAACACAATTTTTAATAAAACCTCCTGAAAAATCGTTGATTTATGCAGCGGTACGTGCTAAAATAATTTTCGTATCCGGGTCCTGAGGGCAGAAGAGTGGTGGGTTATACACATGGGCGTAAACGTTTACGATTTCGACAATACCATTTATGACGGTGAGTCGCTGGTCGATTTGGTTCTCTACTATATCCCACGTGATCCACGGATTTGGTGGTATCTCCCTCAATTGATTCGGATTGCCTTACGGGATCGTTTTCACCTTTTTACGGTAGAAGAAGCAGTCAAAGCCTACGCAGGATTTTTGGAAGGGTATTATGTAAAGCTCTCCAGCCTCGAAGAGGATGTAGTGCGCTTTTGGGATCGTCATGAGCAAAAAATCAAACCCTTTTATATGAAACAGCGCAGGGTGGATGATATTATCGTATCAGGCAGCACAGATTTTTTGCTGGCCGAAATGATGAAACGGATGGGGATCACCCGCTATATCGGCTCTTCTGTTGATCCGCGCACGGGAAAATTTACAAGGCTCTGTTTCCTCGAAAACAAGGTAAAATTATTTCAGGAGCAATACCCCAACGTGCAGATCGAGAACTTCTACACTGATTCCATGAACGACAGGGCGATGATGGATATTTCCAACCATGTGTTTCTTGTGAAAAAAAATCAAGTGACCCAAATCAAATAGGAGGAATGTAAATGGGAAAACTCAACGAATTCCTGAACCGTAAGATTATCCAGAAGGATGTCGGTGAGGAAACTTATCTGACCTGGAAGGAAACGATCTCTTACGCTTTAGGCAGAGGCGCGCAGGGCATGAGCACGAGCATGACGAGCTCAAAGTATATCAACTACTTTTTGACCAACGTGCTCTTTAAGAAGCTCTCCAATCCAATGGGCGTCGCCTCCAATATTCGCTTTTTCTGTGGAATTTTTGATGCGATTAACGACCCTATTATGGGCGTTATCGTTGACAAGACCCGGACGAAAGAGGGGCAAATGCGCCCGTATATCAAATGGGCCCCCTGGTTTGTTTCCCTTGTTATGATTCTGTTTTTCATTGGCAGCGCGGATGCTCCACCCGTGTTCAACATTATTTACACGACAATCCTGTTTGTTGGCCTCGATGTTACATACACTGCGTTCGACATCCCCATGGGGGCACTGGCTTTTTCCATTACGCCAAACGGGATTGAGCGAACAAAGCTGTTTGGTGTGAGCTCCATTGTCCGCTCCGTAGTCGGCGCGCTTCCTCAGGTATTTGTCGCTGCTGCCGCATGGCTCCCTTATTTTAAGAGCCACACGCCGCAGGCCTATCTGACATCCGCTGCCGTTTCGGCAATTGGCATCATTTTTCTCACACGGCTTACCTTCCGCAACACAAGAGAACGCGCAGAGCATCGGGAGGACGTCCCTTCTGTGCGCGAGTGTTTTGGGCTGCTGTTTAAAAACCGTCCGCTTTTGATGCTTTTCTTAGGCAACATCTTTTTTGTCGTGTGCAAAATTGCGGAGCAGGTTTCCTTCTATTTTGTGGCGGACCTGATGTTCGACCGCAGGTATAATGTTGTTGTTGATGTGATTAAATTCCCAGGCTTCCTGCTGGCGGGTCTGATCGTGCCGAAGCTGATTGAAATGGCTGGGCGCAAGGCGGATTCCAAGCGGTTTTATCAGCTTTGCTGCGTAAGCGCAATTGTGATCCATATCCTGTTTGCAGTGGTATGTTACCGCGGCCTGATGCTCAAGGAGCCAGGCTCGCCGGTCTCCCTCCTGACTGGCGCTTGTGTCATTCTATTTACCGGCCTTACCACCATCCCTCTGGAATTTAAAAATTTGATCCAGAAGGAAATGGAAGCGGAAACGGTTGACTATATCGAGTGGAAAACCGGCACCCGTGTGGAAGGCATTATGCTCTCCATCATGAGCTTTACCGGTAAGATTGAAAACACTTTTTCCTCCTCCATTGGCCTCGCAATTCTTGGCCTGACCGGTTATGCGCAACACGTTGAGGGCAGCATGATTCAGAATGCGCAAACGAACTGGGCGCTGTTTTTAATGACAACGATCGTCCCCGCAGTAGGCTATCTGCTTATGCTAATCCCCATGCATTTCTATAATATTACGGGTGACGGCCACCGCCAGATGATGAAGGAAATCCTGGAGCGGCGGGTGCTTCGTAAAGAGCAACGGGCGCAGGAAGACGAGTTTGTTCCTCTGGATTAAAAGCTTTTGCCGGGCGGTCTATAGGGGGCCGCTCGGTTTTTTTACGGCACGCGGCAAACAGCTCAGAAGGAAAGGAGATATTGCAAATGGAAAGGCCGCTCAAGCTCACCTTCCTTGCGGATACGCATTACTACAGCAAAAGCCTGGGAGTCAGCGGGCGGCAGTATGAGCTGCGCTCCGGCTCCGATCAAAAATGCCTGGCGGAAACAGAAGAAATCATCACAGCCGCCTTTGAGGAGATTGGCAATTCCGACACGGACGCCGTAATGATCGCGGGCGATCTGACAAATGACGGTGAGCGCGTATGCCATGAGGAATTTCGGAAATTGGCGCGTGGACTGGCGCAAAAAAAGCCATTGTACCTGATTACCGCCACACATGATTGGTGCTGCGACGGCAATCCCCGCAGGTATGACGGAGACATGGTTTTTCACGACGTGCCCACGCTTTCAAGCGAATCGCTCTATGATTTTTATCGTGACTTTGGGCCAAAGCAGGCAATCAGTGTGTTTCAAACGCATTTGGGCACCGCATCCTATGTTATCGCGCTCAGCGGTTCCGTCTGGCTGCTCGCACTGATTGACGATCAAAACGGCAAAGGCCGGGCCGGTTTTTTCGAAGAACATTTTTTGTGGATTGAGGAGCAGCTCCGCCGCGCGCAAGAACAGGGCATTCTGGTGATCGGCATGGAGCATCACCTTTTGCTGCCCCACGTCAGCAGCCTCTTTACAGGCGGCGCATGCGTAGGAGATCGGGAGGCTGTTGCCTCCCGCCTAGCGGATGCAGGCCTGCGCTATATGGTGGCCGGCCATAGCCATATCCAGCATACCAAGCGGTTCGTCAGCAAAAAAGGGAACGCTTTAACAGAGATCAATGTGGGCTCCCTATGCGGCTACCCCGGCCCCATCTGCGAAATCACCGTTCAACCGGATCAAACGCTCTTTTATGAGGTGCGCCATCTCGCCTCCTTCCGCTTGGGAGGGGAGGAGATCGATGCCCAGCGCTTTTTCAAGCGGCACGCCACCGCGATGATCCGGCGCGTTTGGGAAAGCCCCGACCGCCGGGAATTCACAGACCGCCTCACCGCCCTCCAACTGCCGGGGGAGAAAATCGGCCGTTTTTATGGGGCTATCCGCCCTGTTTTGCAGTTTATTCGCACGGCGGATCTTGGCCGGTGCTACCGCCTGCTAAAAAGGCTTGGGCTGGCGCGCGGCATCCAAAAAGAATGGGTGCTGGCATATGAGCGCATGCCGCTGACGGAAGTGATTGATGGAATGATGTGCAGCTTCCTCGATGGAGCCTATGAGCCGCATTCCCGTAATTCCGCGTATTATCAGCTTGTGATGGGGGCGGTATCTATCCCTTCTCGGCTGTTTCCCAAGAACGGAGATTTGCAAAAACTGATTGACGCGGCGGATGAGATTCTGGCTGGCGGCGAGATCAACGCCCAGCGGGCAAAAATTTAATTTGTTTCTTCCCGCAGCTTTCCGTTGAAAAGCAATCGTCGCGCCCTTTCTTCAACCAGCATAAGATGAACTATCTTATTCTAAATGAAGAAAGGGCGTTTTTATGTCTTATCCAACTTACCCATACCGTGGGACTGAGGAAAAGTGCCGCACAGTGGGGCTTACTTTTCCTCCGCAGTACCAGCCCCGCCAGCCGGGGATGGAATACCTGATGGACCCGCTACCCATCGCTGAAAACCCTGCTGTGAAAGGCAGCGGCAAACTCAAAGGAAAAACCGCGCTCATCACAGGCGGCGACAGCGGCATTGGGCGTGCCGTGGCCTATGCATTTGCAAAAGAAGGGGCGAATATCGCCATTTCCTACCTTGATGAGGAGCGTGACGCCTGCGAAACACAAAGGCATATTGAGGCGCTCGGCGCGAGGTGCATCCTCCTGCCTGCCGACCTGCGGGAGCGGCGCAATGCCAAACGGATTGTCAAAGAAACAGTGGAACTATTCGGAGAGATCAATGTGCTTGTCAACAACCATGGCGTCCAATTTGTGCGCGAAAGCATCCTTGACATCACACAGGATCAGCTCACCGATACGTTTGAAACAAATGTCTATGGGTTTTTCTATGTCATTCAAGAGGCGCTTCCCTTTATCCCGGAGGGTGGGGCGATCATCAACACCACCTCCATCACCGCTTATCAGGGCGACGATAGGCTCATCGACTACAGCGCCACAAAGGGCGCGATCGTCTCCCTGACTCGTTCGCTTGCAAAATCCCTTGTCAGCCGTAAAATCAGGGTCAATGCCGTTGCACCGGGGCCGGTATGGACGCCGCTACAGCCTGCCTCCTTCCCGGCCGACGCGCTGGAAACCTTCGGCTCGTTTACCTCGGAAACGCCGATGGGCCGTGCCGGGCAGCCGTTCGAAATGGCACAGGGCTATGTATATCTAGCGTGTGACGATTCCGCTTTTATGACGGGGCAAGTGCTACACATCGACGGCGGCTCCTTTGGCTATTCCTAAAGCGGACGCATCTGTGCGCACAGCGCCGCGAAATCAGGGGGAGGCGTGGCCTCTACCGTCATCTGTTTACCGGAAACGGGATGATCAAACCGGGCGAGTGCACAGTGCAACGCTTGCCGAGCAATTCGGCCATCTCCTGTACCATACATTGTATCTCCCACAAGAGGCGTGCCGAGAGATGCAAAATGAACACGTATTTGATGCGTGCGCCCGGTTTCCAAGCGCAGGCGCATGAGCGTCATTGCATCTCCCTGCATGACCGCCGTCCAATGGGTCACCGCCGGCAATCCACCCTCTCCAACCGCACGGCTGGTATGCATCGGGTTCGGCCGGATGATCGGCCGGTCGATCGTTCCGCTGCCCCGGTATAGGCCGGATACAACTGCGAGATATTCTTTTTCCACCCTTCCGGAAAGCCGTGCGGCAGCATAGCGATTGAGCGCGCAGAGAACTATCCCGGACGTATCCCTATCCAATCTGCCCACACAGCGCATGACGCACTGGCGCCCCTGCTCCTGAAAATAGGCGGCCACCGCATTTGCGAGCGTATCGCCCTGATGGTTATGGGTTGGGTGCATGGCGAGGCCGGCGGGCTTATTGAGGATCAACAGATCATCGTCCTCATAGCGGATATCGAGCGGGAGCTCAAGCGGCTCTACGCGGTTTAAATCGTCCGGCAGGCGGAGGGTCAGCTCGTCCCCCTCGCAGAGCTGATCGATCGTGCGGGTTGGAGCGCCATTGAGGCAGATTCCATCCGGCAGCCGTTTGAGAGATTGGACGAGCCGTGCCGACAGCCCCGCCTCTCCGCGTAGAAAATGGACGACCTTGCGGCCGTCATAACTTGCATCGATCTGAAAGCGCAGGATGCGCGGCATGGCCTCTCCTCCCCCATCCGGTTAAAAATCATGCAGTTCGATCTGTATTTTAAAATCAAAGCGGCCTTTGCCCTCTAGCCGTTGGATGCCCTGCTTCTGCGTAAAATCCAAAGCCGGCCGGCAGGGGTCTGCCACGCCATACCATGGCTCAATGCAAACGAAGGGGGCGCCCGGCTTCGCCCAAAGCCCAAGATAGGGTGCGCCACCGAGCATAACGGTAACAACACGCCCTTTACGGCGGCTTTCCAGCGTGACGCATCGGGAACGCAGGCCGGAGAGGATCAGCGCATCATGAAGGAAGAGCTCCTCTGTAATTTCAATTTCACGGCCATTGCCAGGCACAGCAAATAGCTCGCCGGTGCGTAGGCCATCCGCCCCGATACGCTGGGTATGCAGGTTTTCCTCACGGCACTCAAAGCGGAGCGTATCCCCAATTTCGCAGCGAAAAGCAGGATGTGCGCCGAGTGAAAAATACAGAGGCTCCGCCGCCGGGTTCAGCACGGTGTGGGTTACCCCCAACTTTTGCCCCGTTAAAAGATATGTGACGCGCAGCTCAAATGCAAACGGATATTGTGCGCGTGTTTCCACATCGTCCGTCAGGGAAAAAACAAGCCTATCGTTTGACTCATCCACGCAGAAAAAGCGTTTTCTACGTGCAAAGCCGTGCCGAGGCATCTGATAGGGCTGGCCGCCCAGCCAATAGCGTTCCTCTGCCAGGCTTCCAACGATTGGGAAGAGAATTGGCGCCTGCCCTGGCCAAATAGCGGGGTCGCCCTGCCAGAGGTATTCATAGCCGTCTTTCCTCCGGCGCAGGCTGTGCAACTGCGCGCCAAGCTCATCCACTTCCACATGCGCAAAGGCGTTTTCCATCTGATGATACATCGCTTTCCTTCCCCCTGTAAGAGCTGTTATCCTTCTCCCTGCTTCAGCGCCTCCGCCACAGCGTGCGCAAGCTGATCCGGGCAGGAAGTGGATTTCATACCGCATCGAATGCCGGAAAACGTGTCAATCACCTTTTGTGCGGGCATCCCCTCCACGATTTTGGAGATCCCGGCAAGATTCCCGGCACATCCGCCGTGAAATTTCACGCGGCGAATTATCCCATCCTCTATCTCAAGGTCAATTTCCCTGGAGCAGGTGCCATGTGTACGATACTGATATATCATAACCATTCCCCTTTTTTCTGTTGAAATACCAAAATCCTTGCCTGCGGACAGCAACCTCCACAGGCATCTCCAGTTTAGCATAAAACAGCAAAAAGGGGAACCGTCCTAACAGATTCTTTTTTGTAAAAAGTAAATTGAATGGCAAAACAAACCTTCTCTATAGCCGCCCTGTTCAGGATACCGCATTACACATGCCGAATGCGCCGGTTATCTCCTGCACGGCCGTCTTTTTTCTTGTATATCCGCGGATATCCTGCTATACTAAATGTGGTTTATTTTCTGCCGATTCAAGCGGCGGAAGCGCAGTCAGAAAGGAGACAAATCATGTTTCGCATCATCTGTATTGCCATCGGCTATCTCTTCGGCTGTTTTCAAACCGCCTATCTCATCACGCGGCATAAAATCTCTCAGGATATCCGCGATTTCGGCACCGGCAACATGGGCACCGCCAACGTCACGCAGACGCTCGGCCCCAAAGCCGGCCTGATTACGCTCTTGGCTGATGTGCTTAAAACGTTTGTCGCCTGCTACCTCTGCGGCCTGATTTTTCCCGGCCAGCCGGATGAGCTGGTTGTCGTTTATGCGGGCGCGGGCGTCGCTTTGGGGCATGATTTCCCCTTCTGGTTAAAATTCAAAGGCGGGAAAGGCGTGGCCGTTACCATTGCAATCCTTTTGCTGCTGGATAACCATTTGCTCGCCATCTCCTTCTGGTCTGTCCTCCTGGCGTTTTTATGCAGCAAACGGCTGGTGATGGCCGTTGTAGCGCTGTGTATCACGTATCCTCTGGCCATGTTTTTTTATGGCTACCGGATGGAAACCGTCATCGTTGCCGGATTGCTGGCCTGCTTGATTATCGTGCTGCACCGCAGTAGCTTCCGCAAAGAGGTAAAAGTAGAGGATGACTACCGGGCGGAATACCAAAACCTTGGCAAAAATATCGCCTATTACCGGGCGCAAAAAAACTTGGATTCGCATGATCTCGCTCTGAGCGCAAAGTTAAGTGAAACCGTCCTGCGTGATTTGGAGGGCGAGGAGATCAAGCTTGCGCCCTCCCTTGATGCATTGTTTCATCTGGCGCGGGCGCTTGGGGTGCCCCCGGCGGAGCTGCTGAAACCGGCGGCAAAGCCCCCGGAACCGGAAGAGGAGGATACGGAACCGCCCATCCAGCAATAGAGTCCCTTAGAAAAAAGAGCAACGCCCCTGGCTGACTGGCAGCCGGGGGCGATTTTTTCTCCGTGTTTGCTTTTCTCCAGATAAAAAGAGGCGCCACGCCAAAAGCGGGCGCCTCATGTAAGCAATTTTGATTCCGAATCAGTCGCTCGTATACGGTAGCAAAGCTACGTGACGAGCCCGCTTGATAGCGGTTGTCAGCTCGCGCTGATGAGCGGCGCAGGTGCCGGTCACACGGCGCGGAAGGATCTTGGAGCGGTCGGAAATAAATTTGCGAAGCCGCGGCACATCCTTGTAGTCAATCGTCTCAACCTTATCCACGCAGAAGGAGCAAACCTTCCTACGGCCCTTGCGGCCGCCGCGGCGGTCATTGCGATCATATGCCATGAGAATAACCTCCTTTTCAAATCTCTCAGATATCCTGAATCCGCCATGCGAATTCAGAAGGGAAGATCATCATCGTCCTGGATTTCCTCGAAGTCGCCCATATTGCCTGTTGCATAGGCCGGAGCGGGTGCCGCTGCTGGCGCCGCGTAGTCGTTGCGCGGGCCCGTGCCACTCTCGCTTTTAGAGCCGCAGAAGCTGACATTGTCGGCGACAATCTCAACTGCCTTGCGTTTAATCCCCTGCTTATCCTCATAGGAACGCGCCTGGATCGAACCCTGCACGGCAATCATCGACCCCTTGTGGAAATAACGGGATACGAATTCGGCCGTCTGCCTCCATGCGACCACGTCGATAAAGTCCGTTTGACGTTCTGTGCCCGCCTTTTGATAGGAGCGGTCAACAGCTACTGTAAAGGATGTAACAGAAATGCCGGATCCCGTCGTGCGGAGCTCCGGGTCTGCCACGAGCCTGCCCATAATGACTGCACAATTGAGCATTCGTTTACATCCTCCTTACTTTTTGATGATCAGGGAACGGAGCACGCCATCTGTAATTTTCAGAATCCGGTCGAATTCCGCTGGAAACTCAGGCGCGCAGGTGTAGTTGAGGAGAAGATAGTAACCCTCGGCCTCATCGTTGATAGGGTACGCGAGCCTGCGCTTGCCCCACTCCTCGACGCTGTCAAGAGTGCCATTCGCTTCAATAAGCGCTTTGAACTTTTCAACCAATTCCGCAGTTCCCTCATCACCCTTCGTCAGAGAGAAGATGAGCATGGTTTCATAGCTATTCTGTGCTGACATTCTTTTTGCACCTCCTTTTGGTCTTTGGCCCCGCTATTAAGGCGGAGCAAGGATAAATCACCGCTTTATATGAACGGCAATTAATGATTATATCAGCAAAAGGCAGGCAAGTCAAGAAAAATGCCAAAAAAGTCACCTGCCTTTACTCAGAGAGGAATCGCTTGACAAGCGCTCCTATACCATTATATATATCCTGTTTTCAGCGCTGAAAAATGCACGCAGAGGCGGGTTGTTTTGCACGCCGTTTTCTAACGAAAAGCAACCGGAAAATCGCGCGCGAAATTGTTTGTTTCAATTAGAAAACACGTATTTTTTAACGTTTTGTTACGTGTTTGTAACCGTTTGTAACTTTTTCAAATTCTTACAAAAAACCTGCTTTTTTCTTTCATGAAAAAGCGTAAAAAATTGGCTTTTTAAGGTTTTTTCAGAGGATTTAGAAATATTCCCAAAAGTTAAATTGTAGATATTGCACAAAATTGAAGTTCCCAAGAATTTGACATCTCACAATCAGATGCATATAATGTTCACCGTCACAAGCGAGAATACGAAGCCGGAGCATTATTATTTTTTTAGAAAATAATATTCGGTCAGTAAAGGAGCAATTGAATGATTGACAAATGTAAGGAGCTTGCGGCTTATGCTCGTTCCATACGTTCCAGAATCATTGCAACAATTTTGCTTGCAGTGTTCTGTGCGGGGACCGTGTTTGCCGCCGCCACCGCTTCCTACACGGTTACCGTGGTGGATGACGGTCAGGCGCGCTCGGTGATTACAACGCGCAGTGACGCAAATGCGATTCTGGAGCAGGCCAAAGTTGAAATTGGAGCCGACGATAAAGTCGACCTTTCCGCTTTCATCAGCGGCGAGGACAGCACGATTACAATTTACCGTGCCAAAAACGTGACCGTCAGCGATGGGGAAGCTTTTTCCAAATCGATCGTGGCGGCCGGTACAGTGGCAGATGCTGTTGCAAAATCCGGAATGACCCTAAAACAATCCGATGTGCTCAATTTCCCCAAGGATACGCTTCTCAAAGAGGGCATGTCCATCAGCATCCAAATTGCTTTCCCCGTTCAGATAACGGCAGACGGTAAAACCACAGCAGTCGAGGTTGTCGGCGGCACGGTAGAGGATGCCATCCGCGCGGCGGGTATATCGATGGATGAGGATGATGAAAGCACACCAGCAAAAGATCAGCCCGTAACCGATGGAATGGAGATCCGTGTGGATCGCGTAGATTATCAGCTGCGCACCGAAAAAGAGACGATCGCCTTCAAAAAGCTCACGGAAAAGAGCGTCTCCATGTATACGGATCAGCGCAAAGTAGTGCAGAAGGGCGAAAACGGCGAGAAAGAAGTCACCTACAAGGATCGTTATGTCAACGGCAAGCTTGTGAAAACCACGGTTGACTCTGAAAAGGTCCTCAAGGCGGCGGTTAACCAAAAAACGCTCGTCGGCACATTGCGCCGCGTCAACAAAATCAAGCTCAAAAATGGCTTGACACCGATTTCTGATCTAAAGGTTCCCTCCTATGTGAAGCTGGATCAAAACGGTGTACCCACCAAATACAAAAAAGTGGTGGATGGTAAGGCTGCCGCCTATTCGGGCGGCTGGGGCACCGCCTCCGGGCGCAAAGCTATGCCCGGGCATATCGCGGTAGACCCCAAGCAATTCCCGTACGGGACGGAAATGTGGATCGTTTCAACCGATGGTAAATATGTTTACGGTTATGCGATCGCAGCCGACACCGGCGGATTCGTGCAGCAGAAAACGTTTACTGTGGATCTGTATATGCATTCGTATGAGGAGGCCTGCCGCTGGGGTGCCAGGCAGGTTCGCATCTACGTTCTGTAACCCCCTCTCTTTTCCACAAATCACCGAGCAAAAGAGACGGCTAGCCGCCGTGGATTGCTATGCAGTCCACGGCGGCTGCTTTTTTCCCGGAATGGATTTGAGTGCCTTAAAAATTTATGATATAATAGCTTCAAACGGGACGTTTGAAGCATTGGAAAAATGTCTGTCGGCGCGATACGCCTTCTGCCGCAAGGCGGCAACGCCATCTATCATATAAGTATCCTAGTTTTTAGGAAATGCTCTGAAGCATGCCTGATTAAACCTTACAAAAACAAATGGAATAATGCATAGATTACTTTCCCTTTCCGGCTCTTCCCGGAGGGGCGCAACCGGAAAGGCAGAGAAACATGGAGTATCAAATTAATCCTAGCGCGTGGGGGCCCATCTTTACTATGCCCACCAGCGTTGTGGACGAACACATCAAAATGGTTGGACGCGATCAGCTGAAAATTCTTTTATGGCTTTACCGGCATGCGTCCGATGAAAAGGATTTAGATGCGATGTGCGCGGATACGGGCATCGACCGGGAGGATGCGATCGACGCCATGCAATATTGGATCGGTTGTGGGCTCGTAAAAAAGGCGGGGGAGGCTACGATTCCCCCTGCGCCAGCTCCCGACACGGAAGCATCCGCGTCGGAGAAAAAAATGGCGCCTGAAAAGACCGTTCTTGCGCCGATTCCCCTCTCCAAGCCGACGAGCGATCAAATCGCATGCCGGCTGATGGAGGAGCCGGCGCTGCGCCTTCTCTATGCGGAAGCGCAGCAAAAGCTCGGGCGTACCATCGGATACGACGGCCAGTCAACGCTCTTAATGATCCACGATCAATATGGGTTGCCTGTTGAGGTAATTTTGATGATCCTCGAATACGCCGCTTCACAGGGAAAAACCTCGATGGCTTATATTGCAAAGATGGGCCGGGATTGGGGAGAACGCGAAATTGATACACTCGAAAAAGCGGAGGAGCAGCTCACGCGGCTGCGTACCGGTCAGTCGCTCTGGAATCAGCTGAAGGCTCTGACCGGAATCCACACACCGCGCCCAACCGCCGCACAGGAAAAATTCCTCACAGAATGGAGCGACGACCTCCATTTTAGCATTGATATGATCCATCTCGCCTATGAGGAGATGGCAAACCACACCGACCGCCTGAGCTTCCCCTATATCAACAAGGTTCTTCGCTCTTGGCATGAAAAAGGCCTGCTCACACCAGAGCAGGTGCAGGCGGATAAACAGACGCGCCAGCGGGATAAAGCCACGATCCCCGCTCCTTCCCGGAAAAAAACAACTTCCGGGAACGCTGAAACGCGCGATGCATCCTATGATTTGGATGAGTACACGCGCCGCGCCCTACATGAGCCGCTCATCTATCCTGGGAAGCGGCGGAATTCAAAAAACGGGGCCTAAGCTATCAATGAAAGGATGGTCGTCGGGATGCCATACGGGAAGGAAATTTACGCTCAAGCACGGCGTGAGCTACAGCGGCGAAAAACACAGGCGGAGCGCGAAGCGCAGCGGCGGCATGATGAAGTGGAGGCAAAACATCCGGAGCTGATCCGCATTGAGCGGGAGATGGCAGAGGCAGGGCATTCCATCGTCTATGCGCTCGGCCGGCCGGATGCGCAGTCTTTTTTGGACGGGTTGAAACGGCAAAGCCTGAAAGCGCAGAGGGAGCGGCGCGAGCTACTAAAAAAAGCAGGGTTGCCTGAGGAATATCTCGAAACGCCTTATACCTGCCCCATTTGCAAGGATACCGGCTTTGCGAATGGCGTGATCTGCACCTGCCACAAAAAACTCCTGCGCAGCCTCGCCTACCAGCAAATTAACAAACGCTACCCATTGGATCTCTGCTCCTTTGAAGGCTTCCGGCTCGATTATTATCCAGAGGAGCCTGATAGCCGCACAGGCCTCTCCCCGCGCAGGCGCATGGCAGAGATTTTTGAATTCTGCATGCACTATGCGGAAGATTTCGGCCGGCATTCCCCAAGCCTCTTTCTTTGCGGCGCAACTGGGCTTGGCAAAACACACCTCTCCCTATCTATCGCGAGGGAGGCGATTGCAAAGGATTTCGCCGTTATCTACGGCTCCACGCAAAACCTGCTCCATGAGCTGGAGGAGGAGCATTTTGGGCGCAGGCCTGCGGACGAGGGCGCCATGCAGGAGATGCTGCTCTCCTGCGACTTACTGATTTTAGACGATCTCGGCGCGGAATTTTCAACCTCCTTCACTGTGGCGGCGCTTTACAACATCATCAACTCCCGCATCAACGCAGGGCTTCCCGTTATTATCAGCACAAATCTGACGCCAACGGAGCTGGAGGCAAAATATACGCAGCGGATTACTTCACGCATCATCGGCTGCTACACATCCCTGATCTTCTGCGGGCGGGATATTCGCCAGTTAAAAAGGTAAAGGTGCTATATAAAAAGGGAGGGAACGATGCAAGATCAAAAAATTGACGGCGGCAAGCCTTTTGATTGGGGGCTTACCAGCGCGGATTATGCGAAATATCGGGATATTTATCCGGATGTGCTTTATCAAACGCTTTATGAGATGGGCATCGGCGGGCCCGGGCAGCGTATCCTTGATATTGGCACAGGCACAGGCGTCCTGCCCCGCCGGATGGCCCGCTATGGCGCTTGTTTTACTGGGCTGGATCTTTCGAAAAAACAAATCCTTCAGGCTAGGGCATTGACTGAGGCTGAGGGCCTTTCTGCCGACTATTTCGTCGGTGATGCGCATGAGCCTCCGTTTGAGGGCAATATGTTTGACTGTATCACTGCGGTACAGTGCTGGCAGTATATGGATTCCGAACGGGCGATCCCTGCTTTTCAGCGCATTTTAAAGCCCGGAGGGCACTTGGCCGTGATTTACATGGCCTGGCTGCCGGATGAAAACCCGGTCGTCCAGCGCTCTATCGAAACCGTGCGGCAATTTAACCCAGATTGGAACGGATATGACCGGCGGCTCCAATATTTTACCCCGGGCTGGTGCAAAGGGGGCATCTATTTGGCGGCGCTTAAAACGCTGGATGCAGAAATCCCATTCACCCGGGAAACTTGGAACGGCCGGATGAGGGCCTGCCGCGGAGTTGGCGCTTCGCTCTCGCCCGAGCAGGTGGAGTCCTTCAGCAAGAGGCATCGGAAGATGCTGGAGGATACCATGCCGGAGAAATTTTTCATTCTCCATGAGATTTCTATTCTGAATTTTCAGTTTCCATAATGCATTCCCCTGTCTGCGGGCAGGGGCAATTTTTTCAAGTCAGAGGAAAAGGAGTCGTCAAAACCTATGGATATCATCGCACAAATCACGTCGGAATTTCATTTACAGGCTTGGCAGGTAGAGAATGTCGTCAAGCTCATCGACGAGGGCAATACAATCCCCTTTATCGCACGTTACCGCAAGGAGGCGCATGGCACGCTGGACGACCAGATGCTGCGCGAAATAGCAGAGCGATTGGAATATCTGCGCAATCTCGATAAACGGCGCGAAGAAGTGCGCGCCTCGATTGAGGGGCAGGAAAAACTGACGGAGGAAATCTCCGCCGCGCTGAGCAATGCCGCCACCTTGGCAGAAATTGAGGATATCTACCGCCCCTTTAAGCCAAAGCGCCGCACACGCGCTTCAATTGCCCGGGAGAAGGGGCTGGAGCCGCTGGCCCAGGTGCTTTACGAGCAGCGCCCTGATTGTGAAGAGCCGCTCGCTCTGGCGTTAGATTTCCTTAACCCGGAAAAGGGCGTGGAAACGGCTGAGGACGCCCTTAAGGGCGCACTTGACATCATTGCGGAAAATCTTTCGGATGATGCAACGATCCGCCGCAGGCTTCGCAATCTTTTTACCGTATGCGGCGTGGTGCGCTCCAAATCCGCCAAGGAGGAAGACAGCGTCTATGCGCCTTATTATGACTTCAGTGCGCCAGTGGAAAAAATCGCAGGCTATCAAGTGCTGGCAATCGACCGGGGAGAACGGGAGGGATTTTTGAAGGTTTCGGTTACCCTTGACCGCCCGCGCGCCATCAAGGTGATTTCCAGCGTTGCTTTGAAGAGCACCGAGTCGCCCTGCACCCGCGCCGTCTTAGAGGCCGGGGAGGATGCCTATGACCGGCTGATTGAGCCGTCGATTGAACGTGAAATCCGCTCGGCACTCACGCAGCGGGCAGCCACGGCCGCAATCAAGGTTTTTTCCACCAATCTGCGCCAGTTGCTGCTCCAGCCGCCTGTGAAGGGAAAAGTTGCCTTGGGGTTGGATCCTGGCTATCGGACAGGCTGCAAGGTCGCCGTTGTGGATGCAACAGGCCGCGTGCTAGATACAGGGGTCATCTATATTACACATAGCGAAGCTCAAAAAGAACAGGCAAAATCTACGCTTCGCCGCATGATTGAAACGCACGGCGTTGGGATCATCGCCATCGGCAACGGAACCGCCTCCAAAGAGACGGAAATTTTTACGGCTGAGCTCATCAAGGCGATCGGCCGAAACATTTCTTACATGGTCGTCAGCGAGGCGGGCGCATCCGTCTATTCCGCCTCAAAGCTCGCTGCGGAGGAGTTCCCGCAGTTCGACGTTTCGCTGCGCAGCGCGGTTTCCATCGCGCGCAGGCTACAGGATCCACTCGCGGAGCTGGTAAAAATTGATCCAAAGGCCATCGGCGTGGGCCAATATCAGCACGATATGCCGAAAAAAGAGCTCGATAACGCGCTGGGCGGCGTGGTGGAGGATTGCGTCAATGCTGTAGGCGTTGATCTGAATACCGCATCCCCCTCCCTGCTTGCGCGTGTATCCGGTATCAATGGCACGGTTGCCAAAAACATCGTCGCCTATCGAGAGGAAAACGGCGCCTACCCCTCCCGCGCCGCTATTAAAAAAGTGCCGAAACTCGGCGCAAAAGCGTTTGAGCAGTGCGCGGGCTTCCTACGCGTGCCGGAGAGCAAAAACGTGCTCGACAATACCGGCGTGCATCCAGAGAGCTATGAGGCCGCGAAAGCCCTGCTGGCGCTGTGCGGCTACTCTCTGGCCGATGTTTCTTCCGGCGCAATCGGGGCCCTTCGAGAGCGCGTTGAGGGCCTCGGCGGTGTGGAGGAGGCCGCAAAGCGGCTACAAGCGGGCGTGCCGACGCTGCGCGATATCGTCAAGGAGCTCCTGCTCCCGGGCCGTGACCCACGCGATGAACTCCCGCCGCCGCTGCTGCGCACGGATATCATGGATATGAAGGATTTAAAGCCCGGCATGGAATTGCAGGGCACGGTCCGCAATGTGATTGATTTCGGCGCGTTCGTCGATGTCGGCGTCCATCAGGACGGGTTGGTCCATATTTCTCAAATCGCCAACCGCAGGCTGAATCATCCCTCCGAGGTTCTCAAGGTGGGCGATATCGTCACCGTATGGGTGCTCAGCGTTGATGTAGCAAAGAAGCGCATTTCCTTAACAATGAAAAAGCCCGCCCAACAGACAGCCGATTGACCGTTCGCCTTGACCCTGCGGGGTCAAAGACGTATAATGGAAATGAAGAGAGAAAAAGGGGGACGCTGTGATGGAATACCGGAAATTGGGGGATACCATTGTGCTCTGCCTGGTGAGGGGCGAGGACGTTCTCGCTTCAATCCGCGCGGTATGCAATGCGGAGCGGGTGCATCTGGCGGAGATTTCCGCGCTGGGTGCGGCAGATTATGCTGAGGTTGGCGTTTACCACCTGGCTGAAAAACGCTTTTTGCCTCGCACACTGGAGGGAGAGATGGAAATCTGCGCGCTGACAGGCAGCGTGACACGGCGCGGAACGGAGCTTTACCTTCACCTGCATGGTTCCCTTGCCGATGCCGATGGCAATGTATACGGCGGGCATGTCAATGAAATCAGAGTCAGCGCAACAGCCGAGATCTTCATCCGCCTGCTCCCGGGAGAAGTTAACCGCCGCCTGGAGGAGGAAAGCGGCATTTTCCTAATGGATTTCGGCCAATGATCGATTCGTTCAGCTCTTAGAAAAAGGATGGCAGCTTTATGAATTTTATAACCAATGATAAAACCGGTGTCTCCGAAGGTTTTTGCCTGATTAAAACCTGTGACAAAAAGCAAACAGCCCGTGGCGTGCCCTACCTCGACTTGGTGTTGACCGATCAATCCGGCGAGATTTCAGCCAAGCTCTGGGATTATAAGGAGGAGGCGCAGGGAACCTTTGCCGCAAACGACCTTGTTAAGGTGCGCGGCCGAATTGACGTTTACAACGGCGCTGATCAGCTACGCATCGACCGGATTCGCAAGGTCGTTCCCTCTGATAACGTTCAGATAAGCGATTATGTCCCGAGCGCGGCATACGATGGTGCATGGATGCTCTCAGAAATCCGCTCCCTGGTCGTCGCTTTTGAAAATACTGATTTAAAGGAGCTTGTCACAGAGCTTCTCGATGAATATGAAGAGAAGCTGCTCTATTGGCCAGCGGCCTTTAAGCTGCACCATGCAATCCGGGGAGGTTTGTTGTGCCACACCCTTTCCATCGTGCGGCTCGCACAGGGCGTGTGTCACGTATACCCCTTTATCGACCAGGAGCTTCTTCTCTCCGGCGCGATCCTGCATGATATTGCAAAAATTGAAGAATTCACTGTCAGCAGCACCGGCATTGCCAGTGGATATACATCGCAGGGGATGCTGATCGGGCACCTAGCCTCCGGCGCAATGGCGGTTGACCGTGCGGCTCGCAGGCTCGGCACACCGCAGGAAACCGCGATGCTGGTGGAGCATATGCTCCTCTCCCACCATGGGGATCCTGAATTTGGAGCTGCTGTGCGGCCTATGTTCTTGGAGGCGGAGCTGCTCTCTGAGCTTGACCTGATGGATGCGCGCATCTATGAAATGGCGCAGGCTGTCCAGACGACACAACCAAACGGCTTCTCCCCACGGCAATGGGCGCTGGATAACCGCAAGCTCTATAACCACGCCCGGCGGGAGGTAGCGCCCCGCGCCATGCTTCAGAAGCCTGGAAGCGGCATGGATCACAGCGAAGGCTAATGCGTCCACGGGCGGCAATCGGCGTTCCTCCCTTTCCTGCTGCTGTTTAGGCACTTAGGTAGAATGAAATGGTTTTATCAATCAGAAAACCGGCGAATTGGCGAATTGCCAATCAGCCGGTTTTTTTGCCCCTATCCATTTTTTATTTCATCAGGTGTAGCGGCGCTCACGAAGCTTTTTCCACAAAAAAACAGTCAAAAGGCACAACACGATGCCTACCAGCGCTCCGGCCGCATCGACGCACACATCAAAAAAACGACACGCCCTGCCGGGGATAAAAATTTGGTGCAGCTCATCCGTCACCGCATAAAAAGCGGTCAGTCCCCAAGCCAGAAAGGGCCTGCTTCGCCCCCAGGTGCGGTACAGCGCATGAAACAGCAGAACCGCCAGCAGCGCAAATTCCGCCGCATGCGCCAGTTTTCGGATCACGGCGGAAGGGATCAGCAACCCAACCAGATCAAAAATTTTGGAAAGAACGCTATCGCTAAGCGATTGGGACTGAACACCGGACTGTTGAGAAAAATGAAAAATCAGCGCCATACAGGCCACCGCAAACGCCCAGGATAGGGCGCAGAGAAAGGCCTGCCTCTTGGATTGGAACCGTATCATGAATCCAGCCGCTCCCCTTTCAAAAAGCGCACCGTGCCATCCAGCGTGTGGTAAACAATCCCGGAAACATTCTGTGCCATCGCAAAGAAACTGCTCTCTGCATACAGCGGGTAAACTAGGCCGTTTTGGATCAAATGCGTTTCCGCCTGCTTGCACAGCTGAATGAGTTGCCTAGAAGCAGCCATATTCATGGAAGATATGATCTTATTGTAGGCTTCCGAGCTATAGTTGAGCAGGTTACCGCTCGCAGCGGAAGCAAACTGGGAAAGGAACTCTACCGCCGAAGAGCCGGAGGCTGTCACGGGGGCAAAAGCAATTTCGTAATCCCCCTTTTCCAAACGAGTGCGCAATTCTGCCCGATCTACCGCCTCCAGCCGCAGGATCAGCGTGATGCCCAACGCACCTTGCCAGGTTTGTATGAGCTTGCGGATCATATCGGCATGCTCCTGCGCACAGAGGATGGTAAGCGTTGCACTTTTTTGGCCAAGCGCATCCAGCCCGCTCTCCCAGCGCCTGCGCGCCTCATCCGCATTGTAGGCCAGCCGGCCGACAGCGCCTGCCTGCTCCCGGTAGCTCGTGCTGCCCAGCATACAGGATGCCGGCACAAAGCCCTGCGCCTCGGCCGTCAGGCCGGAGGCAGGCTCCAGCGCGGAGCGGTTTAGCCCTTGGCAGAGCGCAATGCGCAGGTTCCCATTTTTCAGCAGAGCATTCCCTGCATTGAAGCAGATCGACCAGGTGATATTGGGGATCTCCTGCGTCGTAATGCCAGAGCGCTCATCCAGGGCATGGGCCTGGCCCTGTTCCAGCAGGGCGGCGTCATACCGCCCTTCCAACAGCTTATCAAGGCGGGATTGCCCGTCTGTATTGATATAGAGGCTGACGGTAGCGGGCGATACGGTTGTTTCCCCCTGATAATCCGGATTCTTTTTTAACAGCAGAGATTTGTCATGGTTCCATTTTGAAAGATAGAAGGGCCCATTGCAGATTAGATACTTCCGCTCCAGCCCATAGCGGCCTGACGTCGCCAGAAAAAATGCCTCATCGCAAGGCATGCTCATAGGGAGTGTCAGCGCATAGAGAAACGCGCTGTCCGCGCGAGCCAGCCGAATCTCCAGCGTGCTGGCGTTTACCACCCGCACGCCGAGTTGATCGGAGCGGGCAGTTCCACGATGAACCGCCTGCGCATTCTCAATCGCATAAAGCGCTTTGGCGGAGGCCATGCCCGTTTCCGGTAACAACGCCCGCTTTAGGCCGAACGCAAAATCCTCCGCATTCAGCGTGGTGTCGATCGTTTTTCCCTTCCCCAGCAGCTCTTCCAGCTCATCGGAGTCGGCAATGTGCCACTTCATCCCCTCGCGCAAATGAAAGGTGTAGGTGCGCCCGTCCGCCGACACATCCCACCGCTGGGCGGCTCCGGGCACGATTGCGCCTGATTCATCCAGACGGACAAGCCCCTCAAAGCAATTGCCCGTGACAAGCTTAGCCGTTTCATCCGCAGCAATCTGCGGGTCAAGGCAAACCGGCTCGCCGTCAATTGGGTAGGCAAGGTCTTTTTCCGCCCCGGTTTTCTTAGAGCAACCGGCAAGCGCAGGCAGTAAAAGCACAGCGGAAAGCACCAGCGCAAGGAACCGGGTATGCATTGTTTTCTTCACGCTTATGACCATTCCTTTCTCGGTAAGCCACAGAATTTTGCGGTTTAGGCGGCGCTAAAATTTTGAGTCAGGTTTGTGCGCAACAGGCATAAAGCGCAGTTGAAAAGAGGAAGCTTTGCATCTCTTCCCTTATGTTTTCCCATCTTAGCATTCCGCCTCGGAGGATACAAGTCAGTATTTGTAAACAATTTCACTCAGCAAGTGTCCAGCTTCGCCTTTAACTGTTCCGAATAGACCGGAAGCGCCCCGCTGGATGACGCCACAAAATCCGAAAGGATCGCGCCGCGCCGCGCGCTGCGGAATACATCCCATCCCGCGAGCAGCCCGCTGATCAAACCGGCGCTAAACGCATCTCCCGCGCCCACGGTATCCACCGCCTTGGATACGCATTCGTTTATCTCCCTCATCGCCTCACGGGAATAGGCCGTGCAGCCACGCGGCCCCTTTGTCACCAGCACGCAGCGCAGCTTGCTATATTGTGCAAAAAGGGCGCGGATTAGCTCCGTCTCCTGTTCTCCCGTGCAGAAGAGTGTGCCAAAGCGCAGCGCCTCCTCTTCATTGAGCTTGAGGATTGTCGTATACCGAAGGGATTGCTCCACCATCTCACGGGGGCAAAAATCGCGGCGGATATTCACATCAAAAAACACGGCTGGGAAGGTGCATTCTTCTAAAATATGCAAAAGTGTCTCACGAGATTGTTCTGCCATCTGCACCATAGAGCCGAAATAAAAGAGGGAAAATCCCTCCTCCCGGAGGGAGGCAAGCGCCGCTTCTCCCCCTTCAATATGCTGGTAGCTAACCCCCTCGGGGAACGAATAGCTCGGAATCCCCTGATGGTCCAGCCGGACGAGCGCCGTCCCGGTTGGATAGCGGGCGTCTGTTTTCACATAATTTGAGCTTACCCCTAAGCGAGCGATCTCCTTCAACGCCCGGCGCCCCAGTTCATCCGCACCAACCTTGCTGTAGAGAAACGCCTCGGCGCCGAGCCGCGCCAAATGCCCAGCCAAATTAAAGGGGGCTCCACCAATTTTTGCTTGTCCATCAATGACATCCCAGAGGATCTCCCCATAAGAAAGCACCTTTTTCATCGTCATCCGCCTCATTCTCCACACAGCGCAAGCACTGCATGCGCAATAATTTTCGCATTGCGCAACAAATTTTCCTCCGTAATAAATTCATCCGCGCCATGCATATGATTATCCTCCCCCGGGAACATTGCGCCAAAAGCAACTCCGCCTGGGATACCGTGCACATAGGTGCCTCCGCCGATTGCCGTGCAATAGCCCGGCAGTCCGGTCTGCTGGGTATACACATGGAGCAGCGTTTGGATAAACGGGCTCTCCTCCGGCACCCGGTGCGGCTCGGAGCCCATTATTTTGTGAAAATTGAAACCGTGTGCAGCAAGCGCTTGAGAAAGCTTTTGGGTGACGCTAGGGAGCGTTTCACACAATGGAAACCGGATATCCACCATGCCCTCCAGCTTGCCCTTCCGGCACCGCAAAACGCTGAGGGCAAGCGTCAGCGCTCCGCTTTCCGCCTCTTGGCATGCAAGGCCGGCAGAGCGTCCGTTCGTTTCCCCATGGGGGAAAAGCAGCGCAATCTCCTCCAACAGCGGCAATAATCCATCCCCCTCCATACCGGGCAATGCGCAAAGCATCCGAATCAGGCCGGTCAGCGCATTTTCTCCCTGCTCTGGCGTGGAGGCATGCGCCCCGCGCCCTTCAATCAACAAAACAAGCCCATCCTGCTCCTCCCGGAAGGCGATAGCGAGCTCTTTTGGCAATGCCTGAGCAGCTTGCTTTGCCTGCTCAAGCGAAATGCCGGATAAACAGGCCTCCGCCCGGCCAGGAACGGCATTCGCCGCTTTGCCCGCATGCAGCCAGAGAACGCGCCGTTCCCCTTCCTGCCGGTAAGATGCGCAAAAGCCCGCCCGTAGCATCCCCTTTTCAATATTGATGATCGGATAATCGCCATCCGGTGTGAAGAGCATCGGCGGCATTTTATGCTTTGCCCGATAGCATGCAAGATCAGAAGAGCCGTTTTCTTCATCACTCCCCAGCAGCAAGCGCACCGGCGCAGCAAGCGGTATTTTCAGGGCGCGGATCGCGCCGAGGGCAAACAGCGCCGCTACAGCCGGCCCCTTATCATCAATTGTGCCACGGCCATAAAGCTTCCCCTCCCGGCGGGTAAGCGCATAGGGCGGCACTGTCCATCCCGTGCCCTCCGGCACCACGTCCAAATGGCAAAGAACGCCCAGCCCCGGTTCCGCCCCCTCCCCAAGGTCGGCCTCCAGCATAACGTTTTCCACTAGGCGCGTGCGAAGCCCCTGCTCCTGTGCCAGCCGCATACCTTCCTGCAGAGCGGCTGCCGGCCCTTTTCCATAAGGCGCGCCCTCCTCCGCCTGCGTGCGGTAGCTTGGAATTTCTATCAGAGCGGCAAGCGCCTGCCGCATCGCTTCCGCCTGGCTTTCCAGATAAGCGCCGACGCTTTTCACGCTTTCCCTTTCTATCACAATGCCTGCCTCCCTTTACTCTATCACAGATGCTTCCTGTTCTATGAACCATTCCAGCGGAATGCACTGCGCAAGCGCTAAACCGCCAAGTGGACTGGGGTGGCCGCCGTCCTTGCTCGTATAGCCCTCTTTTGCAAGATAGGGATTCTCTTCCCGTGCAAAAGCGGCGTCAAAATCAACGATTTTGTCAAACAGTTTCTCCTGCATCAGCCGCCGGTTGATTTCCACACGGATTTGATCCTTTTCCGGTGTGCAGTCCGCCGAGCCGCCGAAGGGGATCAATGTGGCTCCGTAGACCGTGATGCCGTGCGCGTGTGCCATCTGCACCAGCTCTCGCAGGCCATCGAGCGCCTCCTGCGCCGTAATGCGATCCGATTTTGGGGCGCCTAATGTGCCCGGCTGGGCATAGTCGTTTGTGCCCAGGCATACCACCATGTATTTTATGCCGTCAAAGGCGCCTACATCCCATTGAAAACGCTCCAACGCCCTCGGACCAAAAAAATTTTTTAATGGGAAGCGACTCCAGCAATCCCGCAACAGCCGGTTTCCCGTGATCGATCGGTTGACGACAGCGTAGCGGCCGGGAAACTGCTCACGCACCCGCTGGGCAAACGGATTAAACCAACGCCCCTGCTGTGTGATCGAATCCCCAAAGCACACGATGTTAGAAGCGCCCTCCCCATTGAGCAGTTCGACTGCCTCAAATAGGGGCACCGGCTGGGAGAGATACATCCCCAACACCTTCTCCGCTAAATGTAAAATGCTATCCTTGCGCCTGCTCTGATGTAGAATCGCCATATCGCTCGTGTGATCTCCGCGGCAGACAGAGAGCCGCACATCATCCAGCGCATTGCCGGACAGAAGCTTTCCCTTCTCCACATAGATACTAACTGAGAGATATTCGCCCGCAGCAACCGGCAGGGCGGCGGCGTCTGACCGGACGCTTTGGCCAGCGGTCAGCTCCACCCCCGCCTTGCCAGCGAAAAAAAGAGGCGTGCTTTCTCCTATCCGCCTCCCTGTTTCATCACAAACGGCGGCATACGCGGAACCGACCCTCACACGCTCTTTGGAAAAACGGTTGGAGAGCGACAGGCGGATTTGACCCCCGGAGACTGCACTGTGGACAGTCAGTCGGAAGGTCCGGTCGTTCCCCCGGTAGCCCAAAAGGGACATTCCCGCATGCGACATTCCCCAGGCCTGCACCCATTTCTGTTCCATTCTGTTCCCTCTCTTTCCCTGTCTAGCTGCATTCTTGCAGCTCAGCAGATGCTTTTATAAAGAAATAGTATCACATTCCATCAAATAGATACAAGGGCACGCCTTGATTGAGAAAGAAAAAAATGTGAACGTTATTCACAATATGCTCTTTTTTTTCATTCTAATAGTATAATTATGCAAAAATAACAGATACTAGCAAGAGAAAGGCGGTGGGGGAATGCTGGCTACACATCTGCGTCTGCTCAGGGAAAAAAATGGCCTGACACAAAAGCAGGTTGCGGATATGCTGAATATCGACCGTTCCACCTACGCCTATTATGAATCCGGCAAAACGAGGCCTGATATCCTCACCATTGCGAAGCTTGCACGCCTCTACCGCATCAGCACGGATTTTTTGCTGGACGTGAAGCCGCCCACCCTCCAGATGGAGCTGCGCGATGAACGCATGGAGTATCAAAGCGCCGCCCACCCCCGCGTAAAATATCTTTCCGACCTTTCCAAAGAGGAGCAAGATTTGATCCTCTTCTATCGGCAGCTGAAAGATAAAAAAAGCGCCTTCCAGCATCTGCAAGCTCTTTATGAGAAGGAACAGGCGTTGCACAAGCAGGAGGAAGAGGATTTTTTGGCCGCCCTTGGGGAACGGTTGCGAAAAAAGCCAGAGGATTGATTCTCCTAAACAATGAAGCTGTTCACACGCACGATCTTGAAAAAGATTGTGCGTTTTTCTTTTGTTTTTCCATACGCATGCCCTTGACAGGCATCAAGATGTGCTATATAATAGCAATCGCTATAGAGGGAATACACTATATCTAGTGTATCAATCAATATATTTTAACTATATCTATTTATCACTTTCACACAAGAGGAGCTGGGCGCATGTTAACAAAAATCATCAAACGCGACGGGCGGGAAGTAAACTTCTCCATTGAAAAAATTGCAAATGCAATTTTTAAGGCTGCGCAGTCTATGGGCGGCAAGGACTATGAGGAATCGCTTGCGCTGGCAAACCAGGTAGTCGTTTACCTGGAGAATCGGGGCATTCAGAAGCCGACGGTAGAGCAGGTGCAGGACGCCGTGGAAAAGGTCTTGATTGAAAACGGACACGCCCGCACCGCGAAAGTTTATATTTTATATCGCGCAGAACGTTCCCGTGTGCGTGAAATGAACACCCGGCTGATGAAAATCTACGAAGGCCTCACCTTTAAGGACGCAAAGGATAACGATATCAAGCGAGAAAACGCCAATATTGATGGCGATACCGCCATGGGCACTATGCTCAAATACGGCTCTGAGGGCGCAAAGCAATTCAACGAGCTGTTTGTGCTCAATCCGGAGCACTCCAAGGCGCACCATGAGGGTGATATTCACATCCACGATCTCGATTTTTTAACGCTGACCACCACCTGCTGCCAGATCGATATCATCAAGCTGTTTAAAGGCGGCTTCTCTACTGGTCATGGCTACCTGCGCGAGCCCAACGATATTGCGAGCTACTCTGCGCTTGCCTGCATTGCAATTCAGTCCAACCAAAACGATCAGCACGGCGGCCAGAGTATCCCAAATTTTGATTACGGCATGGCGCTCGGCGTGGCCAAAACCTACGCAAAGCTCTACCGCCGTAATCTGAGCAAGGCGCTTGAATTGCTGGCGGATTTGGAGAACTCCTGTGACCTTGCGGACGATGTCTGCAAGCGTGTCAAAGAGGAGAGCGGTCTAGTACCCAAGCTTGCAAATGATAACGGCTATCAGGAGGCTGAAGCAAAGCTGCTGAAAGAGGGCTATCAGCTCGACGACGCCATCATAAAGCGTGCGCAGGAATTCACGCTGCGCCGCACTGTGAAAGAGACGGACCGCGCCACCTATCAGGCGATGGAAGCGCTCGTTCATAATCTCAACACGATGCACTCCCGCGCTGGCGCGCAAATCCCCTTCAGCTCCATTAACTATGGGATGGATACCTCCCCGGAGGGCCGTATGGCTGTAAAAAACGTCCTGCTCGCCACAGAAGCAGGCCTCGGCAACGGCGAAACGCCGGTTTTCCCGATCCACATTTTCCGTGTGAAGGAAGGCGTCAGCTATAATCCTGGCGATCCGAACTATGATCTTTTCAAGCTCGCCTGCCGCGTATCAGCAAAGCGCCTATTCCCGAACTTCTCCTTTATGGATGCGCCGTTTAACGCACAGTATTATGTGGAAGGCGATTATGATACGGAAATTGCCTATATGGGCTGCCGTACCCGCGTGATGGGGAACGTATATGATCCTTCGCGCCAAACCACGGGTGGCCGAGGGAACCTGAGCTTTACTTCGATCAACCTGCCCCGTCTTGCTATCAAGGCGCACGGCAACATTGATCTCTTCTTTGAGGATCTTGACCGCAAAATCGATCTTGTCATCAATCAGCTGCTTGAGCGGCTGGAGATCCAGTCTAAAAAGAAGGTGCGCAACTATCCCTTCCTGATGGGGCAGGGCATTTGGATTGATTCCGGCGAGCTTGGCCCGGATGACGAGGTGCGCGAGGTGCTCAAGCACGGCACGCTTTCCGTCGGCTTTATCGGTCTTGCGGAAACATTAAAATCCCTGGTGGGCGCGCACCATGGCGAGAGCGTTGAAGCGCGCAACCTCGGCCTAGAAATCGTTGCCCATATGCGCAACCGCATGGATCAGGCGGCTGCGGAAACCGGCCTCAATTTCTCCCTGCTTGCAACGCCTGCGGAGGGGCTCTCCGGCCGTTTTGTCCGCATGGATAAGGAGCGTTACGGTGTGATTGAAGGCGTGACTGACCGCGCCTATTATACAAACTCCTTCCATGTGCCGGTTTATTACCCAATCTCCGCTTTTGATAAGATCAAAATTGAGGCTCCCTATCATGAGATGACCAATGCAGGCCATATCTCCTATATTGAGATGGACGGCGATCCAACGGAAAATCTCGACGCGTTTGAGGCCGTTATCCGTTGCATGAAGGAAAATAATATTGGCTACGGCTCCGTCAACCACCCGGTCGATCATGACCCGGTTTGCGGTTATACCGGCATCATCAATGACGAGTGCCCGAAATGCGGCCGCCACGAAGGTGATGGCAATCCCGATTTTGAGCGTATCCGCCGCATCACCGGCTACCTGGTCGGCACGCTCGATCACTTTAACGACGCCAAGTATGCCGAAGTGATGGATCGCGTCAAGCACTCCATCGGCACTGGCGCAGGGGAGTTTGAGCAGATCTGATGGATACAATGGAAACCGCTTTACGGCTTGCAGGCGTTATCCGCGAGTCAATTGTGGATGGCCCCGGCTGGCGATTCGTCGTCTTTGCGCAAGGCTGCCCGCATCATTGCCCTGGCTGCCAAAACCCACAAACGCATGATTTTGCCGGAGGATATGACAGCAAGGTTGGCAATCTGATCGCTGAGTTGCGGAAGAATCCGCTGCTCTCCGGCGTGACTCTGAGCGGTGGCGACCCGTTTGCACAGGCAGAGCCCTTCGCGGTGCTCGCCGCTGAGGTGCATAAGCTTGGCCTAAATGTGATCACCTACACGGGCTGGACGTATGAGCAGATTATGGATGGCCTTGATTCCCATGCCGGATGGCGGGATCTTCTCGCGGAGACGGACGTGCTTGTGGACGGGCGCTTTTTGCTGGAAGAAAAATCTCTTGCAATTCTCTTCCGCGGCTCGCGCAATCAGCGCACCATTGACGTAAAGCGCTCCCAGGCGCAGGGCGCGGCTGTGGAATGTGATTTAAAGGACGGGATGCCAGCCTAACGGCTCCTCTCTCAGGCGGAAATGATCCAGGTGTAACCGACCGGGTGCTTCTCATAAGCACCCGGTCGGTTTTATTGATGGGGGATTTCCATATTTCCTGTGCCTTCCCCACGCAAGCCTATGCAAACGTTCTTTCTTGTGCTATAATTTCACCGTAATAATCAAGGGATGGAGGCGAGGCAATATGGAAAAGCGTTTATTCAATAAACTGGGTTTTGAAACCTCTCTTTTGGGGCTTGGCTGTATGCGATTCCCGCAAAAGAACGGTAAGATTGACTTATTAGAAACGGAAAAGCTGGTGGACGCCTGCATGGCGGGCGGAATCAATTACTTTGACACTGCCTATGTATATGGGGATGGAGATTCTGAAAATGCTGTGAAGCGCACTTTGGTAGAACGCTACCCACGCGAGCGCTTCTATCTTGCAAACAAACTCCCCATGTGGCTCATTCCGGA
>UQUZ01000018.1 GCA_900544375.1 uncultured Oscillospiraceae bacterium
TTATCTGGTAAGGAGGTGCAGGAAGGAATGTCACGTATCGGCAGAAAGCCAATCGTTATTCCAGCAGGCGTCGATGTGAAAATCGATGGAAGCACTGTCACCGTTAAGGGCCCGAAGGGCACCCTTTCCAGAACAGTGCATCAGAATATGAATGTCGCGGTGGAGGATGGCGTGATTCACGTTACCCGCCCGGACGACAATAAGCTCAACCGTTCGCTCCATGGCCTGACCCGCACTCTGGTGGCCAACATGGTCGAAGGTGTGGAAAAGGGCTTTAGCAAAGAGCTCGAGATCAACGGCGTCGGTTATCGTGCCGCAAAGCAGGGTAAGGATCTTGTTTTAAACATCGGCTACTCCCATCAGGTGATTGTGCCTGAAACCGACGGGATCGCCATTGAGGTTCCCTCGCCGAACAAGGTTGTCATTTCCGGCCCCGACAAGCAGAAGGTCGGCCAGTTTGCAGCGCAGGTGCGTGAGAAGCGTCCGCCAGAGCCTTATAAGGGCAAGGGCATTAAGTACGTTGATGAGCACATCCGCCGCAAGGAAGGCAAGGCCGGTAAGGGCGGCAAGTAATCTGAATCGAAGGAGTGAAACGAAATGGTGAACAGACCTGACAGCAATAAGGCGCGTCAGACCCGCCACAAGAGAGTGCGCGGCAAGATTTCCGGCACTGCTGAGTGCCCGCGTCTTAACGTATTCCGCTCCCTGCAGAATATCTACGCTCAGTTAATCGACGACGACAAGGGCGTTACCCTTGTATCCGCTTCAACTGTGGAAAAGGATTTCGAGGAATACGGCGGAAATAAGAGCGCTGCCCGCAAGGTGGGCGAACTGCTCGCAAAGCGCGCCGCTGAAAAGGATATCACGAAGGTCGTTTTTGACCGCGGCGGCTATATCTATCACGGCCGTGTGCAAGAGCTGGCCGAAGGCGCCCGTGAGGGCGGCCTCAAGTTCTAAACGAAGGAGGAATACTTTTGGCTAAGATTGACGCATCGGCTACGGAACTCCAGGAGCGCGTAGTTGCCATCAACCGCGTATCCAAAACCGTTAAGGGCGGCCGTATCTTCAAGTTCGCGGCGCTCGTTGTCGTCGGCGATGGCAACGGTTCTGTTGGCTTCGGCCTCGGTAAATCGGGCGAAGTCCCGGACGCAATTCGCAAGGGCATTGAGGATGCGAAGAAAAATATGATCAAGGTAGCGCTCAAGGGCACTACCATTCCCCATGAGATCACCGGCAAGTTCGGCGCAGGTGTTGTGCTGCTCAAGCCCGCCGCTCCCGGTACCGGCGTTATCGCCGGCGGCCCCGTGCGTGCGGTCGTTGAGACGGTTGGCATCAAGGACATCCGCTCCAAGGCGCTGCGTTCCAACAACCCCTGCAATGTAGTCAGAGCGACCATCGACGGTCTCTCAAAGCTGCGCAATGTCGACGAGGTTGCCGCCATCCGCGGCAAGTCGGCCAAACAAATTCTAGGTTAAGGAGGGTGGATAAAATGGCAGACGTCAAGGTAAAGCTTGTCAAGAGCCTGATCGGCAGCAAAAAGGATCAGATTGCCACCGCCCATGCACTTGGTCTTCGTAAGATCGGGGACGTATCCGTTCAGCCGGATAATCCCCAGACGCAGGGTAAGGTGAAAAAGATCATCCACCTTATTGAGGTAACCGAAGCGTAAGCAAGGAGGTGCGAATAAATGAAGTTGCACGAACTTTCACCGGCCGCTGGCTCCAAAAAGGAAGTTAAGCGGATCGGCAGAGGTGCAGGATCCGGTCAAGGCAAAACGGCTGGTAAGGGCCACAAGGGCCAGAAGGCCCGTGCGGGCCGCGGCATGCGCCCGGGTTTTGAAGGCGGCCAGATGCCGCTGCAAAGGCGTGTACCCAAGAGGGGCTTTGTCAATATTTTTGGCAAGGAGTTCTCTATTGTAAATGTTTCCGCGCTTGATCAGTCTTTTGAAGACGGTGCGGTGGTTGACATTGACGCGCTGATCGAAAAGGGCCTTGTCAAAAAGGTGCTCGACGGCGTGAAAATCTTAGGAAACGGCGAGATCAGCAAGAAACTTACCGTGCAGGTAAATGCTTACTCAGAGGCCGCGAAACAGAAGATCGAGGCGGCAGGCGGAAAGGCCGAGGTGATCTGACATGTTTCAAACCTTTATCAACGCGTGGAAGATTGCCGATCTGAGGAAGAAAATGCTGTTTACAGCGCTGATTCTCCTTGTATTCCGGATCGGCGCCGCGATCCCGGTTCCCTTTGTGGATATCGGGGCCGCGGGCATCATTGCCGATCCCAACGCCGGGAACTTCATGAACTATTTGAGCATGATGACCGGCGACGCGTTCAACTACGGCACGATCTTCGCAATGTCGATCACGCCGTATATCAACAGCTCCATTATCATGCAGCTGTTGACGGTGGCGATCCCCGCTTTGGAACGACTCTCCAAAGACGGCGAGGAAGGCCGCAAGAAGATTGCCGCAATTACCCGTTATGTGGCGGTTGCACTCGGCCTTTTGCAGAGCACCGCTTACTACTTCTATCTTCGCAACACGAAGACCAACGGCGTAAACTTCCTGCTGAAGGATCCCGCGACCGGCGCGGATTTCACAGGCGGTTGGGCGGTATTTCAGGCCATTATCATTATCCTTGTATTGACGGCTGGCACCGCATTAATCATGTGGCTCGGCGAGCAGATCAATGAAAAAGGCATCGGCAACGGCATCTCTCTGATCCTGTTTGCCGGTATCGTTTCCCGCATCCCGACGATGGTTACCCAGCTGTTCCACCCGGAGCGCGGTTATATCTCGAAGGGCGGCGCGTATTATGCCCTGGTGCCAATCGTTGTGGTGTGCGTGCTTTTGATGATCGCATTCATCGTATGGATGGATAATTCGGAGCGCCGGATTCCCGTGCAGTATGCAAAACGCGTGGTTGGGCGCAAAATGTATGGAGGCCAGTCCACGCATATTCCGATTAAGGTGAATATGAGCGGCGTTATGCCGATCATTTTCGCAAGCTCCATCCTTTCCCTCCCGCCCACCATCGAGCTGTTTATGACTGTCAAGGAGGGCAGCGGCTGGGAGACGTTCTTCAATCTCTTTAAAGCGCAAAGCCCGTTTTATGCGGTGATCTATTTCGTTCTCATCATCTTCTTCGCGTATTTCTATGCGACGATCCAGTACAATCCGATCGAGATGGCGAATAACATCCGCAAAAACAGCGGCGCGATCCCTGGCATTCGTCCTGGTAAGCCCACGTCTGATTATATCAGCCGGATTCTGTCAAGAATTACATTGCTCGGCGCTCTTCTGCTGAGCGTTGTGGCGCTGTTCCCGATCCTGTTCTCTCAGATTACTTCGCTTGCGAAGCATCCGATGAATATTTCACTGGGCGGCACGTCTATCATCATTCTGGTCGGTGTTGCGCTTGAAACGGTGAAGCAGCTGGAATCCCAGATGATGATGCGCCACTATAAGGGCTTTCTTGACTAAGAACCGCGAAAGGAGAAAGGCATGAAACTCATTCTTCTTGGCGCGCCGGGCGCGGGTAAGGGAACGCAGGCTGAGATGCTCTCCGCCCACTATTCCATCCCCGCGATCTCCACGGGCAACATCATCCGGGAAGCCCTCAAAAAGGGCACGGAGATGGGCTTGAAGGCAAAATCCTTTATTGACGCGGGGCAGCTCGTGCCGGATAATGTCGTTATCGGCATCATCCAAGAGCGCCTTACGTTGGACGACTGTAAAAATGGTTTTATATTGGATGGCTTTCCACGCACGATCCCACAGGCAGAGGCGCTTGACGCGATGGGCATTGAGATCGACAAGGTTGTTGATATTGAGGTGCCCGATGAGCTGATTGCCGGCCGTATGGCTGGCCGCCGGGTTTGCGAGAAATGCGGTGCATCCTATCATTTAGAGCATAAACAGCCCGAGGAAGAGGGCGTCTGCGACCAGTGCGGCGGCAAGCTTGTGCAGCGCAAGGACGACCATCCTGACACGGTGCTTGACCGCCTGCGCGTTTATCATGAGCAGACGGAGCCGCTCAAAGATTACTATGCGAAAACCGGAAAGCTTCGCATTGTAGAGGGGCAGGATGAGGTGGAGCACACCTCGGCGCTGACTCTCAAAGCAGTGGAGGATTAAGCATGGTGGTGCTCAAAACAAGGCGGGAACTGGCGCTCATGCGCGATGCATGCCGCATTTCTGCCGAGGCGTTGCAGATCGCGGGGGAGGCGGTCAAACCCGGGGTGACAACCGCGGAAATTGATCGCATTGCGTATTCGTATATCGTAAAGCAGGGGGCGACGCCCAATTTCCTGCATCTTTACGGCTTCCCCGCCACCGCCTGCATATCCATAAACGACGAAGTGATTCATGGCATTCCGAGCAAAGAGCGCGTCATCCGTGAGGGTGATATCGTCAGCATCGACCTAGGAGCCGCTCTGAACGGCTTCAACGGTGACAACGCCGCCACTTTCGCGGCGGGGCCAATCAGCCCCGAAGCGAAGCGGCTGATCGACACGACGCGTGAGAGCCTTTACGAGGGTATTCGCGCGGCGGTCGCGGGCGGCAGGATCGGTGATATCGGCAGCGCGGTGCAGCGCTATTGCGAGGAACGCGGCTATGGCGTCGTCCGGGAATATACCGGACATGGCGTGGGTGCAAAGCTTCATGAAGATCCGTCGGTCCCCAATTTCGGCACACCGGGCCGTGGTGTGCGCCTGTTACCAGGTATGACCCTAGCCATCGAGCCCATGATTAATCAGGGCACTGCACAGATCAAATCGATGCCAGACGGCTGGACGGTCAAAACCGCCGATGGAAAGCTTTCCGCTCACTTTGAGCATACCGTGGCAATCACGGCGGACGGCCCTCAGATCCTAACGCAAGTTTAGGGGAGGGGTCGCATGGAGTTTCAAGTGGGAGACGTCGTTTGCTCAAAAGCCGGGCGCGACGAGGGAACTTTTTTGGTGGTAGTCGGCATCGAGGGCGGGTACCCTTTACTGTGCGACGGAAAGCAGAGGCCGCTTGAACGGCCAAAGCGAAAAAATCCGCTGCATCTGGCATGGACCAACCGCCATATCGATCTGCAAACGATGGAAACCAATCGTGCATTACGCAGGGCGCTGCGCAACCTAGAGGAAGCGGGCGCAGTTCGTGTCACAAAGGGAGGTTAAGCTGTGTCGAAACAGGATATGATCGAGATTGAGGGTACCGTGACAGAAGCTCTTCCAAACGCGACCTTCAAGGTGGCGCTGGAGGGCGGTCACGAGATTTTAGCCCATATTTCCGGTAAACTGCGCATGAATTTCATCCGCATTCTGCCGGGCGATAAGGTGACAGTTGAGATGTCGCCATATGATTTGACCCGCGGGCGCATCACATGGCGCTCCAAATAAGGAGGTAATCGAATGAAAGTCAGGCCTTCTGTTAAGAAAATTTGCGAAAAGTGCAAGATCATTAAGCGCAAGGGGAAAGTCATGGTGATCTGTGAGAACCCCAAGCATAAGCAGCGCCAGGGCTAAGCCTTGGCCGATCAGGAAAAACCACTTATGGAGGTGCAAGTGACAAATGGCGCGTATTTCAGGTGTTGACCTGCCGAGAGACAAGCGTGTTGAAATCGGCTTGACCTATATTTACGGCATCGGCCGCAAGACCGCCAGCGACATCATCAAAGCCACAGGCGTAAACCCGGATATCCGGGTCAAGGACCTGAGCGAAGACGATGTTTCCAAGCTTCGTGAGTATATTGACCATAACGTCAAGGTAGAGGGCGACCTGCGCCGGGAGACGGCCTTTGATATCAAAAGGCTCATCGAAATCGGCTGTTACCGTGGCGTGCGGCATCGCAAGGGCCTGCCCGTGAGGGGCCAGCGCTCTAAGACGAACGCCCGCACCCGCAAAGGTCCGAAAAAGACAATCGCGAACAAGAAGAAGTAAGCTAGGAGGGATAGAATGGCTACAAAAGCTTCCGGGAAAAAGACCGTTGCCACGCGCAGACGCCGTGAGCGTAAAAATATCGAACGCGGTGCGGCGCATATCCAGTCCACGTTCAACAATACCATTGTGACTATCACGGATACACAGGGCAATGCGGTATCCTGGGCAAGCGCGGGCGAAATGGGCTTCCGTGGCTCCAGAAAATCCACCCCCTTTGCCGCACAGACCGCTGCTGAAACAGCTGCCAAGGCTGCGATGGAGCACGGCATGAAAACGGTTGAGGTTTATGTAAAGGGCCCGGGCTCCGGGCGTGAGGCCGCCATCCGTGCGTTGCAGACCGCAGGGCTGGATGTCAGCATGATTAAGGATGTCACCCCGATCCCGCATAACGGCTGCCGCCCGCCGAAGAGAAGGCGCGTATAACCAATTCAGGAGGTGTAACGAACTTATGTCAAGATATACCGATCCGGTTTGCAAGCTGTGCCGCCGCGAGGGCAAAAAGCTGTTCCTTAAGGGCGAGCGCTGCTACACGAACAAGTGCTCCGTGGAGCGCCGTTCCTATGCGCCGGGCCAGCACGGCCAGAGCCGGAAGAAAACTTCCGAATATGGCCTCCAGCTGCGTGCCAAGCAGCAGGCCCGCCGTTACTACGGCATTCAGGAGAGCCAGTTCCGTAAATATTTCGAGATGGCGGAGCGTCGTCAGGGCGTAACGGGCGAAAACCTGCTGCGCATCTGCGAGAGCAGGCTCGATAATGTTGTTTACCTGCTGGGCTGGGCCTCGTCTCGTGCGGAAGGCCGTCAGCTCGTGAACCATGGCCATTTTCAGGTCAATGGCAAAAAGGTCAACATCCCGTCCTATCTTCTGCGCGCGGGTGATGTGGTTACGATTAAGCAGACCAGCCGTGACAGCGAGAAGATCAAGGCGACGGTTGAAGCAAACGCTTCCCGCCCTGTTCCACAGTGGCTGGACCTTGACAGGGAAAACCTGCAAGCGAAAATCGTCAACCTTCCGGAGCGCGATCAGATTGCTGTTCCCGTGGAAGAGCATCTTATCGTTGAGTTCTACTCCAAATAATGCAGCCTGACGAGGTTGTTTTTTGGAGGAACGCAGTACCGCAGGCCGGCCGCCTGAGTTTAACAAGGAGGGTTTTGAATGATTGAAATTGAAAAGCCCAGAATCGAAACGACCGATTTGAAGCCGGACGGGACCTATGGCAAATTCATCGTGGAGCCGCTGGAGCGCGGCTACGGCACGACGCTTGGCAACAGCCTGCGCCGCGTCCTGCTCTCCTCGCTGCCGGGATATGCCATTACCTCCGTTAAAATTGACAACGTTCTGCACGAATTCTCCACGCTCCCCGGTGTGAAGGAGGACGTTACCGAGATTGTCCTGAATCTGAAGAATGTGATTCTCAAGATTCACGGAGACGGCCCCAAGACTGTCTACATTGAAGGCAGCGGCGAGTGCGAGATTACCGCGGGCAACATCAAAACAGACTCCGAGGTAGAAATTCTCAATCCCGAGCTTCACATTGCTTCGCTGGATAAGGATGCCCATTTGAACATGGAGCTCACAGTTGACCGCGGCCGCGGTTACGTTCCGGCGGAAAGAAACAAGCAGCAGATGCAGCCGGTTATCGGCGTCATCGCTGTGGACTCTATCTATACCCCTGTGCTGAAAGTGAACTACACAGTCGAGAATACGCGTGTCGGCCAGATTACCGATTATGACAAGCTGACCCTTGAGGTATGGACGAATGGGACCATCTCCGCCAAGGAGGCGGTATCCCTGGGAGCCAAGATCCTCAACGAGCATCTCAATCTCTTCGTAGATCTCTCCGACGAGGCCTATGATGCGGAGATTATGGTCGTCAAGGATGACAACGGCAAAGAAAAGGTTCTGGAGATGACCATTGAGGAACTTGACTTGTCTGTGCGTTCCTTTAACTGCCTGAAACGGGCGGGGATCAACACGGTGGAGGATTTGATCAACAAGTCCGAAGAGGATATGATGAAGGTGAGAAACCTGGGCCGCAAATCGCTTGACGAGGTTGTGGCAAAGCTGGAGTCTCTCGGATTCGACCTCCGCAAGGACGAAGAGTAAGACCGACGAGGTAAAGGAGTGATTTTGAATGCCCGGTACCAGGAAACTTGGCAGGACCACGGACCATCGCAAAGCGATGCTTCGGGCTATGGTGACCTATCTCTTGGAGAACGGCAAAATCGAGACCACTGTTACGAGGGCCAAAGAGGTCCGCTCCATGGCGGAGAAAATGATTACGCTCGCCAAGGAGCCTTCCCTGCATGCCAAGCGCATGGCGCTTGCGTATGTCACAAAGGAGGACGTGGTTAAGAAGCTGTTCGACGAGATTGCCCCGAAATATAAGGATGTCAACGGCGGCTACTGCCGCATCATTAAGACCGGCCCGCGCCGCGGCGACGCAGCGGAGATGTGCATCATCGAGCTGGTCTGAAACAAGCAAAAAACAGCATAATAAAAGAGAAGCCGCAGGTGGATCACTCCGCCTGCGGTGTTTTTATAGAATGTAAATTTTTGTAATACTATACAAATTGAATATCAATATATTGGGATTTATACCAATTCACCTATATGGTTGGGTGAAGTATAATGAAATTACGAAATAAAAATATTTAATAAAAATATTGAAATAAATAGGAGAGGGGGAGATCTCATATGGTTTCAGTATTTTACAATATAATTGTGTTTGACAATGTGTATACATAAAAAGGAGATCATCATGAAAAAAAGATCATAGCCCTATTTTTGTTCTTGTTTATTTTGCTCCAACTTCCATTTGGAGCATCCGCTTTGGTTTTCAAGGATCCTTTGACTGCCCAGACCCGTGGGATTCACACAATTTCAAATTATGAACAAATGGATTTGGGCAGAGCCGGGGAGTTGCGCGTAAATGAATATAATCAAGAATTGTTATTAACAAGAGAGGAACTCTCCCTAGCCGGAGGCAATCTTCCGGTACGCTTGCAAAGGATTTATCACTCCTATCCGACCGGTCAAAACTCCGTTGGGGCTTATGGAGTGCAATGGAGCATCAATTATTCTGTTCGTCTGCGTTATGATACGGCAGGCGGCTTTTTTGTTTATGACCGCGATGATGGGAGCCGGACCGTCTTTCAGAAGACAAAATGGGTCAGCGGCGATTGGGTTTGCTGGCGGGAGACCTCGGAGATCGGCCTACTCTATCAATTATGGCTTCCGAAAGGGTCAACCGACGTGTCACAAGCCAAAATGAAAACGATCCACGGAACCTATCAAAGCTTTGATTCTATGGGCCGTATGGTGCAAATTACTGACATAGATCGACCGGAAAACGGTATACGGATTGCATATCAGGATGGTGATCGTATTCAGTCAATTACGGATTCCATTGGCCGCGTATATTGTTTTGGTTATAATCCAAAAGGGCAGCTTATATCCATTGCCTGTCAGGAACAGGATGGCAGGCAGATTCAATTTTCAACAGAAAATGGCGCTAAAGTGCCGTTTGTATTAGAATATAGCTATGATAACAGCGGAAATTTGATTCAGGCAAGCTATCCGGATGGCGAGTGCGTGCGATACGATTACACAAGAACCGGAAGATTAAGCCAGATTCACACCGTTGATGAAAAGCAATTTGCCATCTCCTATGATGGAAAACGTGTCAAACAGATCGAACAAATTGCGGACGTTGGAACGCAAGCGCATCGGAAAACGCTCATAGAGATGAATCAGGATTTAAAGGAGAGAATCCGCTCCATTCTGATATCCGGGCCGACAAATGAATCATTGAACACACAAATTACATATCAGTCAGATGAAAATGCATTGGTAACGCAGTATATCTCTGCATATATTGCGGATGAGAACAGCGTCTCCTCCGACTGGGAATATACATATGATGAAACGGACGAATCCGCACAATTGTGAAAAACGGCGGCTTGGCCGCCTCCTTCCGGTATGATGAGGCCGGGCAGCTCAACCGTGTGAACGATGTAGCAACACAGACGACAACGATCTACTCGTATGATGTTGGCGGAAATCTGACGCAGAAGCGGGAATATCCGTATACTATTTCAGAAAATCCGGAAAATGTGCGTAATACTGTGACCTATGGTTATGAGGATGCCGAATGGAAGGATAAGTTGACTTCCTATGGTGGAAAGCAGATTGTATACGATGAAATTGGAAATCCAGTTCAATATGAAGGGAAGCAATATCAGTGGACAGCCGGCCGGATGCTGGAGGGGTATACGGATGAATCGTATAAGATTGCCTATACTTACGATCAGAGTGGCCTGCGTCAACGCAAAACGATCATGGATCGGGACGCCTCCGCGCCGGTTATGGAATATCATTATTATTGGAACGGCGATTTGCCCGCCGGTTTCGAAGTGACGGAATACACGCAGTCAGGCCCGGTAACGGATACGGTTTGCTATTGCTTTGGCGACGATGGAACGATTTACGGTTTCCTTGTCAACGGGACGGACGCCTATCTCTACGAGCGCAATGCACAGGGCGATGTCGTGGGGATTTACCATGGCGGCGAACGGGTCGCGTCTTATACATATGACGCTTACGGCCGGATGCTCTCTGCCGACGAGATGGAAGTGGAACTGTCCAAGCTGAATTTGCTCTACTACCGTGGATATTGTATGGATCGGGAGACGGAACTCTATTATCTGCAATCGAGATATTATGTCCCGGAATGGGGGCGCTTTCTCAACGCGGATGTCTATGTGGACACGGGAACCGGGCTCAACGGGACGAATCTGTTTGCCTATTGCGACAATGACCCAGTGAATCGGATTGATCCGAATGGATACTGGGGATTGGATGTGCATAAGACCATCACACAAGAGCTTCATAAGGGCGGGAATAATCCGGCTGCAATAGAACGTGTCGTTGATGGAAATCTTTCTTTGGACAATATATATCCTGCGTGGGTAGCGATATATAGGAATCAAAAATTCCACTTTGACCGTCGAAACGATTTGACATATCAATCAAACAAAGATACCAGATTTGAACAAGCTGAAAATAATATCGTTACCGCAGTCACCACTTTTATTGCGGATAGTTATGATATGGATGGATACTATTATCTTGGAAGGGCAGAGCATAGTGCTCAGGATTATGCCGCGCACGGAGATATTGGTTTAGACAATCGAATTTTGGCAAGCCATGCAACCAATAGAGATGTTGATGACTACAAGTATGACTGGAGTGATTCATCTAGAGGTAGATATAATGTGAAGGGTTGTGTAAAGCCTACAGTCAATGAACAGTATTCACGACTAAGAGAAGCATGGGATAAAAGCGTGGCATATTTTGTAACTTTCTCATATCTTTTAACAGAATATCTGTGACAGTAGAAAAGAGGGGCTTAACTTGGATGTATTTTATCAAACGTTACAAGCTGTTTTAAGAATTCTATATTTATATCGAAGCTTTCTTTTGGTTTTTATCGCGGCAGCAGCATTATTATTATTTCTTTTTTGAGAAAAAGGCATGGAAGGTTATTTGCCGGAATTATGCTTGGCATTATGAGCCTTAGTATTGCTTTCCTTTTGCTTGGCTGCTACAATGCTTTTTTGCGTCCATCCTACCAAAAGCAGCCTGTAACACAAGAGCAGTTAGAAAACCTATGCAAAAAATTAGAGAATGGAACTTATGATGCCTATCAATGCTTCCAAGAAGGCACATCGCTCAATCTGCCAAAGGACGAGTTAGATCCGGTTCATTTTACCACGAAAGTGGTGACACTTAAAAAAGGGTTTCCCAAGGTCACGGGCCTTTACGCAATGCTTGATATCAGCATATGGGAACTCGAATCGGAGGGAGACGCCATTAAAAAATACGAGGCATTTTTAACAAATTACTGGACGAATCCATTTGAAAGCAAGGAGGAGAGCCGGCAAGAAATTATGGAAAAAGGATATCTGGAGATCGAAAACCAGCGCTACCGCGCTTTTATTGGGCCGATCGAGTTTTCTGCGAACTTTTTTGAACCAACAAAGGGAGATAGCGTACGGAGGTTATATCGTGTTACCGTACAATATGGCCCCATGCTAGTACAGATCAGTGAACGGACAGAAATGGGGGGCGTTAAACTGATTTTGCCGGATCTCATCATACAGGATCGCATGTTTGATCCCGATTTTAAAATTGAATAAAAGAAGGGCGCTTGCCGGCGTGGCAGGCGCTTTTTTCGGCTCTGCCCTAACATAAGCCGCTCTTCCCGCCGCACATATGACCGAGCAATCTATGCTTCCGCGCGGTCAGGAAAGGCATGGTCGAATTGATGATTGGCACACCGTGTCCTCCCAGCGATGTCGTCTACGCTCTACAGACGGATTCGCAAGCGTAGGGCGGGAACCTGCAAAACAAATTATAGAAAGGCAGCATAGGCAATAGGTACCTGTATGTGAAAAATTTTTTAAGGATAAAAGTTAGGATAAAACTATATTTAATAGAAGGATATATTGACGTAGATAACAATGCATTGTATAATTAGTAAAAATAGGAATATATTCCTGTTAAAACAGGTTATAAAGGAGGAGTACCATGAACAGGGAAATACCCTTCTTGATTGAAAGTTGAAAGAGCCTAGGTCATTTGATAAGTTGTTATGAAATCAAATTGGTTTTGAAAGAGGGATAATTGAAATGTCAAAAAAACGTAAATTCATTTCCATGATTGTTGTAGTTGTCATTGCCATATCTCAGCTTTTCGTTTTAGTACAGGGCGCTAGTTATTTGCCGTATTGGAATGTAGAAATGCCGAATTGGCAGACCCAGGTTGTACTTGGCAGTGGTGAGAAAGGAAATCCGGATCATCAATATACGCAGATCAGTTGCACCGGAGGGACTGTGAATAAAATCACAGCGATCGCACAGCTTGCAAACGGTTCGAACATATCGAAGAACTGGGTTGAGATCGAAAAAAATGTAACGGGCGGCACCGCTGAGAGAATTCCGCATAATCAGTATATTGGAAAAGGTACGGGAATGAAGGTTATGGCCTATCAAAAGAATGTTTTAAGCAAGACGGCCTCCGGTTCCATCTGGTTCTGATAAACGCTCAAAAAAGGGCTATCCGTATTCATACGGGTGGCCCAAAATCAGAGAAGGGAAATCAACATGATCAGAGCACAAATGAAATTGTTGTTCAAGAGAAAAGAGTTCCAGGTTACCTTTGCCGGAATGATGCTTTTAATCGCCTATGTTTTTTTATCGCAGTGTTATACGGCTTTTGGAACGGATGCAACCTATTATTTGTCGGCGGATAAGTTATTTATCGGCCGGGCAAATGCACATGATATCAATATCATACTTCCTTTTTTGCTCCCCCTGGTTTGCGTGCTGCCTTTTGCTGATTCGTATGTGACAGATAAACAACAATATTGTTTACCAAGCCTGCTGTCTCGTTCCACGCCTAAAAAGTATTATTGGGCCAAGCTGAAAATGGTAGCTTTCTCTGCGGCGTTTGTTATTTTTATCCCTTTTTTCATTCATTTTATTTTGAGTCTGATCGCCTTTCCACTCCATAGTACGAACTATTCGTGGAATGCGCTCTCAACGGATCAGTCTCCCTATTATGGTTCCTATATGGAGGGAGCGCTGTTCCCTTATTTATTTGTCCACTGTCCGTACTTATATAATTTTCTTTTTTTATGTTTATTGACTTTGTTTTGCGCGCTGACTGCCGTGCTGGTATTTCAAGTTTCCTTTTTTATCTCTAAAAATCGAATTCTGGTGCTTGCATTCGCTTTTTTGCTCAATAATTTGATTTATATTCTAGCCGGGCTTTTTTCGGATTTGGATATCCGGCCTTATGCATATCTTTTTTCTTTGGATACTTCGCCGACAAAACGGCTCTGGTTTTTGATGCTTTTGTTTGCTGCGATGCTGATCGCAGCCGGTTGTCTTACGCCGGTATGTATCCGAAAACTACAAGAAACAGAGGGGCAGTGATATGCGTTATTTGCGAATCTACCGCCAACGGATGCTTCTTGTGGTATCGCTCGCGGCAATCAGCGGGCTGTTTGTAGCTGCTGCAAACTCGATGAATATGGAATTTGATACGGCATTTGAAAATTATATCAATGCATTTTATCTTTCTTATTCTGTTCAAAATACGCCCGCGATTCTAATGATGCTATTGCCCTTTTGGTTATTAATTACATGCTTGATCGATTTGTTCCGAAAGGATTTTTCGATAGAAGCGGTTTATTGTTTTACGCGATGCAAGCGTTTTTTACAATGGTTTTTGGAGAAAAGCGCGGTTTTGGCGGCCCTTTCTTTTCTTGGCGTGTTTATCTATCAGATCGTTGGGATTTTGTTTGTCAGCATTTATCATTCGATTCCGTTGAGGGAGATGATGCAGGCCGCGATTCCAAACGCTTGTGTATTTCTACTAAGTTGGTTGTTTGTTTTCTCTTTGGGCATGTGCTTCAATGTATTGTCGTTTTTTGTAGAGCCGAAATGGCTATTACCTGTGTTCGTGATTGTTGTTTTTATCTTTGCCGTGCAGATGCAGCATGCGGTTGAAATCAAAGGGCAGTGGTGGCTGAATCCAATTTGCCATTTTTACATCAAACTTCATACGGTGTATTCTACCTTTGTCTCAGGCGGTCAGCAGGAGAGTATGCCGGGCTTTCAGCTTTGGCACTCGGTTGTTTATTTTGCGGCCTTTATTGCCGCCTCCATGGGGATTGGATATCGCTTTATTAAAAAGCTGGATTTTGGGCTACTGTTGGAAAAATAAAACCAGAACGTATCCATCTATAGGATGAAATGATATTAAGGAGGTTTCTATGCCTTATATTGAATGTCACCACTGTAATAAAATCATTCACAATGTGTCTATTTTAAAGGATATCACTTTAAACTTGGATAGAAATAAAATTTATGGATTTATCGGGCACAATGGCTGTGGGAAAACCATGCTGTTTAAACTTTTGACAGGCATGATCTCCGCGAGCGGGGGAGAGGTATTCGTTAATGGAGAGCGGATCGACCCGGCGGCGCCTTATCCACAAAAATTAGGGGTTATGATCGAAAATAATGGGTTGTGGCCTTATCTCTCTGCCTATGATAATTTAGCGGTGCTTGCTTCGATTCGCAAGGAATTAAATAAGGAGGATATTGCGTCTATCTTGCGCCGGGTTGGCCTGGACAATACGGGAAAGAAAATTTTCGCGAAATTTTCACTTGGTATGAAGCAAAGGCTGATGCTGGCGCAAGCTATCATGGAGCAGCCAGAGCTTTTGGTTCTGGACGAACCTACAAACGCCTTGGATAAAGACGGAATTCGGCTGTTTAAGCGGATTATATTGGACGAGAAGGAACGGGGTGCAACCGTGCTCATTGCAAGCCATTCGTTAGAAGATTTCACAAATTTCTGTGATGATGTGATTTATATGGAGCAGGGGGAGATCATCAAAACGGAATCGGGGGATTCGAATGAGGAGATTTAGTTTTACAAAAATACTAGGCGTTATCCTCGCATTGGCACTGGTCGTCTGTATTGCGTCTGGCCTTGTTACCCGCTTTAGCTATACAGATACCGTTGCACAGACCAGCCGTTCTGGACGCGCCTTTTTGGCCTTTCCCAAAAGTGGACCGTCCGATGATGAAATCGATATGATCATGCAGTCTGTCCTGCAAGCGGAACTGATTGCACGGGTAAAATGCCTGGAAAGCCGGCCCGAATATTTAACGACAAAGGCTACGCTACAGGTTTTGGAGGTCTACCGGGGAAATATCGAAGCGGATACAATAATTGATTTTTATGAAAGCAATTACATTGATTTTTATGCAAACGGCGCACCGGCCTATTTTGATCATTCCTATTTCAATCTGATGCAGGATAATGAGGAATATATTGTTTTTGCCAATCAAAAAATTTATCATCCGGTTTATCAGGAATCGCTGAAGAGAAGCGTTTATATTCCTGCGTGTTTTGAGTTATCGTGGTTTTCCCCCCAGATGACACAGCCCTCCATTTTGAATAAAAAGGATGTGCTGGAGCAGAAGATTTCCTATTTTAAAATGAAAGACGAGGAATTTATCTGTTTTTCAAAAGAGCAGAGAAACAAAATTAATCAGTTAAAAAAGAGTATTTTAGAAAAGATTGGTTGAAAAGCAGGGGAATACTCTTCTGGTAATACTATTTATGGAAATGAATAGGCCTCCGCTCTCAGAGCGGAGGCTGGCTTATTTTGTATGTTTGTTTTGGACTTTCTCTTTTGCATTATAACATGAACCGCCCCTCCCGCCGCATATATATGACCGAGCCCTTAGAGGCAATCTACGTTTGACCGCGCAGCACATTTCCGCACGGTCAGGAAAGGCATGGTCGTATTGATGAATTGGCATACCATGTCCCCTAGCGATACCATCCACGCTTTACAGACGGATTCGCAACGGGGGCTAACAGCAAAACAGGTGAAGCAGCGGCAGGGGCAATATGGGAAAAATCAGCTTCAGGAGGCAAAGGGAAAGAGCCTTTTCAGGCGGTTTCTCTCGCAGTTTGCAGATTTCATGGTGATTATTCTCCTGATTGCAGCAGTCATCTCCTTTGCAACTGCCTTTCTAGAGCCGGATGGGGATTTTGTAGACCCAGTCATCATCCTGCTGATTGTGATTGTGAATGCGATCATTGGCGTAGTGCAGGAGAGCCGCGCGCAGAAGGCAATTGACGCGCTTAAAAAGATGAGCGCACCGCATGCCGAGGTGATCCGCGCGGGCAAACAGCAGAAGATTGATGCTGTGGAGCTCGTGCCAGGTGATCTTCTGCTTTTAAATACTGGTGATCTCGTTCCGGCGGATGCACGCCTGCTTGCGTGCAGCAGCCTAAAGATGGAAGAATCCTCCTTGACGGGGGAATCCCTGCCGGTGGAAAAGCAGGCGGACACACGCCTGCCGGAAAAGTGCGCGCTCGGAGACCGGACAAATTGCGTGTTTTCCACCAGCACCGTCACTGCGGGCCATGCGCGCGCCGTCGTTACGGAAACAGGGATGGATACGCAGGTGGGGCATATCGCCCACATGATTAACACACAGGAGGCGCCGCAAACCCCTCTTCAGCAGCGGCTTGCGCGCGTGGGACGAATCTTGGGGATAGGCGCGTTGGGCATTTGTTTCATCATTTTTGTGCTGGGGCTGTTTCAGCATGTGCCTCTACTCGATAGCTTCATGCTTTCCGTCAGCCTTGCGGTGGCGGCGATCCCAGAAGGGCTGCCTGCAATTGTGACGATCGTTTTATCCATCGGTGTGCAGCGCATGGCCAAGAGCAACGCGATCATCCGCCGCCTGCCCGCCGTGGAAACACTCGGCAGCGCCACGGTGATCTGCTCGGATAAAACAGGGACGCTCACGCAGAATCGAATGACAGTGACACGCCTTGCAGATATCGATGGGCCGGTTTCCCCTAGCGGAGATCGGGGGCGCAGCATGCTGGCACTTGCCGCTTTATGCAACAACGCCGTGCTGGAAGGGAAGCCGGGCAAATTCAGCGCATCCGGTGAGCCGACGGAAAACGCGCTCGTTACTGCCGCCGCTATGCAGGGAAAGCTTAAGCCCTCGCTGGAGCGCAGCTGCCCGCGCGTAAAGGAATTGCCCTTTGACTCCACCCGCAAGCGCATGACGACTATTCACAGGTTGAATGGCGGCTATCTGGTCATTACCAAAGGTGCGCCGGATATCCTATTGCCAATGTGCAGCCGGGTGCTGGTGGCTGGCCAGGAGCGGGAGATGAGTGCTGCTTACCGGACGCAGATTCTGAAACGGAATGAGGAGATGGCCGGGGATGCGCTGCGCGTGATGGGGGTGGCCTACCGGCAGGCTTCTTCTGAACCGGGCGACCCGGAGCGGGAGCTTGTATTTTGTGGACTGCTCGGTATGTTAGACCCACCGCGCAAAGAGGTTTGGCGCGCGGTAGCAACCTGCAAGACGGCGGGAATTAAGCCGGTGATGATTACAGGCGACCATGCTATCACCGCTTCTGCAATCGCAAGGGAAATCGGCATTACAAAAGATGGCAAGGTGATGACGGGCCATGAGATTGACCAGCTTTCCCAAGAGGCATTGATTCAAAAAATTGGCGATTACCGTGTTTTTGCCCGCGTATCCCCGGAGCATAAGGTGCGCATTGTCAAAGCATTTCAGGCAACGGGCGAGATCGTAGCCATGACAGGGGACGGCGTGAACGACGCACCCGCCCTGAAGGCCGCAGATATCGGCTGTGCAATGGGAAAAAGCGGCACGGACGTAGCGAAGAGCGCAGCGGATATGATCCTGACGGACGACAACTTTGCAACCATTGTGCGCGCTGTGGAGCAGGGCAGAGGCATTTATGACAACATCCGCAAAGCTGTGCATTTTCTTCTTTCGTGCAATATTGGGGAGATTTTAGTTATTTTTATTTCTTCTCTAATGGGGCTGCCCGCGCCGCTCTTGCCGATTCAGCTTTTGTGGGTGAATCTCGTCACAGATTCCTTGCCGGCTATGGCGCTGGGCGTAGAGGCGGTGGATCGGGATATCATGCGCCGCAAGCCGGTGCCGCCCAGGCAGAGCCTTTTTGCACGGGGCCTAGGCTTCGATATCGCCGTGGAGGGCATGATGGTGGGCGCGCTTGCGCTGCTTGCCTATATGCTGGGGCGTACGGTTTTTTCGGGTGCAGGCACGGTTTTAGGCCGTACGATGGCGTTTGCCGTGCTCAGTTTTTCACAGCTGGTGCATGCGTTTAACACGAGGAGTGAGCATTCGCTTTTCTCCGTGGGCTTTTTGAGTAATCCTAAAATGGTACTATCTTTTTTTGTATGCACACTGATGCAGTTTTCTGTGATTGGCATCGCCCCATTGGGCGCACTGTTCAAAACGGTGCCGCTGGATGGGATGCAGTGGTTAGTTGTGGCCGCGTTATCTCTTGCACCGCTGGTCACAGTGGAGATTGGTAAGCGGATGAAGCCCAGAAATAGCCCAAAATAATTTAATTGCCCATGCTGTAAAAAAGCAGCATGGGCAAAAGTTTGTTTTAGGGGCGCGGATAAAGCCTTTGAGCAGTGAATGATGGCAAGTTTTTTTGCTTACTCTTCTTGCTTCAAGGGCTCCTCGGGCGCTTGCTCCAGATCATCTGGATTTTCTGGCAGAGGCTGAGGCGGCGTAGTGTCCTCCGGCGCCCAATTCCCGTCAGCTTTCATCGGCTGCGGTTCCGTATCAGGATCAGCCTTCCGGATGGGATAGGGCTCCAGGAAAAACGGCCTTTTTCCGCTCCGGTTCCAAACCAGCAGCAAAATGAGAACTGCGAGCGCAAATACGGAAATACCAATGCCGATATACATGCCGCGCGGCGTGTATGAGAAGGAGACGGTATGGCTTCCGCTGCCGATAGGAATGGCGAGCAGTGCGTCGCCCACCGCGAGCAGATCCTGTTTGGCAACCTTTTCGCCGTCTACCGTTACCGTCCAGCCTTCGTCATATGGAATGGAGGTATATAGGACGCCGTTTTCGGCAGCATTGACTGTGCCGCTGATCTCCGTATCCGTAAAGCGTTCCACCTGTAGGGAATCCGCTTTCAGCTGATCGTAGCCGCGTTTGAATTCCGTTTCATCAAAGCCATAGGCATAGAAATCAATATAGCCGGAATCGCCACTGTTGATGGTGATATCCACGCTAATGATCTCGCCTTTCTGGTGGCGGCCGATATCGAGGATATATTCGCGATCTACATTCTGGGTGTTGTTGTAGCTGTCCGATGAGATGCTGATCTGCTCCACATTATCCGATTTCACATAGAGATAGAGGTTTTCTGTGCCTGGGCTGATTAGGTGGACGGTCAGGCTGGCGTCCTCTCCCGGCGTGGTGCGGAAGAAGGTGAAAGTGCCCAGCTGGGATTCATCGCTGAAAGAATCGATATTGTAGTAATCAATGCTGGAGATTTTCATCGGATGGAACAGTGTGCCGCAGCCGGTGGCCTTTTGGAAGAATTCCTGCTGCACCAAAAAGGGATCGCTGCCGTCTGTCGCCCAGCTTTGCACCGTGTCATTCACGCGGAAGGCGATCGGCAGGGCATAGTTGTTTTCATAGGCCGTAAATTTGCCCTGTGCAATCGGCAGCTTGGTGTAGAGCGCTGCGTCAGGGTCGACCTCCACCGTATTATTGACGATATATTTTAGGCCAAACATGCTGTTATAGATTGGCGTTTGAAGGTGGTAGGTGTAGCTATTGATAAAATTGCCGAACATACCCAGGCGGCTCTGTAAGTTCGATACCTTTTCATAAGCCATGGAGGAGAAGGTGGAAACGCCGTTGTAATGATACCAAGCAGGATCCATCCGCGCACGCAAATTAGTTAGCTCCATGCGGTAAAAGCCACCGTTTTCCCGCTCATCCAATTGCTTTTTGACCGCTTGAAAATCGGGCAGGTCGGAAACGTAGTTGCTTTTGGGCTGATCCATGCTGTAGTTATCCGTATTGGCGGCCGCGGCCTCTGTAACGACACAGCAGAGCAACAGCACTGCAACAGCAGAGGATTGGTAACGCTTATCCTTCATCAGCACCATCACGAGCACATAGATCGCAATGAGGATTAGTGTGAGAATCACGGAGAGCTCGTCCACATTCTTGGAGGTAATTTTCTGAACGATCACCACATAAGCCATCACGGCCAGCCCGACGCCCGCAATCTCCTTTGTGGAGTATTCCTTGAGCCGCATAAGCACCTGGTAGGCCATAATCAGCAAGATGAAGGAATAGAGGAAGGACTGGCGGTAGGGTAAATCATTGGGAAAGTGGAAACCATGCCAGATGTAGTTGAGAAAATTTGTGTTGAAGCTGAAATAGAAAAATACGAGCAGGGATAGGTGCATCACTTTTTCCCGCTTTGAGATCGACTTTGCGAAGAGATAGAGCGGGATCAGGATCAACACAATCGCACCGCAGTATACGTTGGGCATGACGTCCTCACCGCTGCTGCGGATGGTGGGTGTCACACTGGCAAAATGGTTTGCCAAAAAATCAAAAATGGTGAAATAAGAGGCGTATTTTTCCGGAAATGTGCCGGAAGTGGCGGAACATGCCTGCAAAATAAAATAGGTGGGGATCAGGGCAAACGCCGCGATGCCGCCCGAGAGGATGGAGCCGCCTGCAAAGCGGAAGCCGCTCTGCAAAAACCGGCTGTTTTTCATTCTGCTCCAAAGGGAGCGTTTTTCCCCTTCAGGCTGGAGGCCGGAAAATCGGGCCGTAATTTCATAGTGGCTGAAATAATACACCAGGAAATACAGCACGGCAAAAATGCAGACCATGAAGGCCATATAGTAGTTGGAGAGCATGGTCAGCGCCAGCGCGGCGGTATAGAGCCAAAAGCGGCCTTTTTTGATGATCTGCTCAATGCCGAGTGCAATCAACGGCAGGAGGAGCATGGCGTCCAGCCACATCACATTCCAGTAATAAGCGATGAAAAAGCCACAGAAGGAATAGAGCACGCCGAAGGCGGAGATTGTCGCGTCGTTTTTGCCGGTGGAGCGCTTGAGATAATAGGCAAAGGCGGCGCTGGCGAGGGCGGCCTTGAGCAGGATCATCGTGGCGATGGCTTCGGGGATATTAGAGTGCCCAAAGAGGAGAATGATAACGGACAGGGGGCTGGAGAGATAGTTATAAAAATTGCCGAGAAAGCTGCTTCCCAAGCCGGTATCCCAGGAATAAATCAGGCTTTCCCCGCCCACAAGCCGCTCGTACAGCTCCGCAAACAGGGGGCCGTATTGGTGGTAAAGATCCATGCGCAGAATCGTCCTGCTGCCAAAGGGGATCAGCTCAAAGCAGATGTAAACCAGGAGCATCACCAGTGCAGAAGCCGCAAAAGAAATCCATACAAAACGGTTTTCATAGAACCGCTGCGACAGCGTGGGGCGATTGAGCTTGCTGTGCGTTTGTTCCATCGTCAGCCTTCTTTCTGAGCCGTACGGCTACTAATCAGATTGAATGAAAATAGTCTATCATAATTTTGGAAGCCTTTCAAGGAAAGCTTCCGCATAGATTGAAAAAGAGCAGGAAAAAACAGGGCATATTGAATTTTCAATCTGAAAAACGTATAATAACGAGAGTAAATCCTATTAAAATCAGTATAACCAGTTTGGAAAGGAATCCTATCAATGAAGGAATTGTTGCTGCAATTATGTGCGCCCGCCGGTGTGTCGGGCGCAGAGAAACCAGCGGCGCAGGAGGCTGCCGAAGCGCTCAGCGCGTTTGCGCAGGTGCATACCGATGCATCTGGGAATGTGATCGGTGAAATTGCCGGGCACGGGCCGCATATCCTGCTGGATGCGCATATCGACCAGGTCGGCATGGTGGTCACCGGCGTGGATGCGGAGGGCTTTCTGCGGATTGACAAGTGCGGGGGAATCGATATCCGCACGTTAGCGGGCCATGAGGTAACGGTGTGGGGGAGAGAGCCGCTCTACGGCGTGGTGTGCAGCACGCCTCCGCATCTCTCCAAGCAGGAGGATCAGTCAATTACCGATATCACGGAAATGGCGATTGATATCGGCCTTTCAGCGGAGGCGGCGCGGGAGAAAGTGCATCCGGGCGACCGAGTGACGCTCCGGCGCTCGCCCAAAAAGCTGCTGGGCGGGCAGATCAGCTCTCCGTCTTTGGATGACCGCGCGGGGGTGGCAGCGGTTTTGCGCTGCCTTGCCCTGCTCCAGGAGCAAAAGGCGGATTGCCGCTTGACCGTTGTGTTTTCTACACAGGAGGAAGTCGGCGGCGGGAGCGCGGGCTGCGCCTCCTTTGCGGCCAGGGCTGAAGAGGGCATTGCGGTGGATGTAAGCTTTGCCATGACGCCGGATGCGCCACGGCACAAATGCGCACAGCTCGGCAAAGGTACAATGATCGGCATTGCGCCAACTCTAAACGCAGCGATGAGCAGGCAATTGGAGGAAATTGCCCGCAAAGAGGGGATTTCTTATCAAACAGAAGTAATGAACGGAAAAACCGGGACGAATGCGGACGAGATGGCCGCGGCGGGCGCGGGCATGCGTATGGGGGTTCTATCGATCCCACTGCGGTATATGCACATGGGTATTGAAGTGATTGACCCGCAGGATGTAGAAAGCACCGCCCGGCTTTTGGCCGCTTATATTTTGGAAAGGGGGCGCGCATAAATGCTGGAAACACTGAAAACGCTCTGTTCCCTGCCGGGGGCGTCCGGACGGGAGGACGCGGTGCGGGAATACCTGATCAGGCGTGTGAACCCCCATGCGGAATATGAGGTGGATGCGCTTGGCAACCTCCTCGTGCACAAAAAGGGCGCGCAGCGGGCAAAAAAGAAGGTGATGCTCGCCGCCCACATGGATGAGGTGGCGCTAATCGTCACCTATATCACAGAGGATGGATATTTGAAGTTTTCCCCTGTTGGCGGGATTGACCCGCGCGTGCTGTTCGGCCGGGGCGTATTTGTGGGGGAGAAGCAGCTCCCCGGCGTGATCGGCTCCATGCCGGTGCATTTGCTTGAAAAGGACGATCTAAAAAAAATCCCAGATTTTGAAAAACTGTATATTGATATCGGCGCGTCCAACGCCGAGGAGGCGGCGCAGGTTGTCCAGCCGGGTGATATCGCCTATTTCGATTCAGTCTTTGTGCCGTTCGGCGAGCGGCGGATCAAAGCCAAGGCGCTCGACGACCGCGCGGGTTGTGCGGTTTTGCTGGAGATGATTGAGAGCGATCTTCCCTATGATCTCGATTTTGCCTTTACCGTGCAGGAGGAAGTGGGGTTGCGCGGCGCAGGGGCAGCCGCCTACCAGCTGAACCCCGATTATGCGATTGTAGTGGAAACGACCACGGCGGCGGATATCGCAGGCGTGCAGCCGCATAAGCGCGTGTGTGCGCTTGGGAAGGGCGCAGTGGTTTCCTTTATGGACCGGAGCACGCTCTATGACCGGAAGCTCTATGATTTTGCCTTTTCTCTCGCGGAGCGGAAAAATATCCGCTGCCAAAGCAAAACGCTGGTGGCGGGTGGGAACGACGCGGGCGCGATCCATAAGAGCCGCGGCGGAGTGAAAACCATCACGGTATCCGTGCCGTGCCGCTATCTGCATTCCCCTTCCTGCGTGATCGAAGAAGGGGATTTATACGACGCTGCGGATCTTGTGCGCGCGCTTGCGCAGAGCTTTGCCAATGATTCAGTTGATTGACCGGCGGGAGATTCCACGGCTCCTTTCCTTCTGCAAAGGGAGCCCCTACGGCGTGCGGATCTCCGCCTTCCTGCAAGCGTATGGGACGAGCTATCCGTTTGCGCTTTTTTGGATGCAGACGGATGCCTCCGGGCGTATAACCGCCGCCTTATCGCGCGTTGACGGGCATGTAACATTGTGCGCTAGCGAACAGGCGGATTGGGAGGAAGTGTGGGCATTTTTATCCGCCGCCGGGTATGAGAGCGTTTTGTGCCCGGAGTGGGCGGCGCAAACGGCCGGCCTGCTCTCCGCGTGCCGGCTGGAAAGCTGCCGTGCCATGCGGCTGAGTGGGGTACCCGCCGTGCCGGAAATATGCGAACCGGCGGCCATCTGCAAGGAGCCCTCGTTGCGGCAGGTTTATGAATTGCTGCGTGCAGCAGGGGAGCCGCTGCCCCAATGGGAGGCGTGGCTGCCGGATGTTTCTCACCGGGTGCGCCACGGCGCAGCCCGCATATGGGCATTGCAGGAGGGGGAAGGTTATTCTGCCTGCGCAATGGCTGTTGCCCTCACGCCACAAGAGGCGTTGCTCGGCGGCGTGGCGGTTTTGCCGGAAAAGCGTGGAGGGAGGCTTGGCTCCTATCTGGCCGCCGCCCTTTGCAGTGCGCTTTCACAGGAGGGCAGGGCCGTTTATTTATTCCGCCGGGCGGGCATGCACAAGCAGTTTTATGAACGGATGGGCTTTGCACCATATGGCCCGCCCGCAATGATGATGATACCAAAAGGAGTTTAAGATTACATATGCAGCAGCCTTTTTTTGAACTTGATCCAGCAGTCCGGCAGGCCGGGCAGGATGCGCTGGAGCGCGCAAGGCCGGATTTTCAGAGAATTGACGAAATAACGGAATACAACCAGCTTAAGGTGCTTTCCGCCTTTATCCGGCACGGCGTGAGCGAGAGCCATTTTGTATCCTCCACTGGCTACGGCTACGACGACAGAGGGCGCGACACCCTAGACCGGGTTTTCGCCGATGTGATGGGCGCAGAGGATGCACTCGTGCGCCACACCTTCGCTTGCGGGACGCACACGCTGGCGGTGGCGCTCTATGGCGTGCTGCGCCCGGGCGATACGATGCTTAGCGCAACGGGCACGCCCTACGATACGATCCATTCTGTGATCGGCCTGAGCGGGGAGGGGCAGGGCTCTTTGAAAGATTTTGGCGTCCGCTACCGCCAGGCGGAGCTGGGGCAGGATGGCCTGCCGGATCTCTCCGCCATTTGCGCAGCGATTGATCCGAGCACCAAAATGGTCTATATCCAGCGCTCGCGCGGCTATTCCCTGCGGCCAAGCCTGAGCGTTCGGCAGATCGGCGAGGTTGTGAGGGCCGTCAAGGCGGTCAAGCCGGATGTGATCGTGATGGTGGATAACTGCTATGGTGAGTTTGTGGAGGAAAGTGAGCCGCTTTCCGTGGGCGCCGATCTGATCGCGGGCTCTCTCATTAAAAATCCGGGCGGCGGCATTGCGCCGACGGGCGGCTATATCGCGGGGCGCGCAGATTTGATCGAGCTCTGCTCCTACCGGATGACGACCCCGGGCCTTGGCCGTGAAGTGGGGGCGACGCTCGGCCAGAACCGCCCGCTCTATATGGGCCTGTTCCATGCGCCGCATGTAACGGGGGAGGCGCTGAAAACCGCCGCCTTTACCGCCGCCTTATTTGAGCGGCTTGGCTATGACGTGACCCCGCGCTGTGGGGAAACGCGGCACGATATCATCCAGGCCGTGCTCCTGCGGGAGGAAAAGGCGCTCATCGCTTTTTGCCAGGGCATGCAAAAAGGGGCCCCGGTGGATTCCTTCGTCTCACCGGAGCCATGGGATATGCCTGGCTATGACAGCAAGGTGATCATGGCGGCGGGAGCGTTTACGCTCGGTTCGTCTATTGAGTTGTCGGCGGACGCACCGCTGCGCGAGCCATTTGCCGCCTGGATGCAGGGCGGGCTCAATTTCCACAGCGCAAAAATGGGCGTACTGCTCGCTGCGCAGGAGATGAAAAACAGGGGGGTGATTTAACATGGCTGAAAAGCGGGAGGAAGAGGCGGTTTACCGCGGCATCACGCCGGATGCGCTCTGGCTGCTAGCGGAGAACCGCTTTCAAAACAGCAAGGAGTTTTATGAATCGAAAAAACCCGCCATTAAGGAGCAGGTGCTGATTCCAATGCAGCAGATTTGCGCCGCACTGGCGGATATGATGGAAAAAATTGATGGAAAAATCAGCGTGATTCCAAGCCGGATGATTTCCCGCATCCGCCGCGATACGCGCTTCACCAAGGATAAAACGCTCTACCGCGAGCATGTGTGGGCAACCTTTGTGCGCCCTAAAAAAGAGTTTCCGTGTTCGCCCGCATTCTGGTTTGAAATCACACCGCAGGGATACACCTGTGGGGTTGGGTATTACTGCACCACTCCACAGCTGATGCAGGCCTACCGAGATGCGATTCTTGCCGACCCCGCAGCCTTCCGCCAGGCTGTTCGCAAGGCGGAACGGGCCGGCTTTGCCTTTGGAGGAGAAAGCTATAAAAAGGATAAGCCAGGCAATGTGCCGGAGGATCTGCGCACGTATTATAACCAGAAGGATGCCTTTGTCTGCCGGGAGAACCCAAGCCTTGCGCCCCTACGGGATGCGGGAATCATCGAGGAATTTAAAAAAGGCTTCCAGGAGCTCGCGCCGCTTTATCATTTTTTGCAAAAGGCGAGCGAATCAATCGAAATGCCGCCTGAAGAATCAGCAAGGGAAAGCTTTTAGGGAGCCGCCGGTTGAGAATCACGCCTGACCTGACGGCCGACGCACAGGCTGAGGCTGCCTTTTGGGTTATTTCTTGAAATGGCTCAAATCCGCTGCGCGGCTTGCAGGCAGGATTTGATCAGTGTTTCCCTGGCTTGGATTGTTTTAGGGGGATCTGCAAAATGCTTTTCATTTCGCAGTCCCCCCTTTCTATTCAAGGTGAAGCGCCCCCAAAAAGAATAAGCCGCCGCATGGAAGTGGAAACCATACGGCGGCTATTTATGAGGTGAAAAAGATGAAGACAGAAGATGGCTTATTTGAAGAGCGCAATAATCTTCTTCGCCAAGTTGGAGAAGAAGGCCGCGATTTTTGCAAAGAATGCAATAACCGGATTCACATCCTCGCCGCCGCCTAAATCAACGCTGACTTCCTCAACGAGGCTCAGGCATGCATCAGCCACATCAAGAGGCGTGCCATTCAATGCGGCGTTTACGATCTCCATATAATTATCCGCATAATCATGGCCGGTTTTGTCATCCAGTTTATCAACAATAAAGCGGCCGATTTCAATTTGATTGCCCTGATCCTGAAGCACAGCTTGGAGGTATTGTACCACGGCGGCGAAAACCATCGTGGAGTTGCCTTCGATCCTCATGGCGTAACCGTCTGCCGCGCCACTCTCCGCTGCGACGGCGGTACCCATCGTGATGAGATACTGCTCGTCAATTTCCGGCAGCGTAAGGTTCAGGCCCAATGCATCTGTTACCATCGGCAGCAGGCCGGAGAAGCTTTCCGGCAGGATATCCTTCACAAAGTCACCGATGAGGCTCATGTTCCTCAAAGTGTCCATCGCGCCATTGAGCGCCTTTACCATGCCGGGAAGGATTCCGCAAGCATAGCTAAGCGGGTTTGCAAGCAGGTCGTCAATCGCATCACAGATGGGATTGATAATTGCATGCATGCCCTTGGCAGTGCTTTCATTATTGATAACGGCTTTAAAACTCGCTTCATCCGGCATTGCGCCCTGGCCCAAAGCTTCGATGATCGGAACCAAAACATCCGGATAAATGCCCTTGAGGATGCTTAGGAAGTTAATTGCATAGCCGACTGGGTAAAGCGCATAGCCGGCAGCGTTCACAAAAGCCTCACGGTCGCCGGGCGTAATACCCCACTTTCAGATAAGCGGCGCTGTCCAGATAAACACCGTCTTTCTCCATCGCTTCACCGACTTTTGCAGGGGTGAGGTTCTTGAGAATAGCGTTAATTAGCATTCCAGCAAAACCGCCCTGAGCAGCGACGCCTTCGAGGGCGCTGTAAAGCAAACCGCTGAGTTTTGTCATCAACATGCTTGTGGTGCTGTCGGAATAGATGGTTGCTTTTACATTCGCTGCCGAGAGTGCGGTGCTCAGCGCGATATCCAGTGATTTCATCGTCGTGTTCCACTGCTTTGCGCTCTTGTTGGCATAAACAGCGGAATGATCCGGAATATTTGCATTGAATTCTGCGGCTGCGGCTTCCGCCGCATCCATTGTCATAGCGCTCGCGCTGATTGCGCCGAAGCAGCTCATCAGCATCAAAGCGGCAAGAAACAGGGAAAGAAGCTTTTTACTTTTCTTCAAAATTGTTTCCTCCTTCATATTGAAGCAAACTTGGGCGTTCCACTTCACACCCAGGATAGGTTCATTATAGACCGATTTATTGGAATAATCTATAGGAAAAAACGCAGAAAAAGGGTCAGGAATTATAGATATAATAGACAAATAACAACTCGGTGTTGCTTTTCTTCACTATATTGCTTTAGCTATTTATATATTTAGAAAAATATAGCCCCTTCTCCCAAAAAGGGGAAGGGGCGTTTTGTATCTTTCTGTACCGTTTATTCTTCTATATCACGAAAGCGTGGTTCCTGTTCGTGTTTTTCCGTGATAAATGCTGTAACCTCTTCCATGCGCTCCTTGCTGAGTTTATATTTCTTCGAAAAAATAAACAACGAAAGAAGAACGAAAATAGGCGGAATGAGGAACATCATCACGCAAATTGCATTCTGTGCGGAAGCGGGCTGTGAAATACCCTGCTTGACAAGCTCGCCGTCATAATGCGAAAGCTGTAGGCCCGCGCCGATAATCAGGCTCTGAATCGAATAGGCCACTTTCAACAGCAGGCTTTTCATGGAGAAAACGATGGAGTCCGTCCGGTAGCCGAGCTTGAATTCGCCATAATCCACAATATCCGCCAGCATGATCGTTTCCGCCACAAACATACAGCCGATCCCCATGCAGCCCACAATGCCGAAGATGGCAAACAGGATAAACTGGTTGAGCACCGGGCCGAATAGCCCCATGCCGAGATAGCCGATGATCGAGAGGAGCATGGCCCCCTTGATGACACGGTTGCGCGTGAACTTTTTGGAGAGCACAGGCAAAAGAATCAGGCCCAACGCCTGGCCAACGCCGCCAATTGCGCCGAACACGGAATATAAATCTCTGTTTTCTAACACGGATTCAAAATAGTAGATGCCTAAGCCATTGGTTAAATACCAGCCGGTGTTAAAGCAGATCGCGGTGAGAATAAAGATGAGGAGCTGATCGTTATTTTTGATGGTCAGAAACGCGCGCTTCAAGGTGAATTTTTCCTGATGCTCCGGCTTTGGATGGACGGTTTCCTTCGTGGTGAAAAAGGTCACTAGGCAGCCTAATACCAGCAAAACGCCGCAGATGGCCGACCAATAGCTAAAGCCGATTGCATCGTTGCCCTTACCAAAGAGATTGAGCATTGGCACGGTCAACACAACGATAATGATCTGGCCAAAGCCGGAGAAAAAGCGCGGGAAGGTTGCCGCAAGATTGCGCTCCTGCGGGTCGCTTGTCAATACGGGCACCATCGACCAATAGGGGATATCTACAATCGTATAGGACATGCCCCAGAGGACATACATCACAGCTACATAAACGTAAAGGCCGATATTAACCGCGCTGCCCGATACAGAAAAGCCGGGGTTTGTAAACAGGAAGAACAGCACCACAGCATTCAGAAGCGAGCCTGTTAAAATCCAGGGGCGGAATTTGCCCGCGCGCGTGTGCGTATTGTCAACGATCGTGCCCATCATCGGATCGTTAATACCATCCCAGATCCGGGCGCAGAAGGCGACTACGCCAACGTAAAACGGTGCGATAAGCAAAACATTTGTCAAATAATTATTGAGGAATGAATTGAATAATCCATAGCTCAAATCCATGCCGATCGCGCCTACGCCGTAGCCAAGGTATTTTCGCAGAATATATGCATTCCGCTCACTCTTCGTTTTCTCCATTCTCTTTCCTCCAAAATCTAGTAGTCCGAAACAATTATAATGGTATTGTAACTTTTTCCGCAATCCACGTCAACAGAAAAAGTGACTGAACTTGACAGGAATGCATTTACCACCTACAATAATGCAGATTTATCTTTCCAGGAACGTTTTCGTTTGGAAGATCGCGCTTTCAAATTTCACTTTATGTTTTTCAGGCATAAATATTGTTATCATTTTTACTGCGGCAAAGCCGCGCAGGAAAGGTATGGTCATCATGATGGAGCTGCAATTACAGCCGTTGGCCGCAGAGGGCAATGGCCTGCTTGCCCGCAACCCGGACCGTGGGTTGCGCCTTGAATTGTATATGGGGGAGGAGATCGCCTGCGATGTATTCACCGTCAGCCGCATGGCAAACCCGGCGGCGCATATCGAGAGGGTGATTGAAAAAGGCATTGCCCGCTGCGCGCCGGAGCAGATCACGCTCGCACAGGTTTATTTTTACCTAACCGGCTACCGGGGCGGAGAGATTGACGAAGCGGGCTTTCAGGCGATGCAGATCTATTTTGATACCCTGCGCGCGCATGGGCTCAAGGCGCTGCTGCGCTTTGCCTATTCAACCGACCCTGGAGTGAATGACGCGACCCAGGCGGATATGCTGCGCCATATCGAACAGCTGCGTCCCTTTTTGGAGCGGAACAAAGCGTACATCCACGTTTTGCAGGCGGGGATGATCGGCGCATGGGGAGAATGGCACAGCGAAAAAAAGCGCGTCAGCCGCAAAAAAATCCTGCGCGCGCTGGCGCAAGCGGCACCAGAGGGTATGTATCTCCAAGTGCGCCTGCCCGGGCTGCTCAAGCTGCTCGGCAAGCGGCACCCTGCCTATTGCAGGACTGGGCTGCACGACGACTCTTTTTTCGGTAATATCAAGGCGAAGCAATATGAAAACGGCGGCTTTGACCCGGGCACGCGCATGTATCGTACGGCTTTGGCGAAATCGCCGGAGAGCCCACAGGATGGCGAGCTTTATTGGAGCAGTTGGAACCATGCAAATGGCGTTTACTGCGACGGCCTGCGCGCGGTGGAGCGGCTGGCGGAGCTTCACTTCACTTCTTTGAGCGCAGTGCACGGCTATCAAGATTACCCAGAGAACGAAACCAAAACGACGATGGGCCGCTGGAAGCGGCAGGAGATCACGCCGGAGCTTTTGGCTGAAAGGGGGATTCCCTGCGACCTCGCCTGGTTTTGCAACGAATCGGGCGAGCGGGTATCCCGCAGCGTATTTGCATATGTGCGTGATCATCTGGGCTACCGGCTTCAGGCAAAAACGCTGCGGCTGGAGGGCGATTGGAAGCCGGGTGCACAGATGCATGCTGCTCTGACCGTTTCTAATTATGGCTTTGCGGCCGGCTTTCACCTGCATGCCGGTTTCGCAATGTTGGATAGCTCCGGCCGCGTGCTCTGTGAGTGCCCGGCAGGGGAACCGGATCAGTGGCGCACCGCACAGCCCGGTGGGGCGGGGGAAGCGCCGCGGTATACGGCGGCCGCATGGGTTCCCCTGCCAAAGAAAAGCGGGGAATACCGCCTTGCGTTTTATCTGCGTAACAGCGCCGGGCAGTGTGCAAAGCTTGCAAACCAGATGGAGATGGAGCATGGGTATCATATTTTGTATCCCTTTTCCTTATTATAGTCATTTGCACCGGCTTGTGCAGCGCAGTTCGGCCAAAAAATAGCGGCTGGCCGGTTGCGCCAGCTGTAAAAAAGGGCGGATTGATTGACAAATGCCCCGTGGAGGGATACAGTGAAACCAGGGCGGATTCTCAGGCGGCTCCGCCGCTGGGAACGATCCAGTTTTGATGGAGGCGATAGGATGGAGCACAATGTTGAAATCAATGGCGTTTCAATCTGCTATGAGCAGCAAGGGGGTGGCCGGCCAGTGATCCTGCTACATGGCAACGGCGGTAGCCACCACACCTTTGACGGTTTGATAAAAAGGCTCTCGGCCTCCTACACCGTTTATGCGCCGGATAGCAGGGGCCATGGGCACAGCGGGAAGGCCGGACCGCTCTCCTATGAGCAGCTTGCCAGCGACACGGCGGAGTTGATCCGGGTGTTAGGCCTGGAGAAGCCCATGCTTTATGGCTTCAGCGATGGAGGGATTGTCGGCCTGCTTGTTGCCTCCGGCTGGCCGGGGCTGCTCTCGAAGCTTGCGGTCAGTGGGGCGAATTCCAGCCCTGCGGGATTGAAAGCGCCCAACCGGTTTGCCTACCGGCTCATTTATGCGGTCACCCAGAGGCAGCAGACCGGCATGATGCTGCACGGCCCTGCACTCACGCGGGCGGAGCTTTCGCGCATCACCGTGCCCACGCTTGTAACGGCGGGGGAGCGGGATGTGATCCGTGAGGAGGATACGCGTTTTATCGCGGCGCATATTCCACATGCAGAGTTAAAAATTCTGCCCGGGGAGAGCCATGGCAGCTATGTGCACGATTCGGATAAGATCGCGCGCCTCCTTCTTCCCTTTTTTGGGCAATAGGATCATCGATAGATTGCAGAAATATTTCAATCGGTAACAGGTTTCTTACAATTTCGTTACTTTCGGATGGGACGTATTGACGAAACCAGTGGCAGCCGATATACTTTTCAACAGAGGTTTGACGCCTCTGTTTTCAATTCATGAAAAGAACAAGGAAGGGGGAACAGGTTTGACGAAGAATGTTCTTGAATTGTTGGAGCATTCCGCACAGAGGTTCCCGGAAAAAACAGCGTTTGTAGAAGAAAAAGAGACGATTTCTTACGCATCCTTTTTAGGCCTTTGCCAATCGGCCGGGACGGGGCTGCTGGCGCTTGAAGCATATGGCCGTCCGGTTGCAGTTTATATGGATAAAGGGATTGCCTGCCTTGCAGCGATGCTGGGTGTTGCGTACAGCGGCAGCTTCTATACGGTGATTGATACCCATATGCCCGCTGCCCGCATCCAGAATATTTTCAGCACGCTTGCCCCGGCTGCCGTGTTGACGGATGCCGCGCATGCGCAGGCGGCGGCGGAGTTCCTGGGCAACGCGAGGCTGGTGCTGTTCGAGGAGATTGCGCAAACGCCTTGCAATCGGGAAGCGCTTGCACGAATCCGGAGCAGAATGATCGATACCGACCCGCTGTATGCGCTCTTTACCTCCGGCTCCACAGGCATTCCGAAGGGCACGGTGGTATGCCATCGCAGCGTGATTGATTATGCGCACTGGGTAACGCAGACCTTTCACATTACGCAGGATACGGTTTTTGCAAGCCAGACGCCTTTTTATTTCAGCATGTCGGTGCTTGATATTTTTGCGACGCTCGGGAGTGGTGCAACGCTTTGCATGCCGCCGAAATCCTATTTTTCATTTCCGGTCCAGCTGCTTGAATACATGGAGGCGCAAAAGGTAAACACTATTTATTGGGTGCCGTCCGCACTCGGCTTGATCGCGCGGATGAAGGCCTTGGATTACGTAAAGCCATCTGCGCTATCGACGATTCTATTCGCCGGCGAAGTGATGCCGGTGAAATGGCTTAATATTTGGCGCTCGCATTATCCGCAGGCGTTGTTTGCCAACCTCTATGGTCCGACGGAGGTGACTGACATCTGCGCTTATTATATCGTTGACCGCCCATTTCGGGAGGATGAATTGCTGCCGATTGGCCGCGCATGTGATAATTGCGGATTATTGGTGCTGGATGAAAACGGCTGTGAGCCGGCCCCTGGTGAACTGGGCGAATTGTGTGTGCGCGGTTCGTTTTTGGCCATGGGGTATTACGGTGTGCCGGATAAAACGGCGGAGAGCTTTGTTCAAAACCCGCTTAACTGTTCCTATCCCGAGTTGATTTACAAAACGGGGGATCTCGTGTATTACAATGAGCGCGGTGAGCTGGTGTATATGGGCCGCAAGGATTTTCAGATCAAACATATGGGCTACCGCATCGAGCTGGGCGAGATTGAGGCGGCGGTATCCGCCTGCGAAGGGCTGGAGGTGTGCGTTTGCCTGTATGACGCCAAGCGGGATAAGCTGATCTTACTCTATGAAGGGGCTGCTGCTCAGGCAGATATCCTTCCCTTTGCAAAGGAGAAGCTGCCATCTTACATGATGCCGAACAAAATTATTCGGGTCCGGAAGATGCCATATAACGCAAACGGAAAGCTTGACCGCAAATGGCTGGGCGAGCATTATCGGGAGCTGGAAGGATCATAACAATCTATCCAAAACAGTTTGATAAAAAGAATTGGGCTTGAGAGTTTGGGAGATTCCGCTTTTCAATCGCGTTTTACGCTTTGTGGCAGAACCACCGCTCATCATTTTGACTGTGCCAAAACCGCATCATTGTGTGGCACGGCGCAAGAAAGGATCGTATACGTATGGAAGAATTATTAGAAATTTTGCAGGAGCTGAAGCCAGGTGTGAAGTTTGAAGGGCAGACGCGCCTGTTTGACGATGGCATTCTCGATTCCCTGGATGTGGTATCCTTAGTATCGGAAATCGACGATGCGTTTGATGTGGAAATCTCCGTTGTAGACCTGCGCCCGGAGAATTTTAACTCTGTGGAAGCAATGATGGCGCTGATTGAACGCTTGCAGGAGGAATAAAACAAGCTTTTTTCTGGCTGAACGCGTTAAGCGCTTGTTTTTGGAATGATCTGCGGTTCTGTTCTCTCCGCTTGTGTGGGCAAGCGGAGAGAACTGTTGTAATGACGAGAATGGCTGGAGGGGTTTTAGAAACAAATATTGGGGGGAACAGCCAAACATGAGTTATACTGCGTTTACCTTTATTATTTTCATGCTCGTTACCATGCTGCTGTATTTTATCATGCCCCGGCGCGCACGTTGGGGCGTTTTGCTGGCGGCAAGCTACCTTTTCTATTTTTTGTCGAGCAAGCTGCTCGTGTTCAGCCTGCTGGCAACAACGGTTTCGGTGTATCTATCGGGCCTGGCGCTCGGGCGGATCAATACGCAATTCCATTTGGCCAAAAAGACAGTGCCAAAGGAAGAGAAAAAGGCACTGCGGCAGAAAACGGCAAGCAAGAAAAAATTGGTTGTATTTTTGGCGGTGCTCTTTAATTTCGGGCTGCTGCTATTTTTCAAATATTTTAATTTCTTTGGAGAAACGGTAAACTCTATTTTCGGCTTGTTTGCAGATGGCTCCTTGGTGCCTCACCTGAAGCTGATTATGCCGCTGGGCATTTCCTATTACACGCTGCAATCCGTTAGCTATGTGGTGGATGTCTACCGTGGCAAAATAGAGCCGGACCGTCATTTCGGCAGGCTTGCGCTGTTTGTCGCTTTTTTTCCGCAGATCGTCGAAGGCCCGATCGGGCGCTATGGGCAGCTGGCGCAGCAGCTTTATGAGCCGCATCGCTTGAGCACTGCCAATCTGATGCAGGGGATGCAGATGATTCTGTGGGGCCTGTTCAAAAAGATGGTGGTAGCCGACCGGGCGGGTATTTTTGTCGATGCCGTGTTTCATGACAGTGCGGCGTATACGGGCCTTCCCGTTATGCTCGCCGTGCTGCTGTATACCATTCAAATTTATGCAGATTTTTCTGGCGTGATGGATATTGTGCGCGGAGTGGCACGATTATTTGGCATCCAGATGGCGCTGAACTTCCGCCGCCCGTTTTTCTCAACCTCCGTGCAGGAATTCTGGCGCCGCTGGCATATCACGCTTGGCGCATGGCTGCGTGATTATGTGTTCTATCCGGTTTCGCTTTCCAAGCCGATTTTAGCGCTTGGAAAAAAGGCGAAGAAAGTATTCAAGGGCCATGCCGGCCGCCAGCTTCCCGCCATCTGCGCGCTGTTTTTTGTTTGGTTTGGCAACGGCCTCTGGCATGGGGCGGGTTGGAAGTTTATCGCCTATGGCCTGTATTATTACATCATTATGACGATTGGCACGCTCTTTGAGCCACTGTCCGTAAAAGCGCTCCATGCGCTTCATATCGACCGGGAGGGGAAACCGTGGCGTGCCTTTCAGGTGCTTCGCACCTGCGGATTTGTCTACATCGGCATGTTGATTTTCCGCGCGCCGGGGTTACGGTATGCGGGCAGGATTTTTGTTTCCATGTTCCAGGGGCCGTTTTTGGGCGGAGGCTTGGTTTTGCCGAAGTTTGAGGCGGCTGATTGGATGGTGCTTAGCATTGCCGTGCTGCTGATGCTTGTGGTGAGCGTGTTGCAGGAGCGGGATATTAGCGTGCGTGCGCTGATTGCAAAGCTGCCGCTGCCCATACGCTGGGTGATCTATTTCGCGGCTTTATTCAGTGTGATTATTTTTGGGATTTACGGGGATGGATATCACGTGGGCACGTTCCTTTATGGTCAGTTTTAACATACTCGCGCTCATTTTATTAAGTAATCCGAAAGGCATGATGGAAGCATGCGAAATGAATTAGTGAAAAAAATAATCCGCAGGGCGGTCAAATGCGTTTGCTTTGCCCTGATTTTTCTGCTGCTGCTCCAGCTGTGTTCCATGGTGCTGGTTCCCCGCAACGATAAGGCGGAGGATTCCACCCTGAATACGGTAGTGTTCGGCTATCTGGGGGAGCCCGATCATACGCTGGATGTCGTTATGGTCGGCAACAGCGATCTCAATAATGGAATATCGCCGGTTGCAATGTATCGTCAATATGGCATTACAAGCTTTGCCAGCGGCCAGCCGCGCCAGAATCCTTTGACTGCATGGCTGCGCGTCAAGGAGGCGCTCGCCCGCCAATCTCCCCGCGTCCTGGTGCTGGAAGTGGATGCGATGTACCGCAACCCCAACATGCACAAAAACCATTGGAAGATGTTTGTGGATAAGGTGAAAGCCTTCCCGCGGCAGGTATACGGCTATTCCGATACTTTTATGAATAATGCAGTGGGCACGGGCGTTGGCTACCTTTTTGCCGGCGTGAAATACCATTCCCGCTGGAAGGAACTCACCCGGGATGATTTTACAGATATCCGCCGTAAATTTTACCACTATGTCGGCAAGGGCTACTTGATCCATACAATGACTGTTCCCTATCAGGGCGGCTTCGATTATATGGAGCCGGGTGGCAGAGACGAGCCGCTGAGCAAGGAGGCGCTGCGCTGCCTGCATAGAGTGATGGAGCTGTGCAAAGAGCGCGGGATTCAGCTCATGCTGCTGGAAATGCCTTCCGCAAGCTCCTGGAGCTATGAAAAGCATCAGGCTGTTTCGGAATTTGCCCGGCAGAACGGCTTGCCGTTTCTAGATTTGAACGTGGAGGCGCAGCAGGGCCGCATGGTGTTCGATTGGACGAAGCATTCCAAGGATGGGGGAGATCATTTGAACCTGTTCGGTGCAGAAATTGCTACAGCCTACCTCGGCGCATATCTCAAGGAGCATTACGACTTGCCGGATCGCAGGCAGGATCCGGACTACGCTTTCTGGAAAGAGGATGCGGCCTATTATGAGCGCAATCGGCGCAAAGAGCTGGAAAAGCTCGATGAAATGCCTGAAGAAGAACCGCCGCTGCATGCCGAAAAGAAAGCGGCCGCCTGACGGAAAAACAGGGATAAAAAGGCACGCTGCAAACAACAATGCAGCGTGCCTTTTTTGTTTTATGATGCAAGAAAGAGAGCGGCTTAATCCTTCGGCTCAGCATTCTCTTCGCTTGTTTCTTCCGCATCCCGCTCGTGCAACAAGCGGCGGCGTTTTTTTTCGCCTGCATCCGGCTCTTCCACAGGCGCCTCCCCTTGGGGCAGGATTTCCACACGGACTTTCCCAATACGGCGCTCTTCCACGCTCAACACGGTAAAGCGGATATTTTCATACTCCACCACATTCATTTCCCCGTCTCCGGGGAGGAAGCCAAGCTGGCTTGTGATGAAGCCGCCGAGCGTGTCGTAATCGCCCTCCGGCAGATCGGCGCCGATGAGTTCATCCACCTCGTCAAGATCCGTTATGCCGTCGATCGTGAAGGTGGTGTCGTTGATTTTGGAGATCTCCTCATCTTCATTGTCATACTCATCCTGAATATTGCCGACAATGCTTTCTAAAACGTCTTCCAGCGTGACAAGGCCCGCCGTGCCGCCATATTCATCCACCACGATTGCCATTTGCACATGGCTCTCACTCATCTCCTTGAAGAGCTCGTCGCAGTGCTTGGTTTCCGGAACGTAATACGCCTTGCGCATGATATCGCGCAGGGTTCTATCCTTGGGAAGGCTGCGGCCCACATACTTGAGCAGATCTTTGACATAGGCGATGCCAATGATATTGTCCGGATCATCGTCGTATACGGGGATACGGGAGTAGCCTTCTTCCATCGAAATTTTCACAACGTCCTCGAGCGGGTCGTCGACTTCCACCGCAAACATTTCCGTGCGGTGCGTCATAATGTCGCCAACGTCCATATCGTCAAACTCGAAAATGTTGTTAATCATTTCCTTTTGGGTATTTTCAATGACACCCTTTTCTTCACCCACATCCACCATCATGCGGATTTCCTCCGCGGTGACGTCCTCTTCATCCGCATTCGGATCGAAGCCGAACAGCCGCACGACCAAGTTGGTGGAGAAGGAGAGGAATTTAACCACCGGCTTTGTTATTTTTGCCACAAACAGCAAGGGGCCGACCGCGAGGAAGGAGACCTTTTCCGGCTTCTGCATGGCGATCTTTTTCGGCACAAGCTCGCCGAGCACTAGGGAGAAATAAGACATAATCAGCGTGATGACCACCATCGCAAAGCCGCTGATAACGCTGTAGGGGATTACTGCGACAACCTTCGGCTGCGCAATTGCCGTGGCAAGCTTATCCGCAAAGGTCTGCGAAGCAGAGGCGGAGGTCAAGAAGCCGGCCAATGTAACGCCGATCTGAATGGTGGAGAGAAAGTTGCTGGAGTTTTCCGTCAAGCGCAGAATTTGTTTGGCCTTCTTGTGGCCTTCCTCTGCCATTTTCTGAATTTTGTTGTCGTTGAGCGAGATCACTGCGATCTCGGACATGGCAAAAAAGGCATTTACCAAAATCAGCACAAGCAGCAATAATAGCTGCAAAATAATGTTTCCGGCAGGGTCCGGGTCATCCATAGGGGATTGGCTCCTTTCTGAATTGCTTTGCAGGAATGTTACAACGGGACGTGTGCCGGGCAGGCAGACTCACAGTGGAAGGGTGGCTGCGCTATGGTTGTGAATTTTCCTGTCACGCGCGGGGTGCCGTTGCGTTGCAAAGTTGCAAAGTAGATTTGCATTATTATACCCGTTTTATCAGGGCGTGTCAAACCGAAAGGAAAGGGCTGAGAAATCGCCAAACGGTGTGCGGAAGGGCGCTGCGCAGGCCCTTTTGCAAGTGGTTCAAAAGAGGGCTGAATGCGGCAAAAACGGCTATTTTCGGGCGGTTTCAAAAAATTCACAAATTGTTAAATTTCCGCAGCCCGATTTTTGCATACTTTTACCCCGCTTTTTTGGTTTACACAAACGGACAAACGTGTTAGTATAATGAGTGGCAGTTTCTATCTTTATCTATTGTCCCCAAAGGCATGGAGAGCAGTCTGTCCGCAGAGGCACACCAATGCGAATGCGGGCGGAGCAGCCTTTCCCGCCTGAATCAAAAGGAGGAAATATTGAGTATGGCAAGAAAAACCAAGACCATGGACGGTAATAGCGCCGCGGCATACGTATCCTATGCGTTCACCGAAGTTGCCGCTATTTACCCGATCACGCCGTCTTCCGTGATGGCGGAGGAGACCGATAAGATGGCCGCAGCCGGCCAGAAAAACCTGTTCGGTCAGAAGGTAAAGCTCGCTGAAATGCAGTCTGAGGGCGGCGCGGCAGGCGCTGTGCACGGCTCCCTTGCAGCCGGCGCGCTCACCACGACCTACACCGCATCCCAGGGCCTTCTTCTGATGATCCCGAATATGTATAAGATCGCTGGCGAGCTGCTGCCGGGCGTCATCAATGTTTCCGCCCGCTGCGTTTCCACACATGCGTTGAACATTTTTGGTGATCATTCCGATATTTATGCCTGCCGCCAGACCGGCTATGCGATGCTCTGCTCTAACAGCCCGCAAGAGGTGATGGATCTCGGCGCTGTGGCTCATTTGGCCACCATTAAGAGCCGCGTGCCCTTCCTGCATTTCTTCGATGGTTTCCGCACCTCTCATGAGATCCAGAAGATCAAAATTTGGGATTATGAGTCTCTGGGTGAAATGCTTGACTGGGATGCAGTAGACGCATTCCGCCGCCGCTCCCTGAACCCGGAGCATCCGGTACTGCGCGGTTCCGCTCAAAACCCGGATATCTTCTTCCAGGCACGCGAGGCCTGCAACCCTTACTATGACGACGCCGTTGAGGCGACCGTTCACTACATGGACGAGGTCAACAGCCGCCTTGGCACAGATTATAAGCCCTTCAACTATTATGGCGCGCCGGATGCGGAGAATGTTGTGGTTGCAATGGGCTCTGTCTGCGATACCATTGAGGAGACAGTGGATTACCTCAACGCACACGGCGAGAAGGTCGGCCTTGTGAAGGTGCATCTCTACAGGCCTTTCTCTGTGAAGCATTTGGTTGAGGTTCTGCCAGCTTCCGTCAAGAAGATTTCCGTGCTTGACCGCACCAAGGAGCCCGGCTCCCTGGGCGAGCCGCTTTATCTTGATGTTGTGGCGGCCCTGCACGACACGCCGTTTGCAAATATCCCGGTTTATGGCGGCCGTTATGGCCTCGGCTCCAAGGATACAAACCCGGGCCATATCATTTCCGTTTTCCGTAATATGGAGGCGGCGGAGCCGAAAAAGCGTTTTACCATCGCAATTGAGGATGATGTGACGCATCTCTCCCTGCCGGTGAGCGAGAATCCGGATACCACGCCGAAGGGCACGCACTCCTGCAAATTCTGGGGTCTTGGCGCAGACGGTACTGTCGGCGCAAACAAGAACTCCATTAAGATCATCGGCGATAATACCGATATGTATGCACAGGGCTATTTTGCCTATGACTCCAAAAAATCCGGCGGCGTAACGACCTCCCACCTGCGCTTTGGTGAGAAGCCGATCAAATCCACCTATCTGATCAATCAGGCGGATTTCGTGGCCTGCCACAACCCATCCTATGTGACAAAATATAAGATGGTTGAGGATCTTAAGAAGGGCGGCATCTTCCTGCTCAACTGCTCCTGGGATGCCGCGCAGCTCGATGAGCATCTGCCCGGCTCCATGAAGCGCTATATTGCGCAGAACGATATCCAGTTCTATACCATCGACGCTACCCACATTGCAAAAGAGCTTGGCCTCGGCGGGCGTGTCAATACGATCTTGCAGGCTGCCTTCTTCAAACTCTCCGGCATCATCCCGGAAGAGAAGGCTGTTCAGCTCATGAAGGACGCTGCCACCCGCTCCTACGGTAAGAAGGGCGAGAAGATTGTTGCTATGAACCACGCTGCGATTGAGCGCGGCGTTGCGGGCACGGTAAAGGTTGAGATCCCGGCCTCCTGGGCAAATGCTGAGGATACGGTTGTGGAGACAGAGGTCAACACCGACCGCCCCGAGCTTAAAAAGTTCGTCAAGGAGATTCTTGAGCCCGCGAGCGCCCAGCTTGGCGATCAATTGCCCGTATCCGCCTTCAAGGATACGGCGGACGGTACCTTCCCGCAGGGCTCCGCTGCGTTTGAAAAGCGCGGCATCGCAGTTGATACGCCCTGCTGGATTCCGGAAAATTGTATCCAGTGTAACTTCTGCTCCTATGTCTGCCCGCACGCGGTTATCCGCCCGGTCGCTCTGACAGAGGAAGAGGCCGCCAATGCACCGGCTGGCATGAAGTACAAGGACATGACCGGCATGCCGGGCATGAAGTTCGCAATGACGATTTCCGCGATGGACTGCTCC
>UQUZ01000019.1 GCA_900544375.1 uncultured Oscillospiraceae bacterium
TGGCAGGCTTTGTTTTGTTACTTCGCTGCGCTTCGTAATAAAAAATAGCCGGTAGCCGCCTGCTCTCATAAGCGCTCCGTATCTCTTTGATCCCCGCAATGAAGGTAGCCCCGCTTTGTTACTCGCTTCGTCAAAAAAAATGGTAGGCGCTTTTGCGCCTACCATTTTTTATCATTCCATGCTAACGGCCCAGCTCATGCTGAGTCAAATCGCTTACTGATTGTCTTCAATAAATTTGACGACGTCCGCCACGGTTTTCATCTTTTCGATCTCCTCATCTGGCACTTCCATCTCAAATTCATCCTCGATCGACATAACCAAATCCACCACGTCCAAGCTGTCCGCGCCCAGATCATCGAGCAAATTGGTTTCCAATGTGATCTTATCCTCGTCCAGCTCAAGCTGGTCGCAAATAATCTTTCTCAGCTTCTCAAAAACCATATTCTGTTTCCCTCCTTCTCTCTTATAATTGCGCTCACACACGCAAATAGACAAACAACGCGGAATATGCTAAACTAGCTTTACAATAAACCGCCCTGTTGCTGTTATAAGAAAAACTAACTATAAGAGATATTAGTAAGATTTTTTCCCTTTGTCAACCCCCAAGCGTGAAAACTTTATGTTTATTTACAGATGCTTAAAAACTTCCTTTGAGGGAGTATCTTTTTCGTCTTTTTTCGCCTGGGTCCGTCGTTTTGAAAGGAGCTTTCACAATGGAGACACGCCGTTATGCCGTGCTCGGCTATCCGCTTGGGCACACAATGTCCCCCTTCATCCATGAAAAACTTTTTGCCATTCACGGCGTGAACGCTGTTTATGAAAAGCGGGAGCTGCCACCGCAGGAGCTTGCAGAGGAGCTCCCCGCCCTGCGAGGATTGAGCGGCTTCAATCTCACCATCCCGCACAAGAGAGCAATTCTTCCCTTGCTCGATCAAATAGACGGCAAAGCCTTGCTTTACGGCGCGGTCAACACCGTGAAATGCGGCGAGCACCTCGTCGGCTATAATACGGACTGTGTCGGCTTTTTGCGTGCACTGGAGGATGCCAAAATTCCGCTCGCTGGCAAAATCCTGCTCTGTGGGGCAGGCGGTGCGGCGCATATGATGGCGTTTGAAGCGGCCTTGGCGGGCTGCTCGCTCACCATTGCCGCCAGGCCTTCCGGGCTTGCGCGCGCGGAGAAGCTCGCACAGGAAATCCGCCAAAAGCTGCCGGGCGCCTTTGTATGCGTTTGCACATATGAAGCGCTGGAAGGCGATTTTGACCTGCTGCTCAATGCAACGCCCGTCGGGATGTATCCACATTCGGATGCAATGCCCGTAGGGAAAAAAACCGTGCGCCGCTGCAAGGCGGTGTTTGACGCAATCTATAACCCACGTGAAACGATGCTGCTATGCACCGCGCGACAAAACGGCGCTCAATGCGCCTATGGGATGCCGATGCTCGTCTGGCAGGCCGCCGCCGCGCAAGAGATTTGGAGCGGCCACCCCTTCACTGCCGCGCAGATTGCCCCTGTGATCGAACAGGCCAATTGGGAAATGGAGCGTGTTTTTCAATGAGCAAAACGGAGACCGATCGAAACCTCGTGCTGTGCGGCTTTATGGGTTGCGGCAAGAGCACGGTGGGCCGGGAGCTTGCCGTGCAAACAGGGCTTTCCTTTCTCGATATGGACCATTATATTGTCGAAAAAGCAGGCCTGCCTGTGGAAGAAATTTTTACCCGGCATGGCGAGCCCTATTTCCGCATGCTGGAATCACAGGCCTGCAAGGAGCTTGCCCAAACGGGCGGCCAGATCATCGCCACAGGCGGCGGCGCACTGACCTTCCCACAGAATGCCGCCATGCTGCGGGAAACCGGCTTGATTATCTTGTTGGATGTCGCTCTGCCGGTGCTGTGCGCTCGGCTCGACCGGGACCCAACACCGCGGCCAGTGCTCCAAGCGGCCCAAAAAAGCGGTAGGCTAGAAGCGCTGCATGCGGAGCGCATGCGGCTTTATCGCCAGGCCGCTGATTTCACAGTTACTGTGCCAATCGAGCAGCCTGCCAGCGAGATTGCAGCAGAAATCCTGCACAAAATCAGAGGGCAATTGAAAACCGACCTACGCGGATTGGCCAAAAGTGAAAAAAAGGGTTGACAATTGCCTTTCCTGCGTATTATAGTGAAAGCAGACCATTTGGAGGAAGATTGAAATGCTCACCAGCACTGCAAAAAGCTACTTTTTCTTTATGAGCACTCTCGGCTATTTTTTTAGCGGGGAGTTTTTTGCCGTGCAGAAATTAAAGTTGTGAGCTTTCCCGCCGTCCAAAGAAGCGTTTGAAGAGGGATAGAAACGGAGCTCATAGCTATGAGCTCCGTTTTTTATTTTCCCGCAAATTGTATTGGAGGTTTTACAGCATGATTATCGTATTGAAGCAGGGCACCACAAAGGATCAGATCAGCACTTTTTCCAATGAGCTCAATCAAACCTACGGCGTGACCGTCAACGCATGGTATGGCGAGCACTCCACTGTGCTCGGGCTGTTGGGCGATACGGCAAAAATCGATATTGAGTATATCCGTGCACAGGCTATCGTAGAGAGCGTAAAGCGCGTTCAGGAGCCTTATAAGAAAGCCAACCGGAAATTTCATCCGGATAACACCGTCATCCAAGTGGGCCCCAATGCAATTGGGGACGGCTCCCTTACCCTGATCGCCGGGCCCTGCTCCGTGGAATCCTCCGAGCAGTTGGAAGTGATCTCCGAGCGGGTCAAGAAAGCAGGCGCCGGCATCCTGCGCGGCGGCGCATTCAAGCCCCGCACTTCCCCCTACGCATTTCAGGGCCTGCGGGCAGAGGGCCTTTACCTCCTGCTGGAGGCAAAGCGCAAAAGCGGCCTGCCGATCATCACGGAAATCATGAGCCCCTCCCACCTGCCTCTGTTCGAGGATGTGGATATCATCCAGGTAGGCGCGCGCAATATGCAGAATTTTGAACTACTTAAAGAGCTCGGCCATTGCAAAAAACCGATCCTTTTAAAGAGAGGCCTCGCCAATACGATTGAGGAAACGCTCATGAGCGCGGAATATATTATGGCAAGCGGGAATGAAAACGTGATCCTCTGCGAGCGCGGTATCCGCACCTTTGAAAACTATACGCGCAACACGCTGGATATTTCCGCCGTGCCGGTGTTCAAACGGCTTTCCCACCTGCCGGTAGTCGTTGATCCAAGCCATGCGGCAGGGATTCCATGGCTGGTGGAACCGCTGTCCCTCGCTGCTGTTGCTGCTGGTGCAGACGGCCTGATTATCGAGGTGCACAATAATCCTCAAAAGGCGCTTTCAGACGGCGCGCAGTCCCTTACTCCCGATGCTTTTGACGAAATTGCGGCCCATGTGACCGCGTTGACTGAATCCATGGGCCGGAAGGTGAACAACTGGGGCGCATCCGCTTGACGCGTTCCCATGAAAATTCCTTCTTGCGCCGGGCAGTTAAAAAGCCCCCTTCCATACTGCGCTCTTTTGTAGAAAGGCGATGAATGCTATGATGAAAACCTTGCAGGTCAAGACAGGCAGGCCCTATGAAATCCGAATCGAGCGCGGCTGCCTCAGACGCTGCGGCGCGCTGATCCGCAGCGTCTCCAAGGCGCAGAAAGCGGCTGTCATTACGGATTCCAACGTTGGCCCGCTCTATGCCGGAGTTGCCGCCGCATCGCTAAAGGAGGCCGGGTTCCATACCTTCACGCACGTTTTCCCTGCTGGGGAGGGCAGTAAAGCCCTGTGCAGCATCGGCGATATGCTCTCCTTCCTGGCCGATAACGCCTTTACGCGCGGCGATTTGATCGTCGCGCTCGGTGGGGGCGTCACGGGCGATATGGCTGGTTTTGCGGCCGCTATTTATATGCGTGGGATTGACTATATCCAGATTCCTACCTCCCTGCTCGCGCAGATTGATTCCTCCGTTGGCGGCAAAACGGCGGTCGACCTGCCCCAGGGGAAAAATCTGTGCGGCGCATTCTGGCAGCCGCGGCTGGTTCTCATCGACCCGGAGCTTCTCTCCACCCTGCCTCCCCGCTTTTTTGCCGACGGCATGGCGGAGGCGATCAAATACGGCTGCATTGATGATGCGCCTCTGTTTGACCGGCTGGAGCGGGAAACGGCCGGTGATTTTTTAGAGGAGATGATTTTCTCCTGTGTAGACAGCAAGCGCCGCATTGTTGAAGAGGACGAACGGGAAAGCGGACGACGGATGCTTTTAAATTTTGGCCACACACTTGGCCATGCGATTGAAAAATACGGCCGCTTTGAGGGTTATTCCCACGGAGAGGCCGTCGGCGTCGGCATGCTGCTCGCCTGTGCGGCCGGGGAGCGCAACGGGTTAACGCAGCCTGGCACCTGTGGGCGCATCCGAAGCTTGCTGGAAAAGTATCGCCTCCCCGTGGCCTGCGACGCGCCGCTGAGCACGCTGCTTCAGCTCGCAGCAAACGATAAAAAGCGGATGGGAGATTCGATCCACTTCATTCTGCTACGCAAAATTGGAGACAGCTTCACACTCCCACTCTCACTGAATCAGCTCCCATCTTTTTTCGGCTGCGATAAATAGAAAGATTTCTACAAAAAATTCCTGATTTCCGGTTAAATTCAACCTTCTTTTTATAGTTTTGTAACATTTCTCCTATATAATGGTCCAAAAGAATGTTTGGACCAATTCTTTTGGCATTGCCGAAAGAAGTTTTGAAAGGAGCCGCTTACATGAAAAAGGTTATACTATCGCCGGCAACGCCGCATGGGGAAATCCGTGTTCCCCCATCCAAAAGCGCTGCCCACCGCGCCATTCTCTGTGCTGCCTTAAGCCACGGCCGAAGCGTTGTCGATTATATTGATCTCTCTGCGGATATTCTGGCCACGCTGCGTGGAGCAGACGCACTGGGCGCTTCTGTGCGGCCGCACCCAGGCGGTGTCATCATTGACGGTACTCATGCCTTTCAGCCCGGGCAGGCGGAAATTCACTGCGGGGAATCCGGCTCCACCCTGCGGTTTCTCGTCCCAATTGCAGCAGCCGGCGGGCTCACCTGCACGTTCACCGGGAGCGGCAGGCTGCCGGAGCGGCCGATTGATCCCTTGCTCCGGCTCCTACGTGAGCATGGAGTCGCCTGTGAAACGGATGGCACGCACAGCCTGCCCCTGACCATCAGCGGCAAGCTAAAAGGCGGCTCATTTCATTTGCCTGGCGATATCAGTTCCCAATACATCTCCGGCCTGCTGCTAGCCCTGCCACTGTGTGAAGAGGATAGCGAAATCATCCTCACCTCCCCCTTGCAATCTGCCGGGTATGTCGATCTGACGCTTCAGATGCTCAGCAGCTTCAGCGTGCATGTGGAGCCAACGCAAACTGGCTGGAAAATAAAAGGCAAGCAATCCTTTCGCGCACATAATTTGATGGTAGAGGGCGATTGGTCGGCCGCCGCGTTTTTCCTCACCGCCGGTGCATTGGGCGGCGAGGTTGCTGTGCGCGGGCTTAACCGCCGCTCCATGCAGGGTGACCGCGCCTGCAAGGCGATCCTCTCCCAATGTGGCTCTCACCTGCGCTGGTCGGGAGACACCCTCACAAGCAAGGCATTTTCTCTAGATGCGATGGAGATCGATGCAGGCCAAATTCCGGATTTGGTGCCGATTCTAGCCGTGCTGGGCGCTTATTGCAGCGGGGATATGCGCATTTATAACGCAGCGCGGCTACGGCTCAAGGAAAGTGATCGGCTAGAGAGCACAGCCGCAGGCTTACGGGCGTTGGGCGTGCCTGTCACTCAAACGGCCGACAGCCTCACCATCCACGGCGGCCACAAAGTGCGCGGTGGTGTGGTAGACGGCTGCAACGACCACCGCATCGTTATGGCCTTTTCCATCGCTGCAATGCGGGCGGATGATACGGTAATCATCAGCGATGCGCAGAGCGTCAAAAAATCTTATCCAACCTTTTTTGAGGATTATATGAAAATTGGAGGCGTTGCGAATGTCGTCGACATGGGGTAACATTCTGAAGCTTTCCATCTTTGGTGAAAGCCATGGGCCAGCCGTTGGCATGGTGCTTGACGGTTTGCCTGCGGGGGAAAAAATTGACCTTGACGCCGTGCAGGTTCAAATGGATCGCCGCGCGCCGGGGCTCACAGCCGGTTCTACGCCGCGCTGCGAAGCGGACAGGCCGCAATTTCTCTCCGGCCTGCTGGATGGGAAGCTTACCGGTGCGCCCCTATGCGCTGTGATTGAAAACACAAATGTAAAATCGCACGACTATGCCAACATTCTGCACCTGCCCCGGCCCTCCCACGCAGACTATACGGGCAGTGTGCGCTACGGCGGGTCGAACGATATTCGCGGGGGCGGCCATTTCTCCGGCAGGTTGACCGCTCCGCTTACAGCGGCTGGCGCTATTTGCCGCCAGATCTTGGAAAAACACGGGATCGTCATCGGCTCTCACGTGTTGAAAATCCACGCCATTTGGGATACCCCCTTCAACGCCGTCTCTTTGGATGCGGATGCCCTTCGCTTGTTGAATCAGGAGCCGTTCACCGTGATCGATCTGCAAAAAAAGCGCGAAATGTGCGCCCGGATCGCACAAGCGCAGGCGGAAAAAGACAGCCTTGGCGGTGTTATTGAATGTGCGGCAGTGGGCCTGCCCGCGGGGATCGGCTCCCCGATGTTCGATTCACTGGAAAGCCGAATCGCCTCCCTCCTCTATGGCGTGCCGGCCGTGAAGGGCGTTTCATTTGGGGATGGGTTCGAACTCACCAGCATGGTGGGCAGCGAGGCAAACGACGCAATGTATTACGCCGCAGACGGCAGTGTCAAGACCCGCACCAACCACAACGGCGGTATTCTCGGTGGCATTTCCACAGGCATGCCGCTTTTGCTGCGCGTTGCCTTCAAGCCGACTGCCTCGATTGCAAAAGAGCAGCAAACCATCGACTGCGTCACGCATGAAAACGCCACCTTGGTCATCAAAGGCAGGCACGACGCCTGCATCGCCGTGCGTGCGCAGCCGGTTGTGGAAGCGGCGGTATCCATTGCACTTCTTGATGCGATGCTGTCGCAGGGGGAGGTTGCCTGCCATGGATAATCCAAAGCTCAATGAAATCCGCAAAGAAATCAACGCCATCGACAACCAGCTCCTGCCGCTTTTGATGCGGCGGATGGATGCAGCCGGGAAGGTAGCGGATATTAAACGCGAAGCCGGAATTCCAGTGTTGGACGCGCAGCGGGAGCAGCAGATTCTCGACCGGATACGCGAGCGCGGCGGTGCGTACGGAACCGCCCTTCAAGGCGTTTATGCTGCCATGATGGAGGCTAGCCGCGCCCTGCAACACGATGCGCTCGGCGGTGGGCAGGCACTGCGCGATCAATTAAAGCAGGCGCTGGCCGCAGGCAATGTGTGGCCGCAAGCGCCCCGCATCGCCTGCTCCGGCGTAAATGGAGCCTATTCCGACGCTGCCTCCCGCCTGCTTTTTCCGCAGCGGGATGTTTCGTTTTATCACGGCTTTGAGGATGTGTTTGCTGCCGTGGCGGAGGGCAAGGCCGATTTCGGCGTTGTTCCAATCGAAAATTCGTACGCAGGCTCTGTACATGAAACGTTTGACCTGATGCTTCGCCATCGCCTTTCGATTTCCGCGGCGGTGGATTTGCCGATCCATCATTGTTTGATGGCGCTGCCAGGCGTGCATCTGAATCTCCTAAAACGTGTTTATTCCCATCCGCAGGGGCTCGCTCAATGCGCCGAATATTTAGAGGCGCATGGTCTGGCCCCCATCCCCTGTTCCAACACAGCGGCGGCGGCAAAACTGCTCGCCGAAACGAGCCAACAGGATGCAGCCGCGATTGCTTCGGCAGATGCCGCCCACAACTTTGGGCTTCAAATTTTGGCGCGCGATATTCAAACGAGTAAAAACAACGCCACCCGCTTCATCGCCATCTCCCGCGAAATGAGGATCACGCCGCAGGCGGATAAAATCAGCTTGATTTTCACTTTGCCGCACACCACCGGCTCCCTCTATGGCGTGCTTTCCCGCTTTGCCCGTTGCGGGCTGAATTTGACGAAGATTGAATCCCGCCCGATTCCGGACAGCAACTTCCAATACTATTTCTACCTTGATTTTACAGGCAGCGTTCGGGAGGAAGCAACGCTTCACCTGCTCTGTGCCCTACAGGATGAACTGCCCGCATTTACGCTTCTTGGTAACTATCAGGAAATGACGGGCACATAAGGAAACCGGAAGGTTGGACAAAAATGCCCGCCTTCCGGTTATTTCATTCGGAGCCGCCTATTTTCAGGCCGGAAATCACCTGCACTGTTCCTGTTCTGCTCCAACTGCGTTATCATTTTGATTCATACTCATACAGCTGTGATACAGTCGCAAACTGAAAGCCTCTCTTCTTGAGCTCCAGAATTATTTTTTCCAGTGACTTGACTGTTTGCGCATTGTCGTCATGGAAAACGATAATATCCCCATCCTGTACCTTGTTGATAAGGGCGGTGTAAATATTTTCTGCATTCGGAGCTTCCCAATCACCGCTGTCGATGGTCCATAATACAAGAGGAAGGCCGATTGCTTTTTGAACATCTTGCGTATATCTTCCATAAGGCGGGCGAACATACTTCATCGGATAGTCCGGCAGGATTTCTTTCAGTTTTTCTTCTGTCTGTTGGATTTCCCATTGTATTTTCCGGCTGTCTAATTGCGTGAGGTCCGGGTGGGAGAAGGTATGATTCCCGATTTCATGCCCACTTGCAGCTATCTCCCGAATCAGCAGCTCGTTTCCGGTAAACTTTTCGCCTATCAGAAAGAAGGTAGCCGGAACCTGCTGTTCATACAAAATATCCAGCACCTGCGGGGTATAATGGGCGTTTGGGCCATCGTCAAAGGTCAGCGCAACGACAGGCTGCCCGGGATTGATTTGCGCCGTGATGGCGTCACGTTTTATACGATGGGAGACTCCTGCAAGCAGCCCAATAACGACCAATACAATCACAACGCAGATGAGGGCGCCGAATAATACATTTTTCCGTTTCACTTCCATTCTCCCTTTCTATGCAGCAGCCGGATCAGGTAGCCGTGTAATGCCGCCGTACTTTGAATGGCCTGGAAAAACAAAAGAAAACACAGAAATCCCAAAATGCTATTTTGAAATGGAATCCCCAATTTCTTCTGATAGAGATACATACTTAGAAAGAGTAGAATGCAAACGGCTACCGTCAATAAGGTGAGAAATCCAGCGAAATAATAAAATCCAAAAAATGCGAGTATTATTCCTGGGATGAGTCCAAATAGGAAGGCAAGATCAAGGTAGATAATAGAAAGATTCACGAAAGTAAAATAGCGGGCATATCCCGTCCCCTGTTTCCAAGGCGGAACAGAGGATAATCCCTCCAACATACCGATTGCCCACCGCTTGCGTTGATTGTACAGGCCATTGAATGTTTCGGGAACCGTTGTATAACCGACCGCCCCAGGCTCATAAGTGGACGGAAGCTTCTGGCGGAGCAGTTGATAAGTCAGTACAATATCTTCCCCCATCACATCCTGCCACCCGCCTATTTGCTGAACCGCCTCGGTTTGATAAGCACTGAAAGCGCCCTGTGCCACCAAGGTTGATTGATAGCTGCCCTGGAACCGTTTGATCGCAGCAATGCTAAGCAGGTAATCATAATTTTGCATTCTTGCGGCCAGGGAAGCTTTGGCATTCTGAACGAACAAATTGCCGGCAACGCACACGCTTCCACAGGATACAATATGGTTCATGATTCTTTGTACTGCTTGTTTTTGCAAGTAGGTGTCGGCGTCTACTGTGATAAAATGCGGGGTGTGAATCATTGCTAGGCCATAATTCAGTGCATGAGCTTTTCCTGGCTGGTCACAGTAAACATATTCGATGGAGCAGTTTGTAAGAGCAGCCGTCTGCATGTTCATGATTTGCTGTTTGGTATGATCATTGGATCCATTATCAACAACAATCAGCCGAATACGTCCGGCGTACTGCTGGTTTAAAATCGCTTGAATAGAACGGGCAATATTTTTTTCTTCGTTATGCGCACACATAAGAATCGTTGTGTCTTCCGCAATATCGGGATATCTTTTTAATTTCCAGTGCAATAGATTGGAAAAAAACATGGCACTCATCAAAAAACCAGGCAGCAGGGCAATTCCGATGATTACCCACCAAACATAAACACTGGGGAAAATATAAGAAACCTCCTGCGCCCAGCCGATTGCAAAGAATAGAGAAACGGCCAGCCACAGTCCGCCGAAACAAATCGACAGAATAAACTTGAATTTCAAATGATCACCTCTTTCCCTCCAATATATGCCGCTACAGGGAAAGGGGTGTTTTCTTGAACACGGCTCGTCCGTTGCACCGCAGCCCGGTATGGTCCAAGCCCAAGCTTGGGCCATACTATGCGTTTTTTCTGTTGCCTTCCTTTAGAATGATATATTTCTGCTGCTTTCCCTTGTTTTTTACGGATCGGGGTGCTATGATTAAGAGCAACAAGCGACAAGGGAGAATCCATTTTATGCGTACAATCATCTGGTTTATCTATTTTTGGGGCTATCTGCTCGCAGTCCTGCCAAAAACGCACCGCATGAAAAAGCTCACGCAGGCCGGTAAAATCGAGGAGCGGGATGCAATCGTGACAGAAGCGGTTCAAAAATGGTCCCGCCGGCTTTTAAAACTCGCCGGTGTGAAGGTAACTGTTCAGGGGTTGGAAAACATCCCAGAGGGCGCGGCGGTTTTCGTCAGCAATCATCAAGGCCTGTTTGATATTCCCACACTGCTCGGTTATCTGGATCGGCCGCATGGCCTAATTGCCAAAAAAGAAGCGGAGAAAATCCCTATGATCCGCACATGGATGCGTTATCTCGGCTGTATTTTTCTGGACCGTGAAAATGCGCGCAGCGCAATGAACTCCCTGCGGGAGGGCACGGAATTGCTGAAAAAAGGCTATTCGATCACAATCTTTCCAGAGGGCACGCGAAGCCGCAGTGATCAGATGGGGGATTTTAAAAGCGGAGCCTTTAAAATGGCGGAAAAAGCAAAGGCGCCGCTCATCCCTGTGCGCATCAGCGGCACTTATAAGGTGATGGAGGCCAATCATATGTGGATCAAACCCGCAAACGTGACGCTCACAGTATTGCCGCCGATCCCCACTGCCGGACTATCCCGCGAGGAGCTGAAAGAGCTCGGCTCCGCGATCCGGGAAAAAATCGCATCAGCCGGCTAAAAGCCTCCTTTTTACACAGAAAATCGCCCATGGAACAAGCTTGTTCCATGGGCGATTTTCTGTACACGGCTTAGCCAAAAATCTTGGCAACGATGGACTGCATCCATTCGCCAAACGCCTTGGCAATTGGATCGGAAATCCCGCTAAGCAGGCCTAAAACCACTTCCATAATTGCAATCATTCCAACACTTCCTTTCCCTTTCAAATTCATCATGCTTTGGTCAAAAATTTAGCATAAAAATATGAACTATATATGAACGGCACACTGCTGAAACAGTTTGCCGATTCACGACGCTTTTTCACGAATAAAAATATGCTTTACATGGGCATTTGCCGTGTCGCGCGGCTCAATTTCAAAGCGGTCCATCGCCTGGATAAGCTGCGACAGCTTCTGATAGCCATAATTGCGGCTGTCAAACGAGGGCTGCTTCTTTAAAAGGAGGTTGCCGACATCCCCTAAGAATGCCCAACCATTTTCATCCGCTAAATCATTGACTGAAACGATAATCATTTCGGATACTTCCTGCGGCAGCCTATTCCCCTTCTGCCGCACGGCGGCTGCCGGCATTCCAATTCCAGGCTCTTCGAGCGCCGGCTGGCTTCCCCTTGCTTTCATAGAACGCTGTTTTTTCTTTTTATCATCAGATAAAATCTCAAGATAAATAAACCGGTCGCAGGCTGAGATAAACGGTGTTGGCGTTTTTTGTTCGCCAATTCCAATCACCAGCTTGCCCGCTTCGCGCAGACGGGTAGCAAGCCTCGTAAAATCGCAGTCGCTCGATACCAAGCAAAAGCCATCCACACGGTTGGTATAGAGAATGTCCATCGCGTCGATAATCATAGCGGAATCCGTCGAATTCTTTCCTGTTGTATAACTATATTGCTGTATGGGGGTCACGGCATTCTCCAGCAGCACCTTTTTCCAGCCAGAAAGCGTCGGCTGTGTCCAATCCCCATAGATTCGTTTAATTGTCGGCGTGCCATAACGTGCAATCTCCGCAAGCATTGCCTTCACATTTGCATAGGGTACATTATCTGCGTCGATGAGAACCGCCAGCCGCAGATCCGGCGATGATTCCTGCATAAACACGCTCCTTTCCTGTTTCTCTTTTCTTCAGTATACCGCGTTATGGGGTCGAAAACAAGCCAAATTTGCCGCATGAGCCAAACCCTCACACCATCCTGCTCTTTTCCAAACAAGAACACATGAAAAAGCTGAATGGACCAGATTCCTGGGCTCCTTTTCCCAAAAATAACGCCGTTTTTTATCAAGCGGGTAAGACGGCCCTATTCCTTCACCGCTCCATCCAGCTCTTTCTTCTCTGCTTGAATCGTTTTGATAGCAGCATAAAACGCCGCTGCAAGGGCTCCAGCAGTAGGAATCTCCCTTTCCCGATAAAAACCCGGGCGCAGGGATTCTGGCTGCGCAAAATCCACCAGCCCGTTTTTCCGCGTACACTTTCTCAAGTTTTCCATTGCTCTTTTTACGCAATCCAAATAGGACTTATTTTCAGTTTTTTGATAGATATCCCACACAAACACGGTAAGAATCGCCCCGGCCTCCGTATCAGGCAAGGAGGTAGCGGGCAAACGTGGGAAGGCCCCATCCCTCCCACACAGAGCGCATAGACGATCCGCCAAGAGACAGCCGTGAACCGCCAATTTCACGCTGCGGGAATCCGAGCTGGGAAGGTATCGGGCCGTTTCCATCATTCCAAAAGCCAGTGCCGCACAGGCTTTGCTCCACCCAAATGATCCAATGGGAAGCCCGCTGCCTCGGTCAAACCCTTCCGCCGGCAGCCCCTTCACCGGGTGCATACCATCGAGCAGGTATTCATTGAGCTGACGCATGGCAAGATTCAGATAAAACGGTTCCCCATAGGCTGCCGCATAAGCGGCTAAAAATGGGCAAACATCTCCAATCGTCCTGGCAAAGCGCAGGTCAGGGGCATCCGGATTTGCCGGAATTGTATCCGATTCCCCCGCGAGCGATTGTAAAAGATGCGCTGTTTGTTCCATGGCCGGGCGGATATGCTCAAGCTCTATGCCCGGATACGAAAGCACCGCATAGGCAAGAAGGGCATCTTCCGTGTGATCCATGGGGATTTTCCATCTGCCGTCAGGCAGCAGGAGGGATTCCGCATAAGCCCGCCCAGCCGAAAACAAACCCGGAGCTTGGTCTTTCGCAAGCCCTGCCGCCAGTAAAAGCTTTGCCGCGCGCACACGCACAAGCCTTTGTGCATCCACACCGCTGCGCCGCATCGCAATGCGAAAGGTAAGCGTATCCTCTTCCGGAAAAGCCGGCATATGGCGCAGCATTGCCTCTGCTTTGCGCCCCACAGCATCGCGCCACTCTGCTTCATTCGCAAACGTGCCAATCCCTCTCCGGCCAAACCATCTGCGCAGAAGGGGCTGCAAGCATATGCATATTGCCATACAGCACAGAAGCAACAGGAGGAGCAAAAACACAATCCATCCGTTCTTCCACACACGTATCACCTCAAATTTTTCAACCGCTTCGCGGTTTCCCGCTCACTATATCCGGCATTTTGCCCAGGCCATTTTTTATTTTACAAAAAATAGCAGGCGGAGAGGGTTTCCTCCGCCTGCCTGATTGCTCAATCGCCGTGAAACGTATAGATAATCCATGCTTATGATCGTTTCTTTTTTTACTCCCGGCCGCAGAATTGTGCGTTTTGGCGCAACCAAACTTCCGGGCGTCATTTATGATCGAAAAGCAGAAATCACAGTTTAAAAGAGAGGTCTTTCAAACTTATACTTCACTGTTTTTCCTCTTTTTCAGAAGAACCGCCGCGCCAATCGCAAGCATACTGCCACCGGCAAGCACGCCGAGTGCGATCACACCGCTGTCGCCAGTCTCCGGGATTTCAGCATTCTCTGCCATATTGGGATCCTCCGGCTGGGCAAGCCCCTGCTCCGCCGTAGGATTCACCTTTTCAACCGGAGCCTTGGTTGCCGGCGCCTCTGTTGGCGTTACGGTAACCTGAATGTCATCTGTCGTCTGCGCATCGTTGGCGGCATCCTTCACCTCTGCCTGAACCTTCGCGCCCCAAGTAAAGGTGACGCGCAGGCCACTGATGGAATAAGTGCCATCCGTTGTGCCATTGCCCTTCTTAAAGCCCTGCTCAATCATGGATTGCTCAAATGCTTTCAGCATGGCGGCATCCTTCATATCAATTTTGCAGGACATCGTCAGCGCCGACGGCGGCGTGGCCATCAATACGACAAAGCCCGTCTGCCACCAATGCTTTTGCATTTTCCTGGTGAAAAGCTCCCCGACATCCTTCTTAGAGAGGGTGAAGCCCATGTTCAGCATATCCTCATCAGAGGCGCAGTCGTAAAATTCTGTTTCGCGGTTGGTGGTTTTGTTATAAACACCGAGCTCGCCGCCTGTGGTGATGCCATACTGGCCCTTCCAAACCTGAATCAACCAATTTTTGCCCGCATAATCAAACTTAAAGCGGACGGTGTTGTAGAACATGCCGGTAAACGGCGCGGCTGCATCATACAGCTCGCAGAAGCCGAAATTGCGCTGCCAGGGATTGATCGGCGTATAGAAAATTTTCTGTGCAACATCGAAATCAAAGCCGATCCCCAAAAGGCCGGCATTGTTCGCGCCGTAGAAAATCTCCTGCGCGGGGTCATAAAACAGCCCCATCGGAACTTCCGCGTTGCCCACATACATAACGATCTGGGAGATGCCTGTCTGCGGATCTTTCGATACGCCAAAGCCGCTCTTCTTCGCAGCTTTTTCACTGCCGTTGAGCGCCTGTGCCCCTTGCTCCAGCAAATCCTGCGCATTGACCAGCGCTTCCTCATACTGGCTTGCGGCAGGAGTCGCCTGCGGCGCCTGTGCCTGAGACTCATCTGCTGCCTGAGCCGGCACTGCAAACAGCGTTGCACACAGCAAGGTCAACGTCATCAGAGCGGCCATGAGTCTTGCAGCATTCTTGTGCTCTTTCATAGAATTGACTGCCTCCTATATTTTTCTGTTTTCCCTGTTTCACTCCGCGAAGCCATCGGCCGCGCAGGTGAAACATATCATCAAAGCCGCGCCGCAAAACTCTACCCCCCGGTAACCGCGGCGCTGCTTCTCTGCCAAAACAAAAAGCGATTTTCCAAATAATAGCTTGCCACAAATTTAAAGCTATGATACATGATTTTACGCACAAAGCTCCCCTTTGCAAAAATGGCGTTGCCGATGTGTGGCAGGAGGCACTTTGGGCCCACAGGCATTTTTCAATGCTTTAAACAAAATGTGTAAAGCTATTATATCAGAAAAAAAAGGTTCAGGCAATAGTTCACAGGCACAGAATTCACTTTTTATCTATCATTTATCCACAAAATATTAATTCTGTTTTACACGTTCCATATAAAAACAACAAAAAAGGCCTTTTTCCCGCTTATAGGGTCAAACTGTTTTTCATCAGTGGTTTTCTTTTCCACACACCAATGCTATAATACCAATAGATTTTTATTGTCCCCTCAATGGAATGGAAAGGGATGGGATGGATATGGAACAAAAGCTCTATGATAAGCTCGCGCGCAGCCCGGTCATCGCCGCGGTGAAGGATACCAACGCGCTGGAGGCAGCGCTTGCAAGCCCGAGTGAAATCATCTTCCTGCTGTGCGGCAATATATTCAATTTGCAGGAAATCGTTGAGCGCGCCAACCGCTGTGGGAAGGATATTTATGTCCACGTGGATTTAATCGAGGGCTTTTCCCGCGATGCGGTTTCGCTGCGCTATATTGCGGAAAAAGTGCATCCTACCGGCATCATCTCCACCAAAAGCAGCCAGATCAAAATCGCTAAGGAGCTCGGCCTTTCTGCGATCCAGAGGCTATTCATCATCGATTCCCTTTCCATGCGTACCGCTGCGAAAACAACCGGGCTGCTCTCCCCCGAGGCGTTGGAAATCATGCCCGGCATCATGCCAAAAATCCTGCGTGAGCTCAGCAGCGAGCTGGAAACGCCTTTGATTGCGGGCGGGCTAATTACGCAAAAGGAAGACGTTATCAGCGCCCTGAACGCGGGCGCACTCGGCGTTTCCACCACGAACCCCAACGTGTGGACGCTCTGAAAGGAAACCGATTCATATGAATCCAATGATTGAAACCTTCGGCGCGCTTGTGGGCAAGGCAGCAGCAAAAAGCCCCGATCGTGCCCGCCGGCTCCTGGAGGCTGCGTTTTATGCCTCCAACTTCCAGGCCAAACATTTCCCCTCTCGTAAATTGACGACGGCCCGCGCTTTTATCTCCCCAGTATGCATGGATGCAGTGCTCCATCCGCTGGCGCACCCGGAGCGCTCGGCAATTGTCAATCTTTTTTTGCCCTGTGAAATCCTCCATGCCATGCGCATCGAGCCACAAATTGCGGAAGGGCTCTCCTGCTACTTCTCCGGCGCGGGCAGCGAGCAATATTTTATCGAATACGCCCGGCAGAAGGGCGTGCCGGATACGCTCTGCTCCTACCACAAAATCCTAACCGGGATCGCGCTTTCAGGCGTGTTGCCAAAGCCACGCCTGATTGCCAACACCACCTTGGCGTGTGATGCAAACACCAACACCTTCCGCCGAATCGCAGCTCACTACGGCGTGCCCCACTTCACCGTAGACACTCCCTGTGCAGACGATGCAGATGCGGTGCAATATGTGGCGGATCAGCTGCGGGAGCTCGCCCGCTTCACTGAGGAAGCCATGCACGAGCGTTTCAGCGAGGATGCCCTTCGGGCCGTGCTCGCTTGCGAGCAGCGCTCTATGCAGGCCTGCCGGAGCTACTACGACCTGCTGGCCGACCGGTATCTGCCCAATGAGATGACTTCCGAAATGTATACGCTCTTTGCAACGCACATCCTGCTGGGTAAGCCTGAGATTGAACAGTATTTTGAGCAGCTGTGTGAGGACGCAAAAAACGCGCCGGTCTTCCAAGGCGGCAACCGCATCCTCTGGGTGCATTCCCTGCCATACTGGCAAAACTCCCTGCGCACGATCCTCAATTTCAGTGAAGAAAACCAGCTTTTGTGCTCTGATATGAGCTTTGATGCGCTTTTTGAGCCGGATCCGGAGCACCCTTATGAATCCATGGCACGCCGCCTTCTGGGCAACACCTTCAACGGCCCGATGAGCCGCCGTGCGGACAAAATTGCTGAAATGGCCCTAAAGCTGCACGCTAACGGCGTGGTTTTCTTCTGCCATTGGGGCTGTAAAAACACCATCGGCGGTGCCGGGCTCGTGAGGGACAGACTGGAACAGGAGGGCATCCCCATGCTTACCCTCGATGGGGATGGCTGCGACCGCCGCAACATCAACGATGGCCAAATGCGCACCCGATTGGAGGCTTTCCTGGAGCTATTGGAGGAGAGGAGACGCGCGCGATGATCCACTATATCTGCAAATACACGCCCATTGAGCTCTTTGCAGGCTTTGGAGCGGAGTGCATCCGGCGGGAGCCTTTGGTGAGCGGCTTTGAGTTGGCCGACGGCGCTTCCCATCAAAATCTCTGCGCCTTTAGCCGTGCACTGCTGGAGGACTGCCTGCAAAACGGCACGGGGGAACTAATCCTTGTTAATTGCTGTGATTCGATCCGCCGTGTGTATGATATTTTACAAGAAAAAGGAGATTCCCCTTTTCTTTATTTGCTCGATCTTCCGCGCTGCGATACCGCCTGTGCACGCAAACGGTTTGCGCTGGAGCTGAAGCGGCTGGCGAACGCCTATGCCGCATACAGTGGGCGCGCCTTCTCCGCCGCACGGTTTCAGGCAGCCTTCGCCCCTCTGCCCGCCCCGCCCGCACGGCCCTATCTCAGCCTGCTCGGAGCACGTGCCTCGCAAGCCTTGCTGGAGGCATTGCAGAACTGCGTCTCCCTACCTGTGCAAAACGACACCTGCACGGGCAAACGCAGCGTTTCTCTCCCGGCCGATTGGATGCCGGACAACCTATGGGAGGCATATGCCTCCGCCCTTTTGGGCCAAACGCCCTGCATGCGCATGACAGATCCTACCGGACGCAGGCGCCTCACGGAAAGCCCCCGCCTGCGCGGCGTGATTTACCACACGGTAAAATTCTGTGATTATTATGACTATGAATACAGCCGCCTGAAGCAGGGCCAAATCCCGATGACCAAAATAGAAACCGACTATACCCCGCCGGCACCAGGCCAGTTGACAACGCGCATCGAAGCATTTCTAGAAACGCTGCCAAACACAAGCCTTCAAAAAAGGGAAGGAGAAACGGCCAATATGAATCAAAACGCGATTTTTGCCGGCATCGACAGCGGCTCCACCTCAACAAACGCCGTGCTGCTTAACGCCGACAAGCATATCATCGCCTATTCCGTTATTCCAACCGGCGCACGTGCCGGGGAGAGCGCGCAGAAAGCGCTCGCGGTCGCTCTCCAACAGGCCGGCAGAAGAAAAGAGGAGATCGCCTGCACCGTTGCAACCGGCTATGGCCGCTCCCACATTGGGGCCGGCGGGCAGGGCGTGACGGAGATTACCTGCCACGCAAAAGGCGCCTTTTTCCTCAATCCGCAGGTACGCACCGTGATTGATATCGGCGGGCAGGATAGCAAGGTAATCCGCCTCGACGAAACGGGGCGCGTGACAGATTTCGTGATGAACGATAAGTGTGCGGCTGGGACGGGGCGCTTCCTCGACATGATGGCGCGCACGCTGGAGTTGGATGTATCCCGCATGGGCGAAATGGATCGCGGGTGGAAGGAAACAGTTACGATCTCCAGCATGTGCACCGTTTTTGCAGAATCAGAGGTGGTCTCCCTGATCGCGCAAAATAAGCGCACGGCGGATATTGTGCACGGGCTCCATCAATCCGTTGCCACTAAGATCAGCGCGCTGCTCGCGCGGACAAAGGCGACGGGCTCTTATATGATGACCGGGGGCGTGGCAAAAAACGAAGGCGTGCGCCGGGCGATTGAAGAAAAAATCGGCGAACCGCTTATTCTGCCGGAAGAGCCGCAGATTTGTGGGGCACTGGGCGCGGCGCTGATTGCCTGGGAAGGATAGAAAAATATCTGGACTTACCCGCCCGCATACGAAGAAACCGCCTTATGCTTGCAATCAGCATAAGGCGGTTTCTGATAATATAAATCACATTTTTTACAATCCGCTCAATAAACCTCCAGCTTGCGCAGGGTTGGAAATGTTCTGCATTCGTCGATCGTGATCTTAATGCGCTGAGCCGTTGTCTTTTTCAGCAGGCAGATGCGTTTATGGCCGACCACCGTCGCCGCATATACCTTTTTCCACTTGCCATGTTTTTCTATAGAAACGGTGAATCGCTCAATATGCTGCCCGCAGGGCAGATATTCTCCCAGCACAACCTTGGAAAAGGTCACGGGCCTGCCGAGATCCACGATCATCTCCGCCTGTTCTGCATCGTCAACCGCGCGCCAGTATTCATCCTTATCCGTGCTCAGGGCCTTCTGCGCGGCGTGCGCCTCATCCGCTTCAGAAGAGGCCGAGGCCTTTGCATTCGCAGCAAGATTCTCACGGAAGGCGCTGCGCAGCGCATCGCCTATTTCCCGCAGCCGTTTCACATCCGGGTCTGCAAAGCGGCCGCGTTGATCCGGCGGGATATTGAGCAGAAGGGTCGCGTTCGCTCCCACGGAGTTGTAATAAATCTTCAACAGTTTTTTCAGGGAACGCACCTTCCGATCCTGGTTTTTATGATAAAACCAGCCCGGACGAATCGAGGTATCCACTTCCGCAGGGAACCAAATGAGCTTCTTTGCGCCAGCGATTGCCTCACGGCTGCCGAGGTCACTGTCCGTAGAGTCTTTTTTTGCAAAATTCGAGTCGTCCTCCTGCTGGGAATCCGCCGCGATGCGTTCCACGTCCATCAGCGTGGAGGGCACAACGCTCCATTCGGATTCGCGGCACTTACCCGCTTCATTGCCGCACCAGCGTACATCAGGCCCGCACACGCTAATGACCGCCTCAGGCTGCAACTCGCGGATGAGCGCGTAATAGCGCTCCCAGTCATACACTTGCTTTTTGCCGTTCGGCCCCTCGCCGCACGCGCCGTCGAACCACACGCAGAACAGCTCACCGTAGTTCGTCAGCAGTTCATGTAGCTGGTTGCAGTAATAATCGTCATAGGCTTTGCCAGTGCCATAAGCCTTCTCATGCCTATCCCAAGGGGATAGGTAAACGCCGAATTTGATCCCGCCGCGCCTGCACGCATCGGATACTTCGCGCACCACGTCGCCCTTCCCGCCGCGCCACGGGCTGTTTTTCACGCAGTGATCGGTGAATTCGCTCGGCCAGAGGCAAAAGCCGTCGTGATGCTTTGCCGTGAGCAGCAGGCCGGTCATCCCGGCGGATTTGATTGCCGCGACCCATTGATCCGCGTCAAAATCCGTGGGATTGAAGAGCTTGGGATCCTCTGAGCCCACGCCCCACTCGTGCCCATTTTTCCCGCTGAAGGTGTTAATGCCAAAGTGCGCAAAGGCATAAAATTCCATCTCCTGCCACTTCAGCTGCCGATCAGACGGTACGACCGCTGCGGCGCGCTTGATGAGATCCTCATTTGCCATGTTATGTTGTAGCTCCTCTCGAGAGTTTATTGGTTGCAATGATATCCACGCCCGTGCCCAAAATATTTGGGATCACAACGTCGCCAATTTCCACCGGCGCGTCGATCCGTGCTTCGTTGATGGCCGCCATGCAGTCGAACAGCTTCTCTTTCGGGAGAGGGGCGGCGCTTTTGACGCTGACAAGCGGATATGCCCCGCCGTTTACGCGCACTGTCGTTGTCAGGCTGCGCACGGGGGCGATGCATTCCGTTTTCGCGTAAGCTTCACCGCGCTTGCAGGCATTCCCGCTCACGCCGGTGACCTCCCCCGCCTCGATCTGCGCGGAAAGCGCGCACCCGATTGGGCAGGCGACGCAGGTCAAAGTTTTCACCATAAGGGATCCTTCCTTTCACATAACCTCCGCAAATCCGAATTATCATACCATATTGCTCTGCCCGGTTCAACACTCAATTTGGATAAGGACTTCGCTTCTCTCACGCAGGGAGCTTAGCACATCGCTGCGAATCGTCACATGCTCCATCTCGCCCGGCGTAAGCTGGCTCTTCTTGCGGGTATAGAGCGCCTGGCCATCACAGGTGACACGGATTGTCGCATCGCGATAAACGTCGCCGACGCGGAAATAGAGCTTTACATCTCGCCCCGCGTTAAGGTTGACCTTCTGTGGCACAACATACCGCACGCCGTTGATGCCCCTTGTGCGAACGTAGGCGGTGTTATAATCCTTCTGGTTGAGAATGTACCGGGCCGCACCCTCGCCAGCCGTCTGGCTCTCCTTCGTCACATAATCCACCAGGTCGTGCACCTGCAACACATTCCCGCAGGCAAACACACCCTCCCGGCTGGTTTCGCGCGATTCATCCACCACCGGCCCGCGTGTAATCTTATCCATCTTAATTCCCACGTTGCGGGACAATTCATTTTCTGGAATCAGGCCTACAGATAAAAGCAGCGTGTCGCATGGGATGAATTCCTCCGTGCCCGGCACCGGGCGGCGGTTTTGATCGACCTTTGCCACCGTTACGCCCTCCACGCGCTCCTGCCCGTGCACCTTGACTACCGTGCAGGAAAGGCGCAGTGGGATATCAAAATCCTCCAGGCACTGCACAATATTGCGCTTCAGCCCGCTCGAATAGGGCTGCAATTCGCACACCATTTTTACATGCGCGCCCTCCAGCGTCATGCGCCGCGCCATAATCAGGCCGATATCGCCAGAGCCTAAAATAACCACTTCGTGCCCTGGGAGGTGGCCGTCGATGTTGACATAGCGCTGCGCTGTGCCGGCCGTCATCACACCGGCCGGGCGCGTGCCCGCGATATTCAGCGCACCGCGCGGCCTCTCCCGGCAGCCCATGGCGAGGATCACCGCCGTCGCGTCGACCTCAATGAGCCCCTCACTCCGGCTGATGGCCGTGACCACATTGTTGGTGGAGAGATCGATCACCATGGTGTCGGTCAGCACATCAATTTCGCTTTGCTCCACCTCATCGATAAACCGCTGGGCGTATTCCGGCCCGGACAGCTCCTCCTTAAAATAATGCAGGCCGAAGCCCGTGTGGATGCACTGCTCCAGAATACCGCCTAGACGCTCGGCGCGCTCAAAAATAACGATGCGCTCCACGCCGCATTCCCTTGCGCGCAGAGCCGCCGCCATGCCGGCGGGACCTCCGCCGATCACTGCAAGATCATATTGCAACATATGTAGGGTTCATCCTTTCCCAATCGCGGCTAAGCCGGTTACTTTGTTTTTTCATATAGGATATTCGACTTGCCGCCGAACTTGGTCACTTCTTCCTCCGGGATGCCCAGCTCGCGCGAAAGGATTTCCAGCACCTTCGCGCCGCAGAAGCCTCCCTGGCAGCGGCCCATGCCCGCACGGGTGCGCCGCTTGACGCCATCCACATCGCGCGCGCCGGCGGGCGCGCGGATCGCATCGCGGATTTCACCCTCTGTAACGGTTTCACAACGGCAAATGATATGCCCATAGGCTGGGTCCTTTGCAATAAGCTCCCTTTGCTGCGTGCGGGTGAGCTGATGAAACCGGACGGGACCCTTGCGCACTGGCGAAAAGGATTGGCTCTCCGTAAGCAAAAGCCCCTGCTCCCGCAGGAGCTCCACAACATATTCCGCCGTGGCGGGAGAGGCTGTCAACCCCGGCGATTCAATACCCGCCACATGGATGAAGCGGGCATTCGCCTCGCTTGGGCCGATGATAAAATCACCCCGGTCGCCGTGCGCACGCAGGCCCGCAAATGAAGTAATTACATCGCCCATCGTCATCGTAGGGATTGAATAGCGCACATATTCCTGCACATCCTGGAGCCCCTTTGATGTGGTGGATGCATCAAATTTATCCTCTACATCCACAGCGTTCGGCCCTGTGAGCAAATTTCCATCCACTGTGGGGGAAACCAGCACGCCCTTGCCCATCTTGGTGGGGCATTGGAAAATCACATGCGACACAAGCGTGCCCATATTCTTATCGAGCACCAGATACTCACCGCGCCGCGGCGTGATGCGGAAGGTGCGGTCCCCGATCATCTCGGCCACCTCGTCTGCATGCACGCCGGCGGCATTCACAATATAGCGGGCAAAAAGCGTATCATGCGGCGTTCCGATCGAAAACAGCTCTTCCCGGAACACGATTCGCTCCGCTTCGCAGTTGCGGTAAAAATCGACGCCGTTTTCTACCGCATTCTCCACTGCTGCAATCGTCAGCTCATAAGGGCAGACGATTGCGGCGGTCGGCGCCCAAAGCGCCCCACGCGCCCGCTTGGATACGTTCGGCTCCATCTCATGCAGCCGCGCTTGGCTGATGATCTCCAGCTTCGGCACATGGTTATGCTGACCGCGCTCTAATAGCCCACGCAGCGTTTCCATTTCCTCCTCGCTAAAGGCGAGCACAAGGGACCCAATATTCTGAAAGGGAACGGACAAATCCGCGCATAGGGAGCCCATCATTTTGGCGCCGCGCACATTGAGCTTTGCCTTTAGAGTGCCCTCCTTTGCATCGTAGCCCGCATGAACAATGGCGCTGTTGGCCTTGGAGGTTTCCGTTGCTACATCGTTATTTTTCTCCAGCAAGGCAATTTTCAGGTCATATCGGCTCAGCTCCCGCGCAATCAACGCACCGGATACGCCTGCGCCGATCACGGCCACATCATATACCATACAGTTCGATTCCTCCTTGGAATATTATGATAAAATTAGCGGATAGCATATGAAAATTTTATCTCTTTTGCATTGTAACATAGTGTTTTATTACGTGCAATGGTTTGTTTAAAAGATTGCATATGGTAAAATAGCTTCAAACGGATCGTTTGAAGCATTGGAAAAATGCCTGTCGGCGTGAAACGCCTCCTGCCGCGAAACGGCAACGTCATTTTTCGGAGAGGTTAGCCTATATGCGTTATGGTAAAATAGCTTCAAACGGATCGCAAAGTTTCAAGCTTTGAAACTTGGAAGCATTGGATCTCCTTGCCCGGCATGCTATAATAAGCTTGAAGCAAAGTTGACAGCGTCAGAAAAATGCCTGCGCAGCAGCGCCTTTTTTTCGCAGAAGGTTAAACTTTATCTGTCCACTGCTGATTGCTACAGCAGAGAAAATCAAAAACGGAGGGCGCTTATGCTCCATTTAATCCTCGGCCGCTCCGGCAGCGGTAAAACACAATATATCCGCTCCCTGCTTCGCGATCTGGCAAAGCAGGGAGCACGCGATATGATCCTGCTCGTGCCGGAACAATTTTCCTTTGAGAGCGAACGTTCCATGCTGGAGCTGCTCGGCCCGCGAGATGCACAGCGGGTAGAGATTTTGAGTTTTTCACGCCTGGTGGACGCTGTGTTTCGTGTGTATGGCGGCGTGAGCGGCACTCATATTGACGACGGCGGCCGAATGCTCCTGATGAGCCTTGCGCTCGAAGCGGCGCAGGAGCATTTGGACATCTATTTCAAACACAGGGAAAGCCCCGCGCTCGCCGCCAAGCTTTTAGACCTCGTGGCGGAATGCCGCCAATGCGCTGTGACGCCGGCAGAGCTTCAGGCCGCAGCAGACAAGCTGCCAGACAGCGTCCTGCGGCGCAAATCGCGCGAGCTCGCCCTGATCCTCGATCTCTATGATACGCTGGTTGCCCGCTCTTTTATCGATGATCAGGATGACCTGACCCGCCTAAACGACACGCTGCTTGACCACCCGTTTTTCCACGGCCGCATTGTGGCAATTGATGCGTTTAAAAGCTTTACCGTGCAGGAACAGCGGATTCTCTCGCGCATCCTCGCGCAGGCACAGGAGGTGTATCTAACGCTCTGCACGGATACTTTGGCGGATACACAAAGCGGGATGGGGCTTTTCTCCCCTGTCCAGCGCACCGCGCGGCGTGTGATCAGCCTGGCTAAACAGCAGAATGTGCCGGTGGCTGCTCCAGTCATATTGGCCGAGCAACGCCGGTTCCGCTCAAAGGCGCTCGGTTATCTGGAGCAGACGGTGTTTCATCCGGAAGCAGGCCCGTTTCCCGATGAAACAGAGGATCTATTTCTATGTACGGCGCAGGACAAAGCCGCGCAGTGTGATTTTGTGGCGCGCACGGCAAAGCGCCTGATCCGGGAAGAAGGCCTTCGCTGCCGGGATATGGCGATTATCGCCCGTGATGCAGATGCTTACCGGGAGGAGATGACAGCTGCCCTGCGCCGCTATGGCGTGCCCGCGTTTGAGGATAGCCGCCAGCCGATTGATTCCCAGCCACTGATCGCCTTTGTCCGCGCAGGGATGGAGGCGGCGCAGAGCTTCGGCACAGAGCCTGTGCTGCGCTATCTGAAAACAGGGCTAACAGATTTTGCTCTAGAAGAAATTTCAGAGTTGGAAAATTATATGATCGAATGGAATATAAGCGGCTCCCGCCTGCTAAGCGCTTTTACCCAGCACCCCGAAGGCTATGGGAACGTTTTTCAGGAGCAGGACCGGCAAAAGCTCGCGTGCTTAAACGGCTTGCGCGAGCGCGCCACCCAACCGCTCGTTCACCTGCGGGATGCTTGCCAGGGAGTGGATGGCGCACAGATTGCCCATGCCGCATACGCTTTTTTGGAGGAAACAAACGCTGCAAGGCATCTGCGCGCCTTTGCCCAATCCCTCAGCAGTGCTGGAGAAGAAGCCCTTGCCCTGGAGCAGGGCCGGATTTGGGATCTGCTGATGGCGCTGCTCAGCCAGTGCGCTATTGCGCTGGAAGGGCACCCCATGCCTCTCTCACGTTTTGCACAGCTGTTTGACGCGGTGCTCTCCTCACAAGAAATCGGCACGATTCCGCAGGGGCTCGATGAAATTCCCCTTGGCAGCGCTGACCGAATGCGTGCATCCTCTCCGCGCATCGTTTTTCTATTGGGTGCAAACGAAGGGGAATTTCCACGTACCCCCGCCTCCAGCGGCGTTTTTTCGGATGCGGAGCGCCGCAGGCTCATCGAGCTTGGCCTGGAGATGACGGATCCATACGACCAGCAGGCCGTAGAGGAGCGTCTGCTCGCCTATCAATCGCTGTCCGCCGCGCGGGAGCGGCTCTATGTCTGCCATACGCGGTCGAATGGAGAAGGAGGCTCCCAAACCGGTTCCGTCATCGTGTCAGAGCTCAATCGGCTATTTCCACATTGTATCCGCTTCGATGCGGACGAAGAGGATGCGCTTGCCCGCGTGGAGGGAGAATCGCCCGCCTTTTTACTCACCGCCTCCCGATGGGGAAAGAGCGATCCGCTCTCCGCCGCGCTCAAGCGCTATTTTGCCTCTCGCCCGGATTATGCCGGCAGGCTTGCCGGGGTTGGCCGCGCCGCCTGCCATACGCCTGCGCGTTTTGAAAACCCCGAAAATTCCCGTAGGCTATTTGGCGATCAGCTTTATCTCTCCGCTTCCCGTGTGGAGGTATATCATAAATGCCGGTTTCAATATTTTTGCCGCTACGGCCTCAATGCGCGGCCGCGCAAGATTGCAAAGCTCGACCCTTTGAGCAGCGGCACTGCGGTGCATGATGTGCTTGAGCGGCTGCTGCGGGAGCACTCGCCACGGGCGCTCCATGAGATGGGGCCGAAAAAGCGCGCGGAGGAAATCGAAGCGCTTCTCCTCTCCTACCTGGAGGAAAAAATGGGCGGCGCGCAGGAGAAGCCAAAGCGATTCTCCTACCAGTTTGCAAGGCTTTCCGTGGTGCTGGAAGAGGTTGTCGGCCGGCTGTGCGCGGAATTTTTGCATAGCAGCTTCGAGCCCATTGACTTTGAACTGAGAATCGATAAAGACGGGCTTGTCGCTCCTTACTCGCTCCCCTTGCCGGATGGCGGCACACTGCAAATCAAAGGCTCCATCGACCGGGTAGACCGCATGGAGCGGGATGGAAAGGCTTACCTGCGTGTGGTCGATTATAAATCCGGCGGCAAGGAATTTTTGCTCTCCGACGTGCTCAATGGGCTCAATATGCAAATGCTGATCTATCTGATGTGCCTGTGGCAAAATGGTGCGCAGCGCTATGGCGAGGTTGTCCCCGCAGGCATCCTCTACATGCCGGTGAAAAGCACGCCCGCCACGCTCGGGCGGAATGCGACACAGGCTGAAATTGACAAGGCACGCGCCAAAGCATGCCGCATGAGCGGGATGGTGCTTGACCACTCCCTGGTGATTGACGGCATGGAGGACGATGGTAAAGGCATCTTTATCCCCGTCCGCCGAGAAAAGGACGGCGGCGTGAAAGGCACGCTCATCAACCTCACACAGCTCTCCCGCCTGCAAAAAAAGATGGACGGCATTTTAACGGAAATGGGCGAAAGCCTACATCGGGGCGAAATTGGCGCTGTGCCAAGCTTTGGAGCAGGATACGACCGCGTGTGCGACTGGTGCGACTATAAAAGCGTGTGCGGATATGAGCCGGGCGCGCCTGTGCGGCCCATTGAAAAGCTAACGCACGCCCAGTCGCTCGAACGCCTGGAAAAGGAGGAAACGCGCCATGGCTGAACGCGAATGGACGCCGGATCAAAAAAATGCGATTGAAGCGCGCGGCGGCACGCTGCTTGTCAGCGCGGCGGCAGGCTCCGGCAAAACGGCGGTGCTCGTCGAGCGCGTCGTCCAGCGCCTGCTCGATCCGATAAACGGATGCGATGCTGATCGTCTGCTCGTCGTGACCTTCACAAAGGCCGCGGCGGCTGAGATGCGCGAGCGCATTTCCGCCGCGCTTTCCGCACGGCTTGCCGCTAGGCCGGACGACGCGCGGCTATTGCGCCAGCAGATGCTGCTGCCCTGCGCCGCCATCTGCACGATCGACAGCTTCTGTAACGATCTCGTGCGCGAAAATTTTCATCGGCTCGACCTTGCGCCGGATTATAAAATTCTTGATGCGGGGGAACTCACGCTCCTACGCAGCGAGGCGATGGACATCGCGATGGAAGAGTTTTATCAAAAAGGCGATCCCGCCTTTACGGAGCTTTTGGAGCTGGTGCGCAAGGGGCGAGACGACGCAGAATTGACGGAAACAGTAAGCCGCCTTTACGACTATACGCAGGCTTATCCTTTCCCGGAGGAATGGATCCAGCACGCCCGCGCGCTTTGCCGGGCGGATCTTCCAGAGCAGGAAAACCCTTGGATGGCGGAAATCCGTGCCTATCTCGCGCAAGCGCTCGCATTTGCCCAACACACGGCGCAAAGCGCGCGCGCCCTGTTGGAAACAGAGCCTGCCCTGTGTGAAAAATATGCCCCAGCCTTTGATAGCGACCTTAACGCCCTTGCCCGCGTGCAAGCGGCCCTGACCGGCGGATGGGATGCGCTCTGCGACGCGTTAAATGCCATTTCATTTGTGCGCATGCCGAACGCGCCGCGGGAATATGCAAATTCCCCCATCAAGGCCGCTGCGAAGGAGAGCCGCGACCGCGTGAAGGATACGGTTAAAAAAATGCAGGAATCGCTCTGCGCCAATGCGGCGGAAAACGCGGAGGATATGGCCTATCTTGCCCCGCTGCTGAATCAGCTCTTTGATCTGACCCTGCGTTTTTCAGAGGAATTCACACGCCTCAAGCGGGGCAGGCATGCCGCCGATTTTTCCGACATTGAGCACATGGCGCTCTCCCTGCTCGTGGAACGAAAAGACGGGACACTCTGCCGCTCCCCGCTCGCGCAGGAGCTTTCCGCCCGGTATGAGGAAATCCTTGTGGATGAATACCAGGATACCAACGAGGCGCAGGATCTGCTCTTTCGCATGCTGTCCCGCGAGGAAAGCAACCTCTTCCTAGTGGGGGATGTAAAGCAGAGCATCTACCGTTTCCGCCAGGCGATGCCGGAAATCTTTCTGCACCGGCGGGATAGGCTTCCGCCCTATGTGCGCGGAAATTATCCCGCCCGCATCACGCTCGGGCGCAATTTTCGCTCCCGCAAAGGCGTGACGGGGATGGTAAACTTCCTATTTCGCCAGCTCATGAGCAGGCAGCTCGGCGAGATGGAATATACGCAGGAGGAAGCGCTCGTACCCGCCGCCCCCTACCCTGAGCGCCAAGATCCGGATTGCGAAATCCACCTGCTCGATGCAGGCGATAAGGGCGACGATAGCGCCGCCGTGTATGAAGCGCGCTATATCGCCGCCCACATCAATCGCCTGCTGCGCGAAGGGCTGACCGTACAGGATGGCGGCAAGGCTCGCCCCGCTCGCCGAAAGGATTTCTGCATTCTGCTGCGCGGCGTAAAGGGCCGGGCGAATACCTATGTGCAGGAGCTTGCGCGCTGCGGCGTGCCCGCATGGGCGGAGCTTTCCGGCGGATTTTTTGATACTACAGAAATTCGCACAATGCTCTCTCTGCTGCGTATTCTAGATAACCCCTTGCAGGATGTGCCTGTGCTCGGCGTGCTCTTTTCCCCTATCTATGGATTCACGCCGGACGAAGCGGCGGCCCTGCGGGAAACACAGCGGCGCATGCCGCTCTACCGCTGCCTGACGCAGGCAGCAAAGCAGGGCAACCAAAAATGCGCCGCCTTCCTTTCGCAGCTCTCCTTCCTGCGGCGGCTGAGCGCCACGCTGCCGGCTGAAGCGCTCCTGCGCCGTATCTATGAAGAAACCGGTTACCCTGCCCTTATCCAGGCGATGGATGGCGCGCAGCAGCGCGCAGCCAACCTCCAGCTGCTGCTCTCCTACGCTGCGAAATATGAAGCGGCAGGCCATCAGGGATTGACCGGCTTTATCCGTTTCATTGATCGGCTGGAAGAGCAGCAGGCGCAGCTCTCCGCAGCCTCCGCCGTTTCTGAATCAGCAGACGTGGTGCGCGTGATGAGCATCCACAAGAGCAAGGGGCTTGAATTCCCTATCTGCATCCTGGCGAACTGCGCAGGCGCGTTCAACCCATCCGGCCGTAATCAGCGGCTGCTACTGCACGCAAAGCTCGGCGCAGGGCTGATGCGGCGAGACGAGGGCACGCTGCGGCTCTTTTCCACCCTGCCGCACACAGCCGTCCGCCTCGCCTCAGAGCGCAGCGAGCTCAGCGAAGAGCTGCGCGTTTTATATGTTGCCCTGACTCGCGCGCGGGAAAAGCTGCTGCTTGTGATGACCATCAAGAACCCGGCGCAAAAGCTATCCTCTCTCGCCGCCTCTCTTGGCGAGCAAGCGGCGGTTTCGCCCTTCGCCGTGCGCAGTGCAAAAAGCTATGCGGATTGGCTGCTCGCCGCAGCCCTGCGCCACCCGGACGCCGCAGCCCTGCGCGCTCTCATCCCAGAGCGGGAAATTCCCCTTCTGGAGGCTGATTTCCCACTGCGCACATCCGTTTGCCCCGCCCCGCCGGCAATAGAAGAAACCGCAGCGCTCCCCACACAGGAGCTGTCGCCCGACCTGGCTCTGGAGGAAGAAATCCGCCGCCGGATAACGTATGTTTACCCTTATGCCGCCCTATCCCGCAGCGTGGCAAAACGCGCCGCCTCCTCATTGGGGGAACGGGAGCTTTCCTTTTCTATGATCGGCGTATCCCGCCCCTCCTTTTTGGAGAAAGAGGGTCTTTCCCCTGCCGAACGCGGCACGGCGCTGCACAAATTCATGCAGTTCTCTGATTACGATCGGGCGCATGAAAACCCAGGTGCGGAGGTGGAGCGGCTTGTGCAGCATGGCTTCCTCTCCGAAGCAGAGGGCAAGGCTGTGGATCAAAAACGTGTTTCCGCCTTCTTCCAGAGCGCACTTGCAAGGCGGATGCTGCAAAGCGAAACGCTGCTGCGGGAATATAAATTTACCTTTTTCCTCCCGGCGGGCGAATGCGACGAAGGGCTGCCGGCTGAAGTCGCCAACGAGCAGGTGCTTGTGCAGGGCATTGCGGACTGCGTTTTTGTGGAGAACGGGCGGCTTGTTATCGTCGATTACAAAACCGACCGGGTGAGCGATGAGGCGGCGCTTGCCGGGCGCTACCGGGCACAGCTCTCGGTTTACCGCAGGGCATTGGCGGAATGCATCGGCCTGCCCGTAGGGCAAACGCTTCTGTATTCCTTTCATTTGGGCAAGGAGATTGAATGCCGCTGACAGGCGCAAACGAAATATAAAAAACGCTCCGGACGCCCTGACATTCGGGCATTCGGAGCGAAAGCATTTTGCCATAGAACTGGATGGCGCTTATTTTTTAATAATCTGGAACCGGTCCTCCAGCAACAGCCAATTCTGCGGAAAATCCCACCCCAGTTTCCAATAGCTGACGCCTCGCAGGCTCAGCTCCTTGAGCAAATCGAACTTTGCCTGGATGGATCTTGCATCTTCAAACCAGACGACATGCTGTTTTTGTGAGGCGTCGCGGTAATAGAAAAAGGGCGCCTGGGCCGTATAGTCATATTCGATAAAGGCATGATTTTCCCTGGCAAGGGAAATCGCGGTTTGAGGGCTGATCGCGCGCGCATAGGCTCCGCCTTTCACAAAGGGCAGCGTCCAATCATAGCCATAGAGGTTTTGGCCCATCATTATTTTATTGGCAGGTATTTCTGTTTTGGCGTATTCCAACACCTGACGCACCGGCCCAATAGGCGATACTGCCATAGGCGGCCCGGCACTATACCCCCACTCATAAGTCATAATCACCACAAAATCCACAATTTCTCCGTGGGCTCGATAGTCATGCGCCGTATACCATTGGCCTGTTTGGGAAGCGCTGGTCTTGGGGGCCAGCGCAGTGGATATTAAAAGCCGCTCCGCATGGAGCCGTTGCGCCGCCTTTTTCAGAAAAGCGTTATAAGGCTCCCTGTCTTCCGGCCGCAGATACTCAAAGTCAAAATGAATATCCTGAAAGCCATATTCCCCTGCTGCCTCAATGATATGATCCAGCAAAACATCCTGGACGGACGTATCATTCAGGATCGCTTCGCCCACCGCATCGCTGAACTGCCCGTTTTCAAGATTGGTGACCGCCATCATCAGCACTGCCCCGCTGCCCGCTGACGCGCCCTTGATCGGGGAAACATCAAACGTGGCGAGGCTTCCGTCAGGCCTCGCTTCAAAGCTGAAAGGGGCCAAATAAGTAAGCAAAGGCGCATGCTCAACCACGGCAGAAGTGGCTGCATCTGTAAAGCGCCCGTTTACAGCCTCCACATAGGCATTGGATTCCACAGGCGTTTTCGGCGCGGGCGGAATATACAGGCGAAAACCAATTTGCAGCGGATCGATTGGATTGATTGCATTCATTTGGGCAAGCCTTAAATGGTTGACGCCGAATCGTCGGCCGATTTTGTAAAGAGTATCCCCCGGCTGCACAAAATAATACATACCCGTAATAGGAATCACAAGCGCTTGGCCAATCACCAACGTTTGAATCGGATTGATCTGATTCGCTGCTGAAAGATCAGCAACGGAAATGCCATAAGTCCTCGCAATGCCATAAAGCGTCTGGCCGGATTGTACAACGTGAATTTGCATAAACCCATCACCTCCTGAAAGCATTCTATTCAAAAAAGAGGAAATCGGTTCCAAAAATTAAGGCTCTGCGGTTGCATTATGGGGATATCCGGCCCTACATTTTCATGAATAAAAGAACAACTGAAAGTGGCTGAGGGATTAATTCGGTGTTGACGATTTCATTTCGTTCATCCTTGCATTCTCCTCCGCTGCCCGGTATAATAGTATATTTGTATGGCAAAAACACCGCAGCGCCCCTGCGGAGAGAGAAGAGTGCTTTGATGACTGCTAAAACCAAGGAGAACCTTTCCGTTGCGGCGCGCGTGTGCGTTGCGCTCATGATCCTGCTGCTCATTATCCTCAATTACGACCGGCTGACGCACATTGATATGCGCGCCCTGGTGGATCTGGCACCGAATTTTGCGGCGGCCGTGTTCATGCTTCTGGGCGTCTATTTCGTCAAATCCGTTTTGTTCGTCATCCCCGCTTCCCTGATCTACGTGTCCATCGGCATGGCCTTTGATTGGCCCACGGCCTGCCTGATCAATATGGGCGGCATCCTGCTGGAGGTTTTCACCACCTATCTGCTGGGCCGTTTTCTCGGTGGGAACCGAGTGGAACAGCTCCTGCGCAAAAAGAAGGGCGGTGAAAAGTTATTAAACCTTGATTTGCAGGATAAACCGGGCTTTATCTTCCTCGTCCGGTTTGTGCCTGCCTTCCCGATTGATTTTACCAGCCTATTCTTCGGCGCATTTACAAAGCCACGGATTTTTCCGCTCTATCTTCTAATGTCCCTCTTAGGGCTGGCGCCCCGTGTGATCGCCTTTACGATCCTAGGCGACCAGATTTACGACCTGATTCCCATGCGTTTTGTCATCACCGCCTGCGTGATCGCCATCCCGGTTGGGGTTGTGGTTTATCTGATCCGACGGGCTGTGAAAAAAAAGAAAGCGAATCAGTGAGAAAACAGGCGGGCGGCCAGCGCAAAAAGTGCGTTTCAGCCGCCTGCTTTTTTGTGCCGTTTTTCGCTTGCGGGTGGGCCGGACATGCAGTATAATAGCCCTAAACAATAGCGTTTGATGCATTGGTGAGCTTATGAAAACACGGATTTGAGCTAACACCCTGCGGTCGCTCCACACAGTGCACCTCTACTCTGATTCCTCACAACAATAAACAATGAAAGCCGGAGCTCCGGCTTTTTCAGAAAGGATGGTTTTCTTATGGCAAACATCATTGCAAGCCCCACCCGCTATATCCAAGGCAAAGGCGAACTGCAAAACCTGCGCCAGCATGTGGAAATGCTCGGCAAAAAGCTGTTTATCCTCACCACTGCCTCCGGGCAGGCACGCGTTGCACCCGCGATCAATGCAAGCGTTGCAGGCTCCGACTGCACCGCGGTTTATGAGCCCTTCCACGGCGAATGCAGCCAAAGTGAAATTGACCGTGTGGTGGCCGATTTTCAGGCGTCCGGCTGTGATCTGATCGTCGGTGTCGGCGGCGGCAAAACGCACGACACCGCCAAGGCTGCCGCACATTACGCGGGCTGCCCCGTTGTGATCGTGCCGACAATCGCCTCCACAGACGCGCCTTGCAGCGCCCTCTCCGTGATTTACACGGACGGCGGCGTTTTTGACCGCTATCTTTTCCTGCCTGCCAGCCCGAATGTTGTGCTGGTTGATACGGAAATCGTCAGCAAAGCACCGGCGCGCCTGCTGGTTTCCGGCATGGGCGACGCGCTGGCAACCTATTTTGAAGCGCGCGCCTGCCAGCGCTCTAACGCAACCAACTGTGTAGGCGGCAAAACGACGCTCGCCGCCATGGCGCTGGCACGGCTCTGTTATGATACCCTGATGGCGGATGGGCGCAAGGCCGCCGTCGCCGCCAAGGCGGGCGCCTGCACCAAAGCGCTTGAAAACATTGTGGAAGCAAACACCTATCTCTCCGGCATTGGTTTCGAGAGCGGCGGCCTTGCAGGCGCGCACGCCATCCACAATGGCCTGACCGCCATCCCCGAAACCCATGCCTTTTATCACGGGGAGAAGGTCGCCTTCGGCACGCTCGTCCAGCTTGTGCTGGAGGACGAGCATTTTGAGCAGATTCAGGAGGTCGTACGCTTCTGCACAGACGTCGGCCTGCCCACCACACTCGCCGACCTCGGCATTGCGGAAATTAAGCCGGAGCAGATTCACGCCGTGGCGGAGCTCGCATGTGCGCCCAGCGATACGCTTGGCAACATGCCCTTTGCTGTCACACCGGACGCTGTTTATGACGCGATCCTCGGCGCGGATGCGATTGGTCGGAAATACAAGGAGCTCCACGCTTAAACGGAGAATGCTGATCTGTAAACCACAAAGGGGCCTGCCGCGCGGCAGGCCCCTTGTTGCTAAAATTGATACAACGGAGATTCTTTATGCAAGAAAACAAATATGACAACCCAGTTTTTTTTGAAAAATACAGCCAAATGTCCCGCTCTAGGGAAGGATTAAGCGGCGCCGGCGAATGGGAGACGTTAAAAGACTTGCTGCCCGACTTTGCCGGCAAGCGCGTGCTCGACCTCGGCTGCGGCTATGGCTGGCACTGCATCTATGCCATGGAGCAGGGCGCGATGAGCGTCACGGGGGTCGACCTCTCTGAAAAAATGCTCGAGGTGGCCCGTGAGAAAACGCACTTCCCGCAGGCGCGATACCTCCGTATGCCAATTGAGGAAATCAACTTTGCAGAAAATAGCTTTGATATTGTGCTCAGCTCGTTAGCCCTGCACTACGTCGCGTCGTTTGATGCGGTGGCAAAACGAGTCAATCGCTGTCTTGTTGCGGGCGGTTCGTTTGTTTTCTCCGCAGAGCATCCCATTTTTACCGCATACGGTACGCAGGACTGGTATTACGACGCGGACGGCAAGATTCTGCATTTCCCTGTGGACAATTATTTTTACGAGGGTAAGCGTACGGCGCATTTTCTGGGGGAAGAGGTGGTCAAATATCACAAAACACTGACGACCTATCTCGATAGCCTATTGACTAACGGCTTCGAAATTCAGCGCGTTGTGGAGCCACAACCGCCGGCGCATATGATGGAGCTCGAAGGGATGCGGGATGAAATGCGCAGGCCGATGATGCTGATTGTTGCGGCAAGGAAGCAATAGTGTATCAATGGAACCCATAAAAAATAGCCGGTAGCTAGCTGCTTGCGTAAGCGATACGTCTCTCTATGATCTATGTGGTGATGGCGGGCTTTGTTTTGTTACTCGCTTCGCTTTGTCATAAAAGCTACCGGTGCTCAATAGAATCGAATATAGCTTGATTTTATCATTAAAACAAAAAGAAGCCCCCGATTTAATCAGGGGCTCTCAGCGGCAATCTGCTCTTTATTTTATATAAAACGCGCTTTTGCGCGCATCATTCCCACCGGCCAATCCTGGATGGGAGGCTTAATCGCCTCCGCCATCCATTCGACATACCGTCGTATCAGGATGTTATCGCAAATCCAGGATTCAACCGATGAAACCCTTGCCGCTCTCCGCCTGCATCAGTGCAGCCAGCTCCAGCGTTTTGCGCAGCCTCTTCCAGCCGCCCATGCGCTTGCTGTGAATCAGCTCATTAAGCGTTCTCTGCTCACTGATGTGCAGATCAGAAGTTCTCTCCATCATTACCAATCACTCCTTTCCTTTGTTCTGGTTTTAGTTTACTACAGTATATCCATCTTGTCAAGTAATGTTGCACAACTATAGAGCCTATCATTTGTGCATATTGACTAACACGCATCGATTCACTCTCTTTTTCATTTCTTCCAGTTGTATTCTCGTCTACTCATTTCATTTATGAGATTTGTACAATTCAATCGTTAAATTTCTGTAACAATCGACAATTGTTAATTTTTTGTTTCAAAACCGCATGGAAAAGTTTGTGAAATTTTTACCATCAAAAAGGGGCTGCTGCGAAATGCCTTGCATTTTGCAGCAGCCCCTTTTAAAAAAACGTTTTTGCCTCATACAGGCAAATTTCAGGCTTTGAACGCCCAAAACCACGGTTTTTCTCATGGCAAATTTCCGAAATGAGTGTTTTGCAACGCGCCCTTTACATAGCGTCTACTAGCCCATATCTGCTCTTTTTTAGCCTGGCAATGCTTCACATAGGGCGGCAAGCTCCTCCATGGAAAGCTTTTCTGCCCGAACATTCCCTTCCAGCCCCGCGATTTCAAGCGCAGCGGCCACATCGCCTTTCTGAAGTGCCATTCCCGCGCTGATTGCATTCAGCGCTGTTTTACGCCGCTGCCCAAAGGCTGCCTTGACCATGCGGAAAAACTTTTTTTCATCTGTTACCGCAACCGCTGGAGCTTGCCGGATTTGCAGGCGGATCACCGCGCTATCCACATTCGGCGCAGGGAGAAAGGAACCGCGCGACACGGAAAACAGCTTTTCTGCTCGCGCATAATACTGCACCGCAACCGTCACTGCGCCTGCCTCCCTGCTGCCAACCGGGGCGCAAAGCCGTTCGGCTGCTTCCTTCTGCACCATAACAATGATGGAGCGAAACGGCAGCCGCTCCTCCAACAGCCGCATGATCACAGGCGAAGTAATATAATAGGGAAGGTTTGCACAAACGGACACCTCCATCCCCGCGAACTGCTCCTTCAAAATTGTGCGCAGATCCGCTTTCAAAATGTCTTCATTGACAATTTCCACATTGCCAAAATCCGAAAGCGTTTCTGCAAGCACGGGGAGCAGCCGCCGGTCAAGCTCCAGTGAAACGACCTTACGCGCCCGCCGGGCCAGCTCGGCCGTCAGCACGCCGATGCCGGGCCCGATCTCCAGCACGCCCTGACCATCCGCGCCGCAGCTTTCCGCCATCTGCGGGCAAACGGTGGGATTCACTAAAAAATTTTGCCCCAGCGCCTTTGAAAACGTAAACCCGTGCCGGGAAAGCACCTCCCGCACAACGCCGATATCTGTTAAACTCTGCATGCCAATTCCCTTTCCACCCGCTTTACAGCAACCTTGAATGATTGATCAGCAGCTCAAATTTCAGGCCGAGATAATCCGCCGATTTTTTACACAGCATCATGCGGTCGAGGAAAATTTCAAAATAATCCATCACAGCGCAGATTTCCGTATCAATCTTCATCCTTAAGATGATTGTTTTTTCCTCCGTATCAATTTTCAGCTCCGCCTTTTGCACGGCAAAATTCACGCGGTCGTGAATATCGGAGCTCACCGTCTCCTGGTTGCGCACACGGGAGCGGCGCACGTCGCTCTTATCTGCGAGGATCAACGCCGCGGCAATCGGGCTGACTGCGGCGGCCGTTTTCTCATCATGGTGGCCGATCGCGGAGACAATCTGCGCCGTTTCATCCGGCGAAAAGCCAAGGCGGGAAAGAATCTGGAAGGCGAGGCATGCGCCGTTCTGCGCATGGTAATGGCGGTTGACGAGATTTCCAATATCGTGCATATAGCCTGCAATCTGTGCGAGCTCGCAGGTGCGCGCATCGTAACCCAACTCCCGCAAGATGCGTGAAGCAATGTCCGACGTGCGCAACGCGTGGGGAAAGCCGTGCTCCGTGAAACCCACCGCGCCTAGCACCTCATTGCTGCGCTCAATATACGTTTTAATTTCAGGATTTTTCCTAATTTCTTCAAAAGTCAACATGCTTTTTCCTCTCATGATGTGATAAACTCCCTATTGGTTTTCCCGCTTCCCTGCGCTATAATGAATACAGGGCAAACGGAAACCCAGCCCTATTTTCAAACACCAGGGAGGAGTTTATGATGACGATTCTGGTCACTGGCGGCGCCGGCTATATCGGCAGCCACACCTGCATTGAATTGCTCAAGGCAGGCTATGAGGTTATTATACTCGATAATTTCTACAACAGCAAGAGGGAAGTCCTTCGCCGCATCGGCGAGCTAAGCGGTAAAGAATTCGGCTTTTATGAGTGCGATATTCGTGACCGCGCCGGGCTCGACCGCATCTTCCAGAAAGAGAAGATCGACGCGGTCATTCATTTCGCCGGGCTGAAGGCGGTCGGCGAATCCTGCGTTAAGCCGCTGGAATACTATGAAAACAACGTCGGCGGCACGGTCACACTCTGCGAAGCAATGCGCGACGCAGGTGTGAAAAAAATGGTGTTCAGTTCCTCCGCTACTGTATATGGCATGAACAACCCTTCCCCACTGCGCGAGGATATGCCCGCGGGCGGCACGACGAACCCCTACGGCACCACAAAGCTCATGATCGAGCAGATCCTTCAGGATCTTTACCAGTCCGATCACGAATGGAGCATCACTCTGCTGCGTTACTTCAACCCCATCGGCGCGCACAAAAGCGGCCGCATCGGGGAGGATCCAAATGGCGTCCCGAACAATCTCATGCCTTATATTACACAGGTGGCCATCGGTAAACGACCACAGCTTCAGGTCTATGGCGACGATTACGACACGCCGGATGGAACGGGCGTGCGCGACTATATCCATGTAGTCGACCTGGCCCTCGGCCATGTGAAGGCTGTTGAAAAATGCGCGAAAAAGAAGGGCGTTGATATCTACAACCTTGGCACCGGCGTTGGCTACAGCGTGCTTGACGTGGTGCATGCCTTTGAGAAAGCTTCCGGCGAAAAAATCCCCTATCAGGTAACCGACCGCCGCCCAGGCGATATCGCCACCTGCTACTCCGACCCCTCCAAAGCGGCGAAAGAACTCGGATGGAAGGCCGAACGCGGCATTGAGGAGATGTGCGAGGATAGCTGGCGCTGGCAGAAGCAGAATCCGAACGGTTACCCGGATGAAGCTTAAAAAATTGCGCTAAAGCTGCTGCCCGGCCTTCAGGCAGCAGGAGCGGCCGTATGCGGAATCGCCAAATAGCACCGGCTGCAAAGTGACCGTACGATTTTTCGTATTATTTTGATCGGGTGAGCACCTACCGTATGCAAGGCTGAAAAGCAATTGCATACGGTTTTTTTGTGGCTATCCAATCCATGGCTCTGGGAGGGGACGCAATGATTTTAACAGGAAACAAGCCCAAAAAGGCTCGGAGCGGCATTGCATGCACGCTGATCCGATTCAGCCTGCCGCTGATCTTCAGCGGTATATTACAGCAGCTTTATAACTGGGCGGACGCCTTCATCGTTGGTAATGTGGAGGGAGAGCTAGCCTTGGCGGCAATCGGGGCAACCGGGACGGTCGTCAACTTTTATCTAATGGCGATCACCGGCTTTACAATTGGGCTCGCCATTCTGTTCGCCCAAAAATTTGGCAGCGGTGAAAACGCAGCTATCCCGAAAATACTCGCGGCCTTCTCAATTCTGCTCGGGCTCAGCTTTGTCCTGCTGGCCGCGGTGGGAATTGGGCTTACCTCCCCTCTGCTGCGCCTAATGCATACCCCGCAGGATACGATAAAACCGGCAGAAAGCTACTTAAAGATTATTTTTACCGGCGTTCCCTTCCTCGCCGTATATAATGTTTATTCTGCTGCGCTGCGTGGAATTGGCGACAGCCGCGCGCCGTTTTTAGCAATTCTTTTCTCTTCTATTTTAAACGTCGCGCTGGATCTGCTCTTTGTTGCCTGGCTGCATTGGGGCGTGGAGGGGGCTGCCGCCGCAACGGTCCTTTCCCAGGCGGCAATGACGGTGTTTTTGATCGCCTACGCCGCCCGAAAACACGCCCTGCTGCGCTTGCGCACCGGTATAGATAGGAGGGAACGAGCCTTGCTGATGCAGGGGGTGCGATTGGGGCTACCGCCCATGATCCAATCCAGCATCAGCGCATTTGGAAGCCTCCTGCTGCAAAATTTTATGAATGGTTTCGGCACTCAGACTGTAGCTGCGATCACTACGGCATACC
>UQUZ01000020.1 GCA_900544375.1 uncultured Oscillospiraceae bacterium
GCTCGCTCTACTGCGCAAATATAATCGGGAGCCCTTTCATCTCCAGCACGCACTGACAGTGGAGGGCGTGATGCACTGGTATGCACGGCAGCTCGGCTTCGGCATGGAGGAAGATTTTTGGGGGCTGGCTGGGCTGCTGCACGATGTCGATTTTGAAGCATACCCGGAGGAGCACTGTAAAAAGGCGCCGGAGCTTTTGGCGGAGATCCATGCGGAGGATACGCTCATTCACGCCGTGTGCAGCCATGGCTATGGTCTGGTGTGCGATGTGGAGCCCGCGCATGAGATGGAAAAAGTGCTTTTTGCAGCGGACGAGCTAACCGGCCTCATCGGCGCTGCGGTGAGAATGCGCCCCTCAAAAAGCGTAGCGGATTTGGAGGTATCGAGCCTCAAGAAAAAATTTAAGGATAAAAAATTCGCTGCGGGCTGCTCGCGCGATGTGATCCGTATAGGAGCAGAGCGCCTGGGCTGGGAGCTTGACCGGCTGTTCCAGATGACAATTGAAGCCATGCGCTCCTGCGAAGCGCAGGTGCAAGAAGAGCTGACCAGTATGCTTGCGTGATCGTATGAAGGCGTTACCACGTAAGCCGTCCACTCCATCTCCCGTACAGGCTTTCAAGCGGATGCTGCAAAACATTTTACAGCATCCGCTTTTATTTTTTCATTTGCCTATTTTTTCAGCACTGCCTCCAACTTCACAGGATTATGATCTGTATACTGGAAATCCGTCTCGATCACATGAACCGCCTCTACCTCCACATTGGGAGACACGATAAACCCATCGATCACATAAAACTGCGTCTTTGCCCGGTCGCCGCTGTAAGGCTGATTCAAGAGCCTGCAAGTGGGGGCGCTGTCATCCACGGCAAACCGCCAGCCCTCCGGCAGGATATCTGAGGAAAGCGTGCCGGCCTGCCAATAGGAAGAATCGATCAAAGGATATTTTGTTGCGTCCACCTCGGAAAACATCTGGTTAAAATCGCCGCCTGCGATGCAGTAATTGCCCTTTTCATATTCCGTTGTGAGCAGCTTTAAAAGCTCTTCGGTCTGGATCTGTTTTGCATCGCCGTCATCATAGGCTTCCAAATGAAGATTGATGAGCACCAACTCCTTATCGCTCCCCTCCAGCGGCACCCGCTCCACCAGCAGGCATCGCTTGAGCTGCGCAACGCGCACAGGCCAGGTGTATGTGCCCGTCAGCGCAATGCGCTCTGCTTTCAGCGCGCCGAAGGAACTAAGCGTCAGCAAACCGGACTGAACCTTGCCGATCGTCGGCAGCGGAAACGGCACATACTGGCTGGAATAATTCACGGCAAAAGCGTTCGTCCCGCCAATGAGGCTGGAAAGCGACGCAGTCTGATCCACAAAATAGGAGCGTTTTGAGCTTTTATCCACCTCCTGCAAAAATTGCACGTCACAATTCGCCTCTTGGATAATCCTACCAATCCCAGCAATATTGTTGCGCACATTTTCATCACTTGCCGGCCGGACATTTTTGCCGCCGTCCATAAAGAAATCCTGCGTCTGATCCAGCGAGCCATAGCCGATGTTATAGGATAAGACACGCAAAGAATCGCCCGCTTGGAGCGTCTTTTTCGCCTGGCCGCCAATCTCAAGCGTTTCCACGGGTTCAGGCTTGAATTCCGCTGCCGTCAGGTAGATGACAAAGCCCCCAATGATGAGGAGCAGGGTGAGAAGAATCGATAGTAAAATAATGCCGATGCGTTTGAGGGTTCGTTTCATAGCATTCGCCTTCCCAGATGCCGCAGATTGCATAAAAGCCGAGCAGCATCTCTCTTTTATTTATAATAAATTTAACATTGAAAGGCGGGAATGTCAATGTGGTTTCCAAGAGGATTCCCACGCCGCCCGCCTATTTTCCAAAACATAGAGGCGAAAAGCCGCCGCAGAAGCCTTTTTTATAGCTTCTGTGGCGGCTGAAATCATTGCCCTGAATGGTTTTCATCCGGCTCTGTGCCGGGCGGATCGTCTTGTTCTGGGCCTTTCTTTATCTTCGGCCAAAAGCCTGCCGCGGTATTCCGGTTGCATGATCAGCTTGCCATCTTGCACGATAGCTTGCGATAAATCCCAATACCCGCCGCGCCGTATCCTTGCAGCATGTCAAGACAGATTGGCAATATCCACACTCTTCTTTCTTTATTTCTGAGCCCGCAGCTTATTGATTCGATCGCGCAGATACGCCGCGTGCTCAAATTCGAGGATCTTTGCCGCCGCCTTCATCTCCGCCGTGAGCTGCTTAATGAGCTGCTCACGCTCCACACGGGAAAGCCGCTTTGTGGGCTTGTTCGCATCGATTTCGGACCGGCTCGTAATTTCCAAAATTTCACGGACTTCCTTTTTGATCGACTGTGGTGTGATCCCATTCGCTTCGTTATACGCCATCTGCTTTTCACGGCGGCGCTGCGTTTCACGCAGCGCTTTTTCCATGGAGGGCGTAACTGTATCCGCATACATAATCACTTGCCCCTGCGCGTTGCGGGCCGCCCGGCCGATCGTCTGAATCAGCGAAGTCTCAGAGCGCAGAAACCCTTCTTTATCCGCGTCAAGGATCGCAACAAGCGACACCTCCGGGATATCAAGCCCCTCGCGCAGCAAGTTGATGCCGACGAGCACGTCAAATTCCCCTTTGCGCAGATCGCGAATGATTTCCATGCGTTCAATGGTATCAATATCGTGGTGCATATAACGCACCTTGATGCCGGCGGCCTCCAGATAATCCGTTAAATCTTCGGCCATTTTTTTTGTAAGCGTTGTCACTAGCACGCGCTCCTTGCGTGCGGTGCGGATGTTAATTTCTGAAATTAAATCATCAATCTGGCCTTCCGTGGGCTTCACAATGACTTCCGGATCCAGCAGCCCGGTTGGGCGGATCACCTGCTCAACAATCGCCGCGCTCCTCGAGCGCTCAAATTCGCCGGGCGTTGCGCTGACAAAAATCTTTTGCCCGAGCCGCTCATAAAATTCGTCAAAGGTTAATGGGCGGTTGTCATAAGCGGAGGGCAGGCGAAAGCCAAAATTGATCAGGCTCTCCTTGCGCGAGCGGTCGCCGCCGTACATACCGCGCACCTGCGGCAGAGTCACGTGCGATTCGTCGACAAAGAGCAAAAAATCCTTCGGAAAATAATCAAGCAGCGTAAACGGTGCGCTGCCTGCCGGGCGGCCGGACATCACTCGGGAATAGTTTTCAATCCCTTTGCAGAAGCCCGTCTCCCGGAGCATCTCAATATCGTATTCCGTCCGCTGGCGGATGCGCTGCGCTTCTAACAGCTTGCCTTCGGCCTCAAACGCCTTGACGCAGCGCTCCATTTCCTGATAGATATCCGCAATCGCAGCCTCCATCTTCTCCTGTGAAACCACATAATGCGAGGCAGGATAGATCGCAACATGCTGCAAAATGCCCTTGACATCCCCAGTGAGTGGGTTCACCTCACTGATCCGGTCGATTTCATCGCCGAAAAATTCGATCCGATAGGCCGTATCATTGGAATAAGAAGGAAAAATTTCAATCACGTCGCCGCGCACACGGAATTTATTACGAACAAAATTGATATCGTTGCGCTCATACTGAATTTCAACGAGCTTATGGATGACGTCGTCCCGCTTCTTTGTCATACCAGGGCGCAGGGAGATCACCATGCTGCGGTAATCAATCGGGTCGCCCAAGCTATAGATGCAGGAGACGCTCGCCACGATAATCACATCCCGCCGCTCGGACAGTGCAGAGGTGGCGGAGTGGCGCAGCTTATCGATTTCATCGTTGATGGCGGAATCCTTTTCGATATAGGTATCGGTTGTGGGAATGTAAGCTTCCGGTTGATAATAGTCATAATAGGAGACAAAATATTCCACAGCGTTTTCCGGGAAAAATTCGCGAAACTCGCTGCACAGCTGCGCCGCCAATGTTTTATTGTGCGCCAAAACGAGCGTTGGACGGTTCATCTGTTCGATCACGTTTGCCATAGTGAAGGTTTTGCCGGAGCCGGTCACGCCCATCAAAACCTGTTCTTTTACGCCATTTTCAAGGCCCTTCACCAGTTGATCTATGGCCTCTGGCTGATCGCCTGTGGGCCTATATTTGGAAACCAATTTGAATGGTTTTTCGTTCTCCATTGCGCCAAATGCCTCCTTCTTATGCTTACTACCAGCCCATAAATTCGTTTAAGAATCGCATACTCACGTCCACTTTTTTTGAAAAATCGCGTATGACATGGATAGATTCACGAAAAGGATTTTTTCCGACAGCGTAACACTATCTATCACAAGCCGTCATTTCCTAAGATATTATATCACACTTCTCTATGTTTTAAAGTGCATTGCGAATAATCATATAGCTTGTTTACGCCCTATTTTGCATAACCGCCAATAAAATATTGCATAATGGAGCGTATTCCATGCAGAGGCGTCTATTTTTATTCAACCAGCAGGATAAAAATAAAAGCTGAAGCGCCTCCATATGGAGCTTCAGCTTTTATTTTACTGACCTTCATTTACCTGCGGTGTACAAAGGGGGATTAATCCATGCCCTCAATATCAATCATTGCGCGCTTCTGTATAAACATCAACAGAAATCATTGAGGCGGCATATCCTAAATGCAGTCATTATATGAGGTGCGGCTGTTTGCGGCCAATTCCAGCTTCACGATGCAGTCACACCAGAAATGCAAATGGATAGCTGCTTGACTACTTTGGCTTATTTATTTAAAACCATCTATCTTCAGAAAGATTATTTAATCCAACTCATCCTCTGCGGGCTGCCATGCCTTTCCAAATTTCACATCACGGAACAGCGCCGCAAGGCCCGTAATCTGTTTTAACCGCAATATTTCATCCCGGTCCATCCCCAAATGTTTAGATATCCATGCATCTGACCGGCCTATTTCGTGAAGCTCCCTGATGATATTGCTCATCAGGTCTACGTCATGGCTCCCGCGCGCCCTGTTGTGCCTGATTGTGCTCGCCATCCGTTCAGAAAGTGGCTTTTCTATGACGGACACCGGCATCATACCATGCTCCCGCTCGTAAATATCCGGATATTTTCCCATCACGCTATACCTGTGGAAGCCGTCCACAATAACATACATATCCCTGCTTTTTGCATAGTAGCAAACGATCGGCATGGTGAACCCATCCGCCTTGATGCTATCGTATAATAATTTCATTTCCGGCGGCGCCACCTTGTTTGGATTATATGTATTGGGAATAATCTTTTCATACGGAACAGCAATCACATGATATACCGGGCTTTGAAACTGCTTATTCTCCATCGGCGAAACCTCCATACTTTCTTTTGATTGCATCCACTCGCTTTTGCTCCTGTTTTGTCTGCCCAAACCCCATAAAGCGGCAGGTGTGATCATTTTTCAGAATACAGTAACACATGCGTTTCCAGCTTGGGATGTCTTTTGAACTTTTGATGTCGTCGGTATGATCCGGTATCTTTCCAACAAAGATAACCCTCGACTTTTTATCCAAAGTATAATTGGAAACGCCGTTTCTCTTAATATGGTAATTATGTTCCTCTAATTCCCGTATCGTTTCCTCGGAAAGACCGCCGCCTGTGTTATGCCAGAATTCTATCGACGTCCTAAATTTTTTGACATAATTGTTCCTCAATCTCGCTGGCAGCGTATCCAGAAGGAACTGCGTATAGGATTTCCATGTGTGCCCCTCAGGCAGCGTTGCATTCCGGTATGCCATTGCCTTTGTCCGGCCATAGATCGCGCCGAAATTTGCCCCGCGGACACGGCCCACAAGCCTCGTCCATATCTCCGGATCAATGACGCGATATAGATTCAGGCTATCTTTGGAGTAGTCGTTAAAGGGCGACGCCACACGCATCTGGCTTGGAGTCAGGCCAGCCTTATAATAGAGGTCATAAAGGCCGTTATAATCATAATTGAATTTGTAGTTCGCAGCCCAGACGTCATTCACCGACCAATCATATAATGGCGACGCGCACCACACGTCTTTAAACTGTTTGGATATCCAGCACTTTCCGTCGTATCCATATTTTTTATTCAGAAAACCACTGTAGCGCTGCAATGATTCATCTGCGCGCATCCCAAGTAAACAGATCGTTTTCCCGTTTCCGTGCTGCTCTTTATAAAAGCGCCCGAATTGCTTTGCTAGGTTTTCCTGGTGCATGCGGTATTTATAATGGTTAAATGGGTTATCTAAATTGATCACATACGGATATTGCGGCATAGGCCTGACCCATGCGTCAGCCTTCTTATCGTCCCAAGGGTACCAATACATCTCATAACTGCTTAGCGCCGTCCTCGTTGCCATTGGAAGGCATACCCAATATAACTCTGCCTCTGAGACTAAGTTTTTAAATGTTCGGTCAATATATTCCGATGTGAGCGTATATTGGGCTTCAAAATCCTGATGAAATACTCCTATTTTCCGCCTAGGATAATATTTGCGTTTAAAATCCAGCAGCAGATTCAGCAGCAATCCACTGTCTTTCCCGCCACTGAAAGAGACATATATATTGTCAAATGTTTGGAAGATATATTCAAAACGTTTTTGCAGGGCCTCGTAAACTGTGATTTCTAAATATTCTTTTTTCATTATGATGACCATTCCTCTTCTGTACTCAAGCACGAACAACGTAAGAGATCGCAACTTACATGGTCAAGCGAAATGTTCGATACAGTATGGCAATGATTCGTATGGTTTGATTGGCTTTCGAAATTGCCCAGATAAAAGCCGGAAGACTAACATGACACAAGGTAAGCCCCGTCGTGCTTCAAGATATTATTCGTTCATTTAGCATTTCTCTTGAACTCTTTGTTCGACAGCCTTGATGTGTTTGAAACGTGCGAAAAAAATTTGGCAGATGCGTACAAAGGAATTATATAAGTTTGTAGTGTATCGCTATTTTACCACTGGTAGTACCCCTTGGATACTACTTCTATACAACTTCCTTTACACGCCAAATGAGTTTTAAATTTTTTATATTATCATAGATTTAATCGAATAATGACCTATTTATCTAGTTTTTACTAATTATATCAAATAAATGAATATTGTCAAAGCATATTCGGACGTCTTTCAACAGGCTGCACCTCTGGTAGAACCAAGAGTTTTGTTTTTGCCTAAGGGCACAAGCAATAAGCAGATGGGAATCAAATTCTCCATCTGCTCATTTTCATTTGGTTACACAATTTACATACCCCCGGTGTACAAAAAGCAGTACCCCGGGGGTAAATTCTTTCTGTCCCAAGATATCCTCATCAAATCTATCACTGATGCTGGATTCCCGCATAACAAATCTTTTAATCTTGCACGGCTAAAATCTGCCGTACAATATCCTGCGCTGTTTGCGCGACCAAATGCACATTTTCCGCTTCCCATTCCTGGCGATCTTGAAATCCAAACCCATAGGTTACTGCCAAAAAGGCCACGCCTGCCTCTTGCGCGCTGGCCGCATCAAACATACTGTCTCCCACAAGAATCGTTTCCTTCCTGCTTACTTTCGCAGTCCGCATACAACACCGAATCAAATCCACTTTTGTCAGGGTATCGTTTTCATCCATGCCGGATACCAGGTCAAAGTATGAAATAAGCCCCTGTTCCTTTAAAATTCTCTTTGCAAAATGCTCTCTTTTTAGCGTTGCTGTCCCAATAAAACACCCCAAGCGTTTCAGTTGCTTCAGTGCGGCCTCTATCCCCGGATACACGCTCACCTCATGCCAGCCCTTTCTGGCATAGTACTCACGATACTGTTGAACTGCCTGTTTCGTTGTGTCCGAATCCATTCCGCAAAGCGTTTCAAATGCATACGGAAGCGGTGCTCCAATTGCCTGCCGAACCAATGCATCTCCCGGAAATCCTATTCCGGATTGCTGCACGGCCCATTGATAAGCATGAAAAATTCCCGTATAGGAGTCTATCAGCGTACCATCCATATCAAATAAAACGCACCTATACATAAGTTTCCCCTTGGTATACAGACGGCGTCAAAAAAGTGATCTTCATGGTCTGGGCAAATTCACTCAGCTGCTTGCGAATTCGTTTTCTTTTTTCATATATATGATCCTTATATACTGGAAAATTCAGATCATCACTATAATAATTTTCTCTTTGGCCGTAGTGAAAACCATCGAAGCCCGCCAAAAACACTTCTGCCGCCTCGCACCGTTTCAGAAGCTGCAAGAGCATCAGGCCCGCATTGTCCGAAATCAAATCGTCGGGAATGAGATAGTTGTTATAATCCACGTACAAATAGTTGTTTTTTTCTGTTTTGGGAATATTGGATGTTACAATCACAAGAGTTTGATTTAATGGCTTAATATCCCGTTCGATAATATCCATCCGTTTATGATTGCTGATAAAACAGGCGTCCATATGGTATTTTAAATCGATAAAATTAACGGAAATGACATAGGGCTTTTCTTTGTCAATAAACTCTAGAATCTGATGATATTGAGAAGAAAGGCTTTTCCCAGGTGCAAGAAGTAAAATTTTTTTATCCCGTATCCGGACGGAAATCTCCTGAATAGCGGCACAATCGTCGATTTTTCTACTTTGAAATTGTGTGTAGAGCCTTTCTATGAGATCCTGATCATATAATATTTTATATTCTTTTGGAATAGATTGGATAATTGTTTCAATATCTTTCATGGTTAACGTTTGTCGGTTAATCAAGTAGGTGGCATAGTTTGGGTGGCAAACGTTGCTGGCCGCGATATGATAGGGCATTGTGTAGCCCCATTCAAAATCCTTACGAATCGGCGCAATATACTCATCATAAATATCCATCACAGTTGTCACATCGTACCGAACGTCTATTTTTTTATTGATATATTGTGTAATGAGCTCTGTTGGGAGATTGCCTGCGCCCCTTCCCATGCCGTAAACAGCTGAATCCAGAATCAGCGTCCGTATTGTCTGAATTTTTCCCAAAACCTGCGCGTTGGAAAACGCCAATTGCATATTATTGTGCCCGTGAAATCCCAATTGTATTTCTGGAGCCATATTCTCGTCTATGATATAAAATCGATGCGAAACTTCATTGCGGTACATGCTGCCCAGCGTATCTACAATATAAAACGCATAGGGGTGCAAAGCATTTATTTTCTCCACCAGCTGAAGCAGTTCGATATCACTATAGAATACTGTACCCACGGGCTGCATAAACACATGATACCCTTTTTCCATGATGATTCGGGCCCATTCAAACGCCTGCTCCACTTCATTTTTATGAAAAGTCAATCGAATCCCCTGGATCCCCTTCCCATCATATGGATCGAGTTGAGATGGATGAAGTTCTTTTTCTCCAATAGCAACCATAGCTACATACATGGAGTTTCTCTTTCGATTCGGAAGAACCTCTTCAATCTCAGCGGTACTGTTAAAAAGGGAGCACTCCTTTTCCTGAACCATTCTAGTGAGAAATCCACATTCAACAATATCGATGTGGGCTTGATCTAGCTTGTCCAAAATTGACATAATTGTTTTTCTGCCAAATCTCCAGTCGTTAATATATCCGCCGTCTCGCAGCGTACAGTCCAGCACACGAATACTCATAGCTCTAATTCCCTTCTTTCCAGCTTTTTTTGAAGAACACCCCTTACATAATCCAGATCCTTCGCGGTATCAACTGATAGAGAATGGGCTTCTACGGGGATCATCCTTAATTGTTTTCTGTGCTCAATAAAACGCAATTCATTAATGTCCTCAATTGTCTCAAGCACTCCTTTTTTTGTGTTTGCAAAGAAACGCAGCGCATCCATAGAATATGCCAAAACGCCCAGGTGTTTATAGTAGTCAAAAGTCATGCTGGCCTTAGGATGAGGAATTGGGCTTCGGGACATAAAAAGCGCATACCCCTCCTGATCGGTTACTACCTTAATGTTCGTTTCATCGATAGCCTCTACTGGGGAATGGATTTGTGTCATCAGGTTAGAAGCAAAAAAATCCTCCCCTGACTCGGGAATGACTTGTTCCAAAATCGGCGCTTCCATTAAAGGTTCATCTCCATTGACACAAAGGTATATATCGGCAGAAATTTTCTGCGCCGCTTCATAAATGCGGTCTGTGCTTGTCGGTTGATCTGCCGATGTCATCACGCAGGGAATCCCATACTGTTTACATGCCTGACGTATGGCTTCGTGATCGGTTGCCACAGAAACGACGTCGATTTTTTTTGATTTTACTACCTGATGATAAACCCACCAAATCATAGGCCGTCCGCACAGATCCATTAAAGGCTTTCCCTTTAACCTGCTGGATCCATATCGAGCCGGGATAATGGCAGCCGTTCGCATGATAATCCTACCCTTCCTTCGCTAAGCCGCAGCAGCTGATTGCTTTGGCACAGCCAAAATTTGAAACAGTGTCTATGCGCAAAAAGCAACAATGCAGTTTGAAGGATTGTCCATTCTAACTTCTTCTCTTTCTTCTTCTCCATAAATTCGCCAGCATTCGAAGCGGCTTCGTAAGGCGCCAACACGTAGAGGTTTCATATTTCTTTTTCACTTCCTCAATTCTTTTCTCTATGATTTGATTGCTTGGTGGCGGTGCAGGCTTTGCCGGAGCTACTTTCCCTTTTGCTCGGGCGCTATGCTCCCGTTCCTGCTTATACAGGTTCCAATTTTCCATAATTCGATCAGACCACATTTTTAGAACCTTGTCGCTGACCAGTTCATACCCATCCGGCACTGCTATCTCCCATTTTTTTGCGCAATTCTCCCCATCTTTCATATCGTAGGCAAGCACGCTAGGGAGATGAATCTGCACTTCATTTTTCAACAGCTGCTTTCTGCCGTTGGTTTTAAGGTGAAAATGCAGAATTAGAAAATCCCTGAGGCGTTCGCTAAGCGGTAAAAAGGCTTTGTTATAGATCGAATCTATCCTGTATGTGTCCAGTAGTGCCTGTACGACATAATGTTCTTTTAAAGCGCCATAGCATCCGGTAGATAACGCTTCTGCATCCTCAAACCCAAAAAAAATGTGGCTAAGACGCAGCTTTTGCAGGTTGAGGTTGGCCTGCATATCCGGATTGAGTACGATGCCGCCCTGTTCACATAATATTTTCAGCGCGTAATATTCTTCTACATAGCTCCAGTTTCCATTTAACTGGGCATTTTGGATATTTTCAGGCAATTGTTCAAAGGCAAAATAGGTTTCATTGGCATCAATCAACTTCGCTTTCGGGAAGTTTTTTTGAATGGTGTCCATATATGCCTGAGAAACCGGCCTGTGAATATGAACACAAATGATTGTAGCGGGAATCACCTCTTTCGCTAAAAAATCCAGGATTTTCTTCACTGATTTATCTTGCGGAATATAGGGGTTTAGAAGAAAATCTTTCTGGTATTCTTTTAAAAGATTGATAAAATCTGCTTGAAAAAGCTCACGGGACTTTGTCATATTCCAATAAATTTGTTTTGCTGCGCAGTAAATCACTTCATCCCGATATGCCACATCACTGTGATCGATAAAGTTGCGCAGAGCCTGTACAATATCGACCATTTCTCCAACCATTGAGGTGGACAGGGTATCCGATCTACGGTAATAGCAATAAAAAGGCTTGGGTACATAGCCAATTGCCGAATATTTTGTCATCAAGGATGGTATGAGGGAGATATCCTCAAACAGCATTTTTTCATACTGATTTTCTTCCCAAATAGATCTACGAAACAGCTTGTTGACACTGTATGTGATATTATTTCCGTTTGCGATATAATCTGACAGATCCACTTCTTGGCTTGGATAAGAGGAAACGACGGAGGTTCTGCCCTCTTCCACATAAATAATTTTCACATCGCACATTACAATATCACACTGATCTTCTATGGCCTTTGCATACATTTCTTCATACATCTCCGGCTCTACGGCATCATCGGAATCTAAAAACGCAATGTATTCTCCCGTTGCAAGCCGTATTCCGGTATTGCGCGCCATGCCCAGGCCTTCATTTTCTTTATGAATGACTTGAATGAGCTCCGGATAAGTCTGTGCATAATGGTCGCAAATTTGGGCAGAAGCATCCAGGCTGCCGTCGTCCACCAGGATGATCTCCTTTTCCTCAAGCGTTTGCGCTAAAGCGGAATCTACAGCTCGCTCCAGATAATTTTCGACCTGATACACTGGTATAATAATCGAAACTTTTTTATGATGCATAATGTCCCCCTAAATAATGCAGCGTATTTGCAAGCTCATATACCGTTTGAGGGACATAGTAGTTTTTTCCAGAAAATTGCCTTTGAAATTTCCGTAAATATTTTTTCAAAATATCATCTTCCTTCCAGAGCACTTTCCCTTCAAACAGTTGATATAGCATTACCGTATTGACGTCCATTCCAAATACGATTCTGCTTGTGAGAGCTGCGCTGGAACAGACGGTCAGAATCGTCTTGCTCTCTAATCCTTCATTGAGCAGGAATAGTTCCCATGGAATACGTTCCGTATATTTTCTGGTCAGACCCATCTGAAACGCCACATTCTCCGAATTCCTTGGATGTGGCTTCACGAAAAACCGGCCTGGCCCAACAATCTTTTGACAGGTTTCCATCAATGAAATATCATTAGTTTTCAGCCCCTCTGCCCGGAAGGATTGCTCTAAAAATATAAAATCAGCTGTTTGTTCAGGGCTTTGATAGTCGAAAACATGATTTAATATTGCCTTGAAGGCAGTGTCCCCTCTGTTGATTTTAGGCAATGGGCAATTTTTCAGTTCATCTTTACGCACAGCTAGGTGAGGCTCATAAAGCAATACCTTTGTTATTTTATCCTTAATCTTTCGGCCCTCAGGATGACGGTTGATCGGCGAACGGTCTTCTCTTAGAAAATCAATCACATAAGATGAAAATCCATCCTCATAGCAGATGAACTCACAGGAAACCGCATAAAAAGCACTGGCAAGCATACGGGTAAAAGCATCAAAATTAGAAAAATATACTTCGCAATACAGACTAAGTTCATCGCTCAGGCCCCACTGAAATTTTTGATAGATATTTTGGAATAGCTCAGAAATATCCTCTTTTTTCCCTGAAGAACATTTCTGAATCCATTCCCTGGTTCGGGCAAAAATAACCCGGTCGAACAATCTGATTTCCTGCAAATGCGGTAAATATGCTTCGCCGTTTGGCAGCATATCGGTTAATAGCAAATCAGCATTTCGCTGTGCGAGAATCGTCCTTTTCATGTGGATTGCAGTAATAAGCTGGTAAACAGAATTTACCACAATTAAAACACGATTACTCAACATATCCTTCCTCTCCGTTTTAGATCGTTCCCATATTCTTTCTATTGATGCTGCCCTCGGTGTACAAATAACAAAAACCTTCTGCAAACAGTTTCACCATTTGCAGAAGGTTTTATTCGATTGAGATGGATAGCATTTGATCACAGCGGTGGCAATGGCGCCTGGAATGGCTCTAACGTTCTTCAGCGCAGGGCCGGTTGCCAACGCAATTCTTCCAAAGCCATCATTTCATCAGCAAAGCGACAAAATTTCAAATCCTTTTAAAAATTCGAAAGAGCTACCTTCTCACTATTCTATTTTGCATAATCTGCCCCACAAGTGTGCCAAGATCATCACAGGCTGTGCTCACATGGTTAATTCCCGCTCGACAACCGTGATTTCTTCTGCACGCAGAAGCCGAAGGGAAACGACGCCGGGCTCCATTTCAATTTCGTGATAGACATTTCCCACGCCGTGCCGCGCAGCAGGCACCGCTTTGATCAGCAGTTCGCCATAGCGCGCAATTTCACGGCGGTATTCGCGCAGGCGCATCACAAATTCCCCATCCGTGTTAAAGCAATCATGAAGCAGCCTTTTGCCGCCAAACACCTGTAAATTCAACCCCGTAAAGGAGAAAGTAAGCTTCACGTCGAACCGGTTCTCTAACAGTTTGCGGTCGATTTTCAGTCGATAGTACCGGCGCTTCCCATACGAATATAGATAATAGCCGTAAGGCAGCGATACTTTTGAGGTTTCCTCCAGGGCGATAAGGCTCGATAAATCTTTTTTTACAATCTCCTTTGTCTCCCCATCTACAGAGAAATAGCCTTCCGCGGCTTCACACCGGACGGCGTGCCCGTCTGTATAAACAGAGCCCTTCGCAAAAACGACATGATTCCCAATGAGATGAAACCGCATCGCTTTCGCTTTGGATAAAACGATCACCTGCACATTGCCCTTTTCAAATCCGACTGTATCAACCGGAAGTTGTGTGACTTCGCCGCTTGCAGACAGGCTGGGCGCAATGCCGGGAATCTCCATAAAATAGCAGATGGTTTGCTCCCCCTGCGCCACCTTTGCAATGGGTTGGGCTAAAACATAATCAAAATCCACGCCCGCCACAGATAGATGAAAGGGATAAAAGAACAGGGAACCCGCCTTAATATCCACTGGCGGCAAGGAAAACTGCTTTTCTCCGCAGTTAATTTGTACACGGACATCATGAAAATCCGGAAATGACAGCCCGCGCTCATAGGCAGAAACAAAAAAGTAACCGGAGCCACTCTCATCCATGCGCACCGAGCAGGAAGGGCGAGAACGATCCATTGCACCAGCACGTTTTTCCCTGGGAAAGAACGCTTGCTTCACTGCCACCCGCTCATCAAACCGGTTGATAAACAGATGCAGGAGCCGCAGCCGATCACCGTGCGGCCGGCACTCCCCCCACCTGCTGATCGGAGCCTGAAAATCATAATCAATGATTGGATAATTATTCGGGTATCCCGTTATGCGGCTTTCCTGCATCAAACGGTCATTCGGGTTTCTACCGCCGTGATACATATAATAGCCGATCCAATTCATTCCCGACGCAAATCGGGTAAAGCCCACCCCGTAGCCATCGTTTTCATGAATGATCGGGCGGCGGTGCTGGGTGACCTGGTTGCCAGGGCCAAGCTCACAGGAGGCATAGGGAAAATCACCAAACCCGGATTCATTGCCTGTTTGGATCTCATGCAGGTCTCCGCCAATTTCCGCTTCAGTTTTGGCAGCAGATATTTCAAACCGATTCGCCGGCACGAGCGGTTTTCTGTTCTGCGTCCAAGGAGCTTCCGGGTAGCCGCCAAACATCGGTAAAAACGCTTGATCCGGCGTGTTGGTAGGCCATGCTGTCATGGTGAAAAACGGCGTTCGAAAGCCTGCCTGCTCCGCGAGCTTGCGCAGCGTGTGAATATGAGAAATATTTCCTCCGTATTCATTCTCCAGCTGCACGCCGAGCACCGTTTCGCCATCGAAATAGGGCTTGATCTCCGCTGCGAGCCGCTTCCAATAGCGCTCAACACACCGCAAATATCGGGGGGCGTCACACCGCTTTCGCGGCATTCTGTTCACATAGCGCGGAAAGCCGCCATATACCACCTCGCCATGGCACCAGGGGCCGATGCGCAACACGCAGGGCAAGCCGGTTTTCCGGCAAAGGGATAGAAAATGGGCAAGATCCTTATCCCCGCTGAAATCGAATACCCCTTCCTCCGGCTCATGGTAGTTCCAGAAAACATAAGTGGAAACAACCGTGATCCCCGTATCCTTCATCTTGAGCAGCTCCCGCTCCCACATCTCCCGCGGCAGGCGGCTGAAGTGAAGCTCGCCTGCAATGGGCAAAAACGGCCTGCCGTCTTTGGTGAAATAGAGGTTGTTCGCGCCATACCGGCTGGAAAGATTGCCAAAATGAAAGCCCATCTCCTTGACCTTCCTTGGCACACAATTAAAATGAAACGCCAGCATTTCATAAATCTCCTTTCTTCCCTATCCAAAATCATGTGTAATCAGGCGGCCTACGCCCGTTCCATCCAGAGCACAAGCGCTTCTCCCGGTAAAAGCTCCAATTCAATGGTATCCGCCCGGACGGTACGCTGGTACCGCAAATTCGTTGGCGGCGCAGAGGCGGCCATTTGGGCCATACCGCAAACTTTTACAGAATTCTTGATTTGACTTCTTTTCATAGACATTATACAATATCCAAAAGGGCAAACCTTTCAAAAAACAATTGAAAACTTTCGAAATCCTGCCATAAAAATGGGGATAGAACTATGAAATCCGATGAAACCGGCGTTTTAAACAAATCTGATCTATATTTTTCATCGCCGTCGCCAACAGCCAAGAGGCTTTATTACTATCTCATCAGCGCGGGGCACTTTTACTGTACGGCAAACTATCATTTAATCCGCAAAAATTATGACAGCCTATTGGTCACACATATCATAGACGGCAGCTTTACCTTTGTCGTCAAAGGGCGCCATATCACCGCGAGGCAGGGCGATACCGTCCTTCTGGATTGCTTCCATCCGCATGAATATTATACCAATGACAGCTTCGAATCCATCTGGGTGCATTTTAACGGGCCGGATTGCCTCAACTGGTATCACGAAATCATCCGCAACGAAGGGAATTTAATCCAATCCGGCAATCCGGAGCAAATTGAGGGTTTGATCTTTCGCCTATATGACGGCATTCGAACGGCAGACGCCACCCCCGAAATCGATTTATCGTTGGAGCTTTACAGGCTGCTGGCGGAGTTTGCGCGCCCGCTGCGAAGCGAAGAAAACAGCCTCCACTACGAGGCAAATATCCGCGACGCCAAGCAGTATGTCAACGAGCATTTAAATCAAACCATTCGTGTCGGCGATCTTGCTCAGGCAGTCCATATGAGCCCCTCGCATTTCTCTCGGGTTTTTAAACAACAAACCGGTTTCTCTCCCTATGATTATGTGTTGGTATCCCGGCTAAACCGTGCAAAGGAATATTTGCAAAAAACAAGCATGACTGTTTCCGAAATTGCATATGAGGTCGGATTTAACAGCGATACAAACTTTATCTTCTTTTTTAAAAGCAATACCGGGCTTTCCCCCGCCAAATTCCGCAAGCTGAAATTTTAATATCCCCCAATCGGGCAATGCTTTTGAGCGCTTTGCCCGGTTGGGGGTTCTTTGATTGATATTCGCATACGCAGCGGCAGGGCGTCCAGCTAAGAGCAGGCGCTCAGGGAGTGATCAGCCGCGCCATTCTACTGCATCTGCCATGCTTTTTCTCGGCCTGGCGGGAGGCGCCTCCTGCGCATATCCCACGGCCATCGCCGCGAGCAGTTCCCCATCAGAGCCCAGCCATTCGCACAGCTCCGGATAGGCAAAATAGGTATCGCAAATCCACAGGCTGCCAAGCCCCAGCTCTGTGGCCGCAAGCGCCATATTTTCAACCGCGGCCCCAACAGATTGCGCGTTACAAAGCTCGAACACCCGCTCTTCCAGCGTTAAAGCGGCATGGAGAGCACGGCCCATCGGGTTCACAATAAAAATCAGCACAGGAGCCTGCCGCATAATACCCAACGTATGCACAGCGCCGCCGAGGAAACATGCGCTGCCCGGCAGAAGCGGGCTGTTTTTTTCTCGCTGCAAGCCCCGCTCCATCGCCTGAAGCGCTGCGTCTTTCGCTGCTCCGGTTGCCACGATAAAGCGCCATGGCTGCCGGTTTTTTGAGGAGGGGGCAAGCAGACCCGCCTGCAAAATTTCTTCCACCATATGTTTCGGAACCGGCCGCTTCAGATATCTGCGGATGCTCCGCCTAGCTCTGATTTCCGGAAGCAATGTAGCATCTCCTCCCCCATTTCATTCCATAACGTCCAATAAAGCCAATCATTTGCACTTCTCTAACTTTTCCCGTTTTTCCTGCTTTTCCACTGGCCGGATATAACGTGTCAGGTATTTTTCCGAAACGGCCAGTAGTGGATACATCACTGCGGTGACCAATGCACCCTTTACCGCATTGAGCGCCGTGGCTCCGCCCACCGCTGTGAGCAACACGGCTCCCGTTAGCTCGGTATGCAGGAAATAGCGGAAGAACAACGGTGCGATCAGGTAATTTCCCGCCGCGCCAATCACAATCATAATGAGCGATGCGATCACACCCGCCAGCGTTAGGCAGGCAGCCCGGGAGCGAAAGCGGCCTAAAAAGCGTTTATAAAGCAAGGCAAACGGCACAACATAAGCGCACCCCACCAGAAGATTCATCAGATTGCCGAAGCCCATCTGTGAGCCGATCCCACGCACGAGCAGTTCCAAGAGGTTTTTGATGAGCTCCACCACAACGCCGACGCCGGGCGATAGCAAGGCACCTGCAAACGCGGCCGGTACATCGCCGAAATCAAGCTTCAGGTGCTGAAGCCCCGGGATTGCGGCAAAGATCGGAAATTCCAACATCATCAGGACGAATGCGATCGCCGACAGCAGGCTAATGAGCACGAGGCGGACTGTTTTCTTTTGCATAGCAGACAACTCCTTTTTTCCGCTGTCAACGAAAAAGCCCTGTATCCGCAGATACAGGGCGCTCAGACGCAAAAATGACTGCGCCGCTTCTTTCATCCGGACTATGACCGTCGGCTCCGGGATCGCACCGGAATCGGCCTAACAGCTTTCACCGTTGGCTCGCGGGCTCGAAGCATTTTGCTCCATTACCGCCGGTGGGGAATTACACCCCGCCCCGAAGACAGCAATTTACTTTATCTCTATTGTATGCACACAATCACAATTTGTCAACAGCAGGAAGAAAATTTTTCCGCTCACTGGCTTTTGCCCTCCTAGGCATTATCATCCGCCTCCAGCTGCTCCTGTAGCTGCTCCCACTGTGCATACAGGCGCTCCTGCTCCTCATGCAGGGAAGCAAGCTGCTGCGTCAATTCCAGCACTTTTGCATAATCCGCCGCAATTTCAGGCCGCTCAAGCTGTGCGTTGAGCGTTGTGATTTCCTCATCCATCCGGGCAATTTTCTCTTCACAGCGGGCAATGCGTCCGGTGAGCTTACGGCGCTCGCTTTCACGCTCCTTACGCAGCTTATAGGCATTCTGCTTCGGCTTTTCCTGCGCCGCCTTTGGCGTGGGTGGCTGCTCCTCCAACGCCTGCACATAATCATCATATCCTCCGAGGTATTCCTTCACCCCATCATGCGTCAGGTGGAGCACACGGTTTGCGATTTTATTAATAAAATAACGGTCATGGGAGACGATCAGCATGGTGCCCTCATAGCCCGCAAGCGCATCTTCCAGCGCCTCGCGCGAAGAAATATCCAGATGGTTGGTCGGCTCATCCAGCAATAAAAGGTTTGCCCCGGAGAGCATCAGCTTGAGCAGCGCCGTACGGGCCTTCTCCCCGCCGCTCAAATCCCGCACCAGCTGATACACATCGTCTCCCTGGAAGAGAAACGCGGCTAAGGCGGAGCGCACTTCTGTCTGCGTCATCGCGGGGTAGGTATCCCAAATCTCAGCGAGCACCGTTTTCTCCGGATGCAGACCCCCGAGGCCCTGGTCAAAATAGCCAATCTGCACATTCGTCCCAAAGGTGAAGCGTCCGCCGTCCGCCGGCGTTTTGCCTAGGAGTACGCGCAATAGCGTCGTTTTGCCGCAGCCGTTTGGCCCGAGGAGGAAGGCGCGGTCGCCGCGCCGGATATGCAGCTCCACACCGGCAAACAGCTTCTTTTCATCAAACGACTTTTGCAGCCCAGAGGCCAAGATTACATCGTTCCCGCTGACCATACGCGGCAGGAATGCAAATCGGAGGCTCTCCAGCTCAGCTTCAGGCGCTTCCAGCTCCGCCTTCATGCGCCCAAGCATCTTCTCCTTGCTCTCGGCGGTGCGGATATTTTTTTCGCGGTTCCACTGCCGCTGCTGCGCAATGATCCCCTCAATCCGCTTGATTTCCCGCATGGAATTCTCATAGTGCTTTTGCTGCACCTCGCGCTCCTGTTTTTTAAACTGTTGATATTCCGTATAATTCCCTTTCAACAGTTTCACATGCCCGTGCTCCATTTCCATGGTGCGGTTGGTAACGCGGTCAAGAAAATAACGGTCATGCGAAATAATCAGCGCGGCGCCTGTGAAATCGCGCAGGAACCCCTCCAGCCACTCCACGCTCTCAATATCCAAGTGGTTCGTCGGCTCGTCGAGCAGCAAAAGATTGGCCCCTGAAAGCAGGAGCTTGCCGAGGCTGAGCTTTGATTTTTGTCCGCCGCTGAGATTGCCGCAGGGCTGACCGAACTCTTTTTCCGCAAAGCCGAGCCCCATCAGAGCCGCGCGCGTCCGGCTGCGGTAGGTAAGGCCGCCCATGCGGTCGAACCGCTCATTCAAGGCCTGTTGCCGGTCGATCAGCTCATTGAGGCTTCCCTCCCCCAATTCCAGCTGACAGGTTGTTTCATTCAACTCCCGCTCAACCTGCATCACATTCTGAAAAACGGAAAGCATTTCATCATAGATGCTTCGCGTTTCGTCTGCGCAGGCATGCTGCTCCAGGTAGCCGATGCGCGCCTGCTTGGAGAGGAAAGCCTCGCCCGACGTTGGCTCCATCTCCCCCGTAATCAAGCGAAACAGCGTAGTTTTGCCCGCACCGTTCACGCCAATCAGGCCGATCCGATCATGCTCGCCTACCTCAAAGGAGACATTGTCGAACAGCTTTTTTTCGCCGAAGCTGATGCTTAAATTGTATGCGTGTAAATATGCCATTGATTTTAACACCATTTTCATTTCAAACTGTCTGTTATCATAGCATGTTTCCGCCATCCAGGCAAGAAACAAAGCAAAAAAGCAAAGCGGCGCAATGCACCGGGTGCATTGCGTCGCTTTCTTTGTTTATGCCGGATCAGCTTGATCGCTGCAAATCGCTTTTGTTATGCAAGCGCCAACAGGTCCACCGTCTGTGTTTTGCCCTCAATCTTCGTGCTGAACACAGCCTTCAGGAGATACTTGCTGACGGTGATATAGGTTTCCGGCCTGCCGTTCTGAATATCCAAACGGTATGCATTTGCCGCAGAAGCGCTAATGACAGCCTTGAGCGAACCGCAACCGGCAAGCTTTGCCCAGTCGATCGCCTTGAGGGTGATCGTCGCGGTGGCGAAATCGCCGATGTCGAAGCTAATCGTTTGGCCCGCGATCATCGCGTTGATGCCGTCGGCCGTCAGGTCAATATTCAGGTCGCCGAGCATACCGGATACCAAGGAGCTCATTTCATCCAGCAGCGCATGCACCTGATCGTTCAGCGAACCGCTGCTGATGGCGCGCGCAGCGCGCGGCAGCAGGTCGAGAATGGTGTTGAGCGGATGTTTCATTAGGTCTTCCACCAGGTTGACAATCGGCGTCAGCAGAGCGCTGAACGTTGTATCGGATGCGCCGTTTTCCTTATCGTTTTCTTTTGCCTGCGTGTAGCGAGCAGTAAACTCCTCAGAAGAAATAACACCCTTCAGCCCAAGGCTCTCAAAGATCGGGATAATCCGCTCATATGCGCCATAGATGTAGTCTCCCTTAGCGTTCGTCTTGTTCTCCATGGTAAACACCATAGAGATCAAGCCGCCCAGCGGACGGAACAGGGTGATCAACGCATCGCGGAAGCCCTCCTTATCGCCATCCTGGAATCCCCAGTCGCCATTGGCAAAGGTGATTGCGTCATAGGCGTCGTAGGTATCATTCTCAGCGGCAAGCGCGGCAATTTTTTCACGTGCGCCGGTAAACTTCTCTTCCGGAATCATTGCAACAAAGCCGGAGGGGCGCATTTTCGCCGCCGCGCCAGAACCAACAATCGCAATTCCCTCCACCAGCGGGCCGAGCACGCCGAAGAGCTTGAGCAGCAGGCTCATATTCTGGTTGCTGAAGAAGGAATATTTCGCAACGCCCTTCAAAGAGCCATTGGCGTTGTAGGCAAGCGCCGTCTTAAGCAGAGAGGCTAGGAGCGCGTCTGTCGCGGCAATATTAGCGCTCAGCAGGGGACGCATGCCCGGCACCTTCAGCTCCCAAACATAAGTGGGCTGATACGCGGCGATTTCATCTTCAAACATATCGCGAGACGGCACCAGCGGCTTGATCGGATCATACATATTCTGGATCATGGTGTACTTCTCCATGGCTTCGCCTGAAATCTGAGGCCTCAGGCTAGAGGGAAGCGCGTTATACCGCTTTGCCGACTCCGCGACCACGTCGTTGTTCACTTCGTCAAATTTGATGCCCGCGATGTATGCTTCGAATTCGAGAACCTTTGCATAGTCGGCATAGTCCTTGCACTGCTTGTAGAGATTCATAACTGAAACATAGGAGGTGGAATAGCCGTTCGAAGCATTTGTGACAACATAGCGGAACGCCTGAATGCCATCGAAAACATCCTGGATGGCCGACAGCTCGTTTTCATTCAGCTTGTCATAAGCCGCCACGGCCGCTTCCGCCTGGGTGGAATCCTTCGTCTCATTAAACACAACGCACGCCAGCCGCATCTGCTCGATCACCTGCGGGGCGGCGCCAGCCTTCAGCTCAGTGGCATAGGAGGCTGCTTCCGCGATACCCTTCATGCAATTTGCACTCAAATAGTTCTGTATTGCCGCATCCGCTTCGCAGTACGCTTTGATCGCCGCGAGATATTCTGTGTTCGCTACGCCGCCCTCATAATTATTCTTGTTGGGCTTTTCGGGCAGCACCGTTTCGCAGGGGTTCTGCGCCGTGTAGCAAAGGCCTATCATCTTGGCCAAATCGGCCGCGCGCGTCCCCCGCTTTGCGTTATAGGAGCCATCCGCATACACATAATAGAAGTAAACGCTCGTGCCGCTAATATAAAGGCCGTCCGCATACATCCGCACCAATTCCGGCGCGGCTTTGAATGCGTTGATATAAGCCTCCAGCGCCTGCTGCTCTTTTTCATCTGTAAACTTAGAGCTGGTAGAAATTTTAGGCTTGCCTTCATGTAGGGGAGCAACCAAGGCAACGGCTGCATCACGCGCTGCATGCGGCCCAACATATGCGGAAAGGTTCTTCGTGACCTTCATCTTATTGGCGGCGCCAGTGCCTCCATCAAGGAATGATTCGCGGTTCACCACTTCACGCAGGAACCACAGCATCAGGTCGATATCCATCGCATCCTTTTCCGCCTCGGTCAGGGCTTTACAGGCGTTCACGGCCGTTTCATAAAGCGCAAGCTTTTTGTTATACGCTTCTAATTTTGCAGCATCCGTAGGCACTTTTGTAGCGATGTTCGTACTATCCGCTTTCAAGGCGGTCAAGGCTTCCTTTGCAGCCTTATAAGCATCGCTCTCGCCGATCTCTGCAATTGATTCCTGAAGGCTCTCCACTTTCGCTTCCACTGCGGCGGCCGCGGCCTGCGCCTGCTGTGCAGCTGCTTTGCCATCTCCCGCTGCAAATACGGGGGACATGGAAGAAACGGCCATTAAACCGGCCAACAAGGCGCTTAACAGCTTCTTACTCTTTTTCAACGTTTCTTTACCTCCCTTATTCTAATGCCGGACGTCCGTGCTGAGAAAACCTCCTTTCTCCAAAAATCCGTCTGATTCGGACATATATCCGCAGCTTTCATCGATCCATAAGGATGACGCACGATGATGAGGATGTCCGAACAGATTTTACGGTCGTTTTCATTCTAAAATGTTAACTCAGCATTGCCAAGATGAATATAAATGAAAAATAATCGGTATTATTTTATATACAATCTGCCGTCATGCATAAAAGAGATACAATTGATCGAATGAGGAGATCTGATCACCCAGTTTTTTTGATTCAGCGGCTTGGGCCAACGTAACGGACGCCGCATAGGCGTTGGGCAGTTTCTACGATCAAACAAGGCCCCCTGCGGCACAAGCCACAGGGGACCTCTCTCATTTGTTCTGTTTCACAGAAGGGCGTTCGCCTTATTTCTGCCAGTCGTAGTTATAAAAGCGAACCTTCACCGGATCAGAGGTTACAGTGTTGCCATAGATATCTTCCACTGTTACCTGAATCCAGCAGGAATGCGCGCCGATCACGCTGTTTTTCGCACGAATAACCGCAGTCATACCGTCCGCAGCGGGCTCGATATCCGCCTCCGGATCGTCCACAGACCAGTTGGCATACTGCCAGGTGATGCTCTTAACCGTTGCGCCATCGTTGATGGCAACGCCGAGCGTAACAGGCGTGCTGTTCCACCGCTTCGTCCAGGAAACCTTCTGATAGACTACTTCGCCAACGGCTGCGCCGTTCTGCGTGATAGCTACACTAGTGACTGCTGTGCCGAGATCAAGCGCACGGAAGGCTGCCGTCAGCGCCTCGCACGCCGCGTCAACGCTTGTCTGGTTAGCAAGCTCAAAAGCAGCAATCATTTCGGCCTCGGCCAGCACTTCGCTGATCTGAGCCTGCTGCTCTGCGGTCAGCTCTGTGCCCTTCACAAGGGCAATCGCCTCATTGAGGGCCGTCTTATCCGCGCGCACGCGCACCACGCAGCTCACAGTGAAGCCGCCATCCTCTGTGGTGGCGGTGATCTCCGCATCGCCAGGGCCAACCGCTGTGACAACACCGTTCACCACGGTTGCCACACGTTCATTGGAGGAGGCCCAGGCAGCATTCTTATTCTTCACCGTGACCGGTTTAAAGCTAAGGTTCAGCGCGAGCTGCTCGCCCTGAAGCATGTTGGCAGAGGTGCGGTCGATGGAGACATCCGTCACCTTGCCTTGGAAGAACGCAATCAAGCGCTCGAAGAAATCGATCAGGCCGTTTGTGCCAACACCGTCTCCAGTGATGAACCCGAAGGACAGGAAGTCAAGCACGCTGTCGGCCCACTTGGCAAGATCGATCAGATCCTGGTTGCCGCTGTCATAGAGCTTCTGGAACACAGCGTTCCACCGCTCGTTGAAATCCTTCAGCGAGCCGATCGCGCCGTCCGCTGCGCCATCCGTGCCTTTGAAGATGGTGTAAGCCGCGCCAAGAATCTTGTCAACGCCGTTGTCTTCCTTATACATCTTCGCAAAGGTATTCAGCACGTCGCGCAGGCCCTTCTTGAGATCCTCGCTCATGCCCATCTTGTTGGCGATCAGGTCTGCCACGATGTTGATGTTATCCTCATAGAACGCAAGCTCCACAACGTTGCGCAGAATCACGGTGACGAAATCCGCCTGGTCGATGTTTTCGAGACGGTACGCCTTCTCGCCGGACTTGGACGTATATGGCGTGACCGTGCCCACTGTGAGCATGTTGAAGTCATAGAGGAACGGGATCTTCAGGTTGACCGGCTCGCCGTTGATCTCAAGGCCTGCCAGCGCATCAATGATGATCTGGGTCAGGTCAAGATTAAGGCTGAATTCAAGGTCGTAAATCGGGCGGACCGTGTCGAGCAGGACAAAGATTGCCTGCGCGGTGTTTTCAACACAGACCTGGAGGCCGCCGTTATTGATGAAATAGAGAATATTCGGCAGGATCTCAAAGACTTTGTTCACCGGATCGGTATAAATCTCCTCAAGCAGGTTGAGCACCGGCGTGAGGATCGCGCTGAGCGCAACGCTGCTATCTTCCTTGACTGCCGCGGCATAGTCATCATACGACATAATATCGTCCGGGTTGCAGCCGAGGCTTTCGAGGATCGGGATGACGCCGGTCTTGTAGCCCGGGTAGCCATTAGCCTTCACCACACCGAGAACCTCCAGATCCTGATCCGCGAGAACGGTTGCGAGGATCGGCGTGAACGGTGTGAGCGCCTTGGTCAGCGCCGCGGCGAAGCCGTCCTTGTCGCCGTCTTCAAAGCCCCAGTTGTAGCCTTCCGTGACCTCATCCCAGGAGGAGAGGTCGATGCCGACAATGCCGAGAATCGGCTTAAGGTCGACGCCCAGTCCGCCGAGCAGGTCCTTCACCATCAAAACAAGAGAAGTGAGCGTCTCGTTGGTGTAGATGCCCGTAATATAGGATTTAATGAGCTCGCTGAGCTTCAAGGTATCCTTGCCGCCCAAGATGAGCATCATATTGTCGATGAAGTCCGGCAGGCGGTCGGAGAAGTACTGCGCCTGCTCTTTGGTCCAATCCTCACTATAAGTCACGTTGTTGATCACAGCGCCGGCCTCGCCGTTGGCAATGGCCTCGTCGGCCGCATCGGAGAACGCATAGCTCATCTGCTTAGAGGCATACTCCTGCGGAACGAACAGCTCAGTGACCGCCGCGATCACGTTATCCGGGTTGTTGCCGAGGTTCTTGAGGATGCCCATGATATCATCGCCAAGTTCGATCTCGGAGCCCGTCATCGACCCAATCAGCGCGAAGAGGGAATCCATGAAATCCTGATCGCCCAGCATCGGCAAGATATAGCGAAGAACCGCCAGCAGAGTAGCTTCTTTGTCAACAACAAGCTGGCGCCGCGTGCCGCCCGTGCGGCCGCTCGGCGCTTCCACCAGCGTGCCCTGGCTCGCAAGCATCGCCTGGTTGATGGTCGGCAAAACAAGGTTTGCTTCCGGTGCAACCAAGCCAAGGACTGTGGAGAGGAAGACGTTCAGATCTGTGAACATCGCATCGCTGAGGTTAATCCCTAAATCCGGGATCAGAGTGGGCAGGCTCATCACCAGATCATACAGATTATCGGCGTTCAAGCCAGCCAGTGAGAGCAGAGAGGTTTTATAATACGATACCCAGTTGCCGAAGAAGGAATCGCCGATATCCAGAATCGGATTAAGCTTAGTAGCCTTGAGGATCTCCCCAATGATGCCGAACTCCATGATGTAGGCAAACTTCGGCAAAAGCTCCAGCACGGTTGAAACCGGCTCTACCGCAACTGTATCCTCCACCCAGCTGAGCAGCGGCAGCAGGATCGCACTCATTAACTGCTCTGTGGTGGTGTAGGTGTTGTAGGTAGCTGTTGGTACGATATTGTCGCACTCTAGCATCTCAAGCAGTGGAAGAACAGCATTGTTGTAAAGGTTGACAGCGTCCATCCTGAGATACGCGTCAACAATAATGGTGGTATGCTCCGACATTGCTTGATTGGTCAGCACAGAGCGCAGGATGGGAGCTAAGCCGCCCAGCGCCTGGCCAAGCGCGGCAACAAAGGTCTCCTTATCATGCACGCCCCAGGAAACATCTCCGTTTACATTAAACTGGGACCAATCATTACCGGCAGCGTTGAGCGCCGCAATGACGCTGCCATACCTGCTGCTGTCAAGAACTTTCGACAACGTATTGGGGTAAACGTTGAGATTTAAATCGCTAAACCTATCCAGGATCAACTGACCGGTAAGCTTTATGCCTAAAATTTCTGTAAGCTCCAGATCCTTCAACGCATTCACAAGCATTGGATAAATAGCTGTGACAATGGTATTCACCATCGCATCTGTATACAGCCCGGTCTCCAACGCCCCTTGGATAGCCTCTTGCAGCGTCCCCTCAATCCCGAGCAGACCAGTAACCTCTTGGTTCTGCATGAGGGAATCGATCTTTGTGATGGTTTCGGAGAGCTTCTCCTTTGTCACATCGTATTCCTCGCCCTCGGTGCGGGCGATATCGCCGGGCAGGATGTCGCGCGTTGGGTATTCCGGCTCATACTTCTGCCAGCCGGACATGCCCTTTGTCTCCACAAAGCGGTTATACTCTTCGAGCATTGGGGCCAGACGATCATACTTTGCCTGAAGCTCGGCGGAAACGGTAATGTGCTCGAGGATATTGGCCTCCACACCGCCGATGGCCTCTTTGACCGCTTTGTAGTTGAGCAGCGTGATTTGGCCAAAGTCGCTGTAGTTATCAATAGCTTTATCAAGCTGCGCTTCTACGCGATCGGTCAGCGTTGTGTCGATGCGGGCGGCATAGCTTTCAATCGCAGCCCACTTCTCCTCGCCAAAAACACGGTTCAGCGTATCAGCATCATATTGTGCAAGCTCGGCCAGCTTCGTCTTTGCGTTGGCCTGCCGATCATTGATGAGCTCATCCGTGGTGAGCGTGGTCAGATCGGTGTTCAGGAGATCGTCATTAAAATAGACCAGATACTCCTCCACCTCAGTGGAAAGCTTGCGGGCCTCAATTTCGACCTTCGCGTTGTGGATAAACTCCGTCACATACGCCGTGCCCTCCGTGAACACACGGCTGACTGCGGCGGGCTTGCGGGCCGTCACCATATTATACTGGGCAGTGGCCTCCGCCCAGGTTTTGGTGAGGTCTTCATCGGAGATGGTTGCAAGATCCGTTGCCGCAATCAGCGCGTCGATTGTGGCCTTGATGCCCTGCAACTCGATAACCTGCTTTTCCACCTCGACAGAATCAATAAACGCGTTGATCTGTTCCATCTTGAGGCCGGTTTCACCAAGCGCATAGGAAATCGCCTCGGCGGTGCAGCCGTTGAGATTCGCCCTGAGGGCGTTCATCTCATCGAGCAGCGCTACAAGGGCGTCATACTCCATCGCGGCAGGGTCGTTCTTCATCTTTTCCGCGATCTGCTGCGCAAACTCCAGCGCAAACTTTTTGTCGCGCGCGGTAGTCGCATCGCTGATGAAAGCTTTAATCGCAGCCTTGTCGAAGAAGTGGTTCATCACCGCGTCGTTGCCCCACAGGGAGCAGGCGTCCACGGCGGCCTGGTTTGCATTCACAAGCGCCACAAGCTCTTCCGACGTCATTGCGTCGAGATCACTCTTGAGCAGCTCTTCTGTGAAATAAGAGCCAAAGGCCTTGAGCTGCGCCGGGATCTCTGTATTGGGAGCCGTTTCCGTGCGGCTCCAGCCATTCGGCTTGAGATAGTTACAGGCGTTTCTGGTGGCGTTAGCAAAACCTGATCTCCACTCATGACGGCCGTGCGCCCACAGATATTCCACCGCTGTGGGAATAGAATCCGGCAGCTTGGAAATGTCGCCATCCTGTGCAAGCAGGAGATCCGCTATGTCGCGCACGATCCGAATGCCATAGGTACGTTCCTGCGGCTGATCAGGTTGGCTGAAATTTTTCCAATCAGCATTATTCCCGTTCATCCCACCAACAAATGCTTTGATGGCTGTGCGGGCATTCGCCAACTCGTCGCCGACAACGCCATATTCGTTTTGCAGCTTTGTCAGCACAGCCTCGGCAACGCCGTGCGCGGTATTGGCCGCGTTGTCGTTCTTGCTGGTGTGATTAGGAGCTTCCGCCGCTGCCACCACCCAGAAGGCTTCGGCTGCCGCCTCAATCTCCCCGGTCGGGTCGTTCACGACCGTGATGTAGTTCTGCGGGCTGCCCCAAGACGCATGGCGCACCCCGTCCGCCTTCAACGCCGCCGCCAGCGCATCATAAGGATCCGCCGCCAGCGCCGTCAAGCCAACGCTCAGGCTTGTCATAACCATCAAAACAGCCATGAACACGCTCAGCGCCTTTTTGGAAATTTTCATGTGCATACCTCTTTTCTTTTCACGATTCCTGTGCATCACCTTCCTGTGATCCCCGGCCCTTTGCACAGGCCTTCTGCAAACGTTTGCAGGGAAGCCGGTTCATATTCCTCTGGTCGTTCCAAAAAAGCCTATCACATCCCTTTTTTTGTTGGAATTCTCTAAGGTGCTAGAGTCTTCCTTAATTATTAATAATAAATGAATATTCGAATTTATTATTGCCGTTCAGAACTTAACAATTTTTTAACATACTCAATAAAAATCCTGTATCTACAAGCTTCTTATTGTTTATATGCTTTTTTCTTTCCCTCAATTTTCTTCTAAACCCATATTTTGTTTTTCTACATAATGTCGAAATAAAATTCCATTTTCACAACGTATTGTCGATTTTAGTTTAACATATAACGCCCCTCCTACTTTGTGCATTTTGCACAAAACAGACTAGGATCGGATTTTTTAACAAGACGCCCCCATTGGTAATTCCTTGCTAAATAATTCGCATCGTTTCATTGAAAAAATGCCTTTCATTTCCCATCGATATGCCATTTTTACAGACTGGCATGAAAAAAGCGGAGGAAAGATGAGCCGTCTTTCCTCCGCTTATATTTTATTTATTGCCTTTGAAAATGCTTAAAATATCAAAATAGCCGTCGTCATCCGGGCCATAGGGGTTCTTTGCAGGTGGCGCTGTCGACCGCTTCGGCTCTGGCGGCAACTCAAAAGAAGGGCGATCCGCCTTTGGATCTTTTCCCTCCGCCTCCACAGCGGCGGCGCCTTTTTCCATCGCCTCTTCAAATGGGGATTTTGCCGCTGCCGGTTTTGCAGATGGCGCCGCCTCGGTATCCCCCCGCGCCCCATCTTCACCGAAGCCGGTTGCAACCACGGTAACAACCATTTCATCATCCAGCATATCGTCAAAGGAAACGCCCCAGATGATCGTTGCATCCGGATGAGCCTCCTTAGCGATGATTTCAGACGCAACCTCCACATCCTCCAAGCCGATATCATCAGAAGAGGTGATGCTGATAATCACACCGTGCGCGCCGTGGATGGAGGTTTCCAACAGCGGGCTGGAAACTGCCGCATTCGCAGCGGCTTCCGCTTTATCCTTCCCACTGGCATGGCCAACGCCCATATGCGCATGGCCCGCATCTTTCATAACAGCGGTAACATCCGCAAAATCCAAGTTGATGAAGCCCGGCACCTTAATCAGCTCCGAGATGCTTTTCACACCCTGAAGCAGCACGCCATCCGCTTCGTCAAACGCGTTTGCAAGCGTGATCTTTTTGTCGGAAACGTATTTTAACCGTTCGTTCGGAATGATGACAAGGCTGTCCACATGCTCCGCCAGCTCCGAGATGCCCTGCTCAGCCTGCGCCATGCGGCGGCGGCCTTCAAAATGAAAGGGCTTTGTAACGATACCGACGGTGAGAATCCCCATCTCCTTGGCAAGCTGTGCAATCACCGGCGCTGCACCGGTGCCGGTGCCGCCGCCCATGCCTGCGGTGATGAAAACCATATCCGTGCCTTTAAGCGCATCCGCGATCATATCATGGCTTTCCTCAGCTGCGCGCTGGCCCACCTCAGGGTGTGCCCCAGCGCCCTGGCCATGAGTCGTTTTCTCACCGATCTGGATTTTATGGGTAGCCTGGGAGTGATTGAGCACCTGCCTATCCGTATTCACGGAGATAAATTCCACGCCCTGCACACCGGAGCGAACCATACGGTTCACGGCGTTTCCGCCGCCTCCGCCCACGCCGATGACCTTTATTTGTACTACATTTTCAAAGTCGTTATCAATTTCAAACGGCATTCATACGTCCCCCTATTGAACAATCTATGTAAAACAAACCGAAAAAAGCCACTGCAAATGGCGCCGCCTCCGTGAGCCGCGCACCGTATCCTGCCATCTTGGCATAAAGATACAGGATGATTAGTAATATACTAACACGGCGGGGGGTAAAATTCAATATGGTAGAAAAAGAATTTGGATATTTTTTCGTTCCGCCCGCCTTTCCATCATGCTCCGGCCTGTGTTGCCGGCTGGGAAGCCTTGCTTGTCTGGGCTGGTTCAATCGTTTCACTAAAAAAGGCTTTTTTGGGGATTGTCAGATTAATGCTGCCTTTTTTATCCGGATTACTCTCCTCCTCGCGTGCAATCACCTCTTGGCCGAGCTTTAGCTTCTGCGCAAGCTGATCATCTTCTCCCAGCAGCATCTCCATACGTCCCTGGTAGACCACCCGGATATCCCCAAGATCAGATAAATCGATCCGCGTAATTCCGGAAAGCCCTGTCTCCTGCACAGCATCCAGCAAATGGTCAAGCACCGTTTTTTCCTGCGATTGGCCGTTTGCCTGCTGCTCACCCACGGTTTCACTTGCCGCGCGCGCGCTTTCGCTCTCTTGTTCCTTTGGCGGGAAGCTCGCCTGTTTACCGGGCGAGGCGCTTTTCACCTCAACGCCCTTGAGCAGGGCAGCTCCCTCGGGCAGCTCTGTCGCACCGATCTCCAGCACTTTGCCGCTGCCTGTCATGATGAGATAGGAATTTCCCTGCTGCACGGCGAGCTTGAGCTGTGCCTCCTTCACGGTAATCACCAGCTTGTCCGGCAGCTTACGCTTGATGGTGACAGATTCCACATAAGGGAGCTTTTCTGCAATCCGTCCGGCCGCCTGCTCTGTTTTGCATAGGAAAAGGTTTTCCCCTTTGGCAATGCCAGAAGCCTCTATGACCTCTTGTGCCTGATAGCGGCTATTTCCCTTCACCTCAAAATCCGCAATATGAAAAAACACCGTGAACGTCAGCACCGCGCCCACGCAGAGAAGCAGCAAAAACAGCACAAGATAAAGGATTGCCTTTTTCCTGCGCCGCTTCTTCAACGAACGCAATTGCTGCTCGCGCCGGATCTCATCGCGGGAACGCGGCGTCTGATCCGCCTGTGCAGGCGCAGCCGGCCTCTTCTGCGGGCCGGCTGCCCGTTTTAAATTAGAATTCTTCTTCTGTTTCATCGCAGATCTCCCTCTTGATTTGCGCCCCAATCGCCTGGAGGCTTTCCTCAATCTTTTCATATCCCCGGTCGATATGCCGGACGCCGGTGATTTCCGTGTTGCCGCGGGCAGACAGGCCTGCAATCACCAGCGAGGAACCTCCCCGCAGATCGGGAGCCACCACCGGCGCGCCCGATAAAAACGGCACGCCCTCCACAACCGCAACGCGCCCCTCCACCTTGATATGCGCGCCCAATCGCATTAGCTCACTAACGTGCTTATAACGGCTTTCAAATATATTTTCAATAATAACACTGGTGCCGTCGGCAATTGCGGTCATCGCCATCACAGGCGCCTGCGCATCGGTTGGAAAACCCGGGTAGGGCATCGTCCGCACCGTGTGCACCCGATGGAGCCGGGGCGGTGCGCTGATCGTCAAATCCCGCGCGCAGATGCTGATATCACAGCCAGCCTCCTCCATCACGGGAATGACCGGCCCCAAATGCGCCGGAATAATATCCCGCAACGTCAGATGGCCGTGCGTCACCGCCGCAGCGGCCATATAGGTTGCGGCCGTAATACGATCTGGAATCACTGTGTGTTCTGTGCCGGACAGGGCCTTTACGCCGTTTATGACGATTGTTCCCTCACCCGCGCCGTGAATACGCGCGCCGCACCCGTTGAGAAAATCGGCAAGATCGCTGATTTCCGGCTCCCGCGCCGCATTGACAAGCACCGTGCGCCCCTGTGCCGTGGCGGCGGCCAGCATGATGTTTTCCGTAGCGCCTACGCTTGGAAAGGATAGCGCAATCTTCACGCCCTTCATCGGCTCCGGACAAACACAGTCGAGCCTACCGTGCTCCTCCTGAATCTCCACGCCAAATTGCCGCATAGCGGAAAGATGCAGGTCGATCGGCCTCAAGCCAATTTCACAGCCGCCCGGTGTGGACAAGCTTGCCTTGCCCATCCGCGCCAAAATCGGGCCGAGGAACACCACGGAAGAGCGCATCTCCCGCATCAGATGATCTGGGATATCGGAGCGTTCAATGCTTGTGGCATCTATCGTGACCGTGTTGCCCTCCCGCTCCACCTTACAGCCGAGATAGGTCAGAATCCGGATCGCCGCGTCTACATCTGTCAGCCTGGGGCAGTTATGTATGACGCAAGGCTTATTGGTCAAAACGGCAGCCGCAAGAATCGGCAGGGCGCTATTTTTAGAGCCGTGTACCCTCAGCTCCCCGCTCAAGCGCTTCCCGCCTTCAATGACGATTTTCTCCATTGTCGCACACCCTTTCGCATAAAAACACAAGCGGGCCGTTTTGCCGCCCTGCAATATACTATGCATGGGGTGAAATATGCGTGAAAAGAGAAAATGCGCCGGAGTGGATTGAGCGATCTAAATTTAGGAATGTTGATCCTTTTGGGCCAAGCCTGCAATCACTGCGTAAATCCGCTCGTTTGCATCTGTAATCGCAAGGGCCTTTGCGTTTGCCTCAAGCTGCCTGCGGCGCTGTGGGCTGCTCAGCAGCCGATCAAGCTCCTGAGCCAGGCGCTCTCCTGTCAAATCTTTTTCCTCGATGAGCACTGCGGCATCTTTGCTGACAAGCGCCATTGCGTTGTGGTATTGATGATTTTCCGCTACATTGGGGGAAGGGATCAGGATGGACGCCTTCCCCATCGCCTCAACCTCGCTCAGGGAGCTTGCGCCGGAACGGCAGATCACCACATCTGCCGCCGCCATGCAACGATACATATCATCAATATATTCCCGGATAATCACATGCTTTTCGAGGTCAGGATCCACACCCCTTTCCTTAAGCGCATCCTGCACCCACAAACCGTACTGCCCCATGGCATGCATAAAATAGCAGTCCGCCTGCTGGTGTCGCCCGGCGATTACCTCTACCATCGCACGGTTAATTGCTTCCGCACCCAGGCTTCCGCCCATGGAAAGCACCAGCGGACGATCGTCGAGCCCCAGCTCAAAGCGGGAAAGCGTGCGATCTGCGCGCAGCAGCTCGCCGCGCACGGGAAGCCCCGTCACGGTGCATGGGTTTTTCGCATTCAGATATTGCTCCGCCGCGGGAACGGCGAGCATCACCTGATCTACCTTCCCAGCAAGCACCTTGTTTGTTTTGCCTGGAAAAGCGTTTTGCTCATGAATCGCGGTTGGAAAGCCGAGCTTTGCCGCCATGCGCAGCACCGGCCCGCTGACATAACCGCCAAAGCCCACCACCACATCCGGCTGAAAATCGAGCAGAATTTTTTTGGCCTGCGCGGAGGATTTGAGCAGTTTGGAAAGTGTGCCGAAATTGCGCTTTATGTTCTCAAGCGTCAGCCTCCGCTGAAAGCCGCTGATATCGATCGTTTTAAAATCATATCCCGCGGCGGGGACAAGGCGCGCCTCCATTTTTTCCGCAGTGCCTACAAACAGGATCTGTGCCTCCGGATGGCGCTCGCGCACCATTCCCGCAGCTGCCAGTGCGGGATTGATATGGCCGCCCGTTCCACCGGCGGCAAATAAAACCTTCATAAAACTTTCCCTTTCTGTTCCTAACAATCTGAGCGTAAAAATTTTTCCCGATGTTGTTTTACATTTTCCGCACCCTGGAATAGCGTGATACGGACAAGACGATTCCCATTTCCATCAACAAAATCATCAGCGAGGTGCCGCCATAGCTGAAAAACGGCAGGGAAATGCCCGTATTGGGCACCGTGTCCGTAACAACTGCAATATTCAGCGCCACCTGAAGGCCCACTTGAAACACAAGCCCCATGGCGAGCAACGCACCGAATCGGTCGCGCGCCTTCATAGCGATAACGAAGCCACGCCACACGAGCAAGCCAAACAGGATGATAATCGCGGTTGCTCCAATGAAGCCGAGCTCCTCGCAAACGATGGAGAAAATAAAATCATTCTGCGGCTCAGAGACATAGAGGTGCTTCTGCTTAGAATTGCCAAGCCCTGCCCCCAAGAACCCGCCGGAACCGATCGCATAGAGCGACTGGTTGGTTTGCCAGCGCGCTCCGAAGGGATCGAAATCCTTATCCAACCATGCCGTGATGCGCTTTGCCGCATAGGATGGCAACTTATCTGGAAAGATCACAAAGAAAACCACCACCGCAATCACCGCAACCGCGCCAATGACAAACCAGCGCATTTTGACCTCGCCAAAAAACATCATCGCCACGCCGATTGAAAACATCAAAATCGTACCGGACAGATGGTTTTCAAGAAACACAAGCCCGCACATAAGGCAGATCACTGCCGCATAAAAGAGCATATAGAGCGTGGAAGTTGCCTTGCACGGGTTAATCAGGCCGTTGGTTTTATCACGCAGAAAATTCGCCGTTCTTCCCCGGGAGGGCGTTTTATCAATAATCTGCCGGTGGTGCTTCTCCATGCTCCAGGCACAAAAGAGCACCAGCGCCACCTTGGCGATCTCCGAAGGCTGGAAGGTAAAACCGCCTGGCAGCGGAATCCAGCGCTTAAAATCGCCCAGATTGGTGTGATAAAACAGCACCACAACCAGCAGCACAATCGATATTGCAATGCCGGGTATGGCAAGGTACTTATACCATTCATAGTTAATCTTCGACACCAGGAACATCAGCACTACGCCTACAATGGCAAAAATCAGCTGCCGTTTAAAATAATAGGTGCTGTCGCCATCATTATAATAGGCGTAGGTATAGCTGGAAGAAAGCAGCATAATCAGGCCGATGGTCAAAAGAGCGAGCGTAAACATCATAAAAGGCACATCAAACGCATCCTTTGACATCAGTTTACGCAGCGCAGAGACCTTGCTTGTACCCTGAGGCTGCATTCGGTTGCGGTTGCGCGCCGCATTCGCTCTGTCTGCCATGATCAGGCCTCCTTCGTTTCCATCCGGCCGGGAATTCTCAGCCGAAATACATAAGCAAAGCTCCCAAAGCCCCGCCCAAGATCGTGATTGCGCTAAACACAAAAACGATCTTCGTCTCTTTCCAGCCGGACATTTCCAGTCCGTGATGAATGGGGGTCATTTTGAAAATACGCTTGCCAGTGCCCGTTTTATGCTTCGTAATTTTAAAATAGGTGCGCTGGATAACCACGGAGCCGCCTTCGATTACATATATAATGCCCACCGGCACCAAAATAATCGGGCAATCCAGCGAATAGGCCAGCGCCACTACCATACCGCCGAGGAACATAGAGCCGGTGTCGCCCATCATAACCTTGCCCGGATACCAGTTCCAAATCAGGTATCCGCCGCATGCGCCGGCGAGCGCCGCGCCCATGATGCTCACGCCCATCGCCTGCCGCAGAACGCCCATGATCGCAAAGGAAATTGCGGCGAGCATCGTCACGCTGCCGCACAGGCCGTCGATCCCATCGGTAAAATTGACGGCATTGGTCGCCGCATAGATGACGATAATGCCAAATAAATAATAGACAATCGGATGAAGAGGAATATTCCCCAAGAATGGGATATACATATACGTTCCGTTTGCAATATGCAAAGAGGCAAGGTAGGCCACCGCCACAAGAAGCTGTGCGGCCGTCTTTTGCTTTTCCGTCAGCCCAAGGTTGCGTTTTTTGACCACCTTGATGTAATCATCCGCAAAGCCGATGATGGCAAAGCCAAGCGCCATCAGGATGCCTCCCCAGAGCTTTGTGTTCGCGTTTGCGCCACTCAGGTCGGCCCCCTGCACGAGATGCCCGCCTAAAAAATAATCGGTCAGTGTCACGGCCAAAAGCGCTGCAATTGTGGCGATGATGAACATAATGCCGCCCATAGTAGGCGTGCCCTGCTTTTTTTTATGCCAACTCGGTCCGATATCCAAAATCGTCTGCCCAAATTTCAGCTTGTGCAGCCATGGCACCAGCACGATACCCAGCAGCGCCGATACCACAAAACCGAGCACAGCGCATAGTATGATTGCAACCGTTGTGTTCATTTGATTTTCCACCCCTCATAAATTGCTTCGATTAGCTCCTCGAACCGCATGCCGCGGCTCGCTTTGAAAAGCACGGCGTCACCCGGCTGGAGCGTGCGCAGCAGCTCTTCCAGCAGCCCATTTTTGTCAGCCGCATAAAAGCACTGTGCAATGCCCGCCTCGTTAGCTGCCTGCGCCATCCTGGCTGATTCGGGCCCACAGGCAAAAAGAAGCGCAACGCCCTCCTGCGCCGCAAATGCTCCAATTTGCGCGTGCGCCTGCCCGGAGAGCGAACCGAGCTCCAGCATATCGCCCAACACAGCGATGTGGCGCTTAGCATCCAGCATCCGAAGCGCCCGAATGGCCGCGCGCATGGAATCCGGGCTCGCATTATAGCAATCCTCCAGGATTGTCACGCCATTTGCCTGCCTGACGCGCTGGCGCATCCCCGCCGGCTCATATTCGCCCAGTGCTTGGGCGGCGGCCTGCGGCGCAATGCCCAGGATGAGCCCCGCCGTAAAGGCCGCGAGCGCATCATAGACAAAATGCATTCCCACCACAGGCATCTGGACGCTGACGCTGCCATAGCCATAGTTGATCGTGAAGGAGAGCTCGCGGTCACTCTGCGTGATTTTCTGCGCGCGGATGCGGCAGCGTTCCTCTTCGATTCCATAATAGAACACCGGCCGCCCTTTAATTTGCGCGCCTGCGAGCAGCGCATCGTCCCCATTTAGAATTAGCGGCGCGTATTCATCCATTCCGTCGAGCAGCTCCAGCTTCGCCTTGCGGATATTTTCTCGTGAGCCTAACTGCTCCATGTGGGAAACGCCTATGTTCGTGATGATCCCCACCGTCGGCGCGGCGGCGCGCGCCATGCGGGCGATTTCCCCGAAGCCGCTCATGCCCATTTCAAACACTGCCGCGCCGTAGCTTAGATCCAGGCCGAAGGCCGTCATAGGCATGCCGATCTCATTGTTAAGGTTCCCCTCGTTTTTTAAGGTTTTATATCGTTTTGAAAGGACGGCGGCCGTCATCTCTTTCGTCGTCGTTTTACCCACGCTGCCTGTCAAACCCACAACGGGGATTTGAAAAAACTGGCGGTAGTAGCCTGCCAGCCGAAGCAGTGCCTCACGCGTATTTGCCACTCGGACATACGGCCCGCGACAGTGGATGTCACGGTGCACCATCACGGCCGCAGCACCCTCCTCAAAGGCCTTCTCCACGAAATCATGCCCATCGAAGCGATCCCCCTTGATGGCGATGAACAGGCAGCCTTGCGAGATCTTCCGACTATCGATACAAACGCTTGTAACTTGCGCTTCCCCATGCGCTTCTCCCTTGCAGGCCAGCGCGATTTCCCCGATTTGAAGCGGCAGCATAGGCGTCTCCCCTCTCTGTTAAACCTCTTGTTTCAATTCTTTTAAAACCTGCGCTACAATCTCTCGCTCGTCATAGTGGATTTTCCCAGTTTTTAAAACCTGATAGGTTTCATGACCTTTCCCGGCGAGCAAGACGATATCGTCCTTTTGCGCCAAGCGCATGGCAAGGCGAATAGCCTTTGTTCGATCCGGCTCGACATGCACGGGGATGGGAGCTTCCCGCATTCCCTCCAGCACGTCCGCAATGATTTGTTCCGGTTCCTCGGAACGCGGGTTATCCGATGTAACAACCGCCACATCCGCAAGCCGCGCGACTACAGAGCCCATTTTGGGGCGTTTGGTTCGGTCGCGGTCGCCTCCGCAGCCAAATACGCAGAGAATCCGCCCGTGTGCGATCTCCCGCAGGGAGGAAAGAATATTCTCCAAGCCATCCGGCGAATGGGCATAATCGATAATGACGGTATAGTCCGTATTGGTAGGAACCACCTCGATGCGGCCCTTGACCCCTTTTGCCGCGCGAAGGGCGCCCAACGCTTGTTGAAAGGGAACGCCCGCCTTCATGGCGCAGAGCAATGCGCCCATAGAATTATACACCGAAAAATGGCCGGGAATGCCAAGATGCACACGGCCGATCATACCGCTGCCCACCAATTCATATTCCACACAGTCCGGCAGATCGCGCACGTTTTTCGCCGTGAAGTCGGCGCCGTCCTGCCGGATAGAATAGGTGGTTACCACGCTTTTTGTGCCCTCTATCATAGCGGCGGCCGAGGAATCGTCAAAATTGATAACAGCTTGCTCTGCCTGCTCAAAGAGCTTGTGCTTTGCCGCCCGATAGTTTTCAAAGGTGCCGTGATAATCGAGATGATCCTGCGTCAGATTGGTAAATAGTGCGATATCAAAGCGCAGCCCCGCCACCCGCTGCTGTGCGAGCGCCTGGGAAGAAACCTCCATCACACAATGCGTACAGCCCGCCGTTACCATCTTTTGGAAGAGCTCGTTGAGCTCATAAGGGTCCGGTGTGGTGAGCTGGGCTGGGAACACCTCATCCCCCGCCATATTCTGCACAGTGCCGATGAGCCCTGTGCGATACCCCGCGGCATCCAAAATTTCTTTAATCAGGAAGGCCGAGGTTGTTTTGCCGTTTGTTCCTGTTATGCCAATCAAATGAAGCCGTTGCGCCGGATCGTGAAAAAGCGCTTCGCACATGAGTGAATAAGCGGCCCTCGTATCTGGCACGAGCACTTGGCAGGAAAGCCCCGTATCAGCCTGTGCAATCACTGCGGCAGCGCCGCTCTCAACTGCTTTCGCCGCCAGCGTATGGCCGTCAATGTGATTTCCTCGGATGCAGACAAACGCGCATCCAGGCTTTACCTTACGGGAATCATCAGTGATAAATGTGATCTCCGGGTCGAAATCCGGCAGTTCCGGAGTAACCCGCCGCAGCAATTCCGATAAACGCATTGCCGCACCTCCATTTCTGAATCGAATATAGTTTAGTATAACATAAAACTGCATGCTTTATGGTGCCGTTTTGCTTTTTCTCTGCGCATTTTCTGAAATGCACCTTCCTAGTGCATCATAAGCAGACGAGCACGCTGCACGCTCTGAATTGCAGTCTTAATCTCTGCGCATGGCGCAGTCTTAATCTCTGCGCATGGCGCAGTCTTAATCTCTGCGCATGGCGCAGTCTTAATC
>UQUZ01000021.1 GCA_900544375.1 uncultured Oscillospiraceae bacterium
AAAACCGCCGGCTATTTTTTATTACGAAGCGCAGCGGAGTAACAAAGCAAGGCCTATCATAACCTCATGGAACAAAAAGATACGCGCTGTTTACGTTAGCAGATGGCTACCGGCTATTTTTTATTTATGATATTTTCCGCCGCTGCCGATCTCAAAGGCGCGGTAGAGCTGCTCCAAAAGCATCACGCGCGCAAGCTGATGCGGGAAGGTCATCTGCGACATAGAGAGCTTTGCCTGTGCGCGTGCCTTCGCCGCTTCAGATAAGCCCCATGAGCCGCCAATGAGAAAGCACACGCTACTCACGCCTTCCACAGTGAGCCTTGTAAGCTCAGCACTGAACTGCTCGGATCCACGCTGCTTTCCCTCGATACACATGGCATACACATATGCGCTGGAGGGGATCTGTGCCAAAATCCGCTCCCCCTCCTGTGCGAGCGCGGCCGCAATCTGCGCATCCGACGCCGCCTCCGGCACGCGGGCGGGCGCCAGTTCCTCTACCTCCAAGCGGCAAAAGGAGGAAAGCCGCTTTTGATACTCCGCGCAGGCGTCCCGTAAATAGGGCTCTTTGAGCCTACCGATACAAATCACTTTTATCCGGAGCATTCGGTTCATCCTTTCCAAAAAAGGGAAAAGCGCTGTTTCAAATCGCTTTTCCCAGTTTTCCATTCTCACTTTTCATCTGTTAAAAGACGGTAACCGGAGCGGAGCATACCGGCTCCGCCACCTGCAACGCATAGTCCCGCCCCTCCCGCGCTCCCAACTCGCTCAAAGCTGCGACCGCCGTCTGCCGGGCAAGATAGGGATTGTTGTTTTCCTTGCTTAGGTGCGCCAGGCAGAAGCGTGTGCTGCCGCGGCTGACGAGCTGCTCCAGCACGCAGGCGCAAGCGTCGTTGGAAAGGTGGCCGCGGTCTGACAGGATACGCCGCTTAAGCGGATAGGGATACGGCCCATTTTCCAGCATGCGCACGTCATGGTTCGACTCCAAAACTACCAGATCGCAGCCCGAAATCGCCTGCATCACAGCATCGGTCATCACGCCCATATCCGTGGCGACTGCAACGCGGCGTTCCCCCGGAAGCTCCACCACATAGCCAAAGCCCTCGCGGCAATCGTGGGAAATGGGAAACGGGCGCACAAAAAGGCTCCCCGCTTCCATACCGCCTTCCGGCATGACCCCCGCATAAAACTTTCCATTTAACACCTGCGCTTCATCCAATGCCTGCAAGGTGCCCGCAGAGGCGTATACATCAATTTTATGGCGCGCAGCGAATACGCGCAGGCCCTTAACATGGTCGCTGTGCTCATGGGTCACGAAAATAGCCCGGAGCTGCGCCGGGTCGGCGTCGATCCGGCGTAAAGCCAGCTCCAGCTGCTTGGCGGACATCCCCGCATCGATCAAAATGCTGCTGCCGGAGGCCGCTATGTACATACTATTGCCGCTGCTAGAGGAAAACAGCGGGGAAAAACGCGCCATTCCCTGGCCCCCCATCCAAATTACACTTCAAAAGAAAAAGGGGCATTTACGCCCCTCTATTCCATCACACACAAATAAAAATTGCTCTAACCCACACGCATCCGGTTATGTTGCAAAACGCTGTTTTCAAACCGGGAATCATCATTACACTGCTTTTTCAATTGCGGCGTCCGGGTAATTGCGGCGCACAATATCCGCACCGAGCACGGAAAACTTTTCCACCACTTCTTCATAACCGCGGTCAATGTGCTGAATATTTTCAATCTCCGTCGTGCCCTGCGCCGTTAGCCCAGCGATCAACATAGCGGCGCCTGCGCGCAGATCGTCCGCCTTGACGGGCGCTCCCGTGAGCTCCGGCACACCTTCAATCACTGCCACCTTGCCATCCACCTGCACATTGGCGCCCATACGCGTTAGCTGCGCCACATAGCGGTAACGGTTGTCCGAAACATTTTCCGACACAATGCTGGTCCCTTCCGCAATGGAGAGGAGGACCGACATTTGCGGCTGCATATCCGTGGGGAAGCCAGGATGCGGCAACGTTTTGATATTGCATTTGCTAAGCTTTCCTACATAGCGCACCCGGATGGAATCATCATATTCCGTAACCTCCAAGCCGCATTCCTCAAGCTTTGCGGAAATTGATTCGAGATGCTTCGGAATCACGTTTTTGATCAGCACATCCCCTTTCGTTGCGCCTGCGGCCACCATATAAGTGCCCGCCTCAATCTGATCGGGGATAATTGAATACGTGCAGCCATGCAGCTTTTCCACACCGTGGATTTTGATAACGTCCGTCCCTGCGCCTCGCACATCTGCGCCCATGGAATTGAGAAAATTTGCCAAGTCGACAATATGTGGCTCCTTAGCCGCATTCTCAATCACCGTAAGCCCACGTGCCTTCACCGCAGCTAACATGATATTCACCGTAGCGCCAACGGAAACCACATCCATATACACAGAGCTACCAATCAGCTTTTCTGCATGGGCGTTGACCATCGCATTTTCAATGCTGACATCTGCGCCCAAAAACTCAAAGCCCTTGATATGCTGATCCATCGGGCGGATACCGAGATCACATCCGCCCGGCATGGAAACGCGTGCCTGATTATCCCGGCCGAGCAGGGCGCCGATCAAATAATAAGAGGCACGCATGTGCTTGGTCAGTTCATCGGGCACAGTGAAAGAATTGACGGTCGTGGTATCAATCTCAAGCGTGTGCTTATTGATGACGCGCACCCGCGCGCCAATCTGCTTTAAAATTCGAACCATATAGGTAACATCGCTAATATTTGGTATATTTTCAATCCGGCACACATCATCCGCAAGGATTGTGGCTGGTAAAATGGCAACGACTGCATTTTTGGCCCCGCTGATGGAAACCTCTCCACGAAGCGGGCGGCCTCCGTGAATGACGAATTTCTCCAATCGGCACACTCCCCTTTTCACTTTTAAACCTTTGCTATTATACCACCAAAGGCGGATGATTAAAAGAGATTTTATGTACAATTTTTAACGAATACGCAGGAACACGTTGAACAGGTTTTATAAAATATTTTCCATGGTTCTAATTTTCAATCAAAAGCTTTTTCCGCTTTTTTTGCGCTTTTTCGTCCGGATCTGGTGAGGGTTCTGCTATAGTATGCCCTAAAAAAAGCAAAACAGCCATTGCAAATTTTTTTTGCAATGGCTGCTCATTTGTTTGCAAGCAAAAAGTGGATGCAAAAAATTAAAAATTACTGCTCAACAGCATAGACGCTGACCTTTTTGCGGTCGCGGCCCATGCGCTCAAACTTCACTTTGCCGTCAATCAGTGCAAACAGCGTATCATCTGAACCACGGCCAACGTTGTTGCCGGGGTGGATGTGCGTGCCGCGCTGCTTGACAAGGATGTTTCCCGCAAGGACAAACTGGCCGTCCGCCCGCTTCGCGCCAAGGCGCTTGGACTCGGAATCACGGCCGTTACGAGTGGAACCCATTCCCTTTTTATGTGCGAACAGCTGTAGGTTTATTTTAAGCATTTCGTACACCTCCGTATTTCACTTTGACATTTTCCGGGTAGTCCTCCGACAGGGAGACCATGTGCAGCTCAAACCCTTTTAATAGTGTCTGTGCACGCTGTGCCTCCTCCTGGGAGAGCAGCAGCCGCATATGGCCGTCGTCCACCTCCACGTGCGTCTGAATGCGCATGACATCCGTGATGGTATTCGCCGTCATATAGGCCGCAGAGGAAACCGACGCGCAGAGGAGATCCTCCCCCTCTTCGCCCCGGCCGGCGTGGCCGTCGAGCGAAAAGCCCGTGAGAAGCCCTGCCTGGGAATAAAACTGCACCGTAATCATCGCTTACGCGTTGATAGCGGCGATTTCAACCTTTGTATAGGGCTGTCTATGGCCCATCTTGCGCTTTTCGTTCTTCTTCGGCTTATAGGTGAACACAGTAATCTTTTTGGCCTTGCCATTCTTGATGGCCTTGGCAGTGACCGTCGCGCCCTCCACATAGGGAGCGCCAACCTTCATGCCGTCTTCCGCGCCGACTGCGACTACCTTGTCAAAGGTGATCTCGGCGTCCGCTTCGACGTTGAGCTTCTCGATGAAAACAGTATCGCCCGCTTCCACCTTGTACTGCTTGCCGCCGGTTTCGATGATTGCGTACATAATTTACCTTCCTTTATTACGGTCTCGCTGTTCGCGGGCGGGAAAATCCGCTTTAGAGCGCAATTTCCAGCAAATTGCGCCAGCCCGGAACACGCGGTATGAAGCATTATAACACACAGCGCAAGGCGTGTCAATCTTTGGTGGTAGAATTTTCATTCTGTTCTGCCGTTGTCCAATATGCATTGTAACATTACAGTTTTTTTTATTATTTTATTTGTTTTTTATTGACAATAACATCCTGAATTTAGTATGATAAAATTATACTAAAAAAGGGAAAGAAGTAAACTATGAGAAAATTCGCCCGACATGTTATTTTTATTATTTTAGCGCTGAGCCTGTTGCTGGGAAGCGGCACGGCGGCCTTTGCAGCGCCCACTGAAATCCCCATTCCAAATTTGTCACAAGAAGAGCTTCCCCCGGAATGTTATGGAATCCTGACGGACGAGTACACAATTTTTTACACGCAGGATGAGACCGGCGCAATCTTGATGGATCAGGAATCGTTGGCGGATCTACAGACACTCCTGCGGGATGAGCAGGCCATGCAGAAGGTGATTCAGGATCGGGCGGCTGCGCGCAGCGAGCCAGTCACATCCTTTGAAGTTGCCGCACAGGTGAAAGAAATTCAAACCGTTTTGCAGCCTTTCGCTTCGCTCAAGGCAATGGAGCGTATGCCCACCGCAAAATTGGCGGCGAACGCTGCGGTGGCCGCAGTTGGAGATTTGCAGAATTTTACGCATCAGTTAAACTCGGAACGGTACTCAGATGCTACAAGCAACGCTCCCGCGTATTCTCAAACACACATTAAACGGCAGCTTGTTTACATGTGGGCATGGGAATATGAGCCGTTTTGGACGCTCACCGACACCGTCGCCATGGCCTGGTCTTCCGGCCTTCATCCGTTGACCGGCACGGATGAAGTAGCATTTCTCTATATGGCGAAAGGCCGGGAGTCCGGGAAGCCTGTCAACACGCCATCCGATGACCTGTGGGTATTGGAGGGTTCAGAAGGGGATGACGCTTATTCCGATGACATCGATGTTGACCGCGGCCTACAAAAGGATTTTGATATCAAATCAGTCTATAATCATGGTGGAAAACGGTATATAACGACCACGCATTTTGGCCTTTTTTCAGTGATTGTGGTTGCTTCTAACCCGAACCGTGAAAATAAACCCATAACTTATAGAGGAAAATATTATCATCAAAAAGTTGCAACCTTATGGTCGTTGAATATAGGGGCGGATCTCAGTATCGGTTTAGCGGCAGAATTGCGATATGACTCTTCTAATTCGCTGATTCGTACTTCCTATTATTTTGATGCATGAGTTCATATAGAAAGGGGCTATAAACAATGTTTTATCTGATTCCGCTTATTGCATCAGCGCTCATGTTTTTCTTTGCCTTCTGCGCCGTGCGCGCAATCCGTGACTATTCCGGTTCGTGGGTAATATTTTCCGTGCTTGCAGGCCTCATGTTTGGTACTGATGTTATATTGACCATTATGATCATTGGCGAATCCGTAGCACGTTAGTTTCGCCGTGAACCAATCCGGCCGCGGCTTTTTATAAGGCGAAACGGAGGGATGCCGCAATGATCGAAGAGAACGACTGGAGATTGCGCTATCAAGAGGAATATTTGATGCATGTCCCTCTCAAAAAAGCGGTTTACCGCAGGCCCAGCCCCACATGGGACCATGACCACTGCAACTTCTGCTGGGCCACCTTCAGCGAATACGACGACGGCCTGCACGAGGGCTATTGCACGCCCGACGAAACCTATTGGATCTGTCCGGAATGCTTTAACGATTTCAAAGAGATGTTCCACTGGACACTGGAGGACAGTTCGAAACCCGAACCGGAATAAACAGGCCGTGGGCCGCTGGGCGCTGCCTCGGCCTCCCGGCAGCGCCCGCAGAATCTTTCTACGTGGCTCGTGAGGGGATTTTTGCCCCTGCCGCGCACGGCAGGGGCAAAAACGAACCTTTCCATATGTTTGAGACGATGTGAATCGTCGAGTTTGGGAAGGTTCGCCGAACAGCTTTTCACGTGTCTCAATCTTCCCGCTGCCGAAGTGCCGTGCAAAACGGCCCCTTTTGCTTCCTTTTCCGGCCGAGCGGAAAAGGAAGGGCCCGCGCGGCCTGAGCGCGTTCCAATTTTCTCTTCCTTTGTCAGAGCACTCAAAAAAGCAAGCGTAATGAGTAATTTTTACGAAATTGTTCGGACAAAGCGATATTCTTTTTTTGACAGAATTCATGGGCCGCTGTGCTAATGCACAGCGGCCCGCCGTTTATTGCACTTCAGTCTACTGCGTCGAGGCTCAGCCCTCCACCATCGGCTCCTGTGGAATCACGATCGCAAGCACGATATAAAGGATTAAGCAGGGCACGAATGCTGTGAACACGGAAAGCACCGCATAGATCACGCGCACCAGCGTGGGGTCAATGTTCAGGTAATTGGCGATTCCGGCGCACACGCCGGAAACCATTTTATCGTTGCGGCTCCGGTAAAGCTTCTTGTTCATATCCATAAAAAATCCTCCTAAATAAAAATCAATTGAAAGGTTCTGCTTTAGTTTGAAAGGCCGTTTTGCAGCTTTGCAGCCATCAGAGTATTCTGCATGAGCATGGCGATCGTCATCGGCCCTACGCCGCCGGGAACGGGCGTGATATAGCCTGCCACCGGCTCTACTGCTTCAAAATCCACATCCCCGCAGAGCTTACCGGCCTCATCGCGGTTCATTCCAACGTCGATCACCGCCGCGCCGGGCTTCACCATATCGGCCGTGACGAATTTAGCCTTTCCGACGGCGGCAACCAAGATATCCGCCCGGCGGCAAATTTGCTGAAGGTTCTTGGTGCGGGAGTGGCAAACCGTGACCGTCCCATTCTCATGCAGCAAAAGCATCGCCATTGGCTTGCCGACAATATTGCTGCGGCCAATCACAGCGCATTCCTTCCCCTCTGGGGAAATGCCCGCGCTGTGCAAAAGCTCCATCACGCCCGCAGGCGTGCAGGGCAAAAAGTGATAATCCCCAATCATAATACGCCCCACATTGGAGGGATGGAACGCATCCACATCTTTCTCCGGAGCAATGGCCTCGACGACCTGCTTTTCTTCCAAATGCTTTGGCAGCGGGAGCTGGCAGAGAATGCCGCTGATATCCTTCCGCTCATTGAGCTGGTGCACGAGCGCCATCAATTGCAGCTGCGTCGTATCTGCCGGGAGCGCGAACTCCTCAGAACGGATGCCCACCTCCGCGCAGGCCTTTTTCTTATTGTTGACATAAACGCGGGAGGCCGGGTCGTCGCCCACGATAATCACCGCGAGGCCCGGAACAACGCCCTTTTCCCGCAGTGCCGCCACCTCGCCCGCCACGCGCGCGCGCACCTGCGCGGAAACGGCCTTGCCATCAATCCTGATTGCCATCTTCATGCGCCTCCTGTTCCACTTGTTTCTCCGGATCTTCCCCATCCACAGGCGCTGGCTCCGGCATTTCCTCCGGAAGGATAGGCTTGCCGTTTACCAACTCAATGCGCCTGTTTTCGTTGTCGATATAATAATCAATGCCTTCAATTGGCTTCGGGTTTTTCTTCGCCCGGATGAGGAAATAGACCAACAGCGCGGCGCACACGATCACCAGCGCGCCGGATAACCACTGGGAAACGCGCATATTCGTGCCGGGGATATAGAGGCTGTCTGTACGCAGCCCCTCCACCACCATGCGCTCCAAACCATACCATACACCGTAGCAGAGGATGATCTGCCCGCTGAATTTCCGGAATTTTTGGCAGATCAGATAGAGAACCATGCAGCCCAGGATGCACCAGATGGATTCATATAGAAAGGTCGGGTGCACCGGCAGCGCCGGGTCAACCGTGATGCCGTTTGCGGCGAAATCCGCCTGATGGGCGGTGAGGTAGGAGACAACCTTGCTGCTCGTCATGCCCCAAGGGAGATCTGTATTGCAGCCGAAAGCCTCCTGATTCATGTAGTTGCCCCACCGGCCGATGCCCTGCGCGAGCAGAAGGCTTATCGCGCCGATATCCAGCAGATTGCGGAAATTCAGCTTGTTGAAATGGCATACCACCCAAGCCGCCAGCAGGCCGCCGATGATGCCGCCATAGATCGCCATCCCGCCTTCCCAGATTTTAAAAATATCGAGAAGATGATCCTTATACTGCTCCCATTCAAAGATCACATAAAACAGCCGCGCGCCGATGATGCCGCCGAAGGTGCCAAAGATCAAAACATCCACCATCTTATCAAGGCTCATCTTCCACTTATATGCCATCCGGCCGCCGAGCAGCACGGCAAGCAGGAAGCCGAACGCAATGATAACGCCGTACCAATGGATTGTCAGGTGCAGGTTGATGCCGGGGATCGTGAAGTCCGCCAAGATGGAAGGAACATTAAAGCTCCACCCAAGCTTTGGGAACTCCACCACTGTGAAGTCATGCATTGTAAGCTCTCCTTTGCGTGATCGTTCTTTTATTTTAACGGGATTCTGTTTCTAAATTATAAACGTTTTCCTACAAATAAGAAACTATTTTTCTATGTAAAGCCGCCTGAGCGGCCTTGTTATGCGCCTGAGCATTCCTTTCTTACTCCCGGCCGTGGAATTGTGCAGTTTTAGCAAAGTGAAAATTGTGGGCAGACACGATGCTTGAAAAGCACAAAACACAGTTTGAAAAGGAATTCAAGCTTTTACAACAGACAGTGCACTGTATTCTCTTTGGAGCGTCGTTTCCAGCCGCTGTGCGATTTCATCGAGCGTGATTTCCCGCAGCAGCTCCGCCTCGTCAAACAGCCCTCCGCTGCGGAATTCAGCTGAAATCATCTCATTGGCAAGCTCATCAATATCATTAAACGCCATCACAACGCGCCCATAGAGCTTGCGGCGCGCGCGTTCAAACGACGCCTTGTCCAGCCCTTCGCGGCGCGCCCGCTCAATTTCCGCATGGATCTCCTGCGCGACCTTCTGTGGGTCCTTCGACTCACCGGAGAACAAAACGCTCGCATAGCCGTAGCCGTGGAAATACTCCGCGCCGAACTGCGTGTTGATGAGCCCCTCGTCAAACAACCTGCGATAAAGCGGGGAGGTATTTCCCGCCAGCATTTCAAGCAAAACATTCGTTTGAAGCTGTTCGCGCAAGGGGCGCTCCGGCGTCTCATAGGTTTCCTTAAAGCCAAGCATGAAAAGCGGCGCGCCCACATCAAGCGTTTGCTCGATAAAGGGCTGCACGGGCTTTGCCGGCTCATCCGGGAAATTGCGCTCAATGGAGAGAGCATCCGCAGGTTTCAGCAGCCGGTCCGCCACTTCGAGCACCTCGTTCACCGTCACATTGCCAGCAACGGCAAGCGCCATATTGTGGAGGTTATAAAATGTGCGGTAGCAGCGGTAGAGAAGATCCGCCGTAATATGCGAAATAGAATCGATCGTTCCCGCGATGTCGATACGCACGGGGTGCACCTTGTAGAGCGCCCTGAGGCAGTTGAACATCACCTGCCAGTTCGGCTCATCTTGATACATTCGGATTTCCTGCCCGATGATGCCCTGCTCCTTCTGCACGGTCTGTTCCGTAAAATAAGGCGACTGCACAAAATCCAGCAAAATCTCCAGCGACGCCTTAAAATTACCCGCGCAGGAGAAAAGATAGCAGGTGCGCTCAAACGACGTATACGCATTGGCGGACGCGCCTGTTTTTGCATAGCGGGCAAAGGCGTCCAGATCCTCGCTTTCAAAGAGCTTGTGCTCCAAAAAATGCGCGATGCCCTCTGGCACCTCTGTAAAATCCGCCTCGTCGCTGCGCTTGAAGCGTGTGTCGATCGAGCCGTATTTCGTGCCAAACAACGCATAGGCGGAGGAATAGCCTGCCTTTGGCATCACGAGAATCGTGAGACCCGAAGGGTGGTCGATCCTATAATAGCTATCGTCTAACAATGTGGAATGGATTTCTTTCACCAGATGGCTCATGCCTGATCCTCCTCCCCCATCAACAGATAGATCGTATCGAGCGTGACCTTTTGCGCCGCTTCCACAGCCTGCTCGCGCGTAACCTTGCGGATTTGCGCTGCCAGCGACTGCGGGGCGGCCGGGGCCTCTTCCAGCAGCCGGAAGGCATACCAGTCGTCCAGCTCCTCCGGCGTTCCGCCGAGGCGCTCATAATCATCCGCCAAGCTCTTCACGGAGGCGTCAAAATCGTCGTGCGTAAATTCGCCTGCGCGCACAGCGTCAAGCTGCTTGCTGATCTCCGTGATTGCGCGTTCAGCATTTTCAAACTCCACGCCGCTCTGCACCATCATCACGCCTTTTTGGCGGAATAGGCGGGCCGAGCAATAGTAGCACAGGCTCAGTTTTTCCCGCACATTTTGAAACAGGAGCGACTGCGGGCTACCGCCGAATACGTTCACCATCACATTCACCGCGGAAAAATCCTCTGGCGCCTGCTCATAGCCCATCCGATAGCCCAGCACAAGCTTACCCTGCTGCACAGGGAGCCGCTCTTCCACCCGCCGTGGCTGCTCCGCGCGCGGGATGATCTGTGTCTCCCATGCATCCGCGGGAGTTGCCTCGCGTTCTATTCTGGAAAGCTCTTCCTTCAACAGTGATTGGGCCGCACGCACATCTGCTTCACCGACAAGATTGAATTGCAGCCGCCCGCTGGATAGCAGCGCCTTCCACGCCTCATACAGCCGCTGCGGGGTAAGGCTTTTCACATTCTCCGGCGTACCGTAGCGGTTAATCCCATACGCCTCGTGTTCACACATCAGCGCTTCACACCGCCTGAGCGCATAGGTGCGTTTATCGTTGCGCTCGTTTTCAATGCGCTCAAGCAGCAGCCGTTTCTCCCGCTCGACATCCTGCGCGTCGAACGCGCCGTTTTCCACATGGGGGTGGAAGAAAAGCTCGCACAGGAGCTTCACACACTCCGTTACAGCCCCGTCCCCGTCAAAGGCGAAACGGTCTGCAATGCAGGTAATGCTAATACGCATCACCTGCGCTTCGCCCACCTTTTCAACCCCGGCTGACACCCGCGCACCATAGGCCTCCGCGAGTTTTTTATTCATCGTTGTAAAGTCTGGATATTTTGCGCAGCAGCGGTGCAGCAAAAAGGGCAGCATCGCATTCGCTGAAGCCGTTTCCTCCCGCAGCGGCACAGCGGCCGCAAGGGAAATACGGCAGGTTTTAAATTTGCTTGCCCGCACCGTGCAGAACCTTACGCCGGGTGCGAGGGGGATAAATTCCACTGAATCATTCATCCTTTGGGTCATCCTTTCTGTGAATCCGCAGAGCCCGGGTTTTGGCAGCAACTCTTTTAGCCTACAAAAAAGAGGCAGGCTGTTCCCCGTGCAGTGGCGGGGCTTTGCGGGAATCTGGAATTTCCTATCTTTTCGGGATAGAAATTCAGAAGACGGCGCCAGTGCCATGCGGCGGCGAAGAGCTGACGTCCCCAATCTGAAACTGTCTGTTATTATATCACACCTCGCCTCCCGCTTCCAGTCAAATAGCGCTGAAGGGTCAAAAACACATTCTTTTTCACGAAGCGGATGCGCCGATACCATATACCAGCCGGTGCTCCCGCCCATCCGGGGTAAACCGCTCTGCCTGTTCCCCATCCACGGTCAGGCCCTGTGGGGCGGTATCCGATACCGTGATGGCGATCACGGCTCCGTCGAGCGTGAGAGTTGCGCTGTAGCCGTGCCAACCGGAGGGGAGGCGCGGTTCCAATTCGAGAGCACCGCTACGCAGCCTGATGCCAAGGAGCTCTTCCACCACAGTGCGGTAATACCAGCCCGCAGCGCCAGTATACAGGCTCCAGCCTCCTCTCCCCTCAATGCCCTTTGCGGTGGATACATCGCCCGCCAGCGCATACGGTTCACGGAGATATCGCTTTGCCTGCGCTTCCTGCGCGCATTTCTCGGCCGGATTCAAAAGCTTCAAAAGAGAATACCCCTCATCCACGCGGCCTTCCCGCAGCAACGCCATGCAAAGCCACACGGCGGCATGCGTATACTGCCCGCCGTTTTCCCGGACGCCTGCCGGATAGGCGGCCACATAGCCGGGCGAATATCCCTCCCCAGTGAAGGATGGCGTAAAGAGCCGGATCAGCCCCTGCTCCCAATCCACAAGCTTTTCCACCGCGCTGTCAAGCGCCAAGTTCCGCCGCTGCTCATCCGGCATCCCACCCAAAACGGAGAAGGATTGCGGCAGGCTGTCGATTTCACAGGCTGGGGCTCCGCTCGCCCCCATCGGTGTGCCGTCGTCAAAATAAGCGCGCCGGTACCAGCGGCCGTCCCATGCGGTTTCATCCACGGCGCTGCGCAATTCCTGCGCCCGTTGTGCAAAGCGGGCCTCGGATGATTCATCCTCCATGAGCTTGCAAACCGGGCGCATCTCATCGAGCGTCAGCGCCATAAACTGCGCAAGCCACACGCTTTCGCCCCTGCCTTGGATGCCAACGCGATTGAAACCGTCGTTCCAATCCCCACCGCCAATCAGTGGAAGCCCATGCGCGCCGAAACGAGCCGCATGCTCAATGGCGCGCAGGCAGTGCTCATAGAGCGTCCCGCGCTGTGCCGACATGGTTGGCTCAAAATAGCGCTCGTGTTCTCCGTCGCGCAGCGCTTCCCCCTCCAGATACGGAATTTTGAGGTGCAGTAAGGAAGCATCCCCCGTCTGCTTGATATATTCCGCCGTCACATAGGGCAGCCATAACAGATCGTCGCTGTAACGGGTGCGCACGCCGCGCAGGCCGTTTTTGCCCGGCAATCGGTGCCACCAATGCAGCACGTCGCCCTCCGGGAACTGGCAGGCAGCCGCGCGTAGAATTTGCTGGCGCGCAAGGCGTGGGCGCAAAAGGATCATCGAGCCGACATCCTGAAGCTGATCGCGAAATCCCCATGCTCCGCCGTTCTGATAGAACGCGGTGCGGCCAAAGATGCGGCTGTTTAAAATCTGCGCCGGCAAAAATGAGCTAACCATATGATTGAGCGCCTTATCAGGCGTATCCACCCTGAGGGCATTGTGAAGCACCCGCTTCGGCGCAATTTCCAAAAGCGCTTTTGCCGCCTGTTCCTGCGCGGCAAAGGAGAGCACAAAGCGCACCTTTTCCTTTCGTTTGGGCGGTAAAACAAGCCTACGTCCAACCGCCGCGCAGGGGTCGTCGAGCGGAAGCATGCGCTGCTCCCCCCATTTTCCACGCCAAAAATCCGCCCGGTCACAGCAACAGAAGGCGCCGTCCCCCTCTCCGCCGGTAAGCGCCATATAACCAGGCACCGCCGTATTCCATGGCGAATGCAGGCTGAGCACGCCGCCCTGCCAGCGGGATTTAATAAAGCGCGCATTCTTCCGGTCCACGCCGAGCACTGGCTCTGTGTAATAAACCGTCTCCACTTCAACCGGCTCCTTTCCATTATTATAAAATTCCACTTCGCAGGTTTTCCGCATTCCGGTATCCGGCACAGCCACCGTAACGGCTGTTTCGATTTTGCCCGCCCTGCCGCGCCAGAGCGCCATGCCAGGCGAAAACTCCGCCCGCGCGCCCTGGACGAGATCATAGACCTCATTTTTGACCCGCAAAAACAGCAGCTCGCCGCGGTTGCCAGTGCGCGTATCGTTAAACCATGGTGTGAGCTTATTCTCCCGGGCATTGACGGCCCAGGTGCAGCCAAGCGCTCCGCTCTCTACAAGCGTACCAAAATCAAGGTTTGCCAAAACATGGCACCAGGGAACCTCCGGCTTTTCTGTGATTGCAAACGCGCCGTTTTCCATAAAGCCGCCACGCCGGACGCAAAAATCCAGCTCCAGCCTCCGCTGAGCAGGCAGAACAGGAAACACAGCAAACGGAACAAACGGCAAAACCGGCAGCTGCATGCGCTCCGCAGCAGACGGCGAGATATACCTTGCCGCCGTTTGCAGCGCCAGAACGCTTTGTGCGGTGTGCGTCTGCAAATCCACCGCATGAATTCCGCCGGGCGCATTCAGGCTTTCAATGCAATTTTCGTGCCGCAAGGCGGTTTCCAGCGCTTTGAGCACCGGCCTATCATACGCGCCGCCTTCCCGGTATCCGATGGCAACATCTGTGGGGATTCCGCTGCGGCGAAGTTTCCGATTCAGGCGAACAAGCGGCAGCGCTCGCGCAACATCCTCCGCATTTTGAATCTGAATATACAAAATGGGATGGTCGCCAGAAATACCAAGGCTCCACAGCGCCTGCACGCCCGCGTTATTTTCCTGCGCCGCAGCGAGATATTCATTGGTTTCCTGCGGCGGATAAAAAATTTGCGGAAGCACCTGCGCGGCAAGGATGCCATCTAGGCTATTTTCATAAAACGGATTCGGCGCGCCGGCTACAATCCGCCCCTCTCTACGGGAACGCAGCAACCGGTCTGCCGCCTCAGCGCGCGTAGACGCAGCGGCCAGAAGGAGCGTCACATGGCGCTCTGCACGCGGCTCGATTTCAAGCGATACGGAAAACGCGCATGCCGGGTCTCCCACGCCGATGCCATCGCCAAGTTTCATGGGCGCGTTGCGCAAAGTAAAAATGCCGTCTGGGAAGTCGAGCAGTTTTTCCCGCGCGCCCTCATAGTGAAAGGGCACATCCTCCAGCAGCCCTGCGGCAAGGCACATCGGCTCGCCGTCTCCGCGTGGGCGGCGTGTGAAGAGCTGAAGCTTGTTGCCCGCATCATATCCATGCTCCAAAAAGAGCTTGGAAAATGCCGGATGCGCCTTCGCCTCCCGTGCGGGTGCAAGGCAGGGCTCTAAATAGATCAAAAGGGATATATGCGCCCGCTCTTTCCCCAGGTTTTTCACCGTATACCGTCTATGCTCACAAGGCAGGCGCGGATGCACCTGAATAAGCGTTTCCCCCACGAGCGTTTTGCTCCAGGCCGTGAGGCGCGCTTGCGTGTGTGAAAACTGTGCGCTAAACTCCGCCCCGCTGCGGTAATCAAGCGCACGGCAGAGTGGGAGCGTCTCCTCTTGTGCGCGTGCAACAGCAAAAATGCCCTTCGGCCTACGCAGTAAATCGCCGCCGCGCCAGGTAATATCCGATTCGCGATAAAGAGAGACGGAGGTGCCGCAGTCGCTCACGGCCACGCTCCACTCCCCGTTGGTGAGCAAATGCATCTGCGGCTGCACGGGGTTCGGGTCCATGATCTCCCTGGTAGCCGATGTGACACGCTGAGCGCGTTGCGGCGTTTCGCGCAGCTCCACATCGTGAAAAACAGATGCGCCGGTCGGAATTTTCTCTTCCAGCAGGCAGCGCGCCGCCGCCATGCGGTCATCCCGCATGAAGCGATTCTGCATGGCATAGCCTTTGAGCGCGTTGCAAACGGATACCATACTCATCCCCACATGATGCGCCATATAGCTGCGCACCAAGGCGTATTCCTGCCCGTCCACGCGCTCGGGGCTGAAATCGGCGGCTTCATAAAAGCCGCAACGGCCCGTCATCTGCATCTGCTCCAGCTCGTCAAAGTTTTTCAGCGCAGCCTCCGGCTCGAACGGCAGCAGCAAAAAAGTAGAATACGGCGAGATCACCAGATCGTCGTTTAGTCCTCTTTTTAGGCCAAGCTTCTGCACGCCGTGCGCCTTATACTGATAATTGAGCTGCGGATCAAACGCATAAAATCCGCTTTCGGAAATACCCCAGGGAATATTTTTTCCGCGCACCCTTTTCTTCTGGCAATAGGAGCAAAAACGCATTGCCTCCTTGCCGAGCGTGCCGTCGTAAAGCGGCAGAAGCAGATGCGGCATATAATATTCAAACATCGTTCCCGTCCAGGAAACAGGGCCCGTATACCGCCCTTCGCGTGCGAGCATCCGGCCCAGCGCCCCCCAGTGCTTTTTAGGCGCTTGGCGGCTGCCTACAGCGTAATAGCTCATCATACGCGCTTCGCTCATCAAAAGGTCGTAATAGGAGCCGGTGAGTTTTTTCTCTTGCGCGTCGAAGCCAATGTGAAACAGCCTGCGGCGCGGATTATAAAGCGGGGAGAGATCGCCCTCCTCCAAAAGCCTACCCACCCGGTTTGCCTGGTCAACAAGCTTTGGCTCCTCCGCGGCATATTCCAGAAGCCCCTGCCGCAGCGCGGTCAGACAGCAAAAAAAATTGCCGCTGTCCACAGTGGAAACATAGCGCGGCTCCATGACGCGCAAGGTAGTGGTATCATACCAGTTGTAAAGGTTCCCGTGCCATTTTTCCAGCTTTTCAATGCTGGTGAGCATCCCATCGATCCGCTCGCAGAGCATGGCGCTGTCGATAAACGAAAAATCCCGCGCGGCAAGCGTGCAGAGCAGAGCAAGGCCGATATTCGTTGGAGAAGTGCGATGTGCAACCCGATGGACGGGCGTTTCCTGCACATTATCAGGCGGTAAATAATGATCCTGCACGCCGCAGAATTCTTCGTAATACCGCCATGCGGCGGCGGCGTAGGAGGTGAGGCGGTCGCGCTGCTCCCAATTAAGCTCCTTCGTCTTTTCCACGCCGCTGCGCGCAGAAAACACGGCAAACGGGAAATTACAGAGGAATAGAAAGCCGCACAGCCAAAGGCTCCCCCTGCCGAAGAGCATCAGCAGCGCACCCGTGAGAATGCTCGGCAGATACCGCTTTACAAGCGCACCCGGCCGCTGCGCAACATCACTCTGTGCGGCGGTTACCCATTCGAGCAGTTTTTTATGGCTTACGAAACGCCGCCAGAGGGCCCGGATGATCGCATCCAGGCTGACAAAGGCGGTCTGTGCCAGCATGACCACACTCACGATCGCACGGATCAGATTGCCTGTGGCCACTGGCGTAACACGCGAATAATAGAGCCTGGAAAACATTCCTGGACCGCCAGAAAGCACCGCGCGCCAAGCCCCATAAAGGCTGCCAGCCATCGTGCAGAGCAGGCCGCCTAAAACCAGCAGCAGCCGCGCGGGGGCCGGTGTGAAAAGCGCTGCAATCAGGCAGAGCAGCGCTGAAACCGGCGTAAAGGAGCGGCGTAAGTTATCAAAAAGCTGCCAACGGGCAAGTGCGCCCAGCGGGCTGCCCTTTTGCCCGCCCTTTCTATTTTTTCTCCGGATAAGAAACGGCAGGTTTTGCCAATCCCCACGCACCCAGCGGTGCATCCGGTCAAGATATGCTCCCTCTCGGCCTGGGAAGCCATCCGCCACCTGCACATCGCTGACAAAGCCCGCCCGCAGGAAGCCCCCCTCCAGAATATCATGGCTTAAAACGCTCTCCGGCTCAAATACGCCCAGCAGCACACGGTAAAACACATCCACATCGATCAGGCCTTTGCCGGAAAAGATGCTGCGCCCAAAGAAATCCTGATAGCGCTCGGCAGCGGCGGTATCATAAGCCACAAGCCCTCCCGCATCCGCCATCACGCGTGAAAATCCTGTTGCTCCAGCGGAAAACAGCTCCGTTTCCACCCGCGGCACAAGAATGCCATAGCCCTGTGTGACGATGCCTTTTTTCTCATCCACCACCGGCCGGTTGAGCGGGTGCATCGCCGCTGCCACAAGCTGAGAGGCCGCGTCGAGCGGGAGGACCGTATCCGCATCCAGCGCAAGGACATATTTGGTATTCTGCAAGCCGTCCGTATCTCCGCAGAGTGCGCGGAAGGGCACCTCTTCCCCCCTTAAATAGCGTATCAGCGCCTCAATCGCGCCGCGCTTACGCTCTGCACCCGTATACTCCTCCTGTGTGCGGGAATAGGAGCGCTCCCGTACGATCAAAACAAATCCGCCGTTGTGCCTGCGGTTAAGCTGCTCAATCTCCCGCCTGCTCGCCGCAAGGTCGGATGTATCTTGCGGCATCGTAGGGGATTGTGCGCCTTTGAGATCTGCAAGCACGCAGATTTTTACGCTTCCGTGCCCGTTCGTTCGCCAGAGCTGCTCTAGATGTTGCCCCAGCTTACGCGCCTGGGAAGCGCCAGGCAGCAGCGTAGAAACGGCAATCAGCGTCGCCCCTTCCTCCGGAATCATCCCTTCTAAATTTAACCTGTGCATCGGGCGCACTGCAACGCCGCTGGAAAACGCCGCCTCGATTGGGTAGCGGAGAATCTCCCAAACCGGAAAATATAAAAGCGGAACCAGATACCACGCGCGCGTTAATATAGCGGTGCATAGCGCAACAAGCAAGGGGAAAAGCGCCTCCATCAACAGGGCGGTTTTCCCCCTTCGCCGATAAGACGGGCCCGAAGGAAGCCAGGCGCCTACATGGCGCTCTCCGGGCGTTTCTCCGGCCTGCGCCTGGGAGAGCGCGGCACAGGCCGCCTCCTGTTCCGTTATGCCTGCATTCCGTGCAGCCTGCGCGGTTAAGCGGCGGTAGCAAAAGCGCGTCGTCTCATCCATCTGCGGATAGATGCCTTCCGGGTCCCGCATTAAAATCTGCTCTACGGGGCTTAGGCTCTCCAAAAGCATATCAAAATCCCAATCCTGCATCGCGCGCAGCGTCAGAACGGCATGGCTCAGCCTCTGAACCGCTGGCTCCCCTGTTTCTTCACATCCGAGGCGAGCGGTATGCAGCAGGGCGGCGCGCAGGAAAAGCGGCACAAGCTCCACCTCTGCGCTACACAGCCCTGCTTGCTGCAATCCGCTCTCCAAAATCTGCTCGGATAGATCCGCATGCTCCCGCACTGCACGCAGGCATAAGGCATAAATCCGCACAACGCCATCCGCATCCAGCGGCAGAGCCGGTGCGGTTTTCAGTTGAGAGAGCACGCCGCGCCCCTCCCGCTCCAACAGATAAAAATTATCGCAGAGCCATTCGCCCAAAGCAGTATCGTCATGGGCGCGCAGCGCTTTCGTATATTTCTTGCGCAAAGAATAGAGATCCTTCTCAATCTGCCTTTTCAGCGCGCGCGGCTTTGCGCGCCGTATGATGTCCCGTTTCAAAAGTAATCCCGTCCTTAGCCGGGCAATGGAGCAAAGCCCGGAAATTTACAATCTATTTTTCCCAAAAGGGACAAGATTACGCGCGGGATGCGAAAAAGGGCGCGAAATAAAGCGTTGCTTTCTATGCTTTACAAAAACCAAGCCCGTCTGGCGCTTCAATCGCCGCTTCTGCCTACCCTCGGTGTACAAAAAGCAATACGCCTGCCAGCGGCCAAAATCAGCGCTGGCGACGTCCTTGATGGGCATCAGCCCACCCGCGTTTCTTGCCAATGCCGCTTTTCTCTCGCTGGCAGGTTCGCAGAAGTTTTTTAGGAGCAGATTTGGCGGCCGGCAAGGCTTTTGAGGCAGCCGGGCTGCCGCCCGGCAACGAAAGTTACGTAGTCAGCCTCCGAAGATGCCCTAAAAAACCGTGTTGCTCTTTGTACACCGAGGGTAGCATCAGCTGAAATCCAACAAATCTTTAAAAAAATCCCGCCGAAACATTGCTTTTTCCACACAAACATGTGAAAATAGAAAGAAACAATTCAATCAGTTTTTCATGTGCAGGAAAGGCGAGGCGGAAAGTTTGAATAATAAATTTTCCAAACGCCTCGCGGAGAAAGGATGATCATAACAATGGCGCTGCTCACGCAAAGCATCAAGGGCACACAGGATACGCTGCCCGCAAAGAGCTATCAAAACCAATACATGGAGCAATCCATGCTCGAAATTGCCCGAAATTTCGGCTACCATGAAATTCGCACGCCGGTTTTTGAACACACGGAACTGTTCCAGCGCTCCGTCGGCGATACCACCGATGTGGTGCAGAAAGAAATGTACACCTTCGACGATAAAGGAGGCCGTTCCATCACCCTGCGCCCGGAAGGGACGGCGGGTGCAGTGCGTGCTTTTCTTGAGCATGGGCTGCACAACGAGGCCTTGCCGCAAAAGGTCTGCTACCTGACCTCCTGCTACCGATATGAAAAGCCGCAGGCAGGCAGGCTGCGCGAATTCCATCAATTTGGCGTGGAATGCCTCGGCGCGGCTGCTCCAGCGGCGGATGCGGAGATCATCTCCATGGCATCCAACATCTTCGATTATCTCGGCATTGAACACCTGCATCTGGAATTAAACTCCATCGGCTGCCCTTCCTGCCGCGCGGAATATCACAAGGCTCTGCATACCTATTTCGCCGCCCGTCAAGATCAGCTGTGCGAAACCTGCCGTGGCCGGCTTGCGCGCAACCCTATGCGTATTCTCGACTGCAAAAGCCCGGTCTGCCAGGAGATTGCGCAAGGTGCGCCGCTGATGCTCGATTATCTATGCGATGATTGCAGAGCGCATTTTGGCTATGTCAAAACTTATCTCGACGCCATGGACATCGAATATACCATCAACCCTCGCATCGTACGCGGGCTGGATTATTACACACGCACAGTTTTCGAATTCGTCTCCGATGAGATCGGCGCACAGGGCACGGTTTGTGGAGGCGGGCGTTACGACGGCCTTGTGGAGGAGCTCGGCGGCCCGCATGTGCCTTCCCTCGGTTTCGCCATGGGGCTCGAGCGGCTGATGCTCCTAATGGAAACGCAGAAAACGCCTTTTCCGCAAGCGCCTAGGTGCGATCTCTATATCGCCTCTATGGGGGACAAGGCATCGGTCGAGGCGGTTAAAATTGTCGCCTCTATCCGAGAGGACGGCATGTCTGCCCAATACGATTTAGCTGACCGCTCCGTCAAGGCCCAGATGAAATATGCCAACAAGCTCGGCGCGCGGTATACCATGGTGCTCGGCGACAACGAGCTGGAAACCGGAAAAGCCATACTGAAAAACATGGAGTCTGGCGAAACCCAAGAGGTGGCGCTCTCCACCTTCGCGGAGGATTTCATGGGGCTGGTCGTTCATGAAACGGCGGATCAACTCGCCGATTTTATCAATGAGGAAAACGCCGGCAATTTGCAGGCGCTCTTTGGAGGGAATCTATAATGGACACAATGACAGGGCTCAAACGAACAAATTACTGCGGTGATCTGTGCATGCAGGATGTTGGCAAAGCCGTGACCGTGTGCGGCTGGGTGCAGCGCCAGCGCGATCTCGGCGCGCTGATCTTCGTTGATCTGCGCGACCGCACCGGCATTGTCCAGCTCGCCTTCGACGAGCGCACGGCAAAAGATATTTTCGATAAGGCATTTACCGTGCGCAGTGAGTATGTGCTCATGGCTAAGGGGACGGTACGCGAACGATCCAGTAAAAACAGGGAAATTCCTACTGGTGAGATTGAAATTGCGGTGGAGGATCTGCGCGTATTGGCATATAGCGAAACGCCGCCTTTTGAAATCATTGAGAACTGCCCCACTGCGGAGCTGACTCGGCTGAAATACCGCTACCTTGACCTGCGGCGCCCGGATTTGCAGCGCAATCTTCTGATGCGGCACAAAATTTCCAAGATAACGCGGGATTATTTTGATGAAAACGGCTTCGTCGAAATTGAAACGCCCATCCTGATCCGCTCCACACCGGAGGGCGCAAGGGACTTTCTCGTCCCCAGCCGCATTCACAACGGCTCATTTTACGCCCTGCCGCAATCCCCGCAGCTTTATAAGCAGCTTTCCATGGTGGCGGGCTTTGACCGCTATATGCAGATCGCCCGCTGCTTCCGTGATGAGGATCTGCGTGCAGACCGCCAGCCGGAATTCACACAGATCGACGTGGAGATGTCCTTCGTTGAGATGGAGGATGTGCTGGCCATCGGCGAAGGCTATATGGAACGCGTTTTCAAAGAGGCACTCGGCGTAGACATTCCACTTCCCCTGCCGCGGTTGACCTATCGGGAAGCTATGAACCGTTACGGCTCCGATAAGCCGGATACCCGCTTCGGAATGGAGCTTTACGATCTGACCGATATTGTGAAGGATTGCGGCTTCTCTGTCTTTTCCGGCGCTGCCGCAGGCGGTGGCACGGTGCGCGGCATCACGGCCAAGGGCTCCGTAAAAGCACTCACCCGCAAGGAAATCGACAAGCTTACGGAATTTGTTCGCGGAATTGGGGCAAAGGGGCTTGCTTGGATCCGCCTCACACCGGAAGGCACAACCTCCTCTTTTGCCAAATTTATGACGGAGGATGAAATGCAGGCAATCCTCACGAAGGCCGGCGCGGAAACCGGCGACGTGGTGCTGATCGTAGCAGATACGATGGTATCCCACGTTCTTTCAGCCCTCGGCGCACTGCGCAACGAGGTAGCGAAAAAGCTCGATATCATCCCACAGGATACCTATAACCTCCTCTGGATCACGGAATTCCCCTTCTTTGAGTGGGATGAGGAGACGGAGACCTTTGTCGCTATGCACCATCCCTTCACCGCTCCAATGGACGAATGCCTCGATTATCTCGAAACGGATAAGGCCAATGTGCGCGCAAAGGCCTATGATCTTGTGCTCAACGGTGTGGAGCTCTCCAGCGGCTCCATCCGCATTACCGATCCGACCCTGCAAAACCGTATTTTCTCCCTGCTCGGCCTAAGCGAAGAGGAGGCCAAGGCAAAATTTGGCTATCTGCTCGATGCGTTCCGCTTCGGCGCGCCGCCACATGGCGGATTTGGCATTGGTCTGGACCGGCTCATCATGCAAATGCTCCGCTGTGAAACACTGCGGGACGTGGTGGCCTATCCGAAGGTGCAGAATGCGAGCGAACCGATGACAGAATGCCCTGCACAAGTGGATGAAATTCAGCTTCAAGAGCTCGGCATTACATTACAAAAGGCCGGCGAATAAAGCAAAAAGCGGGATTGCGGCAAACGCTGCAATCCCTTCCTCATGTTCAAATGGAGGTGTCTTTATGGCAATCAACACATGCCCGGAATGCAAACAGGAGGTTTCCTCCGCCGCCCCGGCCTGCCCGCACTGCGGCTATCCATTGCAAAAAAAGGCCGCCCCACTCGGTGAGATACAGCGGCATCGAACCATCGGCATGGTATTTCTGGCGCTCGGCTTCGCTGCCGTCTTCGGCGGGCTGATTCTGACGTTCACCTGGTCTCTGCTGAGTATTTTAGGCGCGCTGCTCATCATCGGCGGCTCGGCGCTGATGTCGATGGGCTATCTACAGACGACCGGCTTTTATAACGTATCCTGCCCGCAATGCGGCGCACAAGGCACGCTTTCTCCGCGCGCCAGGGTATGGAAATGCCCGCAATGCAAATGCAGAAGCCTTCGGCAAGGCGATGCTCTGGAAGAAGAATGAGGCAACATAACCGGCGACGCATCGGAAATGCATAAGCAAAAAAACCGGATTCCCTGCCATGTGTAAAGCAGAGCATCCGGTTTTTTATGTATGAACGCAAGTGTTACATTCCATTGGCGCATTTTAAAAGCCGAATCTCGTCACTGTGATCCGCCGATACCCGCTCCAGCGTACTCACTCGGGAGTGAAGATCCTCCATTTCGTGTTCCTTGGGCAAACGCGCCACAATTCCCTGATGGCCCTCGGCCAACAATTGCAGCTGCTTCGGAATCTCATGTTCCAACAGAATCTCGACCCGATCCATCCGCCCCTCCATGCGATCCATCCGCATCTCAATGCGATCCATGCGGTTTTCCATTCGGTCTATGCGACTGCTCATCTCGTCCATACGACTGCTCATCTCGTCCATACGACTGCTCATCTCGTCCATACGACCGCTCATCTCGTCCATGCGGCCGTTGAGCGGCTCAATTTCGGTTTTTACAATTTGCTGAATTGCCTGTAACAGCATTTTCTCATCCATGCCCTCACCTCATGTCCATTTTATCATGAACCTCACTACAATTGCAATATAATCTATAATATTCATTATATGTTGTTTTATTACATTTTAGTAGGCGTTATATTTTTCAATTGCTGCATCAATCATCGCCATGCTGTGCTCCACAACCGGCAAATCTGATTCGGATACGGGCGTCAGCGGTGCGCGTACACCACCCACATTCACGCCTTTCCTCTTTAAAATTTCTTTCATTACAGCATAGAGGTTTGCGCGGCTGCCACACATGGTATAGATGATCTCATTCATTGCAAATTGGATTTCCCTTGCCGTTTCAAGGTCTCCCGCACGCACCAGTGCGTCCGCTTTCAAAAACAGCTCCGGCATCACCGCATAGGTGCCGCCAATACCGCCGTCTGCACCCATGGCGCGTCCACCGACGAACTGCTCGTCCGGTCCATTGAATACGATAAAATCCCTGCCGCCCTCAGCCTTGAACATCTGAATATCCTGCACTGGCATGGAAGAATTCTTAACGGCCACAACACGGCCGTTTTTGCGCATCTCCTGAAACAGCGGCATCGTCAGCGCCACACCCGCAAGCTGCGGGATATTATAGATGACAAAGTCCGTATGGGGCGCGGCGGCGGAAATCGTATTCCAATATTCTGCAATCGCGTATTCCGGCAGATGGAAATAGATCGGCGGAATACAGGCGATCGCATCCACACCCTGCGCCTCGGCATGGCGGGCAAGCTCCACGCTGTCGCGCGTGTTGTTGCAGGCAACATGTGCGATCACCGTTGCCTTTCCCTTCGCCTCTGCCATCACATGTTCCAACGTAATTTTACGCTCCTGCACACTCTGGTAGATACATTCTCCAGACGAACCGCACACATATAGGCCCTTCACACCCTTATCGATCAAATACCTTGCCAGCGCACGGGTGCGTTCCGGGCTTATCTCCCCCGCATCATCGTAGCAAGCGTAAAAAGCGGGGATCACACCCCTGTATTTTTCTAGATCAGCCATTGTAAAACAACATCCTTTCCTACGCCGTTTCTTTGGAAAAGCCTTCCCAAAAATCCTGTTCCATTATATAATTAGAACAGTTGAAAAACAAGCGGTATCCGCTATTATTTTAGGAAGAGGATGGATTGATCTATGAAAAATCTGGACATATTCGACCGTGTACGCGGTGGGCTAATCGTTTCCTGCCAGGCATTAGAAAATGAGCCGCTTCACAGCTCTTTTATCATGTCCCGCATGGCAGTTGCAGCCGAGATGAGCGGGGCCGTCGGAATCCGGGCCAACACGGTAGCGGATATCACAGAGATCCGCAAAATGGTCCGCCTGCCCATGATCGGTATTATCAAGCAGATTTATAAGGACAGCGACGTCTATATCACACCCACCATGGTCGAAGTAGACGCGCTCGTTGAAACCGGCGTTGAAATTATTGCAATGGATGCAACAAACCGCCTGCGAACCGGCGGGAAGAGTTTGGATGATATCTTTCACGAAGTGCGCAACAAATATCCCGACCAGCTCTTCATGGCAGATTGTTCCTGTTATGAGGAGGCGCTGCACGCCGAGGAGATCGGCTTCGATTGCGTGGGCACAACAATGGCGGGCTATACGCCTTATACGCAAGGCACCAGCCTGCCTGATCTTGCCTTCATCCAAAAGATTTCCCAAGCGGTCGATGTACCCGTTATCGCGGAGGGCGGTATCCACTACCCACAGCAGCTGCGGCAGGCGCTTGACGCGGGGGCTTTCTGCGCCGTGGTCGGCGGAGCAATCACCAGGCCGCAGGAGATTACCAAACGCTTTGTGGAGGTTTTATGAACAGTTGTAATACTGCCGTTGTTGACATCGGCGGCACCAATATCAAATACGGGTTTCTTCCTGCCGGCGCACAAACGCCGCAATTCACCAAAGAAGCGCCAACCAATGCACATTTAGGCGGCACAGCTCTGATGGAAACTGTTCAGGCGCTTTTGCGCGCGCTCCCCGCCTTTGAACGGATCGGCGTAAGCACCTGCGGCCAGGTTGACCGCCAAACGGGCGGCATCCGGTATGCGACGGATAATGTGCCCCGCTATACCGGCACGCCGGTACGCTCCTTATTAGAAGAGGCATTCGGCGTGCCGGTAGCGGTGGAAAACGACGTCAACGCCGCCGCTTTAGGCGAAGCGCACTTTGGCGCGGGGCGCGGCTGCCAGCATTTTTTGTGCCTGACTTATGGCACTGGAATCGGGGGCGCGGCCATTCTCAATGGCGAGCTCTACACCGGCTTTCACGGCGCGGCCGGGGAATTCGGCCACATCGTAACACATGCTGGAGGGCGCAAATGCACTTGCGGAGGAGAAGGCTGCTATGAAACCTATGCCTCCACACGCGCGCTAACCAGGGAAGCCGAATCACTTTTGGGCCATCCGGTCAACGGGCGGGAGCTTTTTGCCCTCTTGCATCATGGAAATCAAGCGATTGTGCAATTGGTCGACAGCTGGATTGGAGAAATTGCCGTCGGCCTCGCCGGGCTGGCCTACAGCCTTGATCCGGAGCGCATCGTGCTCGGCGGAGGGATTATGAAGGAGCCCTATCTCCTGCCGCGCCTAAAGCAAGCACTGGACGCCCGGCTGATGCCAAGCTACCGTGATATTGCTCTTGTGCCTGCGCAGCTTGGAAACACAGCGGGCTTGATGGGGGCTTATTGGGCAGCCGCTCAGCTGACTGGCGAAAAGAACGGAGCGGGAAGTTTGCTATAATAAGCTTCCCGCTCCGTTCTACTATCTTTCGGCGCCTGCATGTATCTTTTCTGTGAAATCCGTGCCCATTTGGGGCCGTTCCATGTGTATTTCTGCAAACGGATGTTTGATTCCGCCGGGATGGCTCTGCAATTTTATCTCTGAGCGAGCTTTAATAGACCCTTCTCTTTTAAAACTCCACATCCAGCCCTACCATTATTCTATTTCGCATTTTTGTGATCGGCTCCGGCCAACCGTTGCAATGGAATCCTGCCTTCCTACACAGATGTGTTCCTGATCTAGGATTCCCTCTCCCGGCAAATGACAAAGGCTGGATCCACCTCATAAGGGATGGCGAAAACAGGCATGCCGGAGGAATACGGCGCGATTTCATACAGCCCAAAATAAACCATGACTGCATCCTGCGTCAAATAAAATCGCCTTGGATCAAAATTCTGTACCACCAACTCTCTGTAATTATCAAAATAGGAGGAAGGGTCCCGCGCGATCTGAGTGATGATCTGCCGAAGGATCATTTGCCTGCAATCGCGATGCCTTAGAAACAGGTCGCATAGCGCAAAGCGCCTGCCCGTGCGAAGGTTCCAGTTATCCGCCGTGCGCACCGTCATACCGTGCGCGCCGCCTGTAAACTGATATTCATCCGTATACAGGCTGACGATACAGGCACGGTTCAAAGTTACGTTAAACGTGTTTTCCAATTCATAAGGCAGTGCAACGCCTCCCATTTGCTGCTTTCTGACCGCAGCAGGATAGAGCTGCGATGTGGCAAACTGCCGGCGTTGCAGCGCTTCCCCCCTATAATGGTTGTTGATCTGGCGCGCTTGTTGAGCAAAACGCTGAGAAAAAAACTGCGGAAAAACAATCCGCCAATGCAGGACTGCCTTTCTCTGTGAAAACATTGTGTTTTGCATGGTAAAGCTCTGAATGACCGCAGCAGGTAAATTCTGATTCATCCATTTACGCACCCTTCCATAAAAAATATGATCTCCTTTATCCTATGTATCCGGTATCCAGGTGTCCACAAAAAAGCAGGCTAAAAAAGGTTCTGCTTTCCAAATAATCAATTATAATAGAAGTCAATTATTCACCAATTTGGTCGTTTTGAGGAAAGGAATCGATAAAAATGACAGCATGGATCATGAGAGCGCTCTCCGCACTGCTGGCGGCGGCAATACTACTCGCCGCACCCACACCATCCGCCCCCGTGGCTGTATCGCAGCAATCCACAAAAACACAGCAGGTGCAGCAGGCGCCTAAAGAGGAAGAAACGCAAAAGCCGCCTATCCCCGATCCTGCAAAATCAACCCTCCCGATAAAAGCTGATCCGGAAGAACCACAGCCCACAGCGCAAAAAGAAGCCACAGCCGTGAAAACTGACGCGCCCCGACAAACGCCTGCAAAAGCGGTTCCCTCATCGGCACAGCAGGGGGAGCCTACCACCGAACCGGATGCGGCGGATAAGCCCTCTCTTGCTGATCTGGGCCCACAATTTTGGGAAATTGTTGAGCTGACGCTCAACGGCAAATTTATGTCCTCCCAAAACCCAAAGCTTGTGGCGTTTGCGCAGCCCTTTTATCAGTGGTTGAGCGACAATGATTATTTTGATATCAATATCGTTTACGATGAAGACCGCAATGTTTTTCGAGATGACGGGCAGCGCGGCATCGTGGCCATCGGCTTTGATTACGACGCAACGCAGGGCATCTATTTTTCCGCGCACGACCCATGGATGCGCAAGCTCGGCTACTGCGAGCTATATGATCAGATTGCGCCCCATTTCGGCTATTATCTTGACACCAAGCGGTTTCAATTTGACTACGACGGTTACGAATGGATGCTTCAGGTGTGGAAAGGCGAATACCTCTGGTGCGCTACTGGCGCGGAGATGGGGCTTTATTACCGTGAGCCCGGTTCGACCCTGACGGATGATTTTTACAACACTATCCCGGATGAGAAAATGATCCCGATGGAAATGACGCTCTATCACAATGGGAAATACAAATTCAAGCGTGAGATGGAAAAAACATGGTGGCAGACCGGATTCATCTTCTGCTATATGTGTGAGCCGGAGGAAGTCGCCGTTGAAGCAAGGGTTGAATTCCCCAATGCAGAAATGCGGGACGCCTTCCTGACCGCGCTGGAGGGCGAAGGCTATGTCCGCAACGAAACCTATACGTTGGACGGAAACGTTGTTTGCTTTGCATACTAATTATTTTTGGAAAGGGGCGGCGCAATGCTTCGTGTATTTTTAATTGCTGACCCGCACTATTTCTCCCCTCAAATTTATGAGCCGGATAGCCGCGCTTACCTACTCCGGGAGCAGGGCGATCAAATCTGTTTAAAGGAATCCCCAGCCATTATTGACGCTGCGTTCGATTTTATGGCACAGTGCGGCGATACTGATATTATCCTAATCCCAGGCGACCTGATCAACTGCGGCGAAAAAATCTGCCATATGGAATTCATCGAGCGCCTTCAGGCACTGCGCCGGGCAGGGAAAAGGGTTTATGTGACGACGGCTACCCATGACTACATCGGCAAAGGCTACGATGAAAATGATTTCTTCCGGGCGATGCGTTTCAGCGGAACCGAACCAACGCCGGTGGAGGCGACGCACCGGGATGACCTTCGCTCGCTCTATGCGGAGTTCGGCCCCAATGACGCGCTCAGCATCCATCAACAAAGCATGTCCTACTGTGTAAAGCTGGGGGAGGGTATCCGCCTGCTCGCGTTAAACGACGATGGCAACGGGCGCTCTTTCATCGGCTTTTCTGAGGATTGCCTCCATTGGATTTTTGAGCAGATCAAGGCCGCCAAGGAGAGCGGGGATTACCTGTTCGCCATGTCACACCACCCATTGCTTTATCCATTTGAGCTTTTGGAGCATATTCCCGGCTACGATGTGATCCATGGCGGCAAAGAGCTCGCCGCCCGATTGGCGGACGCCGGCATTCAGCTCTTTTTAACCGCGCACACCCATCAGCAGAATATCACAAAGCTCACCTCTGCACGGGGCAATGAGATCTACGACGTGTCAACTGCATCCCTGGTTGGCGCCGGCGCTTGTATCCGAAAAATTCAGTTTGATGCTGGTAAGATTTTGATCTCCTCGCTCCCGATCGTTCACGTTCCGCATTGGGATATGGAAGGGCTAACCTATGCCGAATATTTTAGAAAGCACCATTTCACTGCGGTATACCGGTCATTTCTGGAAGCAGCTGCACACGACACGCGCAAGCTCGCCTCCATGCTGGATGTTTCCTCCCGGCCGGTCAGGCTTCTGCTGCCGCTGCTGAAAATTCCAGCCCGGTATTTTGATAAGCTTACCTTTGCAGCGCTCGCCAAAAAGAGCAAACGGTACCATCAGATTCCCCCTGAAAAATACGGCGCCCTCATGCAGCGCTATGTGAAAGACGCTGTTTTTCAAATCATTGAATGTTTTTGCAGCGGAAACCCGCCTTATCACCCGGATACAATGGAATACCAAATCCTCATGGCATATTTAAAAAAATTAGAGCACAGGCTGCATATGCTCCCGATTCCCATGCCCAAGTTTTTGGCGGAAAAACCGCTGGCAGAATGGATCCGGCCATTTTTGTACAACACCCGGACGGGGGATGACAACCAGCTGATAATTGCCCGGTCGGATCAAAACTGATTCCCTTTATGCCACAAAAACGTGCGAGGCAGGAGATGCATCTCCCGCCTCGCATCATTTTTATCACATGAACAGATGAACAGGCTAAAAGGGCCGGCGGAGACGAAATAGAAGCCTCCGCCGGCCTTGTTTTACGATCAAATTTTTCTATGCCGTTGGAAGATTTAGCCTGGAAAGGATCTCCTTTTTCACGCGATTGATCGCATCCCGCTGTTCCTTTGAATAGCAATTGAATTCATTTTCCTTCACATTCTGAAAATAGATTGTCTCGCTTTCATCCAAGATGGGTGGCTCGGTGATCTCGGGCAGGAAGTAGGAGGCTTCCAGGCTCACTGCCCGGTAAACGTCCCGCTCCAGCCGCGCCTGATAGGCAGGATGAAATATAATCTTTTTGGCAAATACAATGTATTCCCTGCCTGGCTGCATCGGATTAAAGGGCGATACGTCAAAATAAGTAACCTTGCCTGTTGCCGCCTTTGAGAAAAAGGAAATCTCGTAAAAATCAATGAGATCGCCGGCCTTTACATCACCCTTAAGCACCTCTTTGATCCGAAGCGGAACCAGAAGCGCCTGGAATTGATACTCTTCCGGCCCGGCTACCTCGGCGCGGACGATGATATCCGCTTGGAAAAGCGAGTCCTGGAAGGTTCCAGTCCCCTCTTTGTCGCCCGACAGAATCACTTTGCTGTGGTACAAAATCTTTGTATCCGGTGATTTTGCCGCGTCCGCCACATCGTGCCAGTAGCTTGCGCGGGTCAACGCCCCCAAAAGGAGCGCGCCCACTGTCATCACCGCCATCACAAGGCAGAGCAGCTTTGCAAGCGTAACCCGTTTGGCTTTTTTATTCAATGCACCTACCCCCTCTTCGGATCCACGACCCTGCCCGCTTCCATCGGGATGATCGCGTCGCAAAAATCCGGGAAATCCTCCAGCGAATGGCTGGCGATCAACACCGTCGCGCCGCGCTCCTTCTCCTGCCGGATAATCTCCTTGAATAGTCGAACTCCCTCCGTGTCCAGCGCGTTCGTCGGTTCGTCCAGAATCAAAAGCTCCGGCTTTTCCATAATCGCCTGTGCGAACACCAGCCGCTGTTTCATGCCGAGCGAATATTTGGCAAACTTTTTGCCGTCGTTTGAAAGGCCGACCCGCTCGATCACAGCGGCAATCTCCTCATCGCTTAGCTCCCTGCGGATGGCGGCGAGCGCGCTCAGGTTTTCAAACGCTGTCAGATAGGGCCACAGGCCGTTGTTTTCAATCATCACACCGAGCTTGGCCGGATAGCCGGATTGGGGGGAAACCCGCTGCCCATTGATCCGGATTTCACCGGAGGAGGGCTGCGCAAGGCCGGTCAGGATTTTAAACAGCATCGTTTTGCCCGACCCATTGCGTCCGACGAACCCATAAATCCGATTTTTCTCCAGCTTTAAATCGATATGATCCAGGATGGTTGTTTTTTTAATTATCTTGGAGCAATCGTTGATTTCAATATATGCCATTTTAATCCTCCAATAATAGCCCAAATTCCAGCCGCCGCGCCCGCCAATACCCAAGCGCAAACAGCGCGGCGTCCAGCGCGCTGAAATAGGCGAGCGAATGCCAGACCTTCAGCCCCGGCAGCAGCGCTTCTGCCGCTTCCTCCGACGCCTGCCATGCAAAGGACAAAAACTCCGCATGGCAATTCAAATAAAAGTGAATAGCGGGATTCCACTGCCAGCCCGTTTTGCTTTTCATCGCAATGCGCATCTGCAAAATGAGGATAAAGAGGACCGTCAGCAGCGCCGGCACGAGCCACCGCGGCGCAACGGAAAAAGAGAGCAGGTTCAGCGCCAGCGAAAAGGTGAATACAAACAGCCAGGAGAGCAAAAACAGATACAGGTTGGGCGCCAGCGCCCCCGCAAGCTCCCGCGCCGCGCTCTTGCCCGCAAGCAAGATGACCGCGGTGACCGATAGCTGCATCAGCAGGATGGCGTAGGCGCTGACTGCGGCCAGCAGCGCGCACTTTTTCGCAAACCAGCGCAGCGGCTTGCGGTGGCGCGTCAGGCAATAGGTCGCCTCAATCCCAATATCCTGCAAAAAAAGATCGGCCAGCAGCGCGATGATCATGATATGGGGCAAAAACATCAGGATCAGTGAAATTAGGTTTTCCACATTGGCCGTGAAATAAAATGCGTCGATCTGCCGCTCAAACAAGCTTTCATAGGGGATATCCAGATTGACCGCCGTAAAAAACACCCCGCAGGCAATGCATACGAGATGGAGCAGCAAAAAACGCTGGCGATAGATTCTTAGCTTTTTCATCGCTATTTCCCCTCGATCTCCCTCAGCTTTTTCAGGCAGACCGGCGTGAGCAGGGCTGCCGCCAGGAGCATCACGCCGAAAAACACCAGCAGCATAAAGGGCCGCTTATGGGGCGCGTCGTTAAATGCGATCAGATAGTCAAACGGCGAGATGTTGATCGGCGTATATTGCGCGAACAGGATCAGAAAATTATTGAGCAGAAACGGCAGGCAGAGCAGCACGATCCTGTTTTTGGCGATCAGGAAGGAGCATTGATACGTTACCACGGCGCAAATCACACAGAAGGCCGTCAGCATCAGCAAGAAAACCAGATCATAGAAATAGGGGTGGTCTACAAACAGGCCGGGAAATAAAATTTCCTTCATGTGATAGGTATAATATGCCCCTTCACTTCCAGGCGAAGAGATGAACGCATAATTTGTGCTCGTCAGCGGGAACGCAACCAGCCCCAGCAAAAAATTGAGCAAAAGAGGCACGAAAATGACCGCGCCCGCTGAAAGCGCCACGCAGGAGAGCTTGCTGAAATAATATTGCCTCGCGGAAGCACGGGAAAGAATCGCCGGCAATATGTAATGCTGCCGGTCGGTGATGTAGGAATCCGCAAAGGGCAGCACAAAAAGTAGCGGGAGCAAAAACGGCAACAACACCGCAAGATCATTGGATCCATTCCGGCCGAGGAAGAGCTTATCGGCAGAAATATATCGCGTCACATCGGCGCCATATTGCTGAATACAGTTGAACACAAAGCTCCCAACCGCAAGAACCATCATGCAAAAAAACGAGATCAAAAATTCCTTCCGCGATCGCAACTGTCTGATTTGTGATTGAAAAAGCATAGCAGCCCTTATACCCCTTCCAAAAAAGGGCCGGGTCCCCCCACGGCAGGCCCGGCCCAAAAAATAATTGAGAACCCGATGATAAATTACAGATAAACATACCCGGAAGCCGTTTTACTCGTCACATTCTTCTGTTTACCCATCATGGTCAATCCGGTTCCTTCACCTAGGGTCGTGGTAAAATAAACTGGATAGCGGTTCCCGTCGTTGTATGCCGGAACCCATTCTGAAACTGGAGCGCCTGTACCACTCAATCGAAGCTGGGCATATACGATGTTGACGGTTCCGCCCTTCACCCAAATATCACTATACTGTCCATGCCCATAGCTTTCCCCGGTAAATAATTCTACACTGCGCTGCAAATTCGGGAGTGTTACGTTAAAATTTCCCTCATGTTTCGCGGACACAAACAGAGACGTCTGCACGACAAAGCAGGCAACCAGAAGAACCCATGTAAGCATCTTTTTTGATCTTGACATCTCTTTTTCTCCTTCGCTTTTCAAATTACCATTTCTCCCCCACAAATGCGCGCGCTTTCATTCATGAAAGATTATATAATTATAGTATAATTCTGGATGCTAAAAATGTCAATAATATCTCTACTAACGCTTATTTTCTATGGTGTTTTTTATCTAATCCATATAATTCATCCAATTTTTTATATTCCGGTTCTTCCCTTACAAACGCAAATTCCTCATCCACCCGGAGCGCTTCCAGCAGCCTTTCCCGCAACTGCTCCGGAATCACTGTGCTTTCCCGCCCCTCGATATGATGGTAAAGCGGCGAAGACGAAAGCTTCCATGGCTTTTCCAGCAAAGGCAGCATTTTTTTCAGGAGCGTGATGCACTGCTTTGCATCCTTGCGCGCCGCCGCAAGCTGAAACGGCACGGCATATGCCAAATACTCGCACAGCCCATAGAGCCGCACTGTGTGCTGCGCGGTATCCGCCAACGTGTCCGCCAAAACGCCGTTCCCCTCCTCCAATGCGATCTCCGCAAGGCTCAGCAGCGCGTTAAAGCAATCGTTCGCACCATGCAGCAGCTTGCCCTCCAGCAGCTTTGCCGCTTCAGAGCGATTCCCCTGCTTCCGGTAAAGGGTTGCCTGCATGGCTTCCCTGTCATAAGGAGGCTGTGTGGGCAAGCAATCCAAAAGCGATTGTGCGCCCGCAAAATCCTGGCGCTCCATCATTTTTGACGCCAGCATATATTGCGCTTGATCCCGCAGCGGGCCACTCCCGGCCTGTGCCACGCGGCGATAAAGCGTCTCGAGCCGCTCCCCATATCGCTCCCGTTCTTCCGGGGCATACAAAATAAGCGCCCCTTCTAAAGTAGCCGCCGTGTTGTACAGCAGCAAATCGGAGGCCGGATATTCCCGAATCTTTTCCATCGCCATCTCAAAGCCGGCGCTAATCCCCTCCTCCTTCACCTTTTGTACCAGCCCATTGCAAAAGCGGCCGATCTCCTCCGGCGTTAGATCCTCCTGGAAGGATAAAAGCGTATTCAAATCCACTCCGAGCAGCCGCGCCAACGCGGGCAATAACGTAATATCCGGGTAGGAGCTCCCCTTCTCCCATTTATGCACGGCGGATGCCGATACCCCCAGTGCGGCAGCCGCCTGCTCCTGCGTCATGCCCTGTTCCCTGCGCTTTGCACGGATGATCTCATTGATTTTCATCCCCTTGCGCCCCCTTTCTGGTTTCTTGTGCTGTCCTTTACCCATAGCATATCACGCTAAGGCCCGCGGCTCAACGGAGGATTGGTCGCAAAAACAGCCCGTAACTGAACCAATGGTTGAGAACCGGCGTTTTTTAGGATAAAAAAGGGGGGCCTCTTCCCGTTTCACCGCTGTGTTGCGGCAAAAACTTCCTCTTGACAGTTCGTATTATCTGTATTAATATTTATAATACAAATAATACAAGTAGGGGTGGTTTCATGATCCTCAAGCTCAATATGTCCAGCGAAACTCCCATTTATGTGCAGCTGCGCAATCAGATCGTGCTCGGCATCGGCCGCGGCGAATTGCAGCTTGGAGAAGGCTTGCCCACCGTCCGCCAGCTTGCACAGGACGTCGGCGTCAATACGATGACAGTCAACAAGGCCTATACCGCACTTAAAAATGAAGGATATATCGAAATTGACCGCCGTCATGGCGCACGGGTGAGCCCTGCTGTCCGGCTGGACGGCGAATTTCGAGAGAAGCTGGAAGGGGAACTTGCGCTCCTGATTGCGGAATCCGGCCTCAAGGGGATGGAGAAGCAGGATTTCCTGACACTGTGCGGGCAAATTTTTGATCAGATGAGCGGGCTGCACCCCACCGCTCAGGGTGTATGAAGATGGTCTCTTCCGTAAATGAAAGGTTGTGAGATTCATGCTCGGTTTTTCGGTCTGCCTGGTTTTCGCCGGGTTGCTGGCAGTTTCCGCTTTTATGGAAACCAAGCCCAATAAAAACATCCTCATCGGCGTGACGCTTCCACTTGCTCATCAAAAAGACGAGCCCGTGCTGGCGATCGTAAAAAAATACCAGAAACAATTGCTGCTTTTATGCGTGATTGCCGCGCTGCTGGCCCTTCCGCTGATCTGGCTCCCTGATTATATGTCTCTGCTTAGCTTTTACATCGCGGTGTGGATGATGGGCTGCATCGCCGCCTACACGAAGCTCCTCGCCGCGCGCATGCAAGAGCTTTATGCGCTCAAGCAGGAAAACAAATGGTTCGTTGGCGGCGTGCGCACTGTCCATATCGATACGGAGGTCAGCCGGGAGAAGGATAAAATGCCCGTTTCCGCCCTTTGGTTTCTGCCTGCTTTCCTGCTCGCATCCGCCGCGCCGCTGTATCTCTGGCTGAGCAAAAACACTGTGGTTCCGCTGTGGTCCTCCCTGCTCGCCTTCATTTTCCCTGCAATCGGGCTGTTCATGTATTGGCTCTATCTGTCGCGCCCCACAGAGGTATTCTGTGAATCCACTGAGGTAAATCTCGCCTGCAATCGCGTTTGGCGCAGGCGCTGGTCGATCTGCTGCGTGATAATCGGCAACGTATGCGCGGCACTGAGCCTGCCTGCGATTCTGATCCCCGCGAGGAATCCGGGGGCGTCTCTCGCCTCCTTCCTCTTGATGATCAGCATCCTAATCGTTGTGCTCTGCGCCGTCTTTTTCACCTACCAGAGTGTGCGCGACACGCAGAACCGCTATCTCGCCCTTGCCGACCGCCCCATACTTGCCGATGATGACGTCTACTGGCTGCACGGCTTTTATAACAACCCAAACGATCCGCGCATTAATGTGGAAAAGCGTTTCGGCATCGGCTTCACCATCAATTTGGGCAACCCGAAGGCAAAGGTGATCGCTGTGGTCACCGCCGCCTTGGTCGCGGCAATGCTCATCGGCATGTTTGCGATCTTTCTTGCCTTTGACACTGCGGCCTTTCCCCCTGTAATAGAAAACGGGATTGTCACGATCAACGCCCCACTCTACAGCGACGCCTTCGCGCTCGACGAGATGCAGGAGATTGAGGAAATCCAGAATATTCCCACAGGCACGCGCACCAATGGTTTGGGGAGCAGCAGCTTGCTCATCGGCCACTTTTCCCTCAGCGGCTATGGGAACAGCATGCTCTTCGTCTATAACGGCAAACCACCCTATCTCGCCATCCATTTAAAAGACCGCGTCGTGATTCTCAACGGCAAAACGCCGGAGGAAACGCGCCAATATCACCGCCTGCTCACCCAGGCTGCTACTGAAAACAGAGAGGAGTGAAGCGTCATGACAGAGCTTTTACAGTATCTTCCCCTTTTGATTCCCATCCTGCTCATCGAATGGGGCCTTGCCATTGCGGCCCTCGTCCATATCCTGCGGCATAAAACGTACCGCTGCGGAAACCGGGCACTGTGGATCATTGTTTCCCTCTTTGTAGGAATCATTGGGCCGATTCTCTATTTTACCATCGGAAAGGAGAAGGAAGCATGAGCATCCTCACCCTCACGGGTGTTTCCAAAAGCTTTGGGGGCCAAAAAGTGCTCGACGGCCTCACCATGGCAGTCTCAGAGCACTCCGTCTATGGCTTTCTCGGCAAAAACGGCGCGGGGAAAACCACGACGATGAAACTGATCGCGGGCTTCCTCCGGCCGGACGATGGAACGATCACGGTATGCGGAAAACCTGTCCGATTCGGGTCGAGCCCGAAAAGCCTCTCGGTCGGCTACCTGCCCGATGTGCCAGAATTCTACCCTTATATGACGCCAAAGGAATACCTGTGCCTGTGCGGGCAATTAAGCAGCCTGACCCGGCCGGAGATCGAGGCGCAAACCGCCGAACTGCTCGCACTCGTCGGCCTCGACGGTGCGAACCGCCGCATTCGTGGGTTTTCCCGCGGGATGAAGCAGCGCCTCGGTATCGCGCAGGCGCTGCTCGGAAAGCCGCGCCTGCTGCTGTGCGATGAGCCGACCAGCGCTCTCGATCCATCCGGACGGCGTGAGGTGCTGGAAATTTTAAAAAGCATCTCAAAGGATACGACCGTCCTGTTTTCCACCCATATTCTTTCCGACGTGGAACGCATCTGCGATCAGATCGGCATTCTGGATGGCGGACGCCTTATTTTAGAGGGTGCGTTGGAAGAGGTGCGCGGCTCATATCGGACGGACCGCCTGCTGGTCGTCCCACAGGAGACCGCCAGCCTTGCCGCACTGGCGCAGGGGCTCGGCGTACTGCCGGAGGTACAGAAGGCGGAGGTGGCGGATGGCGGCGTGATCCTGACGATCGGCAATCCGGAAACCGCCGGGCGTGAAATTCTCCGCTATCTTTCGGCCTGCGATATCCCGATTGCAAAATACGAGTTGCTGGAGCCTAATCTTGAGCAGGTATTTCTGGAGGCGATTCATCCATGAAACAGACGATCCTTTTTACCGGCAAGGAGCTCAAAGAGCTCTGGAAAACCTATAAATTCCTGATCCTGTGCGCCGTACTCCTGCTTTTCGGTATGTCGAGCCCTTTGCTCGCAAAGCTCACGCCGGAGCTGTTTTCCCAGATTGATCTGGGGCTCGGCACGCCGCTTCAACTGCCGGACGCTACTTTTCTGGACGCCTACGCGCAATTTTTTAAAAACATGACGCAGATCTGCCTAATCGTCCTGGTGCTGGTGCTCAGCGGTACGATCCCGCACGAGCTGAAAAGCGGCACGGCTATGCTCATGCTCAGCAAAGGGCTCTCACGGCATGGCTTTATTCTGTCGAAATACACGGCCTCGCTGCTCTGCTGGTCGGTTAGCTATGCCCTTTCCGCAGCAGTATGCTTTGGATACACACAGTTTTTGTTTCCGGAACAATCGCCAAAATCGCTGGGAATGGCGCTATTCGCCCTGTGGCTCTTCGGGGCCTTTCTGCTGGCCTGCGTCACATTGGGCGGTGTGCTGTTTTCCCAAACCTATGCCGGAGCTTTGCTGACCGGCGGCGGAGTGATCCTCTGCTATCTCCTGGGCCTTCTTCCCGGAGCACGGCGGCTAACGCCCTCGTTTCTTGCAAGCTGCGGCCTTGATCTGGTGCAAGGGACGGTCCCCGTGCAGGAGGCGTTTCCCGCCCTGCTGCTCACCGCCGCTGTGTGGCTCTACACGCTGGCCCGCCGCAAAAAGCACACCGCATTTTGCTGGGTCGACAGCGCC
>UQUZ01000022.1 GCA_900544375.1 uncultured Oscillospiraceae bacterium
CCGTCGACCTCTAGCGTGACAGGCTAGCGTTCTAACCAGCTGAACTACCGGGCCATTTTTTTGGTGGGAACAACAGGGCTCGAACCTGTGACCCCCTGCTTGTAAGGCAGGTGCTCTCCCAGCTGAGCTATGCTCCCATTCCCTGTGCCGTTCACATTTGAGTGCGGCGGCGACGTGTTATAATATACTACAAATCAGATCGGATGTCAACCACCTTGCGCAAAGTTTTTCCAAAAAAATCTGCCGCCCAAATCTCGTGTTCCTTATAGGATATGCAGCGATTTCTACTTCGTGCTTCCGTTTTATTCTCCATGGCGGCCGCCGATTTGTCAGCCTCCCTTGTGATAGACGTGCAATTACACCTCGCTCCCCTTCAGTAATGATTGCAACTCCTCGCTTTTGATCTGATATTTTTTATCGCAGAACTGGCAGCAGACCTCTGTGATCGGATCCTGCGCAAGCTCCTTCACCGATTCGCGCCCAGTAGCCGCCAGCGCGCGCAACACGCGCTCGTGGCTGCAATTGCAGCGGTAAACCGGCCGCTCCTCATCGAGCACCTCCAGTGTAAACTCCGGCAGCACGGCCCGGCAGATTTCCTCCGGCGTGAGACCGTCCTCCAACAGCTTTGTTACCGGCGGCACCTGCTCCACACACCGCTCCACCGCATCAATCACTGCATCATCCGCCGTGGGTAAAAGCTGGATCAGGAAGCCTCCTGCCCTGCGGATGGTAAGATTGGGGTTAACCAGCACGCCCAGCGCACACACGGTTGGAATCTGCTCGCTGGCGGCAAAATACTGCGTGATATCCTCCGCGATCTCACCGGATACCAGCGGGATCTGCCCCACATAGGGCTCCTTCATCCCCAAATCCTTCACAACCGTCAGCGTGCCTTCCACCCCAACCGCGCCCGCAACATCCAATTTGCCCTTTGCATTGAGCGGAAGCTCAACAATCGGCTCACCCACATAGCCACGCGCGTTGCCCCTACTGTCCGCCACAGCGAGCACCGTTCCCGCAGGGCCGCCTCCGTTTAACCGCAGGGTAACGCTGTGATCCGCCCCCTTGAGCTGATCGCCCATCATGGAGGCTGCCGTCAAAAGGCGCCCTAATGCAGCCGACGTGACAGCGGAGGTTTGGTGGATACGCTCAGCCTCGGCCACGATATCCGTGCTGTCGAGCGCCATTACGGTAAGGGTTCCATCTTCTGAAATACAACGAACCAGTTTGCCCATCTAGTTTAAAGCCCCTTCTTTTTTCATTACATATATCGCACGCTCTGTATCCGCGTGCGGCGGTGTGCGTGTCATCTCTTCATAATAGCCGGCAAGCGTGAGCCCTGCCGCCTGCGCAAAAGCGCAAAGCTCTTCATGGCTGTATGCACGCTCTGCGAACTGCTCCCCATAGCGGGTATAGGAGCCGTCGGCCTTCTCTTCAAAAAAATCGAGCAGGATCTCCACGGAAGTATCTTTTGCGCAATATGCATTCTGCCAAACGCAGTAAAGCCCCTCCAGATCATACACAAAGGTATGGTTCCCCAGCACCTCCCGGTGCTTATATGGCGTATTGACATCAAAAACAAACAACCCGCCCGGCTCCAGAAAAAGAGACACGCGCCGGAGCACCTCTCGCAGCGTATCCGGATCAGTGATATGATTGAGGCTGTCTAGCGTGCAAACAGCGGCATTCACTGTGCCATAAAGATCGAGCGCCTCCATCGGCTGGCAGAGAAAAAGCACCTCTGCCCCCGCCTGCGCGCATTTTTCCTGCGCTGCACAGAGCATATCAGGGCTTGCGTCCACGCCGATCATTTCATAGCCGCGTTTAGAAAGCTCCAATGTCAGGCTCCCCGTCCCGCAGGCGAGATCTAACACTATGCCTTTTTTCATGCCATGCTCCATCAGCAATTCGGCAATATAATCTGCCCGCTGCGGATAGCCAACATCATCCGTCAGCCGGTCGTAAAAGGCTGCGAAGTCTGCATAGCCGCCCATCTCATGACCATCCTTTCCCGCATGAAGCAGCTTGAAGCGTTTTATTTGTCAGATACGCCCTTTTCCGTGACCGCCTGGTCGATCCGGGCAAAGATTTTTTCATATCCATCGCAGCCATAATTCAACGAGCGGTTTACGCGGCTGATGGTAGCGGTGCTCGCGCCCGTTTCGCGCACAATATCACTGTATACGCGCTTTTGGCTGAGCATGTGAGCCACCACAATGCGCTGGGAAATCGCCTTGAGCTCCGTTACCGTACAAAGATCCTCAAAAAAATCATAGCACTCCTCCATCGTTTCGAGCGCCAAGATCGCCTGAAATAAAAAATCGACGTTATCATCCTTGAGTTTGTTATTCAAAACGAAACCTCCCTCGCAGTAAAATAATGCTTTTATATTTTAGCACTCTAAACCTTAAAAGTAAAGAGGAAGCAAGAAAGAGCGGCGAAATTCTCCCTCCTATTTTTAACCGAGAGACAGGCTTGCGAAGCCTCCCCCGTATGCGGTACAATAGCCCTAAGCTTCAATCCTTGAAACTTGGAGTTTGGAAAATGCCTGTCGGCACGAAATGCCTCCTGCCGCGCGGCGGCAACGCCATTTTTTGCAATTGTTAAAGTAAGCTACTCATAGGCTAAAAAAACAAAACGTTTCAACTGCTTTGTGCAGGAAGGGGTGGCCACATCATGAAAGAAGACGATCTTCTCCTCGCAGGGATCGCGGATAAAATTGACCAATGCGAGCGCTACGGGATGCTCACGCATTCCCACTTCCTCGATCTACGGCAGGGCGCGCTGGCACGGGCCTATTGCGCAAACCACCACGGCCTTCAGGCTCTTTTTTACGGTGGATATAAAGATGCAGAGCGCATTATTGTCGTTTTCCTACCCGATTACTTAACCCTTCCTACAGAAGAGGGCAGGCTTTCGTGGCTTGCAGAAAACGAGGAAGAGAATCCCCTAACCGTCCTGCGTGTGCAGAAGGATCCCTTTCACACGCTCACGCACCGCGATTACCTTGGCGCGCTTATGGGCCTCGGCGTAAAGCGGGAAACCGTAGGCGACCTGCTCGTGCGGGAGGATGGCTGCGATATTATCCTGCTCAAAAGTGTAGCGCCTTATCTCCAGGAAAATCTCACGCAAGCAGGACGCGCCAAGCTTGGCGGCTCGTTCGTACCGGTTGCCGCGCTGCAAAAAGGAGAAGAAAAACGGGAAATGACCCCTTGTGTGGTAGCCTCCCTGCGGCTGGATAACGTGGTTTCCGCCGCTTTCTCCGTCAGCCGTTCGGCGGCGACACAGGCCATTCAGAAGGGGCTAGTGTTCGTAAACGCGCTATCCTGTGAAAAAACGGCCGCCCCTGTAAAAGAGGGCGACCGGATCGTGTTCCGCTCAAAAGGCAAGGTCAGATTAGCAGAAGTTGGCAGGACGAGCAAAAAAGGCAGGCTGCACATTACGATAGAACGATACTGCTAGGAACAAGCCCGACAACCTGTTTTGGGAAAAGGGAAGCATACCAGCTTCCTTTTATTACGCAACGAAGCGGAGTAACAAAACAAGGCTTGCCATCACCACGCGGAACAAAGAGATACGCATTACTCACGGTAACAGGCGGCTCCCGGCTATTTTCTATTTTTTGGAAAAAAACATCCCTATTTCCTTTGGAATGCGGATTGCGCCCTCGCGCACACGGATCGCTTCAAAGTAATCATAAACGCCGTCCAGATCGTTGACGGACACACCCGCCACATCAATGGAGGAATAGATCCAATCCACCAAATCCTGCGTTTCTGTAATTTCCAGAGAATCTTCGTATGGAATGAGCCGCACGTCGCCAAAAAAACGGCGCAGTTTCTCCTCCCCATTCTGCATGGAAAAAGGGATATTCTGACCAAACATATCAAGATTTGGGTTAAAGCCCTTCATCGCCGCGTGGAGATACGCCTGTAAGCCTCCCTCCCCAATCACAGTTGCGTAGAAAACGCCATCCGGCCGCAGCACCCGTTGTACTTCCTTTAGCGCTTGGGGAAGATTGGGCACATGATGCAGCATATGGTTTGCAATGATTTTATCAAAGGATGCGTCGGGAAACGGGATCTCCTGAATATCGATTTGTTGGACGAGAACGTTTGAAAAGCTTTCAAACTTTTTCCAAGCGATCTCCGCCATACCCGCTGAAAAATCCGATAGCACCAAAAGAGAACCGTTGGGAAGCTGATCGAGCCTCCCCTCCCACTGCGCGGCGTTACCGCAGCCAAGTTCAAGAATGCGGCATGGCCCCATGAGGTCATACTGTGCAAAGAGCCAATCGTTCATGGAAATTTGCGCAGTGCTGTGCTTGGCGTGCAATTTCATGCGAATGGACAAATTGCGATCGTCTGCATATTGGGCTGCAACGCAGCTCCGATCGGTCATGTGGGGCATCTGCATTTGCTCCTTACTGATGAAATTTCGCCTAGATCGATGATTTTATACTATAGGATAGAAAACCAGGGTTGTCAACCCTTATGTTCAACCGTTTTGAGTGCGGCGTGTCAGAAGTGAAAAGCCAGCTTCAATATAAAGAAAATACGGCTCCTCCTCCCGTTAAGGACAGCCGCTGTTCCCGCATGGCCAGAGCAAAATGCATTTGGGGTATAATAATGGGCTGCAATCCGTCTGGATTGCAGCCCATTGCCTTTTTCTATCCGTGTGATGCCAGTAGATTAAAGAATTTTGGTTCCCTCCGGCACCGTGTCATCCACAAAAATCACCTTGCACCCACAGGCGTTGTTCGTCGCTGCCAGAAGCATTCCCTCGCTCGTCACGCCTGTGATCCGGGTGGGCTTCAGATTTGCAAGCACAATGATCTTTTTGCCAATCAGCTCCTCCGGCGTATAATACGCCTTAATGCTCGAAACGATTGTGCGTTTATCAAGCCCATCGGAGAGCGTAAGCTTATAGCAGCTGTGGGATTTGCGGATTTCCTGGCACTTTAACACCTTGCAGACGCGCATATCCATCGCCGCAAAATCATCATATGCAATCTCTGCCTTCACCGGATCAACCGGATCCGGGTCGCCATAAGCCACCTGCTCCCGCTCCGGCTTCGGCTGCTCTTGCGCCTGCTTCGCCGCTTCCTCTGCCTCCTTCTCCGCCTGTGTTTTCGGCGAGGAGAAATCGAGAAGATTCACATACTGCGCAGGATCGATCGCATAGAGGAAGAGATAGAGCCGCGGGCCGCGCTCCTTATCGATGAGCAGCTGATAAACATTTTTGAAAAATGCGCCCTGGACGCCTTTGAGCGCCTTTTCCTCCATATTCGCCGGCGCAAACTCCTTCGGGATAGCATAGAGCTCGGCATTCAGCTCATCGAGCGTGTATCCGCCCGCACTGATGAACGCATATAACCGCGCGACTTCCGCACGCTGGGTTTCCGACAGCGTATCATACACCTCCCAATTGCGTGTAGCACGCAATCGGTTGACACTCTCCGGCGAGCATTGCTCCAGCCAGAATTTCGCCCGGTCCAGCCGGTCGGAGAATTGATCGAAGGTGTAAGGCGTGCCGATCTTGCGAAAAACAAGCTCCAGCATGTCCACCTTGAAATCCACCACGGAGCCGAGCTGCACAAGCAGGTTCATCGGCACGGTTTCGACCGTGCGGCCCTCGATCTCCGCATTATATAAAATCGCTTTGGTCAGATCGTTCGCCTTGCCGGATTTCACCTCGTTATACATCCGGTCAAATTCGAAATACTGCCGCAGGATGCCATCGTCAAAGCAAAAATCAAAGGCCTTGAGAGGCTCAGTTTTAGAATAAAGCCAGAGGATGATCTCCGGTTGATAGAGCTTTAAAAGCGTATCCGGGGTGAGGTTCAAGCCGGAAGAGCCGGACATCTTGCCCGTGGTGCCCTTGATGCCTATGAACTCATAGCCCTGAAAGATCGGCGCTTCGTAACCAAAGATCGCCTTTGAGATCTCTTTGCTCGTATCGTAGCTGCCGTTGGGGCTGGCGTGATCCTTTCCGCCCGGCTCGAAATCGACGCCCTCATACAGCCAGCGCATCGCCCAATCGACCTTCCAGGAGAGCTTGCAGTTAAAATCCTTCGTGAAATCAAACCGGCCTTCATGGCCACAGGAGCAGCGATATTCCGCCACCGTGCAGTCCTCTGAGAGGGAGGTGATCTTCGTGGTATCCTTGCCGCATACAGGGCAATAGATGCTCACCGGATAAAAATTTTTACGCTCCTCGTCGGTTGCCTCCTGCGTGCGGTGGCTGTCAAGAATTTCAAAAATTTCAGCCCGATGCTTGAGCGCATGGAGCACCTGCTGCGCATATTTGCCGGAGCGGTACATCTCCGCCTGGTGGCGATAATCCATTTTGATACCGAACCGGCCGATGGAGCGCTCGAATTCCTGCTCGAAATGCTCCGCATAGGTCTTGCACGGCGAATCCGGAAACGGATTTTTCACATCGACATACGGCATACCGATGCACGCCTCCAACTCCGGTGCAACCGCCTGCACGTTCACCGGCACCTTGCGCAACCGGTCAAATTCATCCCATGAAAAGAGGAGCTTCGCCTTTTTACCCATTTTGCGCAGCGCTTTTACAACAAAATAGCTCGTCGCCACATCACGAAAATTGCCAATGTGGATCGAGCCGGACGGGCTGATCCCGGCGGCGCAAACATACTCCTCCTTATCGGGCTTGCGCTCGATGATTCTCTGTGCGATCTCTTCCGACCAATGCATATATCTATCTCCCTTATTGTTACTTCCATTCAAAACGATATTATAGCAAAAACAACCGCCGCAATGCAACTGCTACCGCCCGGAAAGCGGGCTATTCCTTTAATTTATGGATAAACAGGCCGCTTAAGAGCTTTGGCTCAAACCAAGTTGATTTCGGCGGCATCACCTTGCCCGCATCGGCAATGGCCATCAATTCCTCCAAAGTGGTCGGACACATAGAGAAAGCGAGCAACATATCGCTATTTGCGCGCTTTTCCAGCTCCCCAAGGCCGCGAATGCCGCCGACAAAGTCAATACGTTTATCCGTGCGCGGGTCACCGATGCCGAGCACAGGGCCAAGCAGGTTCTCCTGCAAAATGGATACATCGAGGCTCGCAACCGGATCGCCTTCAGGGAACGTGCCTGCCTTTGCCGCCAGGCGATACCATTTTCCGCCCAGATATAGGCCGAAGGTATGGCTTTGCTCCGGGTGGAACGCCCCCTCCCCCTCATAGGCGGAAACCTCGAATTTTTCCCCAATCTTTTGTAAAAACTCCGCCTGCGTATAACCGTTGAGATCCTTCACCACACGGTTATAATCCATGATCGCCAGCTCGTCGCTTGAAAAGAGAACCGCAAGGAAAAAATTGAATTCCTCCTCCCCTGTATAACCGGGCGTCGCCTCACGGCGCATCTCGCCCACACGCACGGCGGAGGCGGCGCGGTGATGCCCATCCGCAATATAAAGGGCTTCAATTTTCGCAATGGTCTCTGTCAGCCGCACAATCGCCGAATTATCATCCACCACCCAAACGGTCTGCCGCACGCCATCCTGCACAAAGTCGTAAACCGGCGCGTGCGCCGCCTTCCAATCCTCCAATATTGTGTGGAGCTTGGCCTGTGGGCGGCAGGCCAGAAAGATAGGCCCGGTGTTCGCGTCGCAGGCGTCCACATGGCGAATGCGGTCCGCCTCCTTATCTGCGCGGGTAAACTCATGCTTTTTGATCGTGTTGCTGCGGTAATCATCAATAGAGGCACAGCCGACCAAGCCTGTCTGCGCTCGCCCTTCCATAATCTGGCGATAGATATAGAAGCAAGGCTTTTGATCCTGCGCGCATATGCCGTCCGACACAAGCTTCTCCAAATTTTCCCGCGCCTTTTCATAAACGCGCGCGTCGTAAAGGTCGATGGAAGGGTCGAGATCAATCTCCGCTTTATCCACGTGCAGGAAGGAATTCGGATTCCCCTGCGCTAACTCGCGCGCCTCCGCGCTGCTCATCACATCATAGGGAAGCGCCGCCACCTGCGCCGCATAATCCGGAAGAGGTCTGACTGCCGCAAAGGGTCTAAACACTGCCATCAGTTTGCATCCTTTCTTATTTTGAAATCAAATAAATGATTCTTTCAAATTTTAATGATATGTACTGCCCGTTCGGAGCTTACTTGTCCATTATGAGCCGTTACGCGCGCATAAAAGGAATTGAGCCCCGGCGCTAACGGAACACCCACTGAGAGCTCCCGCCCCTGCGCCTGCGCGATAATAACGCGTTCATCCCCCGTGCACAAGGCGATTTCCCCGGCTGTTTCATCCGCCGAAAGCTGGATTTCAATGCGTTCCAATCCGCAATCCGGCGCGGTTGTGATTGCGATGCTTTGCTCTGAGGCGCCCGCCGTATCAAACAGGAGCGCCGGAATCGTCACGCGCGCATCGCACACAGCGCTCTCCGGCTCCCGTTCAGGCGGAAGCTCCGCCTCGCCTACACAAACCGGAATCCAATTGGACTGGATCGCAACCCCGTTCCACAGTGTCTGCGCATACACATAGGCAGCCCCTGGTGCTTTTGCCGTCAAAGTGCCTTTATCCACTGTGACAACCGATTCTTCCGTGCTGTGATAGGTAACGGCCCCAACAGGTGCAGAAGCGGGGCACTGCGCGTCAAAGGTCAAGGCGTCCTCACATTCGATTGCTTCTCGCCTCGTGCGGATCAGTGCAGCGCCCATCTTCAAACCATTATCATAGGTGTTGTCTGCAAGGGTTACTTGAGAGCAGGCTTCAAAGGAGAAGAGCAGATCTTCCTCGGCCTGATTGCGTCTGCCCTCCGCCTGCGTTTGCAGGGAAACCCACTCGCCTGCTTTTAAGGCGCACGTTTCCGGGGAAATGTGCAGATGAATACCCGGTGCATCCCGCAGCACGCGGTTGCGGCGGAAGATGAGCCCAGCCACACCCTCTGCACGCACGACACTGTCATGGCCCATGTAAAACGTGTTCTCTTCAATCGTAATATTCCGATGCACCGGCGTATCCGCGGAGAGCTTGGAAGAGCCTCCCTTGACCTCCGGGTGAATATACACCGCAGGCTTATACTTCCACTCCGTCTGCCCTGCCGGACGGACATAAAAGGTGTTGCCGCGAATCGTCAAATCACGAATCGGGCCGGATTCATACCACTCGTTGGAATCGTTAGAGAGGAAAATAGACGCCATCGCCATATTTTGAAACACATTGTTTTCAATCAACACCTTGCGCCGCTGCGTGCAGAGGATGCCGCGCGTGGGGATGGTGGTAAAGAAGTTATTGCGGATGACGACTTCCGCCGTATATGTCACATTCTCCGCAACATATTTTGGCTGCGGGCCGATTTGCGCTGTGATTTCCTTTGGCAAATCGCGGTCGAAGGTAACGGTCATCGTTTTGAGATCATTCCCACCTGCTCCGGGATCGATTGATTTTACCACGCGATATCGTTCCTCTTTGCCACACAGGGGCGCAAGCGTATCGCGCGCATAAAAAATCACTTCGTCGCCCGTATGGAACTGTGGAAACCCACCCTGCTGCTTATGGATATAACGGAGCGTCAGCGTGCGTGCATCCAGCCTCCTCTCCACACGGGTAAATGTCCCGTGGAAGTTGATCGGGTCGTCATGCGCGTGGCCGAACACACAGTTTTCAATTGTCATGCGCCCTCCCACGCCGGAGGCGTGGATCAAATCTGCAAAGCTCGTGGTAAATTTGCCCGTGCCGGGGCGCGGCATAAAGCGGCAATCTCGGTAGGTGACATTCCGGCACATCTGCGTCAGCCAGCCAAAACCATGCATGTAGTGCACGTTTACCTGTTCAATCAGGAGATCTTCGCTCTCCCAGTGAAACGCACCGGCTGTCTCCCTTGTTTTGGAGGCGCACAATTCATAGACCATGCCCAGCTTTTGCACACCCGGCCGTTTGCCAAAATAAAACACGCGCACCCGATTCGGTGCAAGCTGTTCGAGCTTCCACACATGTGAAAACGGGCCCTGCAAAAGGCTATAGCGGCGGGAAACGCCCGCGCTCGGGTCATAACCAACGACAGACCAGCCTGCGTGATGGTTTTTCTCTGTCCAATACGGCGCGCCATCCATGCCCGCTCCACCCGTCCACAAAAGCTTTCGGCGGCCGGAAAGCCGGAACGGAAACGCCGCTGGGATATAGAAATCTGTATATTGTGAAATACCCTTCTGCCCAAAGCCGGCCACTGTCATCTCGCTGACCGTTGGCACAGCAAAATCCCAGGCAAACGCACGCAGCGTGATCTGTTTAGAGCGCACAACCGCCAGCGCCATCATATTACCATGCATCAGGAAAAGTGAACCGCCGCCATCCAGCATGAGATCCTCCTGATCCTCGATCAAGATCGCGATCGCCTTCTCGGGATGAGAGCAGCTATCCGTATTGGAGGTATGATAAACGCGCCGCTGCGCATGCTCCTTATAGAAATGGTATTCGCCCCTGGGAAAGAAAAGCGTGACCGGGCCCGGGGTATTGCGAGCCGCCTCCAACGCGGCCTGAACCGCTTTCGCGGAATCCCCTTTTCCTGCCGGATCGGCCCCATAATCCGTCACGCGAAGTATTGTCCTATTTGTTTCCAATCAAACGCCTCCCTGCTGAATTCGAAAGCTTCTTTATTACGAGTTCACCTACGGGCAATTAAAGACCGCCCCTACCAACAGTGTTTTAGCTCAACACATCATCATGGCTGTTTTTTTATGTTGCCATGCACGAAAAACTTCCCTCTACAGTGCGTCAAACTTTGTTTAAAACAATCCGCAATGCTTCAAGCTTAGCTTGAAGCTATTCTATCACAAAGCATATCCGGCAGGCAAGAGAAAGCGGATAGAGTTGCGGCAAATCGAAATATATTAAGCTTGCGCTTTTTTCTCCCAGGCTATTTCTGTGTAATTTCCCCCGTAGTGATCCCCGCATAAGCCTGCGGCACTTCACCGACAATGACCGTTTCCGCAATGCAGATGCTCGTATTCACTTCGGTCGGCTCATAGCTATCCGGCGTAATGAAAAGCACGTGCGTTTGAATATCGAGCATCACCTGATGATGCGTCTGGTTGACCCCGGCAGAAGCAAATTGATTGCGAAGCTGCAAAACCGTGCTGGCCTCCAGCGTCATTTTCAGCTTCAGGCAAGGACCACGCCCTAAAAGCAGCTCACTGCCAGAAAGAGAGCCGATTGGGATGCTAATCTCATAGCTTTTGGCCTCTGAAATGCGCTGTGCGATTGCATTACCAATGCGTGCCTGAAGCCGGTTCGCTTTTACAACATCCGTTTCAATGGAAGTGATCCGCCCTGTTTCTTCTTTATGGATAGATACCAGATCGCCATACTGAAGCCCCTCCTGGCCGAGCGATTCCAGCACCGCGTCATTCACCGCCTGCATTACCATATTGCGTGCCTGACTTTCCGCAATGGAGCAAATAACGGGGCGAATCCTGCTATCGATCAAAAAAAAGGCGGATAAGATAAGCAGGAGCAGCGCGATCATCCGCAGCAGAAGCCTTGCGCTCCCGCCGCGCCTTCCAAAATGCATCTTTTTATGAAAGAGTGGCCTTCTCCTCATATCGCAGCTCCTCTTCTCCAGATGTGTGGTAATCCATTCGGGCGTCATGCTCCTCTCAAACAGTATATGCGATGCGGGACGCAATGGTTCCAAACGCCTTTTTGCACCTTTTTCGGAATTTCACCATATTCTGATGACGAGGGGGAAAGAGACCGACTGTTCCCGCTACGAGGTATCACCTCAATCCAATCAAAAGGAGAAATCGAATTGAAGGATCTGCTTGACACGTTCGCAGTATGCGGTCAGTTAATGGAAGATACTGACCCTTGCGGCTGCAATCATACAAACGAATGTTCCGAATTTGCGCCCTTCCCGCTGCCCTCCTTCCCGGAGGATTACGCCGTTGCTATGGCCTATATCCCCTATCAACAGGATGCAAAAAGCTATGATGCGGAAAAGGCGCTTGCGCGCGGCACTCTCTTTCCGGTGCTCGACAAGCCGTTTTTGGGGAAAGCGGGGTGCCGCAGCATATGACGCCAAGAGAAAAACTGCTCCTGCGCCTGAGCTCCGCTCAGTTTGCGCACTGGGAGCTTCACCTATACCTGGATACCCATCCAAACGATATGCAGGCGCTCGCTATGGCCAAACAATACGCCAATATGGTTTCCTCACTCGTTGAGGAATACGAGTGCAAATACGGCCCGCTCTCGCCGAGATGCGGATCTGGCGCAGAATGGCTGCGTAACCCATGGCCATGGGACTACAGCATGAGGGAGGGCTGCTAAATGTGGAGTTATCAAAAAAAATTGCAATACCCGGTAAAGATTGCAAACCCAAACCCAAAATATGCACAAATCATCATCAGTCAATACGGCGGACCGGAGCCTATGCCCGCCTTATATCCCGTTATGAAACCCCGGCGCCTGAAAGGAGTAGTCGATGGATACTGCCCCGCCCTGCCCAATGGTAATGCGCCGGATCATCCGGCACAGCAGCCGACGGTCAGGCTGCTCAAAATAGAGCAGTTTGTGGGCGGCGCGCAGGAAGAGAAAACGATCCTCCCCACGCAAATGGCCACCCTCCAGAAGGCTTTGTAACTTTCTCTTTTCCTCCCGGTAGGTTGCCGCCAGCTGAGTAAATTCGCTCTCCTCCAACCGCTGTGCGGCACGGTCTTCATAGAGCGCCTGCAAAATAGAGCCGATCTGATTGAACCGCTCCTGCGCATGTGTTTTTTCCTGCATCCAAAGCGCCTCATTCCTGCCACTGCATGATTGCAACAAGGCCTCTTCCACGCCTGAAGGCAAAACTTGCTTTGCAAAACCATTTAGCCGTTCCAACACGGTGCGCTCCAGCTGCGCTTCATCCGTGGTATGCCTTTGGCACTCCCCATAGCGGGAGTAGCCAGAGCAGATCAGCACAAAGCTCCTGCCAGAGGATCTTCTGCAAAAAGTCATCGGCCTGCCGCAATCCCCGCAAAACACCAAGCCGGAGAGCAAATGTGAATGGGCCTTCGTTTTGCAGTGGCCGCTTCGCCTCTCCAACAGCTGCTGCACGATCTGGAACGCCTCTTTGTCAATGATCGCCTCATGGGTATCAGGCACGACCGTCCATTCCTGGCGCGGCACCTTATGGGAAGCCTTTAGCTTATAGCTCCATTTCTCGTTTTTTCCCTGGGCAAGATCGCCCGCATAAGTGGGGTTACCCAATATCGTCCGGATCGTTTCCGCCCGCCAAACGCCCTGCACTGCATTCGCATTGTGATAGGGCAGCCGTTGAATCTCCGCTTTATAACGCGATGGAGGAAGCACTCCCTCCTGATTGAGCCGGCGCGCGATCCCCGCCATACTTTGCCCTGCCAGATATTCCTCAAAAATCCGCCGCACCACTTCGGCCGCCGGACCATCTACAAACAGCCGATTTTTGTTTTCCGGATCCTTTTGATAACCATAAGGTGCAAAGGCGCCGATAAATTGGCCGGCCTCCCGCTTGGTATCCATAACGGCACGCACTTTTTGAGAGATATCCTTTGCATATAAATCGTTCATAACCGATTTAAAGGGCCCCATATCATTCTGCGCAGAGCTAGAAGCGAAGGTGTCGATTCCATCCGCTAATGCAATATATCTCACCTGCCTGCTGGGAAAATACCGCTCCAAATAATAGCCGGTATCAATATAATCTCTACCGAGCCGGGAGAGATCCTTGGTGAGCACTAGGTTCACTAGGCCCGCCTCAATATCGCTGAGCAGCCTCTGAAAGCCGGGCCGGTCGAAATGGAGGCCGGAATAACCATCATCAATATAACAGCCGGCTACCTCCCAGCCCTGATCCTGCGCATATCGTTCCAAAATTGCCCGCTGATTTGAAATGCTGCCAGATTGCCCCTGTGCCTCATCCTCCTTCGACAGGCGAAGATACAGCCCGGCACGATGTTTCCGATCCATGCCGTTTTTCCGCCTCATCGCGTCCCCCTCCTTTGCTCCTCAGCGTGCAGCCATTGTGTAAAGAGCACCTTTGCCATATCCATCAAAAGCGTATCGAACCGAGCGCCATCCTGCGCAAATTGCTCTGTTACTGGAAGAGCCATATGTTCATCTGGTTTACGTGCCATAGCCCTCGCCCCCTTTCGATACTTAACCTATTGAAAGAGGAGGGGGAATATGACTGGCCCCTGCAAAACACGCAAAACCCCGCAGGGAAACGCATTGCCTCCCGCGGGGTTTTGCTAAATGAACTTTTTCATGAGATCAGAACATATACTCACGTCTGCGGCGGGAGGCAAAGGCCACCATGCCTGCCCCAAACGCCATCAGAAGCAGAAACAGGATCAGGAGCGAGTCGCCCAAATCCGGAATCTCCGGCTGTACATCCGGGGGAGTAACGGGCGGTGACGCGGGCTCTTCACCCGGGCGAATGGTGATACTTCCATCCGCATTGACGATAAAGTCCAGATACACCTTCACTGTCCCCTTTGGATACTGCACACGCTGCGTACCGTCTGACAGGGTATCAACTACCGTTTCGTTCACCTCGGCCGCTTGCAACACAAACTGCGTGCGGCCAACCACTTTGCCGTCTACTAAGATTTCCACATAATGGCGGCCATCCTCCAAGCTTTCCAGCAAATAGCTGCCATCTTGGCCGGAAACCGCTTTCACCGTGCCAAAATCCAAGTTTACTTCCGCACCGGGAAGGAGATCATCCTCCTGATACACCTTACCGGCCACGTCCACAGCCGACACCTCTTCACCGGCAGAACGCGCACGGAATGTGACAGCGATCTCTATATCGCGCGAAACGGAAGGGATCGTATACGAGCCGTTCACGACGCTTGCCGTAACATCAACGCCGTTGACCAGCACACTTTCCACCCGATAGCCCTTTTGTGTAATGAGAGACAACTCCAACTGGGAATGGCGCGGCACTGTCAGGGTGCATCCGTCTTCGCACAATGCACCGTTCACCATCACGTATCCGCCCCGGTTATAAGTGACCTGCACGGTATGCGTATCCGGTACGACCGTCGAGAGCGTCATTCCCGACTGCCCGGCCCCATCAGCAGCAAGTGCCGGTAGGCAGCAGCCGCAGGCCAACAGCAGGCAGAGCAGGAGCGCCAGCGCTTTTTTCACAACGAATCACCTCTCAAAAAGGTTAGGCAGCGAGAAGAACTGCCCAGTTATTCCCTGCCCGGGCACTGTGTACCCGGGCAGATTGACCGATTGCCAAAAATCAGGCAGCGTTATACGTAACGGTAAAAGTAACGGTATCCTGATACTCAGCAATTGCATAGCCAGCAAAGTCATCAACCTGAGCTGTAATCGCCTTCGTCAGATTTGTTTCCACAGCGCCAGTTGTAACATTGATATCGCCGCCAAGGGTATAAGGAATTGTGTCGCCCAGTTTGCCACTGCCTGCCGCCGTAATGGTAAGGCTAGCGCCTGCTTTGAGCTGCGCATTAACAGTGTATTCTGAGGAATATACGGTCGTATCACCCCACGGAATTTCAATATCCGCCGGGATGGTGACTTCCCAAGACTCATAATCCTGCTCCGGGTCCACAACTGTCTTTACAATAAAGGATTCCGCATCCGGATCGGCCTTCGTGATCTTGCCGTCTTCCACGGCAAACGCCACAGTACCCATGGCAAAGACCATGCAAAGCGCAAGAACAAGCGCAAGAGCTTTTTTCATTGTTGATTCCTCATTTCTGCAAAATGTATTGTTGATTCAAGAGTCATATAAAGTATGTCAGCCCTCATCTCACTACCGAAAAGAAACTACATTTATGCAGCGGGCGTGTAAGTAATCGTATAAACAGCCGTGCCCTGATACTCTGCAACTGTCATGCCGTAGTAAGATACGACATGGAAAATAGTATCGATCGTTGCGTTGGTATTTTCATAATCTACAGAACCGGAGATCTGTCCAGCAGCAGAAACCTGAATGGGCAGGCGAGCTGTCTGCAAAGTGTAATTGCCTTCGCCATCATTGTATTCTTTCTGGATCGTCTCATCCGTGCAAAGCAAATGTTGCGGCATTGCAACGCTGACATCTACTGTGGAGCCCTTTGCCAACTGGCTGCTGATCGTTGCATGCAGCGTTTTTTCACTCCTATCATTCCACGGAATATCAATATCTGCCGGGATTGTTACAGTATACGTATCGTCATCAGACGTACCGTTAACCGTAATCACCGTCTTTGCATCCTGTTCATCAATCACTACGCCGTCTTTTTTAATCGTGCCCGTAGCTGCAAATGCGACCGTGCTCATTGCAAACACCATGCAGAGAGCAAGAAGAAGCGCGATAACTTTTTTCATGAAAAATTTCTCCTTTTCTACTGAATTTTTATCTCACAGGGCAAGTCACGCGAAGACGAAAGAAACCAACCCTGACGAAATAACACAATATTCAACCAATAAGACTGCATTCAAATCTGGTTCGCATAAACAACCGTGAAGGTGAGGTTGGCAGAATATTCACCCACATAGGCCGCATCAAAATCAGCGGCAGCAATCGATGCTACAACGTCGCCTGTCAGTGTGCCAGTTGTGGATGCAACAAGGCTCTCATTGCCGGAAATGGTTGCAGGAATCGTCTCTGTGCCATCCTTCAAAACCATAGCAAGCGCCTTCTCGCCAAATGGAGAAACTGTAACCGTAACGGTGGAGCCCTTTGCAAGGTGGGTTACAAGCGTATAAACATCTTGCGCAGAACCACCCTTCACGTTATCCCACGGTACGATCAATTCCGCAGGGATGGTAACGGTATAATCTTCGTTAGCGCCAGGAACATCAGGATCCGTCGGCCCTTGGCCAACCGTCCTCACAAGTGTGGAACCGAACTGCTCTGTCTCCTTTGTAATCGGGTTCGCTGCAAAGGCAACCACACTCATTGTGCAAACCATGCACAGGGCCAAAAGGATTGCAAGTACTTTTCTCATAGCGATTTTCTCCTTCTCGTTTTTATTTTATCATTTGCAGGGTACTTCCCCCGCTGATAAGCAAATGATGATTGTCTGCCTAACGGTAGATGATGGTGAACAGCAGGGTATCCTCATAATCGCCTGCATAAGCGGCGTCCCACGTTTTCTGCTCAATTAAAGCGTTCAGCGGGAACTGAGTAGGATCATTCACACGGTTGAAGCAGATCGTATCCGCTCCAGCAAGCGCATAAGCAATGCCATGGGCCGCGTTAGCCGTATTCACCAGATTATAGGCCTTTTGAGAATCGACCTCTACATAAACGGCCTTTCCCTTTTCGATCTTCATCACATCTGCATATACGCGGCCAATCTCCGTATCAAGTGAACCAAATGGAATTTCCATATCGGCGGGAATCACAACCGAATAGTCAACCTCACAGGAGGTGCGCACAAGCGCTGACCCGGCGGGAGTATCCCGATCCAACACCGCAGCGTTGGCGAGGCCCGCGCATGCTATTGCCAATAATACACCGGATAAAACCGAGGCAATCAGCTTTTTCATACGGCATAAGCTCCTTTCTCCCAATAATCGTTTATTTCTCCTGATATTCAACGTTAAACGTCAACACATCCTGATAGCCAGCAGCGATCGGGGGCTTGGACCAATCAGTAGGCGTAATCTCAACGTTTAATGGAACCGGATTTTGTTCACTCATGCTGAAGGACCAGCCTCTAAACAGACTCCCATTGGCCGTCAATTGATAGGGCAGCTCAAACGATTGACCATCAATCACCTTAGACAGCTTGCTGCCATTTTGCGATGCACAGCTCACATTGATGCGGGCTGACGCTGGAATGCTTAAATCTTCAACCTGTAAGCTTCCCGTTTGGGTAGATGGGGTTGCCCATTCCACTTCTTGAGTCGCAGGGATAATAATTGTATAGGAGGTGTCAAAGAGCAGCTTCACATAAACCGTAAAAGCATCCTTTGAGCGGTATTGCTCCGCAGCTGATACAGGATTCAAATTGCTCGCCTGGCCATTATTGCTATCCGGATCAGGCGATTCTAGGGCTACCTCAAAAGATCCTACATAGGCTGCCGCGTGATCAATGCTGTCAGCAAGAACGGATAACGCAAACGTCATAGAATTGCTGCCATTGACCGGGTTGGCGATGCCTCCGCTTACGCCCACTTCAATTGTCTTGCTGGGATCATCCTCCGCGCTGAATGTAATCACGCCGGAAGGGATGCGCAAGCTCAACGGATTTTTCGCATCTACAGCTGCATAATAGTTGAGCGTTACCGAACCGGAATAATGGAGGCCATCCGCATCCAGCTGCATGGTTGCCGCCGGATTCTCCATTGACGAAGCGGGGCTCGTTATGACAAAATTGGGATAAACCGCATGCAAATTGCGATCCGCCCAATAGGTTAAAACTGCATTCTGGTATTTCGCCGGGTAGTCGTTATATTCCTCCAGCAACGTAACCACAGGGCCAGTGGACACCGCCGTTTTTTGAAAAGCATTTTCAATCGTTTCACGCTGTGCAACGGCGCTATCAACATATTTTTTCAGGTTGCCCTGTACCCCGCCGAAGGTATTATAATTGCGTACAAAGGCCTCCATATCCGCCATTTTTATGTTGGCCGGGAGCTTTTGCTCCACCTCTCCCTTTTCTGTAACCGTCAGCGTATGGTAAAGAGCCAACATCTCGCGATATGCCGTGATGGACTGTTCCGTTCTGCCATAGCTGAAGAGATAATCCGTCTCTGCTTCTGTTTCATTGAGCAACGTAACATCTTCATACAAGGCAAGAATTGCTGCTACAGCACTTTCCACATCAGAGCTTTGAAGCTGCGGCGCCTCCAATTCCCTCTCCGGATGGAGCTGCTCAAAGCCGCTTATTGGCGTGCTGCTCGAAAAACCGAACATATCCACCGACATCGTCGTACCCGCAGGACTCTCGCCGCCCTGAGAGCCGGTATAAAATAGCTTGATCTGCTTAACAACTGCATTGGCAGAAATCACAGGGCCGGCATTGCCGTTGCTTGTAATCTCACAAAAATGGGAAAGCGGTATTTTAATAAAGCCACGGAACCCGTTCAGCGAGGCGCCTGTCATACAGCCGTCGTTCCCATCGTTATCTGTTTGAACAGTTTTCCATGCAGGGCTCGCCGCATCCATATCCAGAATTTGATAGTCCCACTGTGTACCATCGTCTTCATCATGGGAATAAATATTGCCATTTTCCGTACGCAAGGCAACCCACATCTTGCGGATATCATTCATTTCAGAAAAATCTGCGTAGAAGATGAAATCTGTCGCCTGGCCGATATTCACGCCGCTGAGCGCATCCCAGTTATCCTTATTTTCTCCGTTATGCGTCAGGGAGATGCGATAGGTTTCGCCATTAGATAAGGAATCACGATAGAAGCTTGTATCAATAGAACGGGAGCTTGCAAAACCATTCTGCCCCACGGATGTGGACGCCAAGCTGAAACGCTGATCGGTACTATTCGTTCCCGTTTCCGCAGAATCATAAGAGGAGCGGCTGTAAGCTACAAGGTTCTTGCTGTTTTCCCACGCGCCCTTATAAATCCCGTTCTCCCAAAGCAGGTGATGGGCACGGTCAAAATAATGCCATTTTCCATTCGGTTCCAGGCGGTAATCGTCATACTCATGGACGGCAGTCTGGCCAACCGCATAGTTCTGCTCCACATCGTTAAAGGCTTTGAAATAAAGCTGTGTCAAAGCGCTGGGATACCATTCGCTCTGCCCGGTTTCATTATAACGGCGGATCAGATCCGCTTCATCCTTCAGGCCAAAGCGCTGAAGCTCTCCCAAGGTAAAGGTTTGATAAAGCTCGAATAGCGCTGGAATATCGGCATCAGCTTTTTGCAGCTCCGTATGTAAATACAGCACCGGATCCTGCCCATTCAGAATCTGATTCAGACGCTCTCTTGCCTGTTTCAGCTTTTCCGGCAAGGTGACTGTTGCGCTCAGCTCCGCGCAAATCGCCTCCAGATCCTCAATGATCCCTGCATCGGCAACGTTGACAGCCTCCACATCCGGGATATGTTGATTCACCAGCTTCTCTACTGCCTCCTGATCGCTCGGCACCATATGATAGGTATCCAGCGTTTGTAGGGGAGCAATGCTGGAGCCCGGGTCATTTGTTTCAAGATTTTTGCCGCTGAAGCCGATCTGATCGATGTAAAACGGCTTGTTCATACTATCCTCAGAGGCACCACGCCATGTAAAGCCAACAGAGGCGATATCTTCAATCGGAGTAACCCCTAATCGATATCCTGTTGTATTTTCAAATCTCGTTTTATCAAAATAAATTGTTCGATCTTCCCAACCGGGGAACTTGTACTCACGGTCAATCCATGAAAGAGAACCCTCGGGAGCCGTATAAGCCGTCTCCGCAGTGAAATGTGCCCTTTCTGTATTTACGCCCACATATCCATCCCAAACGGAAATTTCATAAGAATAGGGGTGCTCTGTTGTTAACTGTTTATAAGAACTACTCGCATCTTCATTCCATAGTTTGTCAATAGGAACGCGAAGGAATCCACGATAATGGCCGAAATCCTCCAAATAACCATCCGTATTGGTATACATCGTATCCCATAGCCCGTCTGCATTTTGGTAATAAACCGGAACCGCTTCATGATTTTGCTTTGCATAGCCGACTGTGCTGTAAACATCCTTGCTATACGCATGCGTAATCCAATTCTCTTCTACTGAAAAATCTCCGCTGTCTATGCGAAGCGTGCCAGTATAATCCATATACCGAACTTGAAGCGCAAACTCTTCAAACGAAACATAAGAGGTGTCCACCCAGATCCACAGTTCTTCTGCATTCTTAAACTGATAATGATCTTGGTTGTACATAACATCGAAACGCTCATAGCTGTCTGCCGAACGCTCATTGCCATTCATGTAGAAACGAAAAGCTTGACTATTATCAAAGCCTGGCGTCTGATACGCATTCTTATTGCCGTCATACACGCCGTCAATATTCATTGCGGCGGTACCGTTGCCGTTATTATACTCCCAAAATTTTGCGCCGGAATCATGGGTGCCGCCATCTTCCCTGGCGGCGTTATAGGCATCTTCAAACCGGGAAACAGAGGTATAACGATCTGACCCGGTTGGAGACGCTCCCGCTGCCGGAACATCCAATGAATCCCCGACCAAGGCTTCGATCGGCTGCGAACGCCATCCATCTGCATCCACTGCCGTAATTGCAACGCTAATACGATGAGACATATTTAAACCATACGCTTTGATCTGCTCAGCAGAAAGTTCTGAGAAAATTAACGCGCTTTCACCGGCCATTGTCCGTGCCCCACTCAATTCCACCGCAGAGACGATCGGCGTTTCGCGCTGGGGATAGCCCCGATCCAAATCATAAAAATCCGCATAGTAAGAAATCCCGCCTGCTATCGCCTGCGCCTCAGGAAAAGAAATCTCCAACGTACCGCTCGTGGTATAGCGTGCGCGTGCCGCGCCCTCGCCAAATTGCGGGTCCGGATCATCCCCTGCCGCCGCAGCCACAAGCGACACCGGCTGCGCGGCCGCAAGCAGCATCAGTATCGCAAGCAGAACCGCAAGGCAACGTTTGCTATATTTCGTCCTTTGTTTCATTCCGAACGACCCCCGTTCATAAATTTTCTCCTTTTGGCCCGTGATCCTGCCAATCATAGGTTTATTCCACTGTAATCGTTGTTTTTACCTGCGCGTTATTCAGCCGGTTTTGCTCCGCATCGAATGAATAGGTTAAATATTTCACTGTAGCTTTATAGCTGCCTGCATCCATTGCGCGCTTTAAATGAAATTTTGCAATTGCATATCCTGGCGGAACGAGATTCGATTCATACAAAATTTCGCCCGTTTTATCCAAAATAATCTGGAATTTAAAATAGCAGGGATTCCCTTCCGGATTGCGAAGCACAAACTCCTGCTCCGTTTGCCCCGCCTTAAATTTCATTGAGGTAATGCCCGGCAGTTTGATGGTTTTCCCCTTGGTATCAATTTTTTTCTTGGTGCTTAGCGTAATATCGCCTTCTACGATATTTTGATCCACTTGGCCTTTGGGATCTGTAGAAGCAGCCGCAGGCTGATCCGGGAACATCTCATCCCAATGATTCGCCGCATACTGTATGCCAAAAATCAGCGCCAGCAAAAGAACCAGCAGCAAAATCCATAGCCAAACAATGTTCTTCTTCACCGCGACAAACTGCTTTTCGCCGCAACTGATATAGCCAGCCGTGCGATGCAGCGGATTTTTCTTGTAAGGAGCGGCCGGTTCTGTTTTTCCATTGTAGGCCAGCGTATCCGGCGCATTTTTTTTGACGCCGGCGCCGATCTGGGCGGCCACTTGATAATCCCCCTGTGGATAGAGCGCCTTTACCTGAGAAACAGTATAATAGCCCACCGAAAAGCCTGTCCGCTTATTAGAGTAGGTTTTCGTATAGTTGTTGAGTCCCTGCGCGATATAGCTCATGTGTTTTTCCCCTTCGCTATGTATGAAATCGACAATTCATAATCAATCTCTAGGATTTAATTAGTCTATTCTTTGTAGTTATTATAGGACTGTTCTAAAATAAAGTCAAGAAAAAAACTGCAAGCAATATTTTTTATAAGAATATTTCTTGCTTTCTACAACAAAAATAGAAGCATTTACAACATTTTTTAATACAGAAAACCATTGATACTGTAAAATTTTTCTTTTTAAAATCCAAACTTTCTATTCGATTCCACTTCCCTTTGCAAGCTGATGCGCAATAAAATCCGCACAGGGGACGGTGAGCTTGGTGCGTCATTGCGTTATCTGTCACAGCGCTATTCGATGCCATATGCGGAATTGAAAGGATTGCTGACGGATATTGGTACAGAAGAACTGGCGCACCTTGAAATGATCGGCGCCATTGTTCATCAGCTTACTCGTAATTTAAGTGAAGATGAAATTAAAAAGAGCGGTTTTGACACCTACTTTGTCGACCATACGGCTGGTGTTTATCCTGCTTCCGCTGCCGGCGTGCCGTATACAGCTGCCTATATGCAGAGTAAAGGCGACATGATTACAGATCTTCATGAAGACCTGGCTGCTGAGCAAAAAGCACGGACGACCTACGACAACATTCTGCGTCTGGTCGACGATCCGGACGTCCGTGATCCGATTAAATTCCTGCGTGAGCGTGAGATTGTCCATTATCAAAGATTTGGAGAGGGACTTCGACTTGCAACCGATAAAATGAACTCTAAGAACTTCTATGCGTGCAATCCCTCTTTCGACAAGCATTGCCGCTAAACGGCCTTCCCGGTCAGTAAGCTCGCTTTCAACCGGCAGCCGGACACACCATGAATGCAAATCGAGGCATGGGGCTTCCCATGCCTCGGACTTCTTTCTAGCGTTGTATCACCGGCGACAGCCACTGAGCCGTATCGTGTATCAAACGGCATTGCCCTATTGTTAAGCGTAGCCCCGGCACAAATGACAGGGATAACCTACGACACATGCTCTAGCTCTATAATCCTTTTTAATTTCAATATTTTTCCTATCCAAATCATCTGGATTCTATTGTATAATAAAGGTACCGCTGGCTATGCTGCGCATAAGGCGGCGTGAAACAGTTCAAAACGGATTCGGTAGAAGTTTTTCCCAACACACAATAAATGGCATACTATCGAAAAAAAGTGTTTATTTCCGCGCCAAGATGCAATATAATAAAATACGTTTCAGGGCGTACCATCCATCGGTATTTTCCCCGAAGCCGGGTGTAAAGAGCCGATTTTTAACAAAGAAAATTGAGGTGGCAGCATTGTACGAAATTGACGAGCTATTGAAACAGGTTAAACGGATCCATATGATCGGCATCGGCGGAGCGGGGATGTGCCCGCTCGCAGAAATTCTCCTGAAGGAGGGTTACACGCTCACCGGATCTGATAACAATGAAAGCGACAACCTGACCAAACTCCGTTCGCTGGGCGTACCGGTATCCATGGGGCACCGTGCGGAAAACATTGGAAACGCCGAAATGGTCGTATACACCGCCGCCCTGCTCGATGATAACCCGGAGCTTTGTGCCGCAAAAACGCTGGGCGTGCCAACTTTTGAGCGTGCCAAACTGTTCGGCGCAGTCACGCGCATGTATTCCAACTGCATTGGCGTTTGCGGTACGCACGGCAAAACCACCGTTACCTCGATGCTCGCGCAAATTCTCATCATGGCGGAGCTCGACCCCTCCGCCGTAATCGGAGGCCGGCTGCCGCTGATCGACAGCCACGGCCGCGTCGGCCACAGTGATACGTTGGTTTGCGAAGCCTGCGAGTTTGCAGATACCTTCTTGAGCCTTTCACCGGATGTTGCTGTGATTTTGAATATTGATGAAGATCACCTTGACTATTTTAAAACGCTTGGCAATATTATCCGCTCCTTTCACCAGTTTGCCTCCATGGCCCAAACGCTGATTATCAACGGGGATGATAGGAATACCCGTCAAGCGGTTGCGGATTTGCTGGCTCAAAAAGAGGTGGTTACTTTCGGGCTTGGCGGCGGTAACGATTACAGCGCGGCCAATCTCCAAGTGCACCGCGGTGCTTTTCCGGAATATGATCTCCTTTGCCGGGGAAAAATGGTCGGCCATGTCCGGCTCGACGTGCCTGGGATGCATAATGTGCCCAATTCCCTTGCGGCGATTGCCGCCGCCGTGCAGGCCGGTGCAACGATTGAGCAGTGCATTACCGGGTTGGAAAGCTTTCACGGCGCGGGCCGCCGGTTTGAGAAGCTGGCCGTCTGCAATGGCGTAACCATTGCGGATGATTATGCGCACCATCCTGCGGAGCTGCGCGTCACCCTTGAAGCGGCGCTTAAAATGGGGTATAATGCGGTATGGGCTGTGTTCCAGCCTTTCACTTATTCCCGCACCTATCTGCTGATGGATGATTTTGCACAGGTCCTCAGTATGGCGGATCACGTTGTTATGACGGAGATTATGGGCTCGCGCGAGCGCAACACCTACAACGTTTATACCGCCCAGCTAGCCGAAAAGATCCCCGGCAGCGTCTGGTTCAACACCTTCGACGAGGTTGCGCAATACGTGGTTGATCACGCACAGAAAGGCGATTTGGTCATCACGCTTGGCTGTGGGGATATTTATAAAGCGGCAAAATTGATGATTCAAAAATATGAAGAGCAGGGCGCGGATGTGAACAGGATATAGGGCTGTTTCAGCATTCTGCTCGATTGAACTCCCAGACGGATATTGCAGTGTGAAAAGAAAGGATGGTCATTTTGATGAAAAAGAACGGATGGAAGGTGATTCCCCTGCTCCTTGCCTTGGCGCTTGCCGCCTCCTTTTTCGGCTGTTCCAAGAAGGAGAAAGAGGACAATATGCCCACAGTTGGCACGAAGGCCAGTGTAGAACAGTATACCTTCGATGGCATTTCAGCTCCCTCCACCACGGCGGAGCCTGCGGAGGCAACCACGAAATCTTCCTCCGGCGGCAGTTACATAGGCAGTGGAAACTCCTATCTGGGTGGATATCAGGCAGCAAACCGGTTGCCCACCGCCGCTTCCCCTAACGCGGGTTACGGCTCCTCTTCAACCACCAAACCCGCCGGCACTACCAAAAAGCCCAGCAGCGCAGATATTTCTCAAATCCTGGGTGGATTTACAGGCTCTCTTTCGATAGATAATTTAGGCGAAATTAAAAGCTTCCTGGATCAAAGCGGTGTGAATGTGGATGCGCTGGGGATCGACATTGCAAAGCTGGTTTCCGGGCTGATAGACGCTAAGGAGAATGAGTCAAAGCAGGGCGCAGACAATATTCTGGAGGGTGTCAGTGATATTGTCGGCAATATCGGCGGTTCATGAAGGACTGCTGAAACAGAAATAACATCCGCTGTTACAATAAGCCTTTGAAACTGCCGGAAGACCGGGCTAATACTTGCGTTGCAAAAAGCCTCCAATCATAGCATTGGAGGCTTTTATCTTTCAAACTTTCAAGCTGTAGTTACAGCAATAACCATGGGGCCGTTGTAAAAAGTAACCTTTGCAACGGCTCCTTTTCATATACAACAACGCTCTAAAAAATATGCAGCGGCCAGTTTTAGAGCGTTGTTTAATTGAGACTGTTACTTTTTCTTTTTAAATTGAGCAGGATTCCAAGCAGCCAAAACATAATTCCACACCCTGCCATCGGAAAATACACTGCATAAAAACTCCGCCAGTCAACAAGCTCAAGCGAATAATATAGGGGGAAAACCAGCCTGTCTCGATAAAAAGCAATGCTGGAAAACGTATAAAGCAAAAGGATCATGGCCACAGCAGGTAGCGATAAAAATAAATAAGCCAGACAATAGGCCGCTCCGGCAAAAGAAATACAGATACACATCATTTTTAAGTATTCCATCCAAAAAAGATGGTTGATCGAAGCAAGAGCTCCATACACAATCGTCAGGATACATACGTATATCAGCCAAAACACCAAAAGATCTACAAAGCGGGCCCGGCAACAATTTACATAGAGCAGCTCCCGTCCCTTCCCTCCCACGTACTCCCTTAGCAACAACAAAGGCCACCATGCCGAAAAAAATGGAAACAGCAGCTGTGTAATCTGTATAGTATCCAGCAAAAAGGTTGAGCTGTTCCCATTTGCACGATAACTGAACCAGATGAACAGCGGCGACGCAAGTGCAGAAACCAGAATCGGCATATAAAACAGCAGACCCATACTTTTGATATGCAGCAAGCACCGCTGCGCAACCAGGATCAGATCTTTTTTAAAGCGCATAGGTATCCATCCTCAATTGTCGGCTCTTCCGTCAATGCATTCTGCTGCTTCTCACAAAGTATACGGATCATCGGTACACCCTCGACTTCAAAATTTTTTTGAATGTGGTAACGTCCATCAATCTCCGTTCGTTTTTCCTCCGGAACACTGTAAACCTTGTTTTGCGCAATCTGCCGAATCTCCTGACAAGAGCCGTATGCGGCAAAACGCCCTTCCCGCATAACTGCAATTGAATCGCAGACCGCCTCAACATCATCCACAATGTGCGTTGACAATAGAATCAAACGCCCCTCCCTGATCTGAGAAATACTGTTCTTAAAGCGCATGCGCTCCTCCGGGTCAAGGCCTGCCGTCGGCTCATCAAAAATCAAAATCGGCGGATTGTTAATCAGCGCCTGTGCAATTCCCACGCGGCGAACCATGCCGCCAGATAATGTTCCCCCCTTCTGATCCCTGGATTCGTACAGATTGACAATGGAGAGGCAATCCGAAATCATCGCGTCCGCCTTTGAGCGCGGTACACCCTTCAAATTCGCAAACAAACGCATCGCATCCATAATCGTCAGCTCTGGAAACAGGCCGAATTCTTGGGGAAGATAACCTACCCGGCTCAGATAGCTTCGGCTGCGCGCGATATCCTCACCCTGAAATCGGATCGTTCCGCCGCTGACAGGGTATATTTTGGTCAGACAACGCAGCAATGTCGTTTTACCACTGCCGTTTGGGCCGAGCAGTCCATAGACGCCGGATTCGAATCGAATCGATATGTTTTTCAGCACAGGCTTCTTTCTGCCGAAACCCTTGCTGACATTCTCCAAAACCAGCAACTCAGTTCCCTCCCATCAAGCTTTCTAAAAATTCCTGTATGGTTCTCGTATCAGAATCGTCAGATAAAAACCAGTTGACACCCTTACGAATTTCTGCTTCGCCCATTTTTTGAGTTGCTTTATGGAAAAGACGAAAATCTCTATCATCTGTTGTGTCCACAATGTGTTGGAACATGGGCCGGTCATATTGGTACATTTCAAAGATTTGCACTAGCTTTACTTTATTCGCATCCGTCTTTTGCATTTCGTACATTTCTTCCATCCCAAGCAGCTGCAAAATCGCCATATGGTCGGAATACTGAGCAAACCGTTCATAAGCGGTCACTAAATTGGTATTCGGCATAATAAAAATGGTCTTTACCCTCGAAGGTATCACAGGAGATTCGGCGTATTTCGAAACAATGCTTTCAATATTCCCCGGATTGAATTCTCCCGTCGCCAAGAATGGGTACACTACAGTTAAGTCACCAACCTTCATGGACTGCAAAAAACCGCTCATCAGCGTTAAGGCATTCGACGAACCACGGAATGAATTTTCACCGCTGCGTTCCAAGTTGCAGTAAACGTTCTTATGCGTCTGAACTCGAATGTCAAATAGGCTTTCCTGCACCGAAGTGATCCGATGAAAGCCCTGCAAATAATTATCAAACATCATATGGTAACCGCTACGCGGATAAAAAGCAAAGAAGCCGGGCAAAAAAACCCCCTGTCTGTTGCTATAAAACTTCGGCGCGCTACCGGAATAGCACATGATGATCCGCTCCAATGAACGCCCGTCTGGATTGCGAACCTCCAAATAATCGCCATCTTGTTGAAAAGCAAGCGGATCGCCTGATCCGTCAGTCACAGAACTCACCTGATATCCGTGGTAAAGTGTAAAAAGATACTGTGGCAGATCCGTCTTATCCGGTCGCATAGAAGCCGTCATGAACAGCATTCGATCCACGCGCATATCCAACTGATATTCTGTAACATGAAAATCCGCCGGCTGGTTGCGCTGATCGGCATCCATATAATAGATTGCATCCGCAGAAAACCCTTTTTCCGGATCATGCCCAGGCAATACACGCGACGCAGGCAATTGACCGGCTATTAAAAAGGAAATACTCATGCAAAAGCACAAAATGCAAGCGAAAAGCCGTTTTTTATGTTGGGGTCGTATCGACCAAACCAAGCCACCGGCAAAAAGCAAGGCCCAAAAAAGAGCCATAAAGTAGCGCTGTGGCAACGTTTCATACCCGTAATTTGCAATCGGCATCCAATCCAGGCCAATCGGGAAAATACGGAACACATGATAAAGCGGATAGAGAGAAATGCCCATGCTGTTATAAACAATATCGGATACTCCGGCAAATATCTCCGTGGAGGCCGCCAGAAACAGCAGCATCACGAGATACGCCGCCCACTTTTTTTGCAGCTGGGCGGCGAACGCGCCCAGCAAAACCGCAATCAGACCCGGCATGCAGAGATAAAGCAGCAGCGTCCCGGCAATATGCAGCAGATATGCCCCCTTGAATGGAAACAGGATGAGATAAACCGCCGCATTCAGCAGAAACAGGGCGGCTGTATACCCAAGCGCCAGCAGCAACAAAATGACGACTTGCGTCATAAGCACCGCCTGCGTCCCCTTCCCAGTTGCACACATGCACTCGTGCAAACGCACTTTCTGGAGCCTCGCGCAATCAATAAACGCCAGAAACAGGAAGAAGATGAAAACCAGGACAGCCAATTCCAAGGAGATACAGAGATAAGAGAGCGGCTCCGCATCCGCACCGGCCAGGCGGATTGTGCGAAATACGAAATACACTGCCGTAAAGGCATGGAACACGGCCCACAGCGAAAATAACAACTTATTCTGAAAAAACTGTTTCACAAGAAGTTTCCATGTTGGCATTGCTTCACATCCTTTGCAAAAGGAAATCCAACCACTGCGGAGCTCGCCCTTACAGCGATGCGCCGCAGTGATTGGGTTCCTATTCAGTCCGTCAAATCCTTACCACTTTTTGACGTACCCTCCGGCTTCGCAGTTCTTCGTTAAAACACCATAGGGATTCAGCTCCGCCCTCCACAGGCAGGTGGAACGCGTAGAAGTGGGAGAATCGCCCACAGTTGCGCCGATCCCTACCAATAACTCTTTATCCTTTTTCCAGCCAGATCCATCTGAATAATGGGCGGACAGATAAACTCTGTGCGCTGAATTTGATTGGTTATAGCCGCCATAATGAGTATTCGTCCTGTAAACTGTCCCGGATACTGCGGAGGTCATGTTAAGGCGCAGGTATGCATATACATAGGGATGCGGCGGCGGGTCGGCATGGACCGTCATCATAGCCAAACTCGCAAAGATCGCAATCACTAAAAACAAGGCCATCAGTTTCTTTTTCCTTTTCATTTTTGGACTCATCTCCTTATTTTATGATTTATGTCGTTATGATCATAACATACAAAAAATTACTCTTTATGTATTTGATATCATTTATACTACATTATAATTGTGGTAATGTCAACATATTTTGTAAAAATTTCTATATATATGATTTATTATCTCATTATGTTAAAACGCTGCAAAATACAAGCTATTTTGCAGCGTTTTGATTGTATTAACAGTTTTCACCCGATAAGGAGGTTAAACCTCCACCCAGTCGAATTCCTTTTTCGTGCTGTCGTCCTTGACCTTTTGATTATAAACCGGAACATCAAATTTTGGTCCAAGATAAACCACTTCGAATTTATACTGTTCGATCTCCACAGATAAATTGCTGTCCAATTTTTCCTCCGCATAAACAATGATATGTGCAATCCTGTCATAGGCAATCTCGATGGATACCTTTTTGGCCCCCTCGAACAGCGACTTTTTGCCGTATTTTTGCTCATAACGGGCAAGATATGCATCCGTCGGTTTAAAAATCAGCTCCGTCACATTTACCTTTTGCTCTGCCTGCCCGTCCTTAATGCTGAAATCCATATCCGCTACTGTCAGCTCTTTCAGCTCTGCGATACGGGAAGAGAGGAGATACGGTGCAAATGCCTCGCTCTGATAATATTCCGCCGCTGTCATCGGCTGCTTGACGCAGCTGACGATCTGCCCCTCCTCCAAGGTTTGCGTAAAAAGATAGTTTTTCGCCTCATCCTTTTTCTCCTTGCCCTGTGAGAGGCCGCAGTAAATCCGAACCGCCTTTTGGGGCTGACTGCTAGTCTGTTGCAGGTTAATTTTATATTCCGAATAGGCGCCGTTTTCATCCCGCAAAGGCTCATAATTGCTCCCCTGCCCAGCAAACACATTGACCTGGCAGGATTCCGTGTTTTTCCCTTTCAGCTTTGTTTCCTTCCAATAATAAACATCTTCCGCCAGAGCGTTTTGCACCGCCGTTTCGTAGGCTTTCGTAAGCTCGGCCCCCTCTAACTCCTGCGTGCAGCCCGTCAGGCCTGCGGTTAGCAGCGAGGCGGCAAATAGCAGAGAAAGAGCCCTAATCGCTGTTTTCTTCATCGTTATTTCCCCCTCCCGGCTACCGCCGTTTCCTTCTGCGCTTCTTGTTCCATTTGCTCCAGTTCGGCGCGCGCGCCGTCATACATCTTTTCAATCTCCGGATAGATCGTGCGGCTCACCCGCTCGTCGCGCACAAGCTTCTGCGCGTCCTGATAGGGCTTCACCGTTGTATGGAAGAGCTGGAGCTCTTTTTCCGCCGCCTTCAAAGCCTTGGCTCGGGCGCGGCTCTCTTCCTTCGTTGTGTAGGGCATATCAAGTGCAGCATTCAACGTTGCCGGATTAGGCTCGCAGATACCATTGGGATAATTTTTGCGGATTTTTTTCGCCATCTTCAGCATGGCCTTTGCGCGCTTCATTTCATAAGTGCGTATCGTTTTTTCCTCTTTGGTTACGGCGGGCAGCATTTTGGCCTCCTCTAAGACGGTAGAATGAATTCCGCTCAACTGTGTCAGGCCGATTGCAACAAGATCCTTCGCGCGCTCTACCCGGCGAATATTTTCCGGCTTTTGGAACTTCGTCAGTTCATCGATCAAGATCGGCACGGCTCTTTTCTGCTCCATCAGCTTTTTCCCCGCCTGCACGCTTGCGCGCGCCGCCCGGACGGCTTCCTTGTGCTTTGTTTTTGCCATCCTGCGCGCAGCCTTTGCCTCCTTGCGTGTGGCCGTTGCTATCTCCGGCTTTTCCACAGGCAGTGCTTTGGCTTCTTTGACCTTCGCCTTCAGCGCTTTTAAATCAGGCGCCGGCGCATTGAGAATATCATAGCCCTCCCGAATGCCGTCAATCGCAATTACAATCTCCTCCGCGTTCAGGCAATCGTTTTCATAATCATCAAACAGGGCGCGGTAGCGCAACACCTTGATGATATTGCGATGTTTCTCACGCGATAAGCTATAAAACGAGAAGGGAATCAAATTCATGATCGCGCCAACAATGGAGAGCAGGCAGAGGATGTAAAACATCGTATTGCGCACATTCGGATCATAAAGGATATCGTAATTCGTCGTCAGCCCCATGCATTCATAAACATAGGGAATCGCAAGGCCTGTCAGCATTGTAACCGGCGTGCCAATTAGGCCCGCGACGCCAAACATAAAATCCATGCGCTTGCCGCTGATATACTGCTGGTAATCCTTCACCTCAGAATGCATCGCCTGATTGTACACAATAGAAAGGGCATTGACAAGCGAATTTAAATACAGAAAGATGAAAAAGAGCAACGGAATCCGGAAGGTGAACGTCATCATGGTGACAAATAAAACATTCAATCCGTTATGTACCAGAAGCAGCGTCCGGTTGCCGAGTTTTTTCATCAGAAACGGTGTGATGACCATGGCAATACCGGAGGCACTGCCGAGCACAGTGGTCAAAAATGCGTAAGTCGTCATATCCTGCGTACCGTAAATATAAACCCAACCAAAGATCACGCCGCAGGCGCTCTCCAGAAAGCCGATCCAGCCGGCCACGGTGCGCAGCCACCAGTGTTTGTTCTTATAAATCTCCTTCACGCCTTCGAGCACGCCGACCTTCTGCACATAGCTCTGCGATGTGACGACGCGCTCCTTGCAGCCAAAAGCGGTAAAGAGATTCAGGCTGACGCCCAGCACCGCCATGGGGACGATGATGTAGCGATACGTCCGGATATCCGTATAACCACCCGTTAGCTGAGAGAGCAGGGGAATGATAAAATACGCTACCGTGGGCGCAAACGAATAGATCAAGGAGTTGATCGCCAGCACCTTTGTGCGCTCTTCTGAATTCGGTGTGATCACGGTTTGCAGCTCACTGTAGGTATCTGTAAACATGGGCAAGACCATGCTGACCGTGATTGCAAAGGCAAAGGAAGCAATCAGCCTGCTGGTATACCCCATCGTTTCAAACGGCAAAAAGATAAAAATTGCGGTGAGCAACACAATCGGGAAGCCCATCAGGGCGATATAGGGGCGGAAACGCCCGTAGCGGGTGCGGGTGTTATCCACAATTTTGCCGCGCAAAATGCAGAAAAAAATGCCCAGCACCGTTTGCACCATCGCCATATATTGCAGGTGCATCGGGCGCAGGCCGAGCGTGGAGCCGAGCAGCGTGTTGCCCGCGGACAGGCTCAGATACCCGGTCATAATCATGACGAACTGCTGGCCCATCCCGCCGAGGCCAAGGTTAAGCACCTCTTTATAGGATACAAAATTTCCCTTGCCCGGCTTGCTCCAGTGGGATGTGACCTCCTTCACAGCGCCAATCGCTGTGTCTTTGATATTCATACCTTCTTGATTCCCCCTCATAAATTGTTGAAAATACCTCTTATACTTTATATGATCTCGATCTTTTTTGTCAATCCTTACAGAAGTGATGTTTCACTTTGCATCATATTTTCGAATTGAAAACTAATTATGTGATAATTCGTTACATTAAATAAGACTAAAAGAACCTGTTATAAAATGCAGAGCATTTTATAACAGGTTCTTTAAAAATTCGGTATTTACCCTCCATAAATTAGTGGACAGGAGCAGCAGCTGTTTTCAACTAACGGGCTATCGTTGCAGGATGACAAGGCCACAGGCCGGCGCAAGCTGAGCCCGAGAACACAGTCAGTGTGCGCCTGGAAACCTTTGGCGGCGTTATCCCCCTATTCACTGGCATTACGAAAAATGCTTGAATTCCCATGCGCCCATAGTGCCTTTCTGGTCAAAGCAGTTATTCCTTCGCTTTCTTGGCAAACCGAAGCTGATTGACTAAAAAGCCAGCCGGCAGCAAGACGATCAAAAATGGAAGTAAAAGCACAAGGCAAAGCGCGGCAAGCAGCACGGCTGGAACCCCTTTGCGGCTCGGCCGTATTGTATCCGGATATTGCTCCGGCAGCGGAAGCGGGCGCGCCTTTTTTGCCGCCTCCCGCAGCGCGACCGCCTCCGGATCGCCTGCATCAGCAACCGGATAGATGGGCAGCACTGCTTTTTCGTCGCAGACGCCGGCGTTATAAAGCAGCGGCTCCACTAGGGAACGCACACTGTTCGCCCCCTTGACCAGCTTGCCAAGGTTGATATGTAACGCCCGGAGAATGGAATCAATGATATTCAGCATCCCGCAGGTGATTTTATAGTATGGCGTATCGGGCGTGTAGGGGGCGTCTCCGCCATAGAGGCCAAGCACGAGAGAGATGATGAAATCAAGCGCCTTTTCCTCCTTGATCGAAGCGTAATCCGCCTTGGAGAGGCCTGTTTCCGCCCGCGTCCAGTTCCCCACCGTACCGATCTTCAGGTTGGCGAGAAACTTGGCCGGGCCTTTGATCAGCCATCCGATCCTGTAGCTGAGCTTCTTTTTCACGCTGAAGGCCGTGGCCATATCGGCAAATCGATTGATATCCGATCCCGCGGCAAGAATCACATCGCGGATCATGCCGATAAACTGCGTTTCAAAATGCTCCTGTAAGGTACGCCCCCCAAAATTGAGCGCTACGGGTTCGGTAATGAAGTCGGAGGATAGCCGGACCTCCCCTACCGCCGGGTCAAGCGTGAGCATCCGGATCGTGCCGGGATACCCGCAGAGGGCGGGAGTGCTCAGATCATAAAAAATATTTCCCGCCTCGCTGATGGCATAGGAGACGTCCTGAATATGCGAATGCCCGGTCAGCATGAACTGGATGCCAAGATCCGCGCACTGCTGCACGCGCTTTTCATGGCCGCCCATCATATCCCCCGCCCCGATGATTGAATAAAACGGCGAAGGGGACAGCATGGGGTGATGCGTCATGGCGATGATAAACTGCCCCTCCTCCCTTGCCTTGCGCGCCTGCTCGGCAATCCAGGCGAAGCATTCCTCAGAGAAACCGCTCTTCCCTGCTCCGTTAGAATCGTCATTCAGCGCAAAAAGCCGATACCCCTCCGCCAGTTGGACAATGTAGCTCATGCTCTCCCGGTGCACGGCGATCGCCTCGTCCGGCCCAAAGGGGCGGTACAGCTCCCATAGCTCTTCCCTATGCAAGGCGGGCGCCTTGACCTTTTCGTCGCCCACATAGCCGTCCGTCTCGCCGGAATCCTGATAATCGTGCGTCGCGGTGATCACATAGACGCGTTTGCCGGCCTCCTTCAGCGTATTCAGTAGGGCAATGCATTCCCGATGGCTCTCCACCTCGCCGTTGTTGGTGGTATCGCCGGAGACGAGCACAATGTCGCTCCTGTCATCCTTGGCGATCTGGCGGAAGGCGGCCTCCAGCACCTCGGGGCACTCCGCGAGCAGCTTCTGACTTTTGGCGTTGGCCGCCTCGTACGCTTTGCCGGAAGTGCCGGTCTTTTTGGAATAATAATGGATATCGGAAACGACCGTCAGGGTCAATGGGGTCTGTTCTGCCATATGGATGCCTCCCGTTTGAAATCGATACTTTCAGTATAGGAGGCCGCCGCATTTGTGTCAAGAAAAAACGCAAACGTTTTCGGAATCGAAACATGCTTTCCCGCGTTTTGAGCTTGGGAGAGGGATGGGGATCAGGCCGCGCAGGGATATATACCGCGCGGCATGAGCGCATTCCTCCACATCCTTGATTCAAAACTACCCTCAAAATGCAGTCGCGTCAGCGAAACTAGGCACTCTGCTTCCTTCTGAATCATACCTCCCAGCCACACCGCTCAAAAAAACGATTCAAGCGCTTAACTTTTGGCTAACATAAGTGTTGTAATTTTGTTAGCCAAAAGTAGGAGGTGAAAAATTGGCTGCCAAAATGGGGTGTCCGACCGACAGTCCCAAAATCAGCCGCGTGACTGCTCGAATCGATATCGACACAAAAAAATACTTGATCAATACTGTAAAAAACACAATATCAATCAAGCAGAAGCAGTCCGCCGCGCAATTTTGAAACTGTTGGAAGACGTATAATCGAGCATGGAGAAGCAGCACCCAGAGCAAAAGGATATGCCGCTTCCCCCCGGTACGGTCGCCTCGAAGACGAAAGCACATAAAGACGTGCTTTCCTTTTTCAAGTACCTATCTCTTGAAAAAATGAAAGGAAGCGGCTCACATCCCGTCAAAGACACAGCCACTTCCAGTACCGCCAATGCCAAAGGCATTTTGCAGCATAAACATCATACCATATGCTGCAAACCCTTTCAAGCATTGCGGCGATTGAAAGGAGATCATTATTATGCAAAGCATTCTGGAAGCGCTCTATTACGGAAACTTATGCCCCAGTGAAAAACCACCCATCCCCGGTTCGGACACCGAAAAAGACCAGGCCGCTTACTATGATTTCGCCCTGCAATTGGAGCAATCGCTCAACGGAAAAGAAAAGGAATTGTTTGTAGCCTTTGCACAGGCCAACCAGAAGCTATGCGAGCACTCCTGCTGCGAATATTTTTCCGAAGGCTTCCGTCTCTACGCCCAGATGATGCTGGAGGTCATGCAGGGCGATCTCATACTGACCTCGCTGCGCGCTTGAAAGAAAAACAGGGCTGTTGCGAACGGCGAAAAGCTACCGTTTGCAACAGCCCCTTTTTGGGGCGCTTACGTGTTTCGTTCCCGTCTCTGCAAGGCGGAACGTTTTGCCCAGGTTTCGTCAAATTCTCGTTCTTTAAATGAGTAGGGGCAAAATTTCCAGCTTGAAATCATTATTTTTAAACCGTGATCCACCTTTTATTTTGATTTCCCGCTGTGTCTAAAGAATATGCCATCAGGAAAAAATGCCGTGACGAAGTTACAAAATCAATAATCGTCTATTATTTTATGGGAAGGCCGCAAGGGTACGCCGGGCGATGGTCCTCCCGCTCATGTATGACGATCTGGTAGAACCGGTAGCCGCCGGAGAGGTTGTAGCATTCAAAGCCGTTTTGCATGAGAATCCGGCAGGCAAGATAGCTGCGCAACCCGCTGTGGCAATTCACATAGATTGGTTTACCGCGTTCCAGCTCAGGCAGCCGTTCGCGCAATTCATCCAGCGGGAGGTTGACCGCCCCCTCGATATGCCCTCTTCCGTACTCCGCCGGGGTGCGCGTATCGAGCAGGATGACGCTGCCATCGCGCGGCAGGGCCTCAACATCGTGCCAATGGTATTGCCGCACAAGGCCGGAACGGACGTTTTCGATCACATACCCAGCCATATTGACCGGATCCTTCGCGGAGGAATACGGCGGGGCATAGGAAAGCTCCAGCTCTGTGAGCGCTTCGCCGGTCATCCCCATCCGCACGGCGGCGGCCAGCACGTCGATGCGCTTATCCACCCCTTCAAAGCCCACGATCTGCGCGCCGAGCAGCCTGCCCGTTTCCGGGGAAAAGAGCGTTTTCACCGTCATATTGGTCGCGCCGGGATAATACGTTGCATGCGAGGCGGAAAAGGTAACCGTTTTGTCAAACGCAATCCCCGCAGCGCGCGCTGCCGCCTCGTTAAGGCCGGTTGCCGCCACAGTCATATCGAAAAGCTTCAAAACCGAAGAGCCCTGCACGCCATGGTAGCGGCTCTCTCGCCCGCAGATTTGATCTGCCGCGATACGCCCCTGCTTATTGGCGGGCCCGGCAAGCGCGGCAAGCGTTTTCTCCCCAGAGACGAAGTGCACGCTTTCCACCGCGTCCCCCACCGCGTAAATATCCTGGTCTGAGGTCTGCATCCGGTCGTTGACGGCAATGGAGCCCCTGACGCCGAGCGCGAGCCCGGCCGCCCTCGCCAGAGCGGTATCCGGCGCAACGCCGAGCGCCAAGATCACAAAATCGGCGGATACGGAATCGCCGCTTTCCAGCCTGACGCGCAGCCCTGCTTCGTTCGAGGTAAAACCAGCGACTGTCTCACCCAAGCGAAGATTGACGCCCTTCTCGCGCAGGTAGGCATGAACGCTACACGCCATATCAGAATCAAGCGGGGCCATCACCTGCTCCATGCGCTCGACGATAGTCGTCTCGATCCCCTGCTGGGTCAGGTTCTTCGGCGAGTTATAAATAGAGTTCGCCAGATTGGTCCAGGCAGCCTGTACCACCGGATCATCAACGCCATAACGGGCTTTTACATACTCCTTCAGCCACTCTTCCTTCGTGAACCGGTCGGGACGCCAAGGCAGCTCCATCACCAGCTCGTACATCACCG
>UQUZ01000023.1 GCA_900544375.1 uncultured Oscillospiraceae bacterium
GCGTTTCGCGCCGACAGGCATTTTTCCAATGCTTCAAACTTTGTTTGAAGCTATTATACCACATCCCTCCCCCCTTCGGAACCTCTTTGACCAATTCCACACGAAAACGAAGGGGGTCACGCCGCAGTTTAGCCGCAGCGCGTCCCAAAATTTCCTTATATATTTTCATTCTTAAGTGTATCAATCATATTCCCCTTTTTCAGCTTAGCGCTCGCATAAAGCATCGTAAGCCCCACGATTGCCAGCACGCCCGCCACCACACAGAGCAGGGCAAGCCACGGCATCTGAAAGGGAATATCAAAGCTCCTCCCAAGCGCCAGCTGGAGCAGAGCCATTATGACAAAGCTGAACGGTAAGCCATACAGCAGCGTTTTCAGGGCGTAGAACAGGCTCTCAAAGCGGACCATCTTCCGGAAGCCCTTCGGCGTCATGCCGACCGATTGCAGCATGGCAAACTCACGCTGACGCAAGACCATGCTGGTAGAAATCGTATTAAACATATTCGCCACACAGATGAGCGTGATCAGGGCGATAAAGCCGCCCGAAAAAACAGAGATGATTAGAATTACATGCTCAAACTCCTCCTGCGATTCCGCATAATCATTATAAACCACTTGTTCCGGGAGCCCCGGCGTATGATAGCCTTCAAGAATTTCACGCACCTTATCGGGGGCGTCCGTATCCAACCGAAGGGATGAAAATTCCTCCAGCATGGATTGCTTCTCCTCTCCACTGAGCTTTTCTGCATAGGCCGCGCGCATCGCGCGGCCCGTCTGCTCCGGCACGACGAGCATCACGCCGAATGCATCTGACACGCCAAAGGGCTTTTGTGAAACGATATCTGCGATACGGATGGCTCCAAACGTCTGCTCGGCTTCTGCTTTTCCTGACAGCCGCGACAGCAAAACCCGGTCGCCGCGTTTCAATTCGAGCAGATCAAATGTTTTTATAATTCGCTCCTGCGTTTCTGCATCCTGCACCCGCCAGGTATCCCGGTTCACCAAAATGGCCTTGCGCTCCTGTGGATTTTCATAATCTCCCAGATCCACATCAACTTCCTTCGCATAGGCTTTGAAAGAAGACTCCTCCAAAATTAGGATGCTGATGGGCACGATATATTTTCCGCCCGCCTTTGAAAAGCCAGCCTGCGAGCAGAATTCCCGGTTCACATCCTCCTCTGGGAGTGCTGTTTGAAAGTTCATGCTATCTTCAATGGTATACTTTGTTACCTGGCCTTCAGCCAGAATACGCTGAAATAGCTCCTTCTGCTGCGATTTCTCCAGGCCTCTGGGCATGACGATCATATCGCAGGCATAACCCTCCTCCTCCAATCCGTAGGCTGTCACGGCCAATTGGATGCCGAAGGATACCGTCAAGAACAGCACGACACTCACCGTCAGGGAAAGGAGCGTCGTACGATAACGGCCACGGTTGCGTTTCAGGTTTTTCAGCGCAATCTCGCCTTCAAATCCGAAAAGCCGGCGCGTCAGGCGCGAGGTTTTCACCATTTTGCCGGAAAGCTTTACCTCTTTTGTCTGCCGAATCGCATCGATCGGCATCGTGCGAGAGGCTCGCCGGGCTGGCCGCCAGACAGAGAAAAAAATCACCAGCACGGACAACAACACAGACAGCAGAATCGACAGCGGCGAAGCCACCATGCGCACATCTACAATCAGACCGAGCGCATCCCTGAGCGCGGTGTTCATCAGGGCGAAGGTGACGCCGATCCCGCCCAGCCCGGCCAGCAACCCAGCCGGGATCGCAATGATTCCCAGCAGAAATCCCTCAAAATAGACTGAGCCGCGTTTTTGCCGCTTGGTAGCGCCCACACTTGCCAGCATCCCAAGATACCGGCTACGCTCCGCAACGGAGATGGAAAAGGCGTTGTAAATCAACATCACCGAACCGGTGATAACCACCAGCAGCAGAATGCCTGCGAACAGGCTCACCGCGCTTTGCAGGGCGTCCCTGCTTGTCAGGCCGTAAAAGCGCAGCAGCGAGCCGTTGAATTGATATCCTTGTGCGCCGATCTTATCCGCCAGCTCCTCCACCTCCTGATAAATCGAACGGCGCACTGGGTCAAATACCAGAGCGGGATCGGCTAGTTCCCCCTCAGCGGCAAGAGAAGCCGCGTCACAATAGCCGATGATCGGAAACGCGCTGGCCATTTCGTTATCATATTTTCCCGAAGCGCCCTTCAGGATGCCGGTGATTGTATAAGTCCTTTCCCCTCTCGGCTCAAAGCGCTCCGCTAGAGAACCATCTGTGTTTCTCACAGGATAATCCCCTGTGCTTAGCCGTTTCTCACTCCCGGAGCCGCCTGGATCGCCAATCCGATAGCCAAGCTGAAACGTAACGGTATCGCCGATTTGCAGCTTTGCCCCAGCGTTGAGTGCATCCTGGGAGATTGCGGCCTCTCCCGCTCGCTGCGGCAGCCGCCCCGATGCCAGCGTTTGATTGAGGTGTGTAAAAGCCGGTGTATTATATTCTTCAATATAGAAAAACGGCTTATCCGGATTTTTTGATTCTATAAATTTTGTAAAACCAATATTCCGCGTCAACAGAACAGCTTTCACATTTTCCGCCTGCTCCGCCTGGGCCAGCTTCTCCGGCTCCACGCCGTTGAGGCTCGCATGCCACTCGCCGGATTTTGCAATCGTATCACGCTGCATCAGATCCATAAACGAAAAGAAGATCGTTGAGATCGCCGTGAGCATCGCGACAGAAAGAATGATCCCAATGATTGTCACCAACGTGCGCCGCTTATTCAGCCTCAGGCAGCGTAGGGTGAGCCGGTTGACAATATTCATTGCGCTTTCCCCTCCCCTCCGGGGCAGGAGCGCAGCGTCTCATCCCGCATGATCCTGCCATCCTCCACGACAAGGATTCGATCTGCCTGCAAGGCGATATTTTCATCATGCGTGATGACCAGCAGCGTTTGGCTATGCTGCCGATTGAACATCTTTAACAGCTCGATGATCTCCGCGCTGTTTTGTCGATCCAGGTTTCCCGTCGGCTCATCCGCGAGGATCAACGCGGGGTGCGTAATCAGCGCGCGCCCGATGGACACGCGCTGCTGCTGCCCGCCGGAAAGCTGATTAGGCAGGTAGCCCAACCGGTCGGTAAGCCCGAGCGAGCTCACCAGATCGGAAAGCGATTTCTCATCTACCTCTCGCCCGTCGAGCAGGAGCGGAAGCGTAATGTTCTCTTTTATATTCAAAACAGGGATCAGATTGTAAAACTGATAGATCAGCCCGATCTGCCGCCTGCGGAAAATGGCAAGCTCTGTTTCATCCAGTGTGCCGATCTCCGTACCATCGACGAACACTTTGCCCGAAGTTGGGCTGTCCACGCCGCCAAGAATGTGCATTAATGTTGATTTACCGGAGCCTGAAGGGCCGACGATCGCAACGAATTCGCCTTTTTCTACCGTGAACGATACGTCGTCCAGCGCATGCACAGCGGTATCTCCGCTGCCATAGATTTTGTTCAGGTGCTCTACGCGCAAAATTTCCATCATGATATCTTTCCTCCTACTCTGCTCCACTTTTTTCAGCATAAAAAACGTTCACTTCGATTGGGGAAGGGCAGAGTTGATATATTCGTGTTTCAACCCAAGGCGAACGATTCCCTTCCCCATCTGCTTTGCCTTCAGTATAAAGGCGCAAGGTGAATATCCGGTGACCGGCGGATGACAATTTCGTCACAAAACAAAAAGGACTCCATGCAAAACGCCCCGCACTTTGCATGAGTCCCTTTTGCCCCGTTTTCGGCATATTCTTACGCGGCAAACCCGTGTTTGCCGTTTCGTCAGATCAGAACAGATAACCGGGAGGCGAGCCGGTAAGCATTCTCCTCACTCACCAACACGGCAATCCCTTTTTCTTGTGCACGCGCGCGCGCGTCCTCATCGAGCGGCGCATCCTCGCACAACACGATGCAGGCCACGTCCGCAAGCATCGCCACGGCAATGGAATTGACATTGCCCATTACGGTGAACCACACGTCGCCACTCTGCGCGCGGGACATCACCCAACTGAGCAAGTCGCCGCAGTAGCCGCCCGCCACCTCGCGGGAAAGCGCCTCCCCACCCACGGCCACACGCAGCTCCAGGCGCTGTGCAAGCTCTTCTACCGTCATTTTCTCCACATCCTTCCGGCCAGGTTTTTAGCTGATTTCAGTAGGATTCTAATCCGTATCTCTCTCTTCCTTCTTGCGGAAGGGGGCAGGTATGTAGTTCTCAAATTCTGTGGATTTCGCCTGCTTGCTCATGAAGAACACACAATCCTGCTCGCTGGCCATGCCCCGCACGATATCCTCTGCGAGTGCCCGGCAGGAAGGCGCGCCGCAGGTGCCGCAATCCAACCCCGGTAGCCGCTCGTGCAATTCGTTTAATTCATTCATGCGCTTCATCGCATCAATTACGTTATCCGCCAGCTTCAAAACAGAGCTCGCCTCCAGCGGGCGCTGCCAATACATCTCCCGCGGAATTTCGTCATCCTCCAAATGATTGCAGGAAACGGGCAGGTAGCGCCGGAGCCTTTGCAGCCGCGCGCGGGCGACAAATGGGTTTTCCACCGTGAGCACGCCGCCAACGCAGCCGCCTGTGCAGGCGTTAAGCTCAATAAAATCGATATCGTTAAGCTTTTCATCCTCCAGCTCTTCAAGCACTTTGATCACATTCTCCGTGCCGTCCGCAGCAAGGTAACGGTCGCGCAGGAGCGCCGCAGATTCCCCGCCGCTGCCGGCCCAGCTCACGCCGATGAGCCCCGACTGACGCATATTCTCTGGCGATTTGACCTTATCCATCTGCTGGAACAGGACAGGGTATACGTTTTTGATCGCCACCACGCCATCCACATTGGATTTCTCCAGCCCCAGCGGTTGCTTGACCGCCGTGTTTTTCGCCGGGCAGGGCGTCAGGAAAAAGATGCCGATCTCCGATGGAGCAAGCCCCGTTTTCTCCACCGCCTCAATGCGGGCGAGCCTTGCCGCCTCCTCCATTGGGGAATTCAGATCGAGCAGATGATCGATCAGCTTCGGGAATCGGACGCGGATGAGCCTGCACACCGCCGGGCAAGCAGAGGAAATGACGGGCTTTTTCAGCTTTCCGCTCTCCATCAGAATCCTGGTGGCGCTGCTGACGAGCTCCGCCCCGCGGGACACCTCAAACGCATCGTCAAAGCCCATCGATTTCAATGCAGTCAGCACATAATCCACATCGTCCAGATTATTAAACTGGCCGTACAGCGTTGGCGCAGGCAGCGCGACACGGTATTTATAATCCAGTATTTTATTGAAGGAATCGCACTCCGCATATTTCGCGTGGTGCGGGCAGATTCGGATGCATTCGCCGCAATCGATGCAGCGCTCGGAAATAATGTGCGCCTTCCCATTACGCACACGGATTGCTTCGGTGGGGCACCGCTTGATGCAATTGGTGCAGCCCTCGCATTTTTCCTCATCCAGACGCACCGAATGGAAAAAAGCCTCCATTTGTCGTCACCTCTTCCCCGTGGGGCAAAGCCCATCGGGCCCTTTCTCACAGCCTGACAGCATCATTGTTCAGGCCGACGGCTGGTTTTGGGTATAGACTTTCAGGCGCATGGTAGTGCCAACGTCAATCTCCGTTTCAATCACCATTTCGTCCGTATATTTTTTAATATTGGGGAGCCCCATCCCCGCGCCGAAGCCAAGGGAACGCACCTGATCCGGCGCGGTAGAATAGCCCGCCTTCATGGCAAGCTCCACATCCTTAATACCGGGGCCGTGATCGGCAAGCACCATCTGGATGCAATCCGGTGAAATCTCCACATCGATCTCCCCGCCGCCGGCATGGATGACCATGTTGATCTCCCCCTCATACATGGCGATGGAGACGTTGCGCACAACATCCGGATCAAACCCCAGCTCCTTGAGCACGCGCTTGACATCGCCGGAAGCCTCCCCCGCGCGGGTGAAGTCATCTCCCGACACCTCATAATGCAGTTTTACGCTGTCCATTCTCTATGACCATCCTTTTCGCAGTTATCACCTGACTGAGTTTCTCCCCCACTGCTGCATTCCATCAGGCACCGCTGCGGCCGCGCAGGCCGTTTGCATAGAGCATCCCACAGGAGGTAAACATTTCGTATTCCGTAGAGAGTAGCACCATACCGCGCTCTGCTGCCAAGGCCTTCATATCCTCATCCGGCTGCTTGCCGCGCACAAAAACGATGCACTGCATATCCATCATCTCCGCCGTACGGATTACCTGAGGATTGACTAGCCCCGTGAGCAGAACTGCCTGCTCCTTGACAAATGCGAGCACATCGCTCATCATATCGCTCCCGCAGGCGGTGTGCACCTCCCGCTCCAATAAGCTTTCACCGCATAGGACCTGTGCGTCTAAAAGTTCCTTAATTTTTTGCACTGTCATGGAAAGCCCTCCCGATCGATCGATTAGATTCTGGATTCAGTATACAGGATTCCTGCTTTTTTTTCAACTGCTTACACAAGCATCCGTGCGCAAGGGTGAACATTGCCGTCAGGGCGCGCCCAGACGCACGCTGGCTGCGTTCTCGGGCTCGACTGACGTCAGCCAGCCGTCGCCCTGCGGCCTTATCATTCCGCGCCTGGGACGCCTTGGCGGTGCTTCGCAGTTTTCAGCCCGTGGCCGTAATCTCTGGCAAGGAGGATAACGCAGCCAGGGATGCGGTCACGGGCTGAAAACCAATGTGTCCCCCCGTAAACTGATGCAACTGTCGTATCATAAAACCAACCTGTTATTACAAGGGCGGATATGAACGAATGAGGCATGGATAACATTAAAGATATCTAATCCGGGGGAAAGGCCTCGCTATTTCTCGGTTCGTTTCTCCCGACCCATTCCGCCAAAATACTTCTCCGCTCAAAATTTCTATATTTTATTACGAAGCGAAGCGAGTAACAAAACAAAGCCGACTGTAACCTCATGGAACAAAGGGATACGCGCTGTTCATGTCAGCAAATGGTTATCGGCTATTTTTTATTACGCCGCAGGGGCGAACTGCGTTCGAGGCGAACACAGTTCGCCCGCAGGCCCGGGTAATAATATGTGTTTATACAAGGGTCAAATACGGCGGTTCCCGCATCAACCGCAGGCCCATTTCCAAAACAAATCTGGCCAAAAGCACGCGGATCACAGGGATACACATTGTTGACCAACGCAGAAAACCACCGGCTATTTTTTCATATACGCTCTGGGCATAGTAACGGCCCCCTGCCGTAGTTCCATTCTACAACAGGAGGCCCTTTTTCACTGCTCGTTTTCCGGGGTATTGGCCAGACATTATACACCAGCCTCGCTTATCACTCATCAAACCTGCTCCATCCAGCCGCCCAAGCCCAGCACCGCACAGCTCAGCGGCGGCATCGTCAGGCAGCCTTCCCACGGCATCACGCCCATTAAGCCCTTTGCTGCCCGCCAGTCATACGGCAGGGCATAGGTGTAATCATAATCGCCGCGGTTGATAACCGTTAAAATCCGGTCGCTCCCCTTGTTCCGTGCAAAGGCAATCATGCCGCCCTCGGACCAAACCGGCTCAAACTCTCCATCCGCCAATGCGGGGCAGGCGCGCCGCACCATGCCCAGCCTGTGGTACCACGCGAGCAGTTCCCGATCCTCCTGCCCCCATGGGTAACAGCCGCGGTTGAAGGGGTCTCCGTATCCCTCCATCCCGGCCTCATCCCCATAATAAATGGAGGGAACGCCCGGCAGGGTATATTGAATCGCCGTTGCAAGGCGCATCAGCTTCAGGCCGCGCGCCCGTTGTTCCGGGGAGAGCATTCTGCCGCTCTGCCATTCCCGCCCGCGGCCGTTGGCCTCCTCGCCTGCCAGCGCCGTCAATGCACGCGGGGTATCATGTGTGCCGATATGGTTCATCAGGAGATGCAGCACCTGCGGCGGATAGTGCTCTACGATTGACAGAATCGTATCAAAAAAGCCGTCGGAAGAGCCGCTGCGCAAAAACGACAACACCGCGTTGGCAAAGGGATAATTCATCACACTGTCAAGCTGATCCCCCAGCAAATAGCGGCGGCGAAGGCCATAGCTGTATTTATTGGAGGCGTCCTCCCAAACCTCGCCAAGCACCAGGGCATCCGCTTTTTCCGCCTTTGCGGCCCGGCGCAGCGCATCGAGAAACACATCGGGCAGCTCATCCGCCACATCCAGCCGCCAGCCGGAAGCGCCGGCCCGTAGCCACTTGCGCACAACGCCGTTTTCCCCGGTGATAAATTTTAAAAACCCCGGATCCTCCTCGTGCACCTCCGGCAGGATCTTTACGCCCCACCAGGAGGCATAATCATCCGGCCAGGTTCGAAACTGATACCAGGAATAATAGGGGGATTGTTGCGATTGATAGGCTCCTAAGCCGGGATAGCGGCCGTTCTGGTTGAAATAGACACTGTCGCTGCCCGTATGGCTGAAAACACCGTCGAGCATCACGCGGATATTGCGCTTGGCCGCCTCCTTGCATAGGGAGGAAAAATCTGCTTCCGACCCGAGCAAGGGGTCGATCTGACAGTAATCCGCCGTATCGTACCGATGGTTGGATTGTGCCTCAAACACCGGGTTAAGGTAGAGACAAGTCACGCCTAAGGCGGCAAGCATGGGAAGCTTTTCGATGATCCCGTCCAAATTGCCGCCGAAGAAGTCGTTATTGAGCACTTTACCGTCGCTCGTGGGGCGCCATTCCGGTTCACCGCCCCAATCATCCCGCAGAACACGCCCCTCCGGCACAGTTGCCCGGCGCGAACCGCCTTTACAGAACCGGTCCGGAAAAATTTGATAGATGATTCCGCCTTTGAGCCATTCCGGGGTGGTAAAGGCGGGGTCCGTCACGGTGAGCTGCCAATCCTCCCCTTCAAAAGCGACCTGTCCCAGCCCGTTGCCCGCATGCATCACTCGCGCGCGGCCCCAATCAGTGTCATATTCAAAATGATACCAATACAACCCTTTTTCCGGCGCTGCATATTCCGTGCGCCACCATTCTGAATAGGAGCCCTGCATCCCATCCCATTCCATGGGATGATATTCCCATTCGACACGGTCATCCCTGTGGACGACAAACCAGGCCGCAACACAATGGACGCCGCGCGGGAGCATTAGGCGGTAACGCACGCTTTCCCCCGCTGGGACAGCTCCAAATTTGCTTTTATACCGCACATCGCGGGAATTGTGGGGACAATCGGGCAAGCAAAACCCTCCTTCTCTCAAAAAAACTACTTCGATAACAGTATATGAAAAACACGTTGGATCAATCCTATTTTTCGTTTTCCACCTCATTTGGCTCAATTTTAACAGCAGTCCCGCTCGCGATGACGCCCATGAGGTTTCCAACAAAATTGACGTAATCAAAATCAATTCCGATCAATGCATTTCCTCCCGCCAGCGCGGTCTTTTCAACCAAACGGCGCATTGCAGCCCTGCGTGCTTCTTCCAATTTTGATTCAAACGCATTGCTGTGCTCGCCAAATAAATCAGAAACGCTTGCGCTCCATTCGCTGAAAAAGCCCGTGCCCATCACAACCTCCGCGCATACAACGCCGCAGTATGCTTCGATTCGGTACCCTTCAAAGGAATAGCCGGTGGTCTGCGGCATGGTCTTTTGAAGCGTTGCCAGGTTATCACGCACCTTTTGGCGCTCTCCAATTTGTTGGAGACGCTCCCTGGATGCAAGCAGCCGTTTTTGCAGCAGATCCCGCAAGGAAAGCTCCATCTGCGGGTTCGCACGCAACTTCTCCTGCAAATCGGCCTGTGCCCGCTCCAACTCGCCGCAATCCTTCGAGCCCAGTGCATCATATATCTTGCTGCACGCAATACATGCGGGATACTCCCTGCCGTCTTTTCCAAAAATTTGATAGGGCATAGAAAAGCCGCTCTTTTTCTCGCCGCAGACCGCACAGATAAAACCCATCGCACACACCTCTTTCTCGCATTAAGAACATCCGTCCCGATTGATTTTTTAATACCGTTTATCAATCCCGGCCCCAAGCGCAGGCTTTTTCCCCCTTCAGCACAGCAAAAAGCGCGGGGATTGTGCATTCCTCCAAATCGAGCCAAGCCGCCGCCTCGGGAATGTTTTCCAAATAATGCGCATCCGAATCGCACAGAAGCGGCAGGCCCTCAAGCGCCGGATACCGCGCCGTATAATCCGCCGCCTCCGCAGCGCGCGTCAGCTCCGCCGCATGGAACCCCCATGCCGCCTCAAATGTGCCGAGGCTGGAAATCACGCTGTAGGAGGGCCGATCCAGATGCGCGGGGAAGCAAACGCCGCCATATTCGCGCACAAGCGGCGCAACACGATCCACTCGAATTTCTGAAGCCGTCGTCAGCAGAGTAGATTCCATGCCAAGGATGCCGTCCTCCGCATTCATCACGCGCTGCTCGCCGAAAATCTCCGTACGATTTTGAACGGGTGGAATATGCGTTTTAATAAATTCGGAAAAAAACATCGCCGGTTCGAGCGCGGGAAAAAGGCAGACGACATGTGCCTCCTCCGCCGTACACAATTCCATGCCGGGGATCACCAACAGGCCCGTCTGCATACCCACCTCCATCGCGGCGGGACAGTTCAGGCAGGAATTATGATCCGTCAGCGCAATCATCTGCATCCCCTGTAACGCCGCCATGTGGACAAGGTTGTAGGGGGTCATATCGTTATCTCCGCAGGGGGAGAGACAGGAATGCAGATGAAGATCATAGTAAAGTTTCATATTGCCATCCTTAATGAGGATTCTGTTCCTGCGTCAAGCAGTTTGCAAGAAGGGTGTTGCGGCCTTTCACACCGGCAGGGCGCCCCCTCTGTTGGAATATCTCTTGTGGCATCCGCAGGATAACGGTTCAAACATGGTCACACGCGCTGGGGCTCACTTTCCCCCGGCCTGTGCATACAAATCCGGCAAACCGTATCCGCCGCCTGTGCGATATAGGCGGAGAGGGGCTGATTCTCTACCCCCATCACGCTAACCGCACATTTGGAAACAGGGATCAATAGCTTCTGTGCGCTGCTTTCCGAGATGGCGCGCGCCATTTGGGGCGTGATTTCGCCCAGCATCGCGTTGGCCAGCAGCAGGCCGATCGGGCCCAAAATCACATCCGCGCGCGCGGCATTGTAAACCACGGCGTTTTCCCCTGTTGCGCCCGCATCCGCACCGGCCTTGAGCATCGCATTCGTGGCCAGCACATTGGTGCCCACGCAGATCACCTCCACATTGGGCAGCTCCTTTTCACGCAGGGAGGCGACCAAGCGGCTACCAACGCCGCCGCCCTGCCCATCGATCACCAAAAGACGCATCGCCATCACCATCCTTTCTCTGAAAGGGTCAAAAAACTTGCCTGGCCTTTTCAGCGCAGGGCATCGAGCCCAGCCGCACGTTTTTTATGCCTGCTGCGGTAAAGCTCCGGAGAGGCCATTAAAAACAGCGGAAAAATTTCAAGCCTGCCCAGCAGCATCGCCAACGACAGGATCATTTTGGAGAAACCGGAAAAATGGCTGAAGTTCCCTGTCGGCCCCACCATGCCAAGGCCCGGGCCGATATTTCCCATGCAGGCGGTAACGGAGCTCAACGTTGTTTCAAAATCGTAGCCGTCCGCTGAAACCAGCAATGAGAGGATAAAAATAATAAACAGGTAAGAGAGCAAAAACACACTTGCTCGATTGACCGTTTCATCATCCAACCGCTTTCCTTCCAACCGGATTGGATGCACGCTGCGCGGGTGCAGCATACGGATAACATCATAATAGAGCTTCTTCAACACGATTACCAGGCGGGATACCTTCACGCCGCCCCCGGTGGAACCGCCGCACGCGCCGACGATCATCAGCAGAAATAGGATCATGCGCGACAGCTCCGGCCACAGGTTATAATCAGCCGTGGCGTAGCCGGTCGTTGTGATAATCGAGCCGACCTGAAAGGACGCCTCCCGGAACGCACGGCCCAAAGAAGGCGACTGCGGTAGGATATTCAGAGTGATTACCAGCATGGAAAGCCCCGATAGGCACACATACCAACGCAGCTCCTCGCTCTTGATCCCCTGACGAAATTGCTTGCGCAAAAAGAGGTAATAAATATTAAAATTAACGCCAAACAGCAGCATGAATACCGTGACCACACCATCTACATACGCGCTGTTATAGGCGCCGATGCTGGCATTGCGATTGGAAAAACCGCCTGTGCCGGCAGTGCCGAAGGCTGTAATTAGGCTGTCAAACAGCGGCATACGGAAAAGCAGAAGCACAATTTCCACAACCGTCATCGCAAAATAGATCAAATAAAGCACCGTAGCCGTCTTGTGGGTTTTGGGAACGAGCTTTCCAACCGAAGGGCCGGGCACCTCCGCGCGCATCACATAGATGGAGCGTTCGTTCACCCCGGGCAGAATTGCCAGCGCAAATACAAGGATCCCCATGCCGCCGACCCAGTGCGTAAAGCTGCGCCAGAACAGCAGGCTTTTCGGTATGGCCTCCACATTGGTCAGAATGCTCGCGCCAGTGGTGGTAAAGCCTGAAACCGTTTCAAACAGGCTGTCGATATAGGATGGAATCGCGCCGCTCAGATAAAAGGGCAGCGCACCGAACAGGGATAGTAAAATCCATGAGAACGCTACGATAATGTAGCCCTCCCGCGCATACATGCTTTTGTTCGTCACCTTCAGGCAAAGTAATGGAATGCCTGCCGCCAAAAGCAAAACGATCGTCGCCAGCAGGGAGAGCACACACCTCTCCCGGTAATACAGGCCTACCATCAGCGGAAGCATTAGAAGGCCGGCCTCTAAAGCCAAGACATAGCCCAGCATTTTCAATACAAGCTTGCGGTTCATGAAAAACCTTCCTTGTCGATTTCTTTCCAGCGGGCAGCAGGGCGCCTACAGCAGGATATCGTTCAGATCCTCCAGCCGCTGCCGCATGGTGATCACAATCACGTTATCACCGGCCCGGATGCAGTCGCTTCCCGTGGGGTAAATCACCTTTCCGCCACGAATGATTGAAGCAATGAGCAGCTCTTTTTTCAGCGCCAACGTTTTCAGCGATACATCGCAGGCCTCAAAGCTCTCCTTCACGTGGAATTCCAAGGCTTCCACCGCACCGCTGCCAAGCCTTACCATCGATTCTACGCCATTGCCGCGCGAATTCTGCATCGCGCGGACATATTGCACAATCTGATTAGAAGAAATCAGGTGTGGCGTGACCGTGCAGTCCACACCTGATTTTTCAAGAATTTTATCTAAGCTAATATGATTGATCTTTGCAATTACCTTACCCACCTCATGAAGCGTGGCAAACATGGAAATGATTACGTTTTCCTCATCCATATTCGTTAAGGCAACGAGAGCGTCCGTGCGGTCGAGATCCTCTTCCATTAAAAGCGTTTGATCGGAGCCGTCTCCGCAGATCACCATTGCGCGCGGCAGCAGCTCAGAAAGCAGGTCGCAGCGCTCTTTATCCTTTTCCAGAATTTTTACCTGCAAACCACTTTCACAGAGCAGGCGGGCAAGATAGAAGCTGATTTTTCCGCCTCCGACGATCATCACAGATTTGATCTTCTGCCCCCGGATGCCCGTTGTGTGAAAAAACGCGGCGACATCCTTCGGAGAGGCGGTCACCGAAATCGTGTCGCCCCCTTGCAGCACAAAATCCCCGTCCGGAATATAGACCGCGCCGTCACGCTGCACCGTACAGACCAGCACACGGGATTTCAGCGCATGCAACGCCTTGCCCGCCAAAGGGCTGTCCGCCGTTAGGCGGAACGTCAGCAATTCAACCCTGCCTTTGGCAAGGAAATCAATTTTTAAAGCGGTTGGGAAACGCAACAAACGAAAAATTTCGGTTGCCGCATCCATCTCCGGATTAATCAACATGCTTAATCCCAATTCTTCCCGGATGAAAAATAGGCTTTTGGCATATTCCGGGTTGCGCACGCGCGCGATGGTATGGCGTGCGCCGAGCTTGCGCGCCAACATACAGCAAATAATGTTAACCTCGTCTCTCGACGTAACGGCGATGAGAAGGTCGCACTCATCCGCGCCCGCCTCGGCCAGCACCGCCAGGCTGATGCCATCCCCTCGCAGACAGGCCACGTCGAGGATGTCCCCCGTGCGCTCCAAAATCTCGGCGTTATGGTCGATAACGGTTACGTCGTGTCCTTCTTCGGAGAGGTGACGCGTCAGGGTAAAGCCCATTTTTCCGTCGCCTACAATTACTATTTTCATTGCCACTTCTCTTTCCTAGCAGCGGCCAGCAGGCCGGATGTTTTCGGCGGCTGCCAGATATCCTTCCCCCTGGCAGCCGCAAAGCGTATCTATCATACATCATAAATCGGCAATCTTCAAGCCTTCTTGCAGATTCGGCCGTTTTCCCAGCAGCTTGGCGCAATTTTCCCGTTTCTTTTTCTAGCAAAGAGCGGTATAATGAAAAAAGTCCCTAGATTAACAGGCAATTGCAGGGTGCCATTGCGCTTACAAGCAAAAGCACCGCATTGATCCCAAGGAAAAGAGCCGATTTTTATGATACAAAGCAAAACAAAGCTGCTCCCCTCCAACCGGGAGCTGGCGCAGATGTGTTCACGCGCCGGCATCAGCGATGCGCAGGAGTTCTTTCCGGCGGACAGCGGCGGTTTCAACTCTGTGTATCGCGTGAGCACCGCCGCACATGGCATCTTCATCCTGAAGATGTCGCCGCGATACGGCGCGCCGGTGCTCACGCATGAGCGCAATATGATGCACACGGAGCTGACTGCCTATGACCTGATCCGAAGCCATACCAGCATCCGCGTTCCCCGTGTAATATTCAGCGATTTCAGCGGTAAATGTATGCCCTGCGACTGGTTTCTTATGGAGGAATTGGAAGGCTGCCCGCTCGCCCAAATGCCGCGTGACGTCCGCCAATCTCCCGATCTAATGCGCGCCTTAGGCGAGGCTACCGCACAGCTCCACGCCATTTTGGGCGAGGGCTTCGGTTACGAGCAATGGGGCCTGCGCGGCAGTTGGCGGGATGCATACCTGGAAATGACGCACCATATCATTGCCGATGCGAAGCGGCTCGGGGCAGAAATCCCCTGTGTGCGTGAGGTACGGGAAACACTGCGGCACTTTGAACGGGAGCTGGATGCGGTCAAAACGCCCTGCCTCGTGCATTTTGATCTGCGCCCGGAGCATATTTTCGTCCGGCAGGAGGCCGGAGCGCCTCTGTTCAGCGCGGTGATCGATCCGGACTGCGCCTATTGGGGCGATCCCGCCGGGGATTTTCTTTTATTTGATCAGCAATCCGCTTTCTGGGAGGGATACCAAGCCGCCGGCCATGCGCTCGAATGGAACCGGAATCTCCAGCTCCGCACCCTACTGATGCAGCTATATCTGGCTCTCATTCACTACACACGCGTTGAGGTGCGCTTAGAGAAAAACAGTTTCCTCTACCGGCGGGAAAAGTGGTCTGCCGGGCACGAAATCAAGCGGACACTCCGCCTATTTCGTGATTGTGCAAAAATGAAAAACTAAAAAGCGCCGAAAAGCAAAAAAAATAAAAATGGGTGTTGCTTTTTGGGCGCATGTGTGATAGAATTCTAATGCTATACCAGTGTTTGTAATCGAAAGAGGTGACAAGAATGAAAGAGGGCATCCATCCAAATTATAAGCCTACGACGATCAAGTGCGCTTGCGGCGAGGTCATTGAAACCTCTTCGACCAAGCAGGATATACGCGTCGATATTTGCTCCAAGTGCCATCCGTTCTTTACCGGCAAGCAAAAGCTTGTTGATACAGGCGGACGCGTCGACCGCTTCAAGAAGCGTTACAATATGGACAAAAAGGGCGAATAATTAAGGTTACCAGCAGAGCGGCGCTTCATGAGCGTCGCTTTTTGTTTTAAAAAGGTGAGTCTCAATGGAAGAATATAAAACCCTGCGCGCGCCTGCCAGCGACGAATTTACAGAAAAACGCTCCCGATTTATCGGCTACGCACAGCCTGTCTCCACGCAGGTAGAAGCCGCCGCTTTCATCGAGCGGATTAAAAAACAGCACCACGACGCCACCCACAATGTGTTCGCTTACCTTTTACGCGAAGGGCAATTGGAGCGCTATTCGGATGACGGCGAGCCGCAGGGCACTGCCGGCATCCCGGTGCTTGATGTGTTACGCAAGCAGGGCGTTACCAACTGCGCCGTGGTGGTCACGCGCTATTTCGGAGGAATTCTGCTCGGCGCAGGCGGGCTGGTGCGGGCGTATTCCCACGCTGCGGCAATTGCGCTCGGCAAAGCGGGGATCGTTACCATGGCGCACTGTGCAATTTTAGACATTGCCTGCGATTACAGCTTTTATGGCAAGCTTGCCGTCTGCATCCCGGAATGGGGCGGGATTGTGGAGGACACGCAGTTCGGCGGGGCGGTTACCGTGCGGGTGCGCATCCACGCCACGCTGGTCGATTCATTCTGCGCAAAGCTGACGGATGCGAGCAACGGCCGCTTTCAGGCTGTGCAAACCGGAGAATGCTTTGCGGCCGCCGATTGATTTAACACCCTGGAAACGCGATGAAAAAACTTTTTGCATAGATTCAGAAAAAAAGAGGGAAAACGGAAAAAACGGCGTATATGTTAATAGATAGAAACATAGAAAAAGGGCTTTCTTGTGAATTTGCGAAAGGCAGGTGCCGCCGATGGATATGGAGATCCGTGCACGCACACAGGCCGTTGAGCGCGAAACGCTCTCTCCCCGCGCCGCATTAAGCGAGCATTCGCGCGGGCGCTTACGCCCGGAGGTGGAATGCCCAGTGCGCACAGTATATCAGCGCGACCGGGACAGAATCATCCACTCAACCGCCTTCCGCCGATTGAAGCACAAAACGCAGGTATTCCTCGCTCCGGAAGGCGACCATTACCGCACGCGCCTGACCCACACGCTGGAGGTGGCTCAGATCGCCCGCACGATCGCGCGGGGGCTGCGGCTCAACGAAGATCTCACCGAAGCGGCGGCGTTAGGGCATGATCTGGGTCACACGCCCTTTGGCCATGCCGGCGAGCGAGCGCTAAACGCAGTTTTCCCCGGCGGCTTCCATCATTACAACCAGAGCCTTCGCGTGGTGGACAGGCTGGAAAAAAACGGACGAGGCCTGAACCTTACGCAGGAAGTGCGCGACGGCATTCGCTGCCACACCTCCGGCGAGGAAGCCGGGACGCTGGAGGGCAAGATTGTCCGCCTGGCTGACCGGATCGCCTACATCAACCACGATATCGACGATGCGATGCGCGGCGGCGTGCTCCGGCAGGAAGATCTGCCGGACAGCGCCTGCGCTATACTGGGTAATACCAAATCTCGGCGCATCAACACGCTGGTGATCTCCGCGATCCTCACCAGTGAAAAAGCCGATACGATCTGCCTTGCGCCGGAAATTAAAAAGCCGTTTGACGAGCTGCACAGCTTCATGTTTGAGAAGGTATATACCAACCCCCGCTGCAAAGGGGAAGAAGGAAAGGCCATCGATATTTTAAAGCATATGTATGAGCATTTCGTCCGCCATCCTGATGATCTGCCTGAAGAATATGCCCTTATTTGCGAGGAGGAGGGTGCTGAGCGCGCCGCGTGCGACTATATTGCCGGCATGTCCGACTCCTACGCCCTGCGCGTATTTGACGCGCTGTTTATCCCGCGCTCCTGGCGAGTCTGATGCCTGGAGCACCAGCCTGATTGGGGGGAAGGCCCGCTTTGCTCAGCGATGAATTTTTACAGGAGCTGCGCTCCAAAATTGATATTGAAGAGATTATTGCGCCGTATGTGAACCTCAGGCGGCGCGGGCGAACTTATACGGGGCTGTGCCCCTTTCACAACGAGAAAACGCCCTCCTTCACGGTTTATCCAGAAACCCAATCCTTCTACTGCTTTGGTTGTGGCGCAGGGGGCGACGCGATCACCTTCGTGCGCCGGATGGACAACCTTGACTATATGGAGGCCGTAAAAAGCTTGGCAGACCGTGCGGGCCTTGCCCTGCCGCAGGATGGCTATGACGACACCCTGATGAAGCAACGCCGCCGCATGCTGGAGGCAAACCGGGAGGCAGCCCGCTATTTTCATGAAACGCTCTTCACGCCCGAGGGGGCGGCAGCGCTCTCCTATCTACAGGGCCGGGGCCTCAACGCGAAAATAATCCGCCATTTTGGGCTCGGCTGTGCGCCGAACCGATGGGATGGGCTCCTGCGTCACATGCGGCAGAAGGGCTATTCCGAAGCGGAACTTGTAAACGCCAACCTTGCGCGCCGCAGCGATAAAAACGGCCGCACTTCCTGCTATGACAACTTCCGCAACCGGATGATGATCCCCATCATTGACCTGCGCGGTAATGTGATTGCTTTCGGCGGCCGCGTGCTCGATGATGCCAAGCCGAAATACGTCAACACCTCGGACACGCTCGTCTATAAAAAAAGCCAGGCAATTTTTGCGCTCAATTTTGCCAAAAGCGCCAATCAGGGTAAATTGATCTTAGCAGAAGGATATATGGACGTGATCGCCTACCATCAGGCCGGCTTTACCAATGCGGTAGCCTGCCTGGGCACGGCACTCACCCGCGAACAGGCGCGGCTGCTTGCCCGCTATGCAGATGAGGTCATCCTCTCCTACGATGCGGACGGCGCGGGCCAAGAGGCTACCCGCCGGGCAATTGGCATTTTCAACGAGATTGGGATGAAGCTGCGTGTGCTGCGCCTGTCGGGCGGTAAGGATCCGGATGAAATCTTGCGTCAATACGGGCCTGACAGGCTACGCGACCTCCTTGAAGGAGCGGCTAACGACGTAGAATACCGCCTGCTGCGGGAACGGGAAAAGTTTGACGTTTCCATCCCGGACGGCAAGGTCAGCTTTCTCACCGCCGCCATAGGCGTGCTTGCACAGGTGGACAGCCCTATTGAGCGGGACGTATACGCGGGCAAGCTCGCCTCCGAGCTGGAGGTCGGCAAGGAGGCTATTCTCTCCCAGCTGGAACGGGCGCTCCGCTCCCGCCGCCGGACGCAGGAAAAAACAGCGATGCGTGCCGTGCAGCAAATGGATGCTTCTCCGCAAAGCGCAGCCAACCCGGAGCGCACCCGTCACCTGCGCGCAGCGAAGGCGGAAGAAACGCTGATCGCCACATTGATGCGCAATCCGGATTTTTTGACAAAAATCGAAAGCCAGATAACGCCGGAGAATTTTCTCACGGATTTCAACCGCCGCGTTTTCGCAGCCGTGTGCGCCGTGATCCAGGAGGGGCACACACCGGAGCTCGCTCTACTCTCCGCACGCTTTACCCCCGTGGAAATGGGCGCCATTGCGGGCATTCTCGCACAGGGCGCGGCAATCAGCAATACCGTCGCAGAATGCGGCGATTGTATAAAAGTGCTCTTTGAGGAAAAAGCTAAGCTTGAAACAGCGGATCCCGCTTCGGCCAGCGACGATGAGTTCCGCGCGCTTTTTCAAAAGAAGAGCGACTCCCCGTAGGCCGCCTGACAGGGGAAACGCAAAATACATAGGGTGTAGGGTGCCGTTTGCAGGCGCAAAGCCTTTGCCTCAAACGCGCATGAAAGGATGGTATGGATATGGAAAACACGGAGAAAAAGCAGTCGGTCAAAAGCTTGTTGGATAAAGGCAAAGCAAGCGGCCGCCTGACGACGCATGAGATTGATGCGGCCATCGTAGAAATGGATATGGACGTGGAGGAGCTGGACAAGCTCTACGACACGATTGAAAGCCAAAATATTGAAATTATCGACGATCTCGGAGACGCTTCCCTGGATGTGATTACGTTTGACACGCCGGATATGCCAAAGGCAGCGGATCCCGACCTTTCCATTGGGGTCGATAACAAAAATGTAGCAATGGACGATCCTGTCAAGGTCTATCTCAAAGAGATCGGCCGCGTTCCCCTGTTGAGCAGTGAGGAAGAAATTGACCTTGCCATCCGCATCAGTGAAAACGATCCGGTCGCTAAGCAGCGGCTGGCGGAGGCAAATCTGCGCCTGGTCGTCAGCATTGCAAAGCGCTATGTGGGGCGCGGCATGCAGTTCCTCGACCTGATCCAGGAGGGCAACCTCGGCCTGATCAAGGCGGTGGATAAGTTTGACTACACCAAGGGATTCAAATTTTCTACCTACGCGACCTGGTGGATTCGCCAAGCCATCACCCGCGCGATCGCGGATCAGGCGCGCACCATCCGTATCCCCGTGCATATGGTGGAAACCATCAACAAGGTGAAGAAAACCAACAGCCAGCTTCTGCACAAAAACGGGCGTGACCCGACGGCGGAGGAAATCGCCGCGGAGCTTGATATGCCGGTTGACAAGGTGCGCGAGATTCTGCGCGTCGCACAGGAGCCCGTCTCCCTTGAAACGCCCATCGGCGAGGAGGAGGATAGCCACCTGGGCGATTTCATTCCGGATGACGACGCGCTCGCCCCGGCGGACGCGGCCTCCATGCTCCTGCTCAAGGAGCAGCTCGGCGACGTGCTCAAAACGCTCACGCCGCGGGAGGAAAAGGTGCTCTCCCTGCGCTTCGGGCTGGAGGATGGCCACCCGCGCACGCTAGAGGAGGTCGGCAAAGAATTCAACGTCACCCGTGAGCGCATCCGTCAGATCGAGGCGAAGGCGCTGCGAAAATTGCGCCATCCGAGCCGCAGCAAAAAACTCAAGGATTTTCTGGATTGATTGCAAAACGCCCTGTCGGACCAATCCGGCAGGGCGTTTCTATGGTTCATGTAGCACGCAAATGAGCCTAATTTCCGGCAGCAAGCATTGATCGGCCGCAGTAAAGAGGACGCATATCCCCTGACCATGCTTTTCTTTCTGATACCGCGTCCCAAAAAAGCGTAAAAATGTCCTCTTTCTCCGAAAAAAGAGCAGCATAGACTTGATTTCTATCCGAGATTATTATAAACTATCTTTGATATCATAAGGCGATTGCGGCATGAGGAAAATTGGAGCAGGATAGCAGCTGGTAATCCATCGGCTGCTTTTTCGGTTTCATTCAGGAAATGTTGCCAAGGCCTTTATTATGGCAGATCATCGAGGGAACAGGCCTTCAGATGAACTGAGAGGGATGGGCAAGCGTTTATGAAGCTTCTGGAAGAGCGAATTTTGCGGGACGGCAAAGTTTTGGGCGATGACATTTTAAAAGTCGATATGTTTTTAAACCATCAAATCGACGTTACTCTGCTCAATGAGATCGGGAAGGAATTCCACCGCTTATTCCAATCCGCACCCATCAATAAAATTTTAACGATCGAGGCATCAGGTATAGGGATCGCGTGCATTGCGGCGCAATATTTCTCTGTGCCTGTTGTTTTTGCCAAAAAAGGGGCGCACCGCAATGTGGGCGAAAACCTCTATACCAGCGAGGTTTTCTCCTTCACAAAAAATAAAGCCTATCTGATCGGGGTTTCAAAAGATTATCTTGGGCCGGACGATCATGTGCTCGTTATCGATGATTTCTTGGCAAATGGGCGCGCGCTCATCGGGCTCAAGGACATTCTCGATCAGGCAGGATCTACGCTGGAGGGGATCGGAATCGTGATTGAAAAGGGCTTCCAGCCGGGCGGAGCGCTCATTCGAGGGATGGGTATCCATCTGGAATCTCTGGCCATCGTAGAATCCATGAAAAACGGCACGGTCGTATTTACATCACAGGACTGTTAGGAAAGGGGCCGGGCTTCCGGCGCTTTTCCGTAACATAAAAATATTTTGGAGGAATCAAAAATGAAGAAGTTCACCAAGGCGCTCGCCCTGCTGATGGCTCTTGCAATGGTTTTCGCCCTTGCGGCCTGTTCTGGCGGCGGCGACACGGGAGAATCATCCAACAACAATGCATCTGAGGCTCCAAAAAGCACGTTCGCTCCTGTTGCAAAAGGGCAGATCAAAGTCGGCGTTATCCACATTGGAAATCCGAAGGACACCTCCGGCTACACCCACGCGCATGACCAAGGAATTGTGGACATGCAGAAAACGCTCGGCCTGCAAGACAACCAGATTATTCGCAAGAATAACATTGACGACCAGGATAAAAAAGCGATTGAAACTGCCATTAGGGAATGTATAGAAGAGGGCTGCAATATCATCTTTGGCACAAGCTACGGCTATATGGATACAATGGAGCAGCTCGCTGCGGAGTATCCGGAGGTCATCTTCTCCCACTGCTCCGGCTACAAGAATAATGGTAAAAATCTCAACAATTATTTCGGCCGCATCTATGAGGCTCGTTATCTCACCGGCATTGCAGCCGGCCTGAAAACCAAAAGCAACAAGATCGGCTATGTTGCCGCACAGGGAAGCAGCAACCCCGAGGTCACCGGTGGTATCGACGCATTTGCCCTCGGTGTTAAGAGCGTGAATAAAGACGCCAAAGTCTATGTAAAAGTAACCAACACTTGGTTTGACTTGAATAAGGAAAAGAGCGCCGCCATCGCCCTGCTTGATCTTGGCTGCGACGTCATCGCTCAGCATCAGGATACCGCTCAGCCGCAGATCGCCGCTGAGGAAAGAGGCGTTTGGGGCTGCGGCTACAACTCGGATATGACTGCTGAAGCTCCCAAGGCGCATTTGACCGCCACGGTTTGGAATTGGGGCGTGTACTACACGCAAGCCGTAAAGCAGGTCATCGACGGCACCTGGACGCCGACCAACTATTTCGACGGCATGAAGGAAGGCCTCGTAGATATTTCCCCGCTGTCCGCCAACTGTGCGGATGGAACAAAAGAAGCGATTGAGAAAGCAAGAGCTTCGATTGTTGACGGCACCCTGAAAGTTTTTGCCGGCCCGCTGAAGGATAACACCGGCAAAGAGCAGGTCAAGAGCGGCGACTATCTCAAGGATGACTATATCGCCGGCAAGCTCAACTGGTATGTTGATAACGTGGAAGCGAAATAAAAACAGCAATCTTTAAGAAGATGGGTGGTATCTCATTTGGATACGGTTGAACAAAACTTTGCGATTGAACTCAAACACATTACAAAGACCTTTGGCCCGGTTGTCGCCAATGATGATATCAGCCTGTCCGTCAAGCAGGGCGAGATTCTCGCCCTGCTTGGCGAAAATGGGTCCGGTAAGACAACGCTGATGAATATGCTATCCGGCATTTACCATCCGGATAGCGGCACAATCTACGTTCGGGGCGAGCGGCGCACGATCGCTTCCCCCCATGATGCGCTGTCGCTCGGCATCGGCATGATCCACCAGCATTTCAAGCTGGTGGATGTTTTCACTGCGCAGGACAACATTGTCATGGGCACGGAAAAAGATCGCCGCCTGCGAAAAAAAGCGCTGGCAGGAGAAATCACTTCCCTCTGTCAAAAATATGGTTTGGAAATTGACCCACTGAAAAAAACCTACAACATGTCCGTTAGTGAAAAGCAAACGGTTGAGATTCTCAAGGTGCTTTACCGAGGCGCGGACATCTTGATCCTCGATGAGCCGACGGCTGTGCTCACGCCACAGGAAACGGACAAGCTCTTCTCCATCCTGCGCAGCATGCGTGACCAGGGCTGCGCCGTGATCATTATTACGCATAAATTGAACGAAGTGCTCGCCATCAGCGACCGCGTAACCATCCTGCGCAAGGGGAAAAGCGTTGCCACGGTGGCGACGGCGGAAACCAACGCTCAGGAGCTCACAGAACTGATGGTTGGCAAAAAGGTATCCCTACAAATTGAAAGGCCCTGTGTGAAACAGGAAAAGGCCCTGTTTGAAGTGCATCATCTCTCCGTGCGCAATGAAGACGGCGTCTATGCGCTCAACGATATCTCCTTCGACTTAAACGGCGGCGAAATTCTCGGCGTTGCGGGCGTTGCAGGCAGCGGACAGAAGGAGCTGTGCGAAACCGTCGCCGGCCTGATGCACGCGGAAAAGGGTGCGATCCTTTATAAAAAAGAAAATATCGTGGGCAAATCGCCCCGTGAAATTATAAAGATGGGCATCAGCATGAGCTTTATACCAGAGGATAGGCTGGGCATGGGCCTGGTTGCCTCCATGGGTATGACGGATAACATGCTGCTCAAATCCTACAAAAACGGAAAATCCCCTTTTATCAATAAAAAACCGGCAAGGGAGCTCGCCCTGCGGCTGATTGATACGCTCGAAATCGTCACGCCCGGCGTGACGACCCCGGTTTCCCGCCTTTCTGGCGGCAATGTGCAAAAGGTGTTGCTTGGGCGCGAAATTGAATCCGAGCCGCAGCTACTGATCACGGCTTACCCAGTGCGCGGGTTGGATATCAACTCCTCCTACACGATTTACGACCTACTCAATGAGCAGAAGAAAAAAGGCGTGGCAGTGCTCTTCATCGGAGAAGATCTCGATGTGCTGCTGGAGCTGTGCGACCGGATCATGGTGCTGTGCCATGGAGCGGTCACCGGCATTCTAGAGGCACAGAGCGCCACCAAAGAGCAAATCGGCCTCCTCATGGCCGGAGAAACGATCAAAAAGGAGGCAGACGCCCAATGAGTAAGCCTACCCCATCCTCTTTGGCGACCCGGCGCAGTTCGCCGGAACCGCTGCTCCGTGTGGTAAAAAAGCCAGAGCTCCCACCATGGCAGGCCTCACTGCTCCGCGTGGGTGCATTTCTCCTTGCCATCGCCGCAGGGGCGCTATTCATCCTGATGCTGGGGCAAAACCCGCTGAACGTTTATGCCGAGATGATCCGCGGCTGCTTCCGCAGCAAAATTGCCATTCAGTCCACGGTGAAAATCGGCATTCCTCTGTTGGTCACTTCTCTCGGCGTGACCCTTGCCTTCAAAATGAAGTTTTGGAATATCGGCGCGGAGGGGCAGCTGATTATGGGCGCGGTGTTCGCCACATATTTTGCGCTGTTTCACAGCGATTGGCCGCACCTTTTGCTGATGCTGGCCTGTTTCCTGGCCGGTATAATCGGGGGCGGCCTCTGGGGGCTGATCCCCGCTGTATTTAAGGCGCGCTTCAACACCAATGAAACACTGTTGACGCTGATGCTCAACTATATTGCCTATTATATCGTCGATTACCTGCGCCAAGGGCCGTGGCAGGATCCGGAGGCGCGCGGCTTCCCTAAAATCGCTACTTTTGATCCGAACGCCTACCTCGGCAAAATTTTCGGCGTGCAGTTCGGATGGATCATCGGTCTCCTGCTTGTGGTGCTTGTATTCGTTTACCTGCGCTATACCAAAAGCGGCTATGAAATCAGCGTGGTGGGCGAAAGCCAGGCCACGGCCCGGTATGCCGGCATCAACGTGAAGCGCGTGATGATCGTAACGATGGTTCTCAGCGGGGCAATCTCCGGCATTGCCGGCATGCTCCAGGTTACCGGCACCGATTTTACACTCTCCACAGGCGTTGCGAGCGGTGTGGGCTTTACGGCAATTATTGTCGCCTGGCTTGGCCAGCTCAATCCCTTTGTGATTCTTGTTTTTACAGCGTTTTTTAGCATTCTGGAAAAGGGCAGCGGCGTGATTCAAACCGCATTCGGCCTTTCCTCCTATGCCGCGGATATTTTACAGGGCGTGATCCTGTTTTTCATTCTGGGATGTGAATTTTTCATTCGCTACTCCTTTGCGTTTCGCAAGAAAGGGGGCAACGCCAAATGAACACCTTTGTTAACTTTCTGCACGCCGCGCTTTTGGCTGGCACGCCCCTGATGTTTGGCACGCTCGGCGAAATTGTCACGGAAAAAGCGGGCAACCTGAATCTTGGCGTGGAGGGTATGATGTCCATTGGCGCCATCGCAGGGTTTTATGTGGGCTTTACCACACAAAACATTGTGCTCGCTGTGCTTGGCGCATTTCTCGCAGGCCTCCTCTCCGCCCTCATCTATGCGTTTTTGACTGTTACGCTCAAAGCAAACCAAAACGTGACAGGCCTTACCTTGACGATTTTTGGCGTGGGTTTCGCCAATTTTTTCGGGGATTTTCTGCGCGAATCGGCCGGAATCGACGTGCTGAAGCTATCGGATAAAATCACTAACACTGTGCAGGCGATTCATATTCCCGTGCTCAGCGACATCCCCTATGTTGGAAAGCTCTTTTTTCAATATAACCCCTTCGTTTATTTTGGGATTCTTCTATGCATTTTGATGGGCATATACATCCTGCACACGCGCAAAGGCCTCAACCTCTGCGCGGTTGGTGAAAATCCCGGCGCGGCCGATGCGGCGGGCGTTAACGTCACCCGTGTGAAATATTTCAATATCCTGCTCGGCGGCGGGGTCTGCGGCATTGGCGGCGCCTACATCTCGCTGGTGCTCTGCGGCGGCATTTGGGTAACCGACAGCGTCAACGGCCTTGGATGGATCGCCGTAGCGCTCGTGATCTTTGCAAGCTGGAACCCATTCAAGGCGATTCTCGGCTCCTTTATCTTTGGCGCGTTCAACATCCTAAAATTTTATATTCCAAAAAACATCGTCACCATCCCGGAGGCAATTTTCGACATGCTGCCCTTCCTCGTGACAGCCATCGTGCTGATCGTCACCTCTATCCGGAAGAGCAAAGAGAACACCCAACCCGCAGGCTGTGGGATAAATTATTTCCGGGAGGAGCGGTAGCCGCAAAATTAAAGCTTTACAAACCGGCCGTTGCAGATGCGTTCTGCAACGGCCGGTTTGATAAAGACGCACACGCCAGCCTTGGGGTAACCGCTGCCCTGCTGATAGGTTTACAAGGCTTGAACCCTATGTGGTTATGAAGACGTTCTCTCGTGGCGCCTTAGAAGCCGCCTCCTCGTTAAGAAAAATCTGTTGCGAAATGTGAAACACTTCGCAACAGATTTTTGATAGGCACTTTTATTCGGAAAGGATTTTTTGTAGGGACGATCCGTCTACCCGATATGCTCTGAATTCCTGCCCGTACGCGTCTTTCCGGTATAGCAACAGAAGATTCCCGCCCTCATCCATATTGATCCGGTCAAGAAATGGATATTCTGAATCACTGTCCATCTGGAGCCGGGTAATCTCCCCCGTCTGCGTATGTACTGCATAGATAACGGGCTTTCCAGCCTCCGCTGACCGGGCAAGACTATTTTTTTGAAAATACAGATAGGGCGTTTTTTCACTGTTATACAGGCTCTCTAAATTCCCTGCAAAATCATACTCCTGATCTGTTCCAAATAACAGCTCATAATGTTCCCCCCTCCGGATAAAAAGCGAAGCGCGCAAGCTGCTATAATCCTTCACGACCAACAGGTTGCCGACAATATCCATGTGCAGCGGGGCGCCAATTTCTTTACCAATCTCCGCCTCCTCCGTTTGAGAGAGTAGTTTCCCATTGCCATCGTAGGTGTAAAGGTAGCAGTGATCCTCCCCGTTTTTTTTCTGCCTGCCCAGGCCATAGATCTTGCCGTCAGCGGCGCAGGCAACCTCGAGAACCGTGCCCCGGCTGTTCTGCTCGCCCCCCTGATAGAAAAATTCATTTTTCAGGATCGTTTTGCGCTGTCCGGTTTTTCCATCGTATTTCTCGATCTCCGTGACGATAGAATCTTCCTCTTGGCGGGGGACGTAGCCAATGAATTCCGTTGCCGACAGCTTGCTGAGGTTAATCAGCGCGGCCACGTTTTTCCGCTTCGCCACAACGCTAAACTTTTTATCCTTCGTATCAATCCGAATCAAATTGTTGATATCGGCGCCGCCAGCATCCGCACTGCCATACCAGGTGTAAAAATATCGCCCGTCCATGAAAACCGCATCCCCGCTGGAGGCGGTCGTATTGGCGATCTGGCCGACCTGTGTGGCCTTCTGCGTTTTGCCATCATAAATCGCAAAACTGGTGATGTTGGAATCCTGCTCTCCATCCAGCCCTGCATAGCTCATACAAAAAAGATCCCCGCAGAAATTGCTCAGGTAGCGGATTTTTTTTGCCTCACCCTTTGCGGAAGATGAATCAAACAGCAATTGGGCCTGCTGGTTGGAAATCCGCTTCGGCGCAGAGGGATTTTTGAGGGAGAATGGGAGCGTTTCCGAGGAAGCCGAACGCAGGGAGCTTGGCTCCTGCTCCGAGCCTGTCGTCTGCTCCGGATCACTCCGCTGCGTGCCGCCGCAGCCTGTAAGGAGCAGAAGGAACAACATCAGAAAAGATAGGAAAGCGGCAAGCCCCTTGGCATGCATGCCCTGTCACCCTTTCATTCGTTAATACCCAATCGCATTCTGACCTACACCCATTTTATTCGTATTTACTTTCCAAAGTTGAGTAAAACTTCTCGTAAATTTTCCGTCGGCATAAATTCCATGTCCATACTTAGGGAAGTAGTAAGGATCTACAATATAATAAGAATTTCGAGCCGGATCTGGATTATCGCGATTGGGATTTGAATATCCCACTAAATTCGTGTAATGTCCATCCGTTTTATAGGGCCAGTAAACAGTATCATAAGAGGCTAATGTGAAAATAATCGGTGCATTTATTTTACTATACATCGTGCGAACACAGTTTAGAAAATCCGCTTCGCCAGAAACAAGGCGGCGAACGTAAGTATTTCTGCTTTGCATTTTGTTTAAATAATTCAATACCGTCTGCATAGCCGGCCCTCGCCCAACCGCATTTTGAATGGTGGTTTGAGAAGGTACCGTTTGCGACGAGTTTGCTTTTTTAATATACTTTAAAATCTGTTGAACCGTAGCCGGAGCGCATTTGGTATTATCCTCTTGCATAACGGCATCAACATTTAAAACGGCGGTACTGCCCGCACGCGTACTCGGCTGCCCTTCTGATGCCAACCGATCTGTCAAATCCCATTTTTCTTTCACTTGCTCTTTCTGTTCCGGCGTTAGATCTGGATTTGCAAGCGCTTCCATTAGAATCTCATCATTGGTTTGGCCAATCTCCGAGGGCATCAGACCGCCCTCACTTGCCGAGCCTAAAGCAGACGCCTGTGTGACCGCCAGAACAGCGACAAGTACCGTTGCTACAACTCCAAAAGCTCTTCTCTTTTTCATTTCTTTGTCTCCCTTCCATTAATATATCCATAATTGGGGACAACCTTATTGTATATATCATTCTATAATTTGTCAATATATATAATACTATTTATCTATTCTATGTATTCATTGCAAAATAAAAATACGCCGCGAACCCGCGGCGTATTTTTTATATCACACTTCCCTGTTATTGCCCCTTCTTCTTGTAATATATCCGTTGGAACGCTTTGACGACCTCCACGATTGGAATAACTAGAAACGCCAACAGCATCGCCTCAAAATACTCCATTGCCGTCAGCGGAACGAGACGGAAAGCATCGGCCAAAAATGGCACATAGATCACCGTTGTCGTCAGCAGCACGGAGAGCACCATTGCGCCATAGAGCACCCAGTTGTGGCTTCCGCGCAGGCCCATGGCCAATACGGAGCCATGCTGCGAGCGCATGTTGAAAGCGTGGAACACCTCGCACATGGAAAGCGTCAGGAACGCCATCGTGATCGCATGGTTGTGAAGGCCGGTTACATCGTCCACATTATTGTAACCGAGCGCATAGGCGAAAATTGTCTGCGCCGCAATTAAAATGCCCTGATATAAGAGCTCCGGCCCAAGGCCGCCCGCAAAAATGCCGTCTGTAGAGCTGCGCGGCTTTCGCTTCATCAAATCGCGCTCGCCGCGCTCCATGCCAAGGCCAATGGCGGGGATGCTATCCGTAATCAGGTTGATCCACAACAGGTGAACCGGAAGCAGGATCGTAAATGGACCGCCTGTCAGCGCGCCGAGCCCGATGGTAGCCACCAGGATACATACAACCTCACTAAGGTTGGAGGAGAGCAGGAACTGGATGGTTTTGCGGATATTATCATAAATCCGCCGGCCCTCCTCCACAGCGGAGACAATGGTGGCAAAATTATCATCTGCCAGCACCATATCGGCCACGTTTTTCGTCACGTCCGTGCCTGTGATGCCCATGCCGATTCCAATATCGGCTGTTTTAATCGCCGGGGCATCGTTCACGCCGTCGCCCGTCATTGCTGTGACCATGCCGCGTTTTTTCCATGCGCTGACGATGCGCACCTTATGCTCCGGCTGCACACGGGCATAAACGGAATACTGATCCACTTGGCGCTCAAACGTCTCGTCATCCATCTCGCTGAGCTCTGCGCCGGTGATGGCCCCGCTGGCATCCTCAATGATGCCGAGCTCCTTTGCAATTGCCACGGCCGTATCGCGGTGGTCGCCCGTAATCATAATCGGCCGGATACCCGCCTCGCGGCATTCCGCCACGGCAGCCTTCACCTCCGGCCGAACCGGATCGATCATGCCGGTCAGGCCGATAAAAATAAGCTCCTGCTCCAGCTGCTCCGGCTCAAAGGAATCCGGCAGGCTGCCATAGGCACGGTAGGCCGCTGCCAGCACGCGCAAGGCTTTATCCGCCATCGCTTTATTCTGTTGCAGGATTTCTTCGCGCTTCTCCTGCGTCAGCGGGATTGCCTCGCCGCCTTCCCATATCTTTGTGCAGCGGCTGAGCACCACATCGGGAGCGCCCTTGGTATACTGAATATATTGCCCCTCCTGCGCCTCATGGACAGTGGACATCATCTTCCGCATGGAGTCAAACGGCGCTTCTCCCACGCGCGGAAGAGCTTTTTTCAGTTCCTTTTTGTTGAGCGATAATGAGAGGCCATAGGAGACGAGCGCCGCCTCCGTTGGCTCCCCTACCACGCTCCCATCGTCCTTTACCTCTGCATCCGTGCAAAGTGCCATCGCCTGTGCAAGCAAAGGTTCCTCTGCGCCGAAATGCTCGACGACAGTCATTTTATTCTGCGTGAGCGTCCCCGTTTTATCCGAACAGATGATCTGTGCGCAGCCCAACGTTTCCACAGCGGTGAGCTTGCGGATGACGGCGTTGCGCTTTGACATATTGGTCACGCCAATGGAGAGCACGATCGTCACAACGGCTGCCAACCCCTCCGGAATCGCCGCAACCGCCAGGCTGACTGCGATCAGAAAGGTATCGAGAATCGCTTGCAGGTGGAAATCATGCCCGCGCAGCAAACCGAAGGCAAAGATGAACACACAGATGCCGAGCACCAGCCAAGTCAGAATTTTACTCAGCTGCGTCAGCTTTTTCTGAAGCGGCGTTTCACCATCCTCCGCCTGGGTGATAGCCGTTGCGATCTTGCCCATCTCCGTGTGCATCCCGGTCGCCGTAACGACCGCCTTGCCGCGGCCATAGGCAACCGTGCTGCCCATGTAGGCCATATTCTTACGATCGCCAAGCGCCACATCCTGCCCCTTGGGAACAAGCCTATCCACAAGCTTGCTCACCGGAACACTCTCGCCAGTCAGCGCGGATTCCTCAACCTTCATGCTTGCGCATTCAAACAGGCGGCAATCCGCCGGAACCGCGTCGCCCGCCTCTAGCACAAGCACATCGCCCACGGCGATTTCTTCACTTTTTACGGTGATCAGCTCGCCATCCCGCAGCACCTTGCTGGTGGCCGCCGCCATTTTCTGAAGAGCTTCGATTGCCTTTTCAGCCTTACTCTCCTGATATACGCCCAACACAGCGTTCAGGATAACGACCACCAGAATGATGACGACGTCCGCATAGCCTTCCTTCTCATGGCCGAGCGCTGCCGTAACAGCGGAAACAACCGCAGCGCCGATCAGCACGAGAATCATTGGGTTGAGAAGCTGCTCGATAAACCGGCGCAGGATGGATTTCTTTTTCGCCTCCTCCAGCCTGTTTTTACCGTCGCGCGCAAGGCGCTGCGAGGCCTGAGCGCCACTGAGGCCGTTCGGTGTGCTTTCCACTGCTGAAAATACATCCGAGATGTTTTCCAGATAGTATTTTTTCACTGTTCTTCTGCCTTCCTTCTATTGTGTTCCAACAGCTATCTATTAATCAACCGTCCTTCTAAGACGGATTGTGCCCAAAAAAATCAAAAATCCTTCAGCAGAGAGAAATCTGCTGAAGGTCTTGCTTCCATTTTCATGGATCGCAGCCAGACGCATCTGCGCCGTGTGTTGACATGCGATTGCCAAGCTACTCCCCTTCACCGGCCCGGCCGGAAAAGTGATCTTTATGTTATCTTTATCATACCATGATTTTCCGTGAAGTCAATTGCTGGATACAAAATTTAAAAACCATTCATACTCTATTCACATTGGCTGCAAGCTGCTCAATATGCAAGAGGTATCTACAGCTCTTCCACTATAAGCTTTCGCAAGCATTTCGTTTTTTATTCGCGGAGCTTCGATTCATATCCTAAAAGATAGCGTTCAAAACAAAAATAAAAGAAATCAAAAAAATAAATCGTATAAATTGACTTTTTCATACATTGATGTTATAGTAGATAAAGCATGCGACATTTTTCAATCAAATCTGACGGGAGGCCCTATTTATGAAACGAATCATCTGCCTAATTATGGTATGCCTGTTCGCACTCTGCGCCCTGACCGCCTGCAAAAAGAATGGGCCCACGATTATGGGGAACGACGGCGCAACCTATGAGCAAGTGGTCGACAAGGATGGCAACCCTGTTACCGATCCATCCGGCAACCCGGTTGTAATCGCCCCAAAAGGGACGGATGCATCCGGAAATGAACAGGAGGACGCCACACAGAGCCTTACCATCCCGTATCTTGCCTCGTCCGGCAAAACGATTGAATCCCCAGGTTACCGTATGGACATTCCGAAAGACTGGGAGATGAAATCCAGCGCAGCCGATCCAATTTTAGAAAACAAAGAGGAAACGCTCCAGATCTCTATTATGGATAAAAGTGCCGTTGCCAAGAATCGGAAAGAATATGCCGAAACCGCCCGCAACAGCTTGATGCAGGTTGGCAATACGCCCAGTGAAATCACGGAAACCACCATTGCAGGGAATTCGGCCAGCAAATTCACTTCCTCCGTTCAAAAGGATGATGACACAAAGCTCTTTTCCGTTTTCTACATTGTGGAAAATAACGGTAAAATTTACGTACTCTCCGGCACGGCAAAAAGCGAAAACGAGTTTCAGTCAGCTGATTTCGACACAATCTTCAACAACAGCATTCAATTTAAATAAGAAGCTTTACAAATCAAAAAGCACGCACTGGAAACAAAACTTTCTATGCGTGCTTTTTTCTTCGGTTTGACCAGTTGCGGCTATGCTTGCGGCGGAGGCAAAGTGTTGATATAATGAAATTAAAAATCCAGAAAGCATCCAAAATTGTTGTGCAATTATAAAACCGCCTATTGAGATGATTCAGAAAAGGAGTTGTTCTGTTATGAAACGAAGCCTTGGTTTGCTGCTGGCCGCCGCCCTATTGGCCGGGCTGCTGACAGCCTGCTCCAAAGAAGAAAAAGGGCCGGAAAACACAAGCTCCGCCGCATCTGTTACCGCTAAAGTGCAAACCACTGCCGCGGAGCTCATGAGCGGGGAACATTTTGCGATGGAAAGAGCTTCCGGCTGGGAAGAAGGCGGAAGCCAAAACGCCATAAAACAAAAGAATTCAACCGCACAGATGGATATTGTAACGCTCGGCAGCCTGGAGGCGAATCCTGTTGCCTACCTGCAAAAATTTCATGACACCTACCGGGACGGAGGGCTTGGGAAAAACCTTTCGGATGTGGAAACCGTGTCGATTGGAGGAGTGGGCGCCGCCTATTTCCAATTTGAGGACACTGTCGCCAAAGAAGGGACGGTAAAAGCTTTTTACTGCCTCAATCAAAATCAAAAAACCTACCTCATCACCTGCTGGGCGATTGGATGGGCGGATTTCAATGCGGCGGATTTTCCTTCGCTGATTGAGCAGATTCAATTTCAATAGCTTTTTCTATACATTCGAGAAATCAGGCGTCATAATCACCACAAAAGAGAGGTGCGCCGCGTGGGTATCTTTGAAATTGCCGACCCAAGCCGAATCGAAGCACTGTATGCGGGCTGGCCCGAGACCTTCATTTGGTCTTTTCTACAAGGCTATATGGGATTTGCCTGGGCGGATCACCCCTGCTCGCCGCGCTCTGCCAAAATAATGGCCGGAGATTTCTGCCTGTTTGCAGGAAAACCGAATGTCGATCTGATCCTCCATCGGCCGAAAGGGAAGAGAACGGGCTGTTTCATCCTTGTGCCGCAAAATGAAGCTTGGAGCCGGGAGATTGAGCAAGCTCTCGGCAATCATGCCCGGCGGATTACGCGCTATGCAACCCGGAAAGATCCTGCCGCATTTGACTGCGGCGATTTGGAGCGATTCGCCGCTTTATCTAATCCCGACTTTCAGCTCCGGAGCATTGATGAGCTGCTATTCCGCCTTTTGCAGAAAGGTGAATGGTCGCACGATCTCTGCTCCCAATTCGCGGATTATGCCGATTATGAGCGGCGGGGGATCGGTGTGGCAGCGCTCTATCAGGGTACGCCGGTTGCCGGCGCTTCCTCCTATACCGTTTACCGGGGCGGCATTGAAATTGAAATTGACACACGGGTGGATTTCCGCAGGCAGGGCCTTGCCACGGCATGCGGCGCACGGCTGATTCTAAATTGTTTGGAACGCGGCCTGTATCCAAGCTGGGATGCGCATAGCCGCGCCTCCCTCTCCCTGGCGGAAAAGCTGGGTTATAAGCTAGACCGGCCGTATCCTGCCTATGAATACACGATTGGCTCCCCAGCGCCCACAGTGCAATCGGCTGGAGCAATGCGCTAGGCCACAGCTTTCTGAACCAACAAGGGAATCGCAAAAATAGAATGCGCCCCAATGGCGAATCCGTATCGGTATGCGGATTCGCCATTGGGGCGCATTGTCGATTCATATTGATGCAACAAATTTCACAGACAGCTTTTTTCGCCTAGCGGTCCCCTCCGGCAGCCCTTGTATCGGGCCGACACGGTTTGCTGCAAAAAAGGGATTGCCTGAAACCTCCCAGGAGGGGGCAATCAGGGATTAAACTGCACCCCATTTGTTAGACAGTGTGATATACTAACTAACAAATGGGGTGTTTGTTATGCCAAAAGGAGTGCCAAACAAAAGATATACGCCAGAATTCAAGACACTGGTCGTTGAAACAAAGCTCAACGAAAGACTGAACTACAGTGAAACGGCGCGTCAGTTTGGTGTTGTACGGAGTAGGATCACAGCATGGGAACGAATCTATCTGGCAGAGGGATCGGTAGGATTTCAGGTTGAGCGGCGAGGACGTGGAAGTAAGTGCATCCTTGGGAAACTGCCCCAAAAGATAGAAGAAGATCTGCTGGCCGAAGTTCAGCAACTAAGAGCGGAGAATAATACCTAAAAAACTTGCAAGCCTTGGTTTTGGAAGAAGAGCGACGCCGGCGCAAAAAGCGCAGGTAGTTCAAAAACTGAGGCAAGAATTCTCACTGGCTCTTCTGCTCGCAATCGCTCAATTACCTCGTGCAACCTTTTATTATCAGTTGAAGAGAATAGGAGCCACAGATAAATATCAAGCCGTCAAAGCAGAGATTACCGCTGTCTATCATGAATACAGAGGGCGGTACGGCTATCGCCGCATCACAGCAGAATTGCATAGCCGTGGATTTCCCTTTAATCACAAGACAGTCCAGCGGCTTATGAAGGAATTAGGGTTGGTTTACCGTGTCAGAATTAAAAAATATCGTTCTTACAAAGGAGAAGTGGGCAAAATTGCTCCCAACCTGCTGAACCGAGACTTCCATGCGGAAAATCCAAACCAGAAGTGGGTCACCGATGTAACAGAGTTCAGCTTGTTTGGCCAGAAGCTATATCTCTCACCGATCCTGGATCTGCACGACAGCTATCTGGTAAGCTATGCGATCTCTGACCGGCCTGTCTTGAACATAGTAACTACTATGTTGGACAATGCTTTTGAAACAATACCAGATGGAACGGATCTGATCCTTCACTCTGACCAAGGCTGGCAGTACCAGCATAAGGAGTACCAGCGTGTGCTCAGCAAAAAGGGCATCCGGCAGAATATGAGCCGCAAAGGCAATTGCTTGGACAATGCGGTGATGGAAAACTTTTTCGAGCTGCTTAAAAGCGAGCCGCTTTATCTGTAAGTCCATGGAACACTTCAAACAGGAACTGGTGGACTATCTTGAGGATTACAACGCCCGCAGGATCAAGGCAAAACTAAAAGGCTTGCCGCCTGCGGATTACAGACAACAAGCCCTTTCAGTTGCTTGAACGATTTTTTCTCAAAAATATCGTCTAACTTTTGGGGGGCACTTCACAGCACGCCCTCTGCCGGGTTTTCTAAGCTATCCGAATATTCAGATGAAACGATCAACGGACGAACAGCCGCGTCAGCAAGGCCTTGGCGTCCTCCGCTGTAAAGCCGCCGGGAGAAACGCGAAAATTTTTCACATCTCCCCAACGGGAAGCATACCGCTCCACTTGCTCCAGGGTCATCCGCACGGACGCCGTATCCGTCAGCCTCCCCACGACGCTGCACAGTTGCCCAAAATCAGTGCCCAGAAGCTGATAATACTCCGCCGCGCGTTCTGCTTCAAACTGCTCTCCACGCTCCAGGAATGCCGGCAGAAAAGCCGTGCAGGCGCGCCCATGCGGGATGCTAAAATCCTCCGTTAGCACATAGCCAAGCGGATGGGGAAACGCCGTGCCGCAGGCACTGAGCACAATGCCTGCATAAAGGGAGCCATAATAAAGCTCCTCGCGCATCTTCTGCTCCGGCAAGCGCGCATTTCGATCCAGCCAAACAAGGCTATTCCACAACAGCGGCAGTCCCTTCACGGCAAAAAGCTTCACCGGATCGCTGAGTTGTGGGTTAAACCAGCCCTCCGTTGCATGGGCAAGGGCATCCAGGGCTGTGGAAACCGTTACGCTGAATGGTGCGCTGTGCGTATAAATAGGGTCTGCAAAGGCAATGCGCGCATAGCAATCGGCGCCGGATATGCTTTTTTTACGCCCGCTCTCATCGATCGTCAGCACAGCCACGGGAGAAACCTCACTGCCTGTGCCCGCCGTTGTGCCAACGAGTGCCAGAGGCAGCGGCGGATTTGCACCCTCCCTTTGAAAGATATCCATGGGAGCAAGCTCTTCATTGGCAGCAAAAATGGCGGCTGCCTTGGCCGCGTCGAGCGGCGAACCGCCCCCGATGCCAATGATAAACTCCGCGCGGACGCTGCGCGCGACTACCCCCGCCTCATGGCAGGCAGAAACAAGCGGATTCGGGCCGACTGCGTCATAGACCGCCCAGCCGATCTCCCAAAGATCCAGCGCCGCCGTCACATCGGCCAAAGCGCCGCTGCGCTTTGCGGAAGAGCCTCCGGTGATAATCAGGCACCGCCTGCCGAGCGTGCGCAGCAGCGTGGAATTGCGCGCGACCGCTCCTTCTCCACTGACAACATGCACGGGCATATGAAAGTTAAAATCCATTCTGAATCCCTCCATGGTTTATATCTGGTCAAAAATGACGTTGCCGCTTTGCGGCAGGAGGCGTTTCGCGCCGACAGGCATTTTTCCAATGCT
>UQUZ01000024.1 GCA_900544375.1 uncultured Oscillospiraceae bacterium
ATTCGTAATTTCTCAGGTAATTCTGGCAAGCCAGCGCGGTTTTGAGGGTCAGCGCCTTTTCGATGTATTTACCGTTTACCGCGCCCGGATCGTTCCCGCCGTGCCCGGCGGCGATGTAGATTGTGGGTTTCGACATGTTGATCGCTCCTTAAATTTAAGATAATAGATAAGGCCACGCCGAAGATCGACGTGACCAATATCGCTAATATGATTGCAACCCCGATATAGATATGGGCCGCTGCTGCCTGGCTGTAGATCATATCAGCTTATGCAGCCGCACGTCCCAGTTTTCCGCCGAGGATGCGGCACTGTCTCGCGATAGGCAAATGAATATTTTCGCTGTCGCGGCCGTGCGTTGAATCTCCGACGCCATCCCCCCAAAGCCGACTACAAACTTCCCGTCTGCAACACCGGACGTACCGGCCATGCTGGAGGACGTCCCGATTTTGATACGGTATACCACTTGCTTTGTCGTGTTGTTGTAGCCGCAGGACAGCAGCAGGATCGCGCTGTAGACAGATCGGTAATATGCCGCTCCGCCGGGGTTGTAGTTACCGCTGGCGAGCAGCAGGTAGACGCCGGTGGTTAGGCCATCAGCCGTGTAATAGATTGTGCTCGTGCTGTCGCCTGTCGCCCCTGCGGAGTAATATGGAGACAGCGGATGATAGGCGTGATCCAGTGCGCTTGCAGTGCTGTCTGCAACCTGGTGTGCCTGCATGATCCCGTCCTCAATTTTGTTCATGATTGCAGCAGACACCGGCGTGCCGTCCTGCACCTCTGGTATATGATCTTGCCATTTGGTTGGCGTGTAAGCCATTTGATCATCTCCTTATCTGTAATATGCGGTATTGTCGCCGCAGGAAAATGCCCCGCAGCGGCGTATTTTAAGCGTTTCGGCCGTCTGGCTCTCGTAGTGCTGCATCAACTCAAACGGCGCCTCCCAGCGGTTTAAATCCCGATAATCAACGACATCCCCTGCCGCCCAGGTCCTGCCGCTGTAATCCAGCCCAAATGCCCGGGCAAGCTCCCCGCAGCGATTTTCAATCAATTGTAAATTGGCGGCGGAGTAAATCGACTGCACGGAAAACGGCGTGAAGCCATAGCTCCACGCCGTACCGAATATTTTGTTGTATGTGTCCGCGATGGTCTTGCAATTTTGCAAAATCCGGTTGAAAGCCAGAGCATCGTTATTGCCTGCCTGGCCGCCCTGCACCAGGTCAAACGTCTCGCCGTCGTCCGTTACATACAGGTCAAGATAGTCCCGGGGCGTCCAGCCCGTCTTAATATGCATCAGCCCTCACCTCCCAGATTGATCATCCAATCCGGCTGGCGGACCGTAGTGCGCATCGTGAGCGCCCCGTCGTAATCGATCTCCTGCTTGATGATCACGCCGTTCAGAGGGCCGTATTTGCCCTCCACCGTGACCGGGTCGCCCACTTGTAGGGACGCATCCCCACGCCAGTTGCAGGTGATGTCCGCCTTGCCGTAGGTCCGCCGGAGATACATACCCCAGGTGAGCCGATCGAGTATGCCGACCGGGATTGGGTTGTCGACGGACATGCGGTTCTGCTCCTTGTTGACCACGCTGTCCTTTTCGGAGGTGCCGGAGCCTGTCTGATCCTCAATCTTTTTGCCGTACAGTCTGACCGTGACATTGTACTCATCCGGATCCGTAAACACAGCGTCCGTCCTGACAGTAATCCGGATTGCATAGGAGGTCGCTGAGACCAGCGTCACAACAAAGTCGCTTGCGTAAGGATGCTCCACTTCGCAGCGGGTGTATGCGACCGGCTCCTCCGTAATCGCTGTGTAAGTGACAGGCACGCCTTTGGCGGTCTGTATGGCGGCGGTAGCCGCAAGGATTTCTTCGCCCGTATCTTCATACCGGTGCCAGGTGTAATCAATGCCGCCGAGCTCCTCGCGGGCCCCAATAGACGGATGCTCGTAGGACTGATCCAACGGGATTACGGCAACCGGCGTACGGGACATGGCGGTCAGCCGGGCATTGCCGTCCGCGTCGACATACAGCAGCTTGTGCAGGTATTGTGATACATATCGCAGGCACTCCAGGCGGTTTGTGCCTTTATCAAAGGCAGTCGGGGCCGATCCTGTAAAATCCGTCGCCGGGATCCACGGGCTAGCCCCAAGGCCGAGCACGAAATCCGCGAGGCTCTGATTATGGAGGTGGTCAAGGGAGCGGGCGTTGGGCTTTGCTGCGTCCTGCAATTTGCCGAGGATATCCACGGCATGCAGCTCGCCTGTACCGCCCTTGCTGGTGGCTTTGGGGCAATAGTAGGCGCCGACTTTGGCATAGACAGGCTTGTGCTGCCCGTCGGATACGCCAATCCAAACGGTCATGATCTGATCCGACCGGACAGCAGATGCCACGCCGTTGGGATTGGCAACGTCAAACATGCCCAAGGGATCGGGATAGGTCAGGGTGCATTCGCCGGTGGGGATGGACTGATTCGTCGGGTCACTCTCCGCGATCAGATTGCACGAGTAGATGCTATCTCCGGTGGCCTCGAACAGCATGCCGTTTGCGATCTCGCGGATGCGGGCTCTATGAAACGGGTGGTTCCACTTGCTGACGGTGACCGTAACAGTATCATAGGCGGCGCGGATACCGGTGATGTACACAATGGGCTGGTCATTGTTGCGGATGTGCCATTCTTGATGGTAAATTTCCGTGGATGATGCACCGTCGATGTTGACGTCAAAGTCTACGGCGTATTCATTGGCTGCCGTGTCGAAACAGACGGTGAGGACGCTGATCGCACCGCCATTGCGGGTGCAGCTGAGTTTGACAGTGTCCGCGGCAAACAGGCAGTCCTGATCGGACAGGGCGCTGGAGAGATAGCCGTAGACCTGCCCGGCCCAGCCGTTGACGAGCGCCCGGCCGTCGAGGGGTGTGCGGTTATATTCGCCCGAGGCGTAGAGGCGGTGGGGAGGAGATTTGTCCCATTGGATGGGCATACAAAGGCTGTGCGCGGTGCCGTGGGCGTTGATGTCCGTCGGCCAGCCTAATGGATCGAGCCGGACAATGAGGTCTGTGCGGCGTTCAGGGGCGCGCGAATAATCGTGGAATTCCTGGGGGACGGTGAGCATATGGAGTTCACCTACCTTTCTATAAAGCTCCATTTGACGGTTTGATAGCCTTGCGGGACGTCGTTTTGATCCAAGCCGTTCACCTCCGTGGCAGTAATGTCGGAGCCATAAAACTCTTTCGTCTTCTTTGTCATGGTGGTGGCGTCGTAGTAGTTTAGTCGGAAGAAATTTTTCCCTGCGCCCATCTGGCGGAGCTGCGCATATTCCCGCGCGGTCATGTACAGCCAGACGCAGTTGATTTTCTCCTTCTCGGCAAGCAGCTCCTTGTTGAGCAGCGCGCCCTTGCCGACAGTGCGGTTGGCCTTGGTGACAACCTGCGTGACGGTGTGCTCGCATGTGGAGGGTGGCTTGGGGAATGATTTGCCGTCGATTGCGTAGATGATGGGGATCACCTCCTTTTAAGGCATGAGAAAAGCGCCTACCTCGGTGAGATAGACGCTTTCGCTGTTCAGTTCAATCCACGCACCCACGAGGGGTGCGACCAATGTCATATACAAGTTCAGTTTCCTCGGGCTGGTTTCAATCCGCGGGCCTTTGCCTGACAGCTACATTATACCAAGGTCTACGCCTGATCGCAAGTGCGGGCGATATCTATGCTTACGCGATCTTTGCGCCGCGCTGCACGGCCATTTCCTTCACGACCGCGAGATAAATTTCGATGAGCTTTTTGTCGTCCGCGATTACATCCACTTTGTTGAGCTTGTCGCGCTTGGATTTGCAAACGCCTTCGTCTGCCATGCGGCGGCGCTTGTTTGTCAGGCGGGTGGCAAGGCTGACACCGGCCCGCTCGTCCACCAGTGCAAATATTTCGGCCTGCACATCGCGGATAAATTCATTCCCGCCCATCGACTGGGCGATCCTGACGATCAGCTTGCGGGCCTCCTCGCGCCATGACTGCGGGTTGAGGGCCACGACATCCTTGATATCGTCCACGCGTTGATTGACCTCTGCAATGGCCCTGTCCTGTTCCTTCTGGCGCATCTCCAAATTGATGAGGAGGCGGAGCTCCGGGGAGAGCTCCTGCACCCGTGTTTCAAGGGATATGAGCTTGTCACGGATTTCTTTGCCCTGCGGGGTGCGCTGGATCATGGCAATATGCTTTGCCATATCGAGGGTGAGGATGTGCTCAATACGCGGCCTCCCGCCTTGTTCAGAGGTTTCCCCCGAAATCGGGGAAAACTCCTTTCCCTCTGTGAAACCATAACCGCAAATATCCTTGAACCATGTGGAATAGTCTTTGCCAATTTTCAGCCGCTCATGCAGCTCGCGACCAATGACGACCTTTTCTCCTGCGTCGGTGGTGTATACCGGGATGATATCGTTGTTGAATACGGTGAGATTATTCATGCTACATTCTCCTTTTTCTTGTTTTGCGTTCCGTCTCCGTTCAGCCAGACCGCTTGCACCCAACGATAGGCTCTTTCAAGCTTCGCCTCAGACATGTTGGCGCAAAGGTCGGCGATACAGCGGCGGTATTGTTCTGCGTTCGTCATGCTGCTTTTTCCTCCTTTTTCGTTTCATGCGTTGCCTCCACGATTTGGTCAATATTTGCAATTTCTGTCGCCATCTCCCGCAAAGAGCAGTTTAACAGGCTTTCATATGTACCGAGACGCATAGCAAGATTGGCATATGCCCAAGGCTCGTTGACTTTTTCTGCCCCAACTCGCTCTTCACTGACGGATTCGACGTAGATGGATAATACATCGTAAATCTGTCGCAGATTCATGCAAATTCCTTCAAGGTCTAATGCTGATGACATAAAAATACCTCCTGAACTTCGTTGAAATTCCGGAGGTAGTCTGATATAATAGATTTATCAGACTACGGTCTGGTGTGGATAGAACATTCGGGACGGTCGCCAAACTCAACCCCGTTTGTTCTATTTCTTTTTTTCGAGCCTTCTTACAGCTTTCCTGATCCCTTCCGCTCTGCTCACCTTTTCGGCATTGCAAAAACGATCCAAAATAGCCAGAGTATCATTATCAAATCTTACGGCTATTTGTGTTGGTTTCGGGTTGTCTGTTGGACGGCCCATTTTTTTTTTGCCCTGCAATTCACCACCACCTTTTGCATACCAAAAGTATAGATTAATGGTATGCAAAAGTCAAGAGATAATTTGCATGTGATACGTACAAAATATCCTATTTTTCTAACGTTGTAAATAGTCACACTGTACAAATAATAACAATCACGAAGTGTATAATGATTCTCAATTTCTTTATTTAGAATTTTATTGTTATGAACACACCAAAAATCGCAAAAACTCGCTAAAAAAAGCATAAATTCGTATCAACGTTTTATTTGTGCATTTCGACGAAAAAGCTTTATTTGTTTACAAAATTTTGCAAACGTTATATTGTGATAACTGTAATACTTTGTTTCGACTATTACTAAAACGGAAGAGAAATATGACGGCAAAAACTATAGGATACATCCGTCCGATATCCAGGTCGTTACGGAGTAAATTCCGTTTCGAGCATCCTTGACAGCCGTTCTCCCGGCGCGAATTTGATACTGTTTGCCTGCGCGTCAAATGCCCGCTCGACGCTATCTCGGAGGGCGCACCATTCGCTCCGGGAGAATCCTTCCAGGAGAGGGGTTATTTGCTGGGCTTTCTGGAGGGAAGTATAGGCTGCATCTGTTGCCTCCTTCTTATGCACAAGCGCACTTTCCAGAACCCCCGATGCCCCGTCCACAAACAAGCTCAAGTGCAGCTCTGGCGGCCTGCCGGGTTTAAGCTCTAATGAAGCCCCGGTTACATCATGAATCTCCTTCCCATCAATGTAGATATGGCTGCTATTTTCGGTTGATACGATTTCAAGTTTTTGGCCGCTTAACATTTTGATCTTCCTTTCTGTGTTCGTTGTTTTTTATTCTTTGTATGGCCCGAACGCTTGCAAAATCCTGTAAAATATGCTGTAATAAAGGGGTAAAGACAGGCCAGCGATTGGCTGTGTTTGCTGTCGCTCCCTGCGTGGGAGCGTGGATTGAAATCCGAATGAAACCATCAAAAAGAGCATGTCTTTGGGGCCGCCCTTATGTGAGGGCGTGGATTAAGTCTTTACAAAATCTTCCTCTTGTGTTACATTTATCGTGTGATATGAGAGGGGGATTTTGTCATGTATTGCAAAAATTGCGGTAAGGCCATAACCGAAGATTTAAGATTTTGCCCGGAGTGCGGGGCGGAGGTAGATCGCAATGAAGATGAAAACATACAGCCGGCCCCTGTTGAATTTGAAAGCGATGAACCTTCAAAGAAACCAAGCAAGATTGTTTTAGGAATACTGTACGGAATTATAATTCTGGGCCTAGTGTGCCTCGCGGTTGCTATAATTGTAAACACAACGGATTCTCATCTAGCTGGGGAACAAACGTCCGAAATCAGTACCGAACCCGAAACTACTGAGGATGTAAAAGTGATTCGAGATACGCCATTGCGCCAAGGAAAGATTTATAACTTTGTAAATAACTTGGATTTATTTTCTTCTTTTCAGTTAAGCGAGCAACTATTCTCCGACAGATCTAAGCGATTGACCCTTGATCTGTCGAATTGCAAGGGCGACGCTTATAAACTTATTGATAGCTGCGAACTTTTTATCGGAATGTTTTTGCTAAAAAATGAAATTGGAAATGCCGGATATGACATTATATATATTCAGTTTCCAGATGAATGCGAAATGATGGTAACGTTAGAAGACAACCCTCAATATGCGGAACTGAATATAATAGGAACCATGCTAATCGCCCCGAATCACGATGATTATTTAAAGGCGTATCAAAGTAATGAATTTTTTAAAGATACCGACTTACTTAATAGGGCTGGCGTTTCATATGATGATATAAATGATATCGTAGAGTAAACCGTTCCTCCCTGCCACAATAGCAGGGAGGATTTTGTTTTTTTTACCACTCATTTGAACGGACAAGCTCTCGCTTTACATACTTTGCGGTAGCGCGCCCACAAACCCGATTATCCATTTCGAGGACAATATCCGGGTTAAACAAGTCTGGCCCCAACGCCGTCAGAGCGGCGTAAACCGCGCGGTAGATCACGTCGTACTGATTGCTCCGATCTGACTGCAGCACCCCGGCGACCGTGTCGCGCATGATGGATTGCGGCGTGGCAATCTCCGGGTTGCTTGCTGCTCCTGGGTACTCGCCAACGCCGATTATTGAGCTGTCGGTAAATACGCCGCCTTTGGCGTACCACTTAACGTTGACTGAGGGGCGGCCCTGCAAGCCCATCTGCCGCCAAGCTTCGCCCTCTGAGCCCCATGAGTCATAGTTCAACTCAAAATGAGGAGTTTTGATATGGGGGAAGGCGAGATTTTTGAATGCGTCAGTCAGACCTTGTGCCGCTTGTCTGCCGATTGACTTAAATGAGTTATACGAAAAAGAGGATTCGAAACTGCTTTGGATGCTTTCAGCGGCAGTTTTCATTGCGTCACGCGCCGGTCGTGTTTGGTCTTTGACACCGTCGGTATAGCCTTCCAGGCTCCATTTGCCGTACTGTGCAAACAGCTTAGAGGGAGAGTGAATTTGCATACCGGCAGCAAAGCCCTGTGCTATGTAGTCGGATGTGCTCCGCGCCTGCGCAGCGGCGGCCTTTTCGTTATTGAGTAGCCCCTGCGCGTATCCCGTGAGTGAGCTGTAACCATATCCGCTAAAGATTTCGGAGAAGGAATCGTCCAAATCGTCAAAGTATCCCAAAACCCTCTCGTTGATTATATCTCGGGCGCTTGCAGGGGCAATCCATCCAATAAGCTCCTCGTACCACCTCGGTGACTCTTTTTGCGCCAAATTTTTGTATTGCGTGTAAAAGGATTGCTGAATTGTATCAGCAACCTGTTGCATCTGAGTGTCGATAGCACCCTGTTGTTTTATGGTGTCTTTTTGGATACCTTCGATAATGCCATCAATATATTTGATATCTTTTGCATCTGTAGCGCTCTTTTTGAGGGTTTCCAAATTGTTGATGAGTGCCGAATTGGCCTGCGATACAGATTCTTTTGCAGCATCCGCTTTTTCAGCCATATTTTTAATTGCTGTGGAAAACTCATCCGCAGATTTAAAATTAAGGTTATCAATTGTGATGCTGCTTATAGCTGTTTTAAATGCTGTGATTTTTGGATCGGCTTCTGTGGTTAAATTTGCGATTTCGCGGTTGATCTCGAGCAACTGCTCTGCAAGCGCCGTTTTGTCGCCCTTGCCGCTCATCAACTTTTCGGTGAGTTCGTCGGCCTTGTTTTTTAGTTCATCTAATTTAGTTTTGCTGTTTCCCACCACTTTGTCTATCAAGCCCAATACTTCCGGGATCGCATAGCCGAGGGTAATTAATGTATCTCCAACGCTCCCCGCCAATGCACGGGTGATGTTATCATAAATCTTATCCAATATTTGCTTAGTGTTTTCCTCCAACGACGCAAACGCCTGCTGTATCTGCGGGACAGCTTCGCCGACGCTGATGGTTCCGCGATCCATGCCGGATATTAATCCGTCGATCTCAGATGTGGTTTTTTTGATGCTTTCTTTGGCGTTGTCGATGATGGCCTGATTATCAATAATTGGCTGGTTAGCGTCCATGACGGCCTGTGTGATGTTCCCAAACCCCGCGGCAATGTCGGATATGCTCGTACCAACCCCGTCGTAAAAATCCTTTTTTAACGCCTCCGCACGGAGTTGCTCGTCTGCCTTAATAACACCATAAATGCCTGCGCCCAAACCTGCTACCGCCGTTGCAACCAACCCCCACGGCCCCAGCATGGCATACATAGCCGTGCCAACCGCCGCGCAGGTGGGAACGATTTGCAGCATTGCTTGCCCAAGGGAAATATTTCCCATAGCATACTCCTCGACCGCGTTTTTCACGACTACGATTTCACCGCCGAGCGCGGCCACGGAGACGCCGAATTTCGCCATCGGTGACAGCCCGCCCATAAAATGTTTGAAGCTACCCCACAACGAGCTAAACCCATTCGCCAGCCCTTTCAGCGGGTTTTTAGTGATCGCAAAGGACGTTTTTGCGTATAGCAGGGACTTTCCAAGTGCTTTCACGCCCTTAGACAGGATGGGCGATTTTCCGACCGCTGCCTTGGCCAACCCAAACCACTTGCTGATCTTGGCCGCACCAAACGCTGCGGCACCAACCGCCGCCACGCCCTTGATGGCCGGGCTATAGGTTTGGATCAAGTCTTTGACCTCACGCAGTTTCTCCCTGATCTCTTCCGCCCTTGCCGTAATTCTCGGATCAATCACATTATCCGCGTTGGACAGAGCACTATTGATCGGGATACCTGTGCTCATGCCGCCAGTGCTCCCGGTGGTATCGCTGCCGCTGCTATCACCTGTGTCGGCCATCTCGATGACGTTCAGCTCGTCGATGCCGAGCAGTTGGCCTTTCAGTTCTTTTGCTTTCTTTGTGGCCTTCTCAAGCCCCGCAGAGACTGTCTGCGTGCTCGCGGAGAGTTGCTTGATCGGCGTTGGCTTGATGCCAAACAGTGCGGCCATGACCTGCCCTGCGCGTGTGGCAAGCACGGTCATTTTTTCAGCCAGTGCGGTCAGGTACGGCAACGCCGCCTGCAGCGCCGGGGCGAAAATTGAGCCAAGGGCACTGGAGAGCTGTTTTGTCTGCGCTTTCAGCGCCGCCTGCGCGCCGGCGAAAGTTGAGGCATAACGGGCCGCGTCGCCGGTCTGGAACGCGGTTTCCCGCATGAGACCTTCTACCGTGGCAAGGCGTTTTTCGGCCGCTGTGAGGCTCCCCACGCCCTTCCCAATGGACGCAGCATATTCTTCCCAGATGACGGAGAGGTTCTTTGTAACGCCAGCATTATCTACTAATACGCTGTTTTCATTGCGGATGCCATCTGTCGCGGACTTGACCGCTTCGCCCATTGTCAGGGACCTTTGCCGGGCGAACGCCGCCGAGTCTTTCAGATTTTGCAGGACGCTCTGCGTCTGGTCGTCCGTGTATCCAGCGGAGGATAAATTCTTGTAAGCCGTGTAGGCGTCTGCCAGGGGGATCAGCCCATCCCTTGTGTATTCTTGCAGCCAAGCCTTTGCCTGCGACACGTCCTTTCCTTGGGCGGCGAGGATGCTTTCCAGGCCGACCTGCGCCGCCTGCGTTTCCGCATAAGAGTCCGTTAGCTTCTTCACGGCCTTCGCGACGGCCGTGATTGCAGCAACAGCCGCACCGGTTTTCAGGGCTTTCAAGGCACCGGAGAGCTTGTGCGTACCTGCACTACCGGCCTCCGCCCGATCCTTGAGCTTCGTGCAGGCGTCGGACAGCTTATCTGTGCCTTTTCCGGCTTTCGATGCGTTCGTGCCGAGGCTATTGCATTTTTTCATCAGGCTATTGATCTTTGCGTCGATCTTCTCCATCTTGACGGAGATCACGACCTGTAATTCCTCAACGGTCAATGACTTTCACCGCCCCTCATTTTTGCGTTTTTCACGGCACTGTAAGCCGTCATACGGGCTTTCATCACACGCCAATCCGTCTGCTGCTCCTGCGGTGGCTGGAACAAGCCGGGAAAAGCTTCATGCAGGGGCGGGTAATGCTTCGGATCATGTGCAGCAAATGCGATCAGATTGCCGAGCTTCCAAAGCATCGTAGCCTGCGACTTCGTCTGCTCCTGCTGGTGTTTGAGCCGGGTGGCTATGACCTGCTCAACCTCGCCGATGCTCATCTCCCAAAAATCATTTGGGGCAAGCCCTGCATCCAGCGCTTGCGGATACAGGATTTCTATCAGTTCCGTTACAGTTCGGTAGGTTATTCCGTCTCCTGCTTCTTTTCCATCTCTTGCAGATCCTCCTGCGAAAAAAAACCGCTGACCTTCATGACCTCCAAGAGCAGATCGGCCTTCTCGCTGATCGTGCAGCCATTGTCCTCCATCTCGTCGATGAGATCATAGACCTTCGGCAGGGTCATCGTCCTGTGATATTTCTGGAGGGCCGCCCAGAGGATGACCGCGAAGGTTTCCGCCCGTGTGATGTTCTCTGGAGCCTCCAATAGCGAGAAGCCGAGGCGCTTCTCCGCTTCGATTTTGGATGCGGTGGTGAGTTTGAGTTTATATTCCCGGTCGTCAACAGCCAGGATGTAGAATGCCGCCATGTTTCATGACCTCCTTATTCGGTTTCAATTTCCGTTATCTCGCTTGTCGGCGTGATATTCGCCGTGAACTGCAACGCTTCACCGATGCCCTTGCCGGGCACAGATAGCGTCACTTTACCCTGCCACGCAAAGCCGGATTTGTCCGGGAACTCCAGCTGGAAATACTGTGTAGCGCCGGAATCCTGTGCGGTCTTCAGGATGGCGTAATTCGAACTCGCCCCCATGCCGGAATACAAAAAGTTGAACGCCATATCTCCGGGGTCCTTCAGGCCGGGAATATAAGTGCGGGACGTATTTTTCATGGTCGTGGTCTCGATCTTATCTGGCGCACCCATCAAATCGGGGAAATCCTGAAGATCATGCACCTCGGTCAGGGATGAAGATTGTGCGCCCATTTTTAAAATTGTGCCGATGGTAGAAAGCCCATCCATAAAATCAGCTCCTTATCTAATTATCTGATGTAATTTCAATCCTCAGGCCCATGCAGGACCTGACTTTTGTTTTATTTGATGTAAAATTGTTTTGTCACATTGTCATACGAACCGCTGTACAGCAGAACGGAACGGTATGCAGGGATTTCTCCCGGCAGTATCTCCTCCAGGTGGTTTAAAGTGCTGCGGGGTAAGCCAAGGGTAGCGAGCGCCGCATCGATCGCCCGGTCAAGCTCGTTGCGCCGCTCTGGCGTGGAAGTCCAGGTCTGCACCTGCACAGCCACATTGGAGATACGGTCAACGCCGGAGGAGGTCGACGTGCGCACAGAGTTATCCGCCTGCTTAATGCTGCCCAGACCGTCGCCCAACGCGCGGAAGTCCTGCGGGAAGCCCACGGACCATTTCATTCCGGGCAGCGCCACGATCAAGATATCATATACGGTTTGTTCCATGTCAATCATTTCATTGCCTCCCGGATGCCTTTGCGGAGTTCAATCTCCAGATGTTTTACGATGCGGTCGCGACTATTGATCAGTGCTGGATACAGGTATGGCTGCGCAAACTGGCCTTTCCAGTCCTCACGATAACCCAAACTAAGGGGTGCCTTCGGTGGGGACGGAGACGCAGCGCCCATCTGCCCTGTGCCGAATTCGACATACGGGGCGTATTCCACGATCGTTCCGACTGTACCGACGTATTCACCTGAGGGCTGCCACGCAAAATTTGTCTGGATGCTCTCGCGCAGATAACCAGTGTCAACCGGGCAGAGCAGCTTTGCGGCCGTCTGCACGGTCTTCGTGGCCTTCTCCACGCCTTTTTCCGTCGCCTGCTCCAGCTCACCGCCCAGCGATTGTAATTTCCTACGCAGGCTGTCAAGGCCCTTAATTTCCACGCTCATATATCCACCGCCTTTAGCAGATATCGGGTGTATGCGTCGAACGGCTGCACGCCGGCCACACGGTAAAATTGTCCGTTGCGCCGAATGAAATGTCCTTCCTCGACCGGCGGCGGGAATGATGCCGTCATCACCGCGTCCCGGTTGATTCTGAGGCCCCATTCCTGAGCTTTCAGGTCGTCTGTTACAAGCATAAAGTTGACCTGGTATCTTCCAGAGGGTGCATCGGCCGGCTGGGATGTGGGCGTTCCAAGCGAGCCGGACGAAGAAATGGGCAAGAAGTGTTCGACGGTTTTATCCTGGAACACTCTTGCCTGCATGTCTTTGAACTTATCGGGGATTATCATACTACCACAGCTTTCTGTAGGCGCACAGCGCCTGCATTTCGCTTTCTGTTAAACCAGAAGAGGGGACGCTTTCCGCCGCGTAGGCCTGGAAGCTCACGGATTGGCCGTTGTCGGACAGGCTCGAAACGCGCTGCGCGGCCTCTGCGGTGCCGACACCTTGCCGGCGGAACCGGTCGGCAGCAATTTCCACGACGATTGTGGGCATGCCGCCGATCAATTCCTGTTGCCGGGTAAACCGAAGCGCCTTTTCCTCGGCAGACCGCAGGAAAAAGCAAAGCTCCTCCCTTCCAGCGTTTTCGAATCCAATCAGGGTATATAAATCCTCCAGCATGCGCTCATGCAGTTCGTCCATTACCCCACCAGCCTTGTAGTCATGCTCGAGTTGAGCGTCTTCACGCCGTACAAAACATCGAAGCTGACTGTATCCTTCTTATGGGTGGAATCGTAATCAAATACAACGCGAACTGCAAAGCCGTCCGCAGATGCAATGGAGGCTTTGGATGCTCCCATCGGAAGCTCCAGCTGCCGCGTAACCAATGCTAGGCCGTTGCGGTGGAAAGCCAGAGAATGCGTCGTATGAATGAGGTAGATATCCTCCGCCTCTGCTACAGCCTTGTGGATTGGCTGGTCGATAGCAATACTTTCAACCGCCCCGGAGGCTGCTGTCTTATCCTCCGCAAAGCGATAAAGATATCCATCCAGGATAAATCCATCACCTTTTTTGATAGTGCCTGCCGCCGCAGTGATGCCGGACAGCGCAACTGTCTCCGCTCCGGCCGTGCAGGTGATCTTTGCAGCTGTCGCCGTACCGGATTTCTCGGCAAGCGTATCCGGCGCATTCTGACTCATGTAGGTGTCGAGGCCGTAAATCTGCCCGAGCTCTGCATTGCGCAGCGCGTCTCCAGTTCCCGCATACGCAACTTTCGTAAGGTTATCCGTGGTCAGGTAGCGGTATTTGTGCGTCGGATGAAGTACCAGACGTCGATTTGCAACAGGCACCGCCGCAAGATCGAACCCTTTGGCGATATTAGCGAGATCCTTCAGATCAGTTGCGTCCGCAGTTCCTGCCACGGTACGGCCTGCGCTTCGGATTCCCTCGGCGATGATATCGCTGTCGACCGCCTGAGAGATCGCCTGCATGGCGGGCGTTACAATCTGGGCGGAAAAATCCTTGATATCAAGCGTAAGCTCCTTGGAGGTGACAGGGACGGTTACGTCGCGGAAATGGTCGAGCGTAACAGTCGTGCTGCCTTCAGTGGCGCTCTGTTCGGACGTTTCGCCAACAAAGTTCTTAGCAATGAACTTTGCGGGCTTGCGAATGGTAATGGTATCTCCCACGCGATTAAACTCCTTAGAGTAATCCCGATGGACGAGACCGGCCATTACTGTATTGTTCTCAAGGACCATTAGCGCTTCGTTTGCAATGATGTCAGGGGTCAAAAATGTGTTGGGCATAAATCATACTCCTTTACTGATGTTTCTCACGCCATTTTTTGTAACCGGCGTAATCCTTGGGCGGTTCTCCCTCCTCCGGCGGCTCGTTTCCGCCGCCTGGATCTCCGCCCCCTATAATGCCGGTTTTAACGGACTCGAAAAGATACGGCTCACTCTTTTTCAAAGCTTCGAGATCCAGCCCGTCAATCGTGCCGTCGTCCTTCAGCTTCAGCTTGCCGTAGTCCAAAAAGGCCTTGACTGCCTTTGTGCTACGGCCCTTCGCGTCGATGATAGCAACATCCAGCGCATTGTCCAGTCGTAGCTTCGCGGTGTCGGCGTCGTACTTCTGCTGGAGGGCGGCAAGATCACCTTTGAGCTTTTCAACGTCAACACCGTCGAATTTCTTGACGGCGTTCTGCAGCTGCTTGATGGTGTTGTTTGCCGCCGTCACTTTTTGCGTTTCAGCGGCGGTGAGGGCTTTCTGCGCCTCAATGTCTTTGCCGTTTTCAGCCATGATTTTATCAATGGCCTCTTTTTCTATCCCAAAGGATTCCAAAAATTTTCTTTCCATGCATGCCTCCTGCGGCTACGCTTTTTACGGGGTCGCATCCCGCACCGCTCCGCCGTTTACGCCCGCGGTCAGCGGATTTTTGTATAACAAAAGGACGGCGCAAAAGCTGCGTCGCCCCTGTTAGCGAGATTCATAATTTTAAGTGTTTTGGAGATTAACAGATGCATAGCAGCACCGGCCATTTTGCCAAGCGCCGCACTCCTGTTTCAAACAATCCTCCAATTCAAAAATATACTGATCTATTTGGCTCCCCCCCTTCGGGAGACTGTGAACCCTCATCGTACTTCTGCGCCCAGCGCTGATAATGCGTCTCGGATTTTCGGTTATATGGGCATTTCAAATGATCACCTCAAAAACGGCATAAAGAAAGAGAGGCCTGTACCCGCAAGTCTCTCTTCGCTTATTGCCCGATGATAAATTGATGAAGTTCCCGGATCGTCAGATCAAGCGGCTCGATGCCCTTTTCACGGCAGTAGGCGAGGATCTTCCGGTAATCGTAGTGTGTTTTCGAATCAAAGAACGGCGAAAGGCATCCGCCAGACTTCTCTACAGCTTCATCTAAAGCTTTCATCGCTTCCATTTCCTGATCGGACATGTCAATCACTCCTCGTCTTGTGTTATCACTATGACCCTGTCGATTTCGGTTTCGAGTAAGCCCACCAAATCCCCACTTTCGAGGTCGTACAGGTCCAGCTGGGCAAATTCCGGGTCGTTGTCCTGCGCAGCTACACAGGCGCGATACCTGCCCCTGATTTGCTTGCCACCCGTAAGGCGCACCTGCAAAACGGTGCTTTCGCCGAGCCCATGCGTTTGTGATATTTCTTTCAACCTGTCAATCAGATTCATGTTTTTGCTCCTTGTATGGGACCATATGTGTCCCGGTCTTCGAGTAATGAATTTTTACATCTGCTGTTTCGGACGCGTTTCCGGTCACTGGATCAATCGCGTATCCGATCGTATGGTTCGTATGGATGATCTCTTGCAGTCCGCCGCCGCGCCGGATCAGTTCCCCAGTTCCGGCGTATTGGTCAACCAACGCCTGTAGTTCCGCCTTCTCGACGGTCAGATAGCTGCGTCCTGCAATATACCCGTCCCCTTGAAGGTGGCGCGCCTGCTTTTGCGCATTGATCGTTCTTGATATATCACCGGATCGAATCTTATCCCGCGTTGGTTGGTCTCGGTAATCCTTTTGCAGGGCTTTCCATTCGTCGCTTTCAGTATACTTGATCTTCTGAAAAGCCTCAAGGGATTTTGGAGCCTTTTTCCCAAGACGGGCACGATACCGTGCAAGCTGCTGACGGTCGGCCGGTGTGTTTTGATACATTTTGATTGCCAGTTCTGCATCAGATTTCCCGCTGACGTATTGCTTTTTCCAGTGGATATAATCCATGCTCCGGGGAACCATGATCGGTTTGTTTGTAACGGGGTCCTTTGCGCGCCGCTTTAATCCTTCCATGTTTTTATTGTCAAAATGGGCAGCTATGCTGCAACGATCGTTTGGATGCATCGGCGGGAGATTAACGCCCTCCTTTGCCTCTTCGATCGGAAAGGTTTTGTGATCTAGCCGACCGCAAACGACGCAAGTCTTTTTGTCCAGTGCGGCAAGATAAACATACTTTTCGATCCCAAGTTCTTTGCAGCTATCAAGCTCTGCCGCGTTGTATGCCCGATTGGCCTCCGTGCGAATAAGCCGCGTGGCCGCATACTTCCCGGTCTGCATCGCATCCTCAATCTGCTTCGCCATGCGCGGGACGCTTGCCCCGGAGATAATGCCAGACGTAATCACCTTCTCGGCTTCCTGGGCCAGCATCTGCGTATTGTGCCATACTCGCCGGCTGAAATGCGCGCCGATCCAAGCTTCGCCCAGAACGGTCTTAATCGCCTGCTGCGGCAGCTGCGTGAAGGAAAAAGCAAATCCCGTGCCGACCTGCGTATCAAAAATAGAACGGTAATAGGTGCGCTCGTAGGATTTGGATATGACCTTGCCAGTCGTTTCAATTTCCTTGTCAGATACCTTTGCCATTTCCGCATAAATTTGCTCCCGTAGCGCCTCCAGCCGGCTGATCCGCGCGGCGTAGGCCGGAGCATTCAGCCGATTAAGTGCTTTGCGCCGGAGCTGTGGGTCCTTGATCTCCTTCAGCTCCTCGCGGAGCTTGTTCAGTATCTCTTCGGTTTCCTGGACGTTGAGTAGCTTACGGGCTTCCGCTTCGGTCAGTTCGCCGTCCTTTGCATAGCGCTCAAAGATTTGCCTGACATTCTCTGTAATCTGCTTTGCCGCCCGATCGTAGGCAGGGAGGATATCCTTCACAAGCTCGCGGTTTGCGATCTTTCTTGATTGCGCTTCCCGGGCCAGCGCCCGTTTCTTCCAGTAGTCCGCGGATTTCATTCCTCATCCTCTCCCCATGGGACGTCGCTGTCCAAAAAGCGTTTTGCCGCATCCTCCCGCTGCTTTTCGAGGTCTTTTAAGGCCTGATTGACATCATCCACAAAGGGGTGCTTTGCAAGCAGGATCGTGTCCGGGACAATGCCCTGCGACTGTTGAATCATCGCCACGGTCTCCGCGTCGTTCGTAATGACCGTCTTGTTCACGTCCACGCGAATGAGAGAACTATCGTAGTCTGTGCCCTGCTTCAGGTTGATGTTCTGTGTGATGAACCACATGAATTCTTTCAGCGCCCGCTTGAGCTTGATAACCAGCATATTTGCTTTCTGGTCGAGCGGCGTGTAAAGGAACTTCAAGGCCACACCCGAAGGTGCCGTCGCAAACTTGTCGGCGGTGGTGTCGATCGCCATGCCGAGGCTGTACATGTCGCTGCGCAGCATATCTAGCCAGGCAAGACGCTCCTGCACGCCTAGCGTGACCTGCTCGGCGCTGACCTTGCCCTGCGGGTCGGAAATGCTGACCGCCTTGTTCATTTGCAGCTTGCGCTGGATGGCCTTCGCGGTCTCGCCGCCGTAGCCCTGCACGATCCAGTAGAGCTCAACCAAATCAATCTGGTTATTTGTACTGGCTGAGGAGATCAGGTTGTATGCATCCTGCAGCCCCTTGATCCGCGTCAGGTCGCTCATGTGCCGCCCGTTGTTATATAGTGGGATAAACGGCACCCGTCCCCAGCCATGCGGCTCCCGGCGGGTGACAAGGCCATCCTTCGACGTGATTTTGTACCAATGTGCGGCGGGGTTCGGGCTGCGGGCAGAATCGAGGATGTATTCCCCAGATTCGGATTCTTCATAGTAGGTGACGTTCTCCTTCGTCCACCACTCAATTTTCTTACGCAGCGTTTCCTTGCCATCGGCCACTACTGCAACCGAGTAATAGCGGATGAGCTCAACAAGCTCTTTCTGATAGGCGCTGTCATAAAAGGGGATAATTTCTTCCGCCGGTGTGATGACGTACTGCAAATTACCCGTTTGGTCGTAGTAGATGTGCAGCCACTCTACGCCTTTATTGCTTGCGCCTACAACGTATTCGTTCAGCGCGTCCGTAAATTCCTCATCTGATGTGACAGCGGTTACCGCGTCCTCAAAGGCTTTCAACTCTGGATGATCTTCCGCGCCTTCTACCGTGACGCTGGGCGGTTTGCCTACAATGTATGCGGCCTTCTGGTCTACCTGCTGCTGGTAGATATTGTGAACGTTATGGTGGTTGGAATTGTTTTCGTTCGTGATAAGGTGGCCCGAATGATCAATCCCCGCTGCTGTCTCAACCTCATCGTAAACCCACGACTGCCGGAAATCATGTTGCAGGATATCGTGAGCACCGTCGTAATACTGCTTACCAACAGCCATGTATCGCTTTGCAGGGTTCGCATCCTCATCTTTGAGGATCTGCTTAATGATATCGCTCGTGCTTAGCCTGCCCTCAGCGGTCAGCTTTTGCTTGATGAGTTCCATGTTGGTGATGTACATAGCATTACCTCACTTGCACATTGATCTGATCATCCTGCGTCGCATAACGGACGGCGTCGATGGTGTGGTTGCCCCGGTCAGGGTAGGCGGCCTTGAAATTGCCGTCTTTGTCCCGGTCAAGCTCGTAGCCGAGGAATTCTCGTGCCGCGTTTGGGCAGCGCTGGTCGTCAATGATAATTTCTTCAAGGTCCCGCAGCCAGTCAATGCCGTGTTTGACGCTGTCCGGCCCCTTGCGGGCGCCGATTACCCGCAATCCATGCTCGTACATTTCGGCAATACTCTTCGGCTCGGCGCTGTCCGCGATGATCTCCTGATTGAGCGTATTTTCCGCCCGGATTAGCTTGGCGGCTGCCCGATTGCTCATCTCGGCTTTGTAAAGTTCGTGGAATATATATAGCCTGCGGCGAGTCTTATCATAATGGCAGACGATATATGCCAGCGGATCAACCGCATATCCCCAGTCGAGGCCGCGACGAATTCGGTCGAATCGTTTGATTTCATCATCGGTGATCCCGCGCAGCGTGACATTTTTAAACACTTCGCCGCCGGTACCGGTAACCTCGCCGAGATATTCATGCCGGTATCGCTCCGGCTGTGTTCCCTGGAGATGGCGGGCCTCGATGAAAAACTGTTCGCCCAGCCAACCGGCCGGGACGCTCTCATATGTGGAATGGTGGATGACACGGTCCAGTCGATTGGCGCGCACCTCCTCATTCACCCAGTCCCGAACGGATTCCGGTGGGTTGTATGTGTAAAAAACTGTAAATCGCTCCCCGCCGCGCATGAGGGACTGGTTGATGCTGCGCGTCTCCCGCATCCCTCCGAACTGATTCCATTCCTCATACCAAATGTAGCGGAAATATCCGAAAGGCGGCTTGATGGATTTGATTTTCATGGGCTCGTCGGCACCGCGGAACAGGACCGTCTGCCCAGTGGGCGTGTATGTTAGCCGCAGGGGGCTTTGATTTGGTCGGAAATATTCCTGCACGCCCAAAGCCGATACGGCCCAGAGCATCTGCGCAAAAACAGAATCATGCAGCGTGTTCCCGACCTTGCGCAGGATAACTGCGTGTGCATCGGGGTGCTGCATGATCCCCAGAATAATTTCAATCGATGTGAAGGAACTCTTTGTGCTTCCGCGCCCGCCCTTGAGGACGTAATGTGTGTGTCCCTCGGACCTGATATCCTGATGGAGACCATAGAAGGCGGGTGCAATCACCCGGTCAAGCTTAATCTCAGCCACCGTGGTCACCTATGTTATCGATGATGACGGGCGTATCATGGGAAACAGAGAGCCGATCGGTAAACATCCCGATGTGCTTGCCCAGCAGTTCCAACGCCTTCAACTTGTCGGCCAGCCGGATTTCTCGCTCTACGATTTCTCCGTCATCCGTCGGAATGTTTTTGACCTTAACGCTGGAAATGGCCGCAGTATCGTCGGCACATGCTCCATCGATGACCGTCGCTTTGTTCATATCAATCACATCAGAGGCGTTTACAAAAGCAACTCTGGCCAACTCGCGGACGACGCGGTCAGCATTTACACCGGTGCGCTTTGACCGTTCCGCCATCGCTTTGTCTATGCGCGCGCGTATTTCAGGTTTTTTCAGGTTTTCACTTCCCACCGATCCCGCACTCTCGGGTTTGTATCCTGCACGAATTGCAGCCTGCGTCGCATTTAAATCAATGAGGTATTCTTCGCAAAAGAGTTGCTGTTTCTTGGTCATTCGCCACCTCACCACCTCATTTATAATTTATATCGGTACAAAAATAGCGAACCGCCTGGGGGAAGGCAGTCCGCTGGTATTGGTTTAAATTGCCGGAATACTGGCCTCCGGGATTCGAACCCGGTCTCGACCTGTTGCCCCACGATAGTCCCCGGTATTACCGCCCCGGGGAGGCGGTGAAAAGAGAGAAAGGCATGAATGAGACTTGAACATATCTCATCAATTTCATGATATCACATACTGGCGTGCCATTTGAGCCAAGTTTCAGTTCTTTGCAAGATACCGGTAGCAAATATGCTTAACGCTGTATTCCGTATTTGCCCCTCCAACGTTATCTGCAACCTGCTGCCAGCTGAGGCCGTTGACGTACCGTAAGGTCAGTATCTGCCGTGTAAGGCTGTCCTCCACCCCGTCTATGTACGCATTCAGCCGGTTCATCTCATCCCAGCAGCGAGCCTTGCGGTTGTCGATCATTGACCTCAGATCAGCAATCCGCACAGCATAGTCCCCTACCTTGTCCGATGTTCCGCTGCCGTGTGGCATGCCGGTAATCGCCTGCGTGGTGCCCTCGGCAACGCATTCTAGCTCCTCAAGCTGGCGTTGCAGCTGCTCGATCTCACGATTCAGGTAATACAGTTGGGACATTTCCCGGACGGTCAAATCTATCCCTCCATTTGATTCATCTTGAACAGCCTTTTGTCGCAGTTTGCGCAATAAGCGTAGGCGCCTTTGGTATGGTATTAGCATATCGTACAAACTTGAATTGTCCGCTTCGCTGCCATCAAATCGGTAAAAGTATCTAGTCATCCCCCGGACATAATCCTTGGTGTAGTACCCAACATCTGACCCGCAATAAGGGCAGAAAGATATGTTCTCGGCGTCCTTGATGATCACTTTTTCACCTGCTTTCGGGGCAACTTTTTAAGATAATCGAAGCTGGCGTTCATCGTATCGCCTGTACGGCGCAGATAGTTGAACAAGCCGTTACCGGTATCATCCGCCAAAACCCTGTGAAATTTAACTTGCGCCATTCCACGTGGATCGTCCAATACCTTTACGACTTCCACCACGGCTTTGGATTTGTTTTTTTTGCCAAATGCGTACAAACAAAAGTCCCCGGCTTCAAAGCTGGCAGAGCTATTACTCTCTCTAGTCATGCCCGTTCTACCTCCCCAAATAAACGTTCATACGTTTCGATTTCTTCTGTTTCAATTTGTGCGCTTATTTTCCCCAAGAGACTTTCCTTCGTGGAAAACCAATTTCCTGCCTTCGTGTGATAAATTGCAAGATTTTCCGGCAGTTCGAACATAAATCCATAACCACGTGAAGCGAATACCTTCTCAGCTTGCTCGGTATCATAGACTTTTCCGTCCATAAAAAATTTTGCCATTTCTATCCCTCCGCCTCCTTAATCCCAAAAGCCACATAACCGTTTTTAATCCCCCAACCGCTCAAAACGTAGGTAATCATATACGTTTTTTCTTTGATCGGATGGTGGGTGATTAGTTTGTACGGGTCATACGGTTCAAACTGTACAAGATCACCTTTCTGATATCCCCGGTCGTTTTCGCGGACTTCAAAGCACTTGTCTCCATTCAGCACATCGTCGCAAAATTGGACGCTTAACTTGATATGATGGCATTTTGGCATTGTTTACTGATCCCCTTCCTTGATTCCCCAGGCCTCGCGCGCCCGCTCATAAACGCCCGCTCGCTGCAAACAGCGATATTTGCATGTAGGGCACCATTTGTGATGTGCCGGCCAGTATTCCGGCTTTGCAATGGCCTTGATTGCCAGGAATCTTAACCGACACAACACATTGGCGTGGATACGGGCAGTATATATGGCGCTATACGCCATGTAGCGGATTTTCCGTTTCATCATTGTGCCTCCTCATAAGCAATCCTCTGCCCGCACTCCGGGCAGGTATATACGACCGTGTGATATAACGTGTATTGCTCAATCGCCTGTTCCGGCGGTTTGCTCTTGCGTATTTTTCGCATTGGGATCTCCTTTCGCTGTAAGATAATGTTCGAATTCCATTCTTTCCTCGTCCGACATCGGGCACCAAACAGGGATCCCCTTCCACCGTTTGTACCGCATGTACAGGGGATATACCGCAGGATGGTTGATGTTCAGACGGTAGTTGTAAGGATTTCTTCCTAAAACAGCTTCATACGGGATATTCATATACGTCTATCTCCGTGCGCGGGTTGTCCGGGTCGTATTCCCCAGCCAACCTTAATTCGATACACTCGAAGCTGTCATCCTTGATCACCCCAGCCTCCGTCAATCCGTCCAAAATCATTTTGCCGGCGTAATTATCCGGGTCGCGCCGCCTTTTGGTTGGGAAAAAGTATGTGATTTTTACAACCACTTTTGCGAATGGGGATTTGGGGCGTGGGGTACAGAACAGCCCTATGTAAAACTTCCACTTGCTTTTCAGCGTCCGGTATTCCTGATGATTTTTTCGTCCCGCAAACCTGTTCAGGCTAGGCGGGAGCATGGGAATTGTGTATTTCATAGTCCTGTCCTTTCGTCGATTAAGGTGAAACGCTGGTGCGCGCCGTCAAAATGGAGCGGAATTTTCCCAGTTTGCCCCTCCTTGTTTTTGCAGACAATCAGGTCGCGGTGGTCGCTCCCGGCCTCCCCAGCCAGTAACAGGATCAGATCTGCGTCCTGCTCTGCCTGGCCGCTGTCCCTCAGGTTCGTCATATCAGGCTCGGTTTTCCCATCGCGGTTGAGCTGTGACAGAGCTACGACGGTAATATTGCAGCGCTGGGACAGGGTATGCAGGTCTAACGACAGGTTTGTTGCTTTTTCATACAGCGTCTTTCCCTGCCCCGCGAGGAGGGTTAGGTAATCGATAAAGATAATTTCTGCCCGTTCCTGCATCGCCTTTGCCTTGACCTGCTCCACCGTCCACCCTGCGGCGGACACGACGGAGAAGCGAAGCTTTGAAAACGCATCCCCGTACTGCGAAATCCGCCCCCACTCGCTTTCCGGCAGCGCGCCCCGTTTAATTGCTCCAAAATCCGCGCCAGCGTAAGCGGCAATCAGCCGGTCGAATATCTTGTCCGGCTTAGTCTCCAAAGAAAAATAGACGACGCGATGCTGTTCGGCCATTGTCAGCATCATTTGCAGCGTAAGCGCCGTCTTGCCCGATGATGGACGCCCGCCGACGATCACATAATCCCCGCGGCTGATAAACGCGTAGCGGTCCAGCTTGGAAAGCCCGGTCCGTATGTAATCCTTTTTGCTTCTCTCCGGGCCGAAGAATTGGATAAACCCATCCTCCGCGCTTACAGATTGCCCCACGTCAGGCCCGTCGAAGGCTTTCAGGATATTGACGGCATCCTCCCGGCTTTGCTCCAGGTCTGCATCCTGAAGCCCCGCGAGAAAGTTTCCTGCCATCTGCTCCGCCCGGATCAATTTGGCCGTGTCCGCTACTACGCCGATGTGCGCGGCATAATTTGCGGTGGATATGGTGGTCCGATAAGCGTCGTACACGATCTTCCGGTATTCCCTGCCCAACGGCGCGCAAACCGTTACAGGATCAATCTGCCTGTCTTCCCGGTACAGTTTCAGGCATGTGCTATAGATCGACCGATATTCCGGCGTGAAGAAGTCATCCGGGATAAGCCGCAGGGTTGCTTCCGGCATCACCTTTTGCGGGTCGGCGATAATATCCCCGATCAGGCAGCATTCTGCCTGCACGTCTGGATTCATTCCAGTTGCCTCCATTTCTCCCCTTGGGAATCTCCTACTTTCAACGGGAATATCCCTTTCCATCCGTTCAGAATGGATTGTTCCAGAATTTCAACTTGTTCTTTTTTGTTCGGAGATAACCCCCGAAGCCGTTTCAGCATCAACTGAACCGCATGATCCGTCATAGGCGACTTCATCTTCCTCCGGTTTTCGATAAAAGCCCTGATCTCGTCATCCAGTGGCTTATAATCGTCGTAAGGGGGTAAGGGGGGTTTATTATCTGGTTTATTATCTGGTTTACTATCTGGTATTGGTGTCACCGTTTGCGTACATGGGTGTAACGGATCGGTGACATGGGTGTCACCATTTGCGTATATGCAATACACCGTTTCGTCCAATGCGTACCATTGCGTTCGGTCAAATCCATCTTTATTGAAATTCCCGACATGGATAGCGCCGCGATCCTTCAGGTTTTTGATAATTCGTTCAATCTGCCGCTTTGTCCAGAATGGAAATAGATCGGAAAATGCTTTCATGCTGTTGTATGTCCACGTGCGCCCATCGTAGTGATGCCTTCCGTTTGCCTCGTTTTTAACGATCCACCAATACAGATTGTGGATAAAAATTGCCCCGTCAACGCCATAGATCTGTGCTACCTGGGAATTGAAACTGTAGTCCATAATGGCCTCCTAAAACGTGATTTGTCCTTCTGGCAGCGGCGGCTTTTTCAGCCTGCGGAAATGCGCCCGCACGGGGACGACGCATCCCCCTTCCTGCTGCGCTATATACCTCCGCAGGGGCTCCACGGCCTGCGCCGTTTTCCTGATACGGCTGTCGCTCTCCCGGATAAATTCCCTGATTTCCTCCGGGCGGTCGCTTTGCCAATACCCCTTGTCCGCGCTGGACGACAGGATGTGTGCCCCGCTGCGTCTGGCGGCCTCGATAAGCGTCCTTACCGTCCTGTCCGGTAATCCGGTGTGCCTTTGTAATTCGGCGCGGGAAACGGCGTTTTTGCGTCCATAAGGGATATACTCACAGATATCAATCTCCACACCTGCACCCCCCTAAAAGGGAAGATCGTCCGGCAGCTCCTCAAAATCGCCGGGCGGCGCAGTATGATCATTGCGCGGGCCGGCGCCGGTCTCGCTTTTGGAGCCGCAAAAGCTGACATTATCCGCAACGATTTCAACCGCCGTGCGCTTATTCCCCTGACGGTCCTCATAATTACGGGTCTGAATCGAGCCCTGCACCGCAATCATCGACCCCTTGTGGAAATAACGGGATACGAATTCGGCCGTCTGCCTCCATGCGACCACGTCGATAAAGTCCGTCTGGCGCTCTGTGCCCGCCTTTTGATAGCTGCGGCCCACAGCGACGCGGAAGGATGTAACGGAAAGGCCGGATCCAGTCGTGCGAAGCTCCGGATCCGCCACGAGCCTGCCTAGAATAACGGCATTGTTTAACATGCTGATTCCTCCAAATTATTTTTAAAGAACTCGCTTCTAAACTCGTCCGCAGTCCACCCGTTTTCTTTCATCGCTTTCCGTTGGCCCCACTGGTGGAGCAGCAGCATGGTTTCCGCATTCCGGTGCACCGATTTTGGCCCGTTCCGGTGGCAGCGTTCCCCACACAGATAGACCTTCAAGCCGTATTTTTCGCTTTTCCTCCGCATAGCCCCGCCGAAGATGTGATGGCATTCCAGTGGATCGCCGTTGCCGTTTCTCCCACAAAGCCAACAGACACGTTCATCCATTTTTCCAGCCTTCTTTCAGTAAAGCGAGTTCTCTCGGTGTCATTGTTTCGATCCCCTGTTCCTTGCACTCCATCACAATCAAGTCAATCAATCGTGACATTTGCCGCGTGTCGTATTCGCTGGATCCGTAGTACGATATGACGTTTGTGTATCCGTCAAGCTTACTGCCGCCCATCTCCTCACAGATCCAACCGAGCCCATGCGCCTCCCAGATCTGCCGGTAGCGCGGCACAGCATCATTTTTGATGGGGGTGACGTAGTAGTTCCCTCCAATTGCACGGATGGCCTCCCGGTATACCTCCAACGGGGTGATCCGCAGCCTGGCGGCGAGCTGCCCGATCAATACCCAACAATAGGCGTTTGCATCGAGGGAGCGCTTTTTTCGACGCTCCCGGAATTCAGCCGTATATTTCTTCCCAGGTTCCTGGGTTTCGCAGAACTGCTTTGCGGCGGAAGGACTATCCACCAGGACAGACAGCCATGTTCCCTTTTTGTCCTGCCGCCATTCGGCTTCCGTAAAGTTGATTGTGGTCATGCTGATTCCTCCGAGTTTTCTGCCACCTTAACCCACTTTTTGATTAATCTGATACACGTTTGAAGATCCTGCCGATCAAGATCTTCAAGATTCTCGAACGGCGCAAATCCGAGTTTGCCCCATACCGCTTCAAGTACCTTATCTACGTTCGTTTTTCTCATGCGCGAGAATTCTTCCGCAAGCCCTCTTGCGTCCCTTATTAATTGATCTTGGCTTGCTTCCGGTGTTCGCTTTTTGGAAGAACTTTTGGAAGCCGGACAAGACGGTTCCGGGGTTTCGGCATCCGGATCAACCATTTCCTCCGTGGGGATACAAAGCACTTGGAAACACGCATATTTAAATGCGGCACTCATGGCTTTATTGCTTGCCTTATCTCCTGAATCCATTCCCTCCCCTGTGACTGTAGCGCACACAAATGAACCGTCTTCCGCATAGAAAGTGTACTTTACCTTTAAAATAGAATAAATCAGGTTCCCTCCGGACGATCCTTTACGCTCTTCGCGATACTGATCCAGTACCTCTGGGACAACAAATACATGGTTTTTAATAAGGACCGGTTGAAGGGCGTTATATACCGTATCGATACCACGGTACATGTATCCTTGTTTTTGGTTTTTTGCATTTTTTCCGATTGCGCCGATCTCTTCCATGCATTTTGCGATTGCACTAAAGATTTTTACTGTGTCGCTCATGATTTTTACCTCATTTGATCGCAACGCTACGGCTATCTGCGAGCGTTACGCCTTTAATGGCAACCCCTGCTTTTAAAGCTTCTTTAAGGGCGACTTTGTCTGGTTCAATCTTCGTGCGCTGATATTCCGCAGGGATAACTGCATCAGGGGATATGAGCACAGATGCTCCAGATTTCGTACTTATGGTAACTCTCGCCCTCGCTCCTTCCACCTTTTTGATGCCAAGATGAGACATGCATTCCATCATTCCATTTTTGAGCCTTTCAATGTGGTGCTCTTTTGCCTGCCTGCGTTCTTTGAGTGAGTTCTCTTCCGCTTTAATCGCATCAGCTTCCGCTTTCAGATTTTTTATGTAACAGGCCGTGTTCTCGATCTTTTCATCAAACTCACCCTTCATACTTTCCAGCGTATCCGCAACAGCTTCATCGGGGATTTCCCCATTTGCGATTGCATCAAGCAACGTCAAAAATTCTTCTTTAATCTCGTATAAATTCATCGTGATTATCTCCTTCCGGCGTAACAAATCCGACTTCCGCAGCTAAATCATCCATTTCTTCAAAGGTCATATCTATTCTGCCTCCTGGCTTGACTTCCGGCGCCCCCAATGCTACACTGTAGCTGTAAGGACCGCCTTTTTGATTCGGGTTTTCTTACGTGCCGCTCTCTGACATGGCCGTGTCGGGAGCGGCGATTTTTATGCCATCCGGTTGCCAACCAACTCCTATGTAATCGAGCACGCGGCCCCAACCATACGGTTCTCCGGTTATTTCATCGGTTACACATCGGTTCATCCAGTAGTCCCATTCTTTTGGATTGTCCTCATAAAGCATGTCAAACCGGTGTGGGCGTTTCTCCAGATGGATACCAAACCCGCACATGCTGCAACCCGTCCGTTGTGCCCTAGTGGTACGCAATATGCCGTCCGGATCGCGGATGATCTCGCCGTAAATCTTTGGCACCGGCACATCCAGATCAAGGGCAAGCTGCAACACATCCTGCCGGCTGAAAATCGCAAATGGCGCGGATCGGGTGGTGCTTTTCCCGAAGTAATTACAGCCGTGGATCATGAGAGCCTTTTGCCGCCGCCCGCCCTCGCTTGCCATCAGGCCAAGATACGGGACACTGTTATGCATTTTCGCCCAATCATCACAGGGTTTTTCTTTGAGGTAGTAGCAGCATTTATCGCTGACCCGAAACGGGGCAATCTGATAGTTCACGCCCTCATTCTCGTTTTCATAGCCTGCAAAGAGCTCCATCCATTTTTGCGACATTTTCATACGCGTACCTTTCCGATACCCGCCGTAGGCTCCGGTTTCGCCAGTGATGATGGCATGGCGGACGGTCTTGTTTTTGTCGGTCGGATGCTGCAACGTATCAATCTTTCCCGCAATTTCCTTTGACAAAACCGGGAACCCAAATTCCTGCAAGATCGCGGCCTTCGTCCACGGCCTACCATCCTTACGCGCGACGGGCGGAATGCTGATTACGCCCAATTGCTTATGTACGGCCTGTATGCTCTTGTCCTCCAGATGAGACACAGAGATCGCTGGGACGTGGATCCCTATGCTACGCAAAAACAGCAGCAGCGTTATGCTGTCCAGCCCGCCAACTGATACATGGCATTCAAGGCCGCGTTTGCAGCACTCAGAGTAAAATTCCCGGGCACGGATTTCGGCGTAGCGGGTCTTAAATTGGTAGTCCTGCTTCTGCTTGACGATAAAAGACGCGATTTTTTGATCGGTATTTTCTGCTTCCATGCGTTCCATGACGTTCAACGGTCATCATCCTCCTTCCTCTATCAATTCAATCTCGCTTTCCTCCACGCCCAGCATTGCACCTTCCTCCCAAACGTCAAGTACAACGGCGTCAATCAGGTCTGGTCCCGTAAACATATTGGCGCTGCCTGCGGTCCCGCGGACATGGTCGCCTATCTTGATTTTCTTCATTTGCCTGGCCTCCCTGCGCGTTTTACTCGCTTTTGGTTTGCCCGGTTGCGTGGCTGTTTATCCTTCCCTTAGGCGCTATCAGCGCTACGGCGGAAAGGCTGAGCGGGGCAGTTAACCAGATGGCCATCCATCCGCCTCCTCAAGCACGGTGATCGAGTAAACGCTGCACAGGTGTTTGCTCATATCGCCTCTGCGCATCTTTACAAGGAGATCCATCAGTTCATCTTGATGAAGAGTGATGCAGGAGGGCGCACGGCGTGCAAAGGTGCATAGGCACTCATATGCATCCGCGATTGTGTTACAGGTGTAGGATAATGGGTAATCGCCGTTGGTGATTGTTACTTTATATTGTTTCATGAGGTGGCTCCTCCCCCTAACCTATTCTTCGTATTGTGCCTGACGGCTCCTTTTTTATCGAGGCTTCAAAAGCGTTCGGGTCATCAAAATACAATTCCAGCAAATCTAAGTTCACCATTCGGACCGGCCGGCTCCCCTCCCCTAGTTTCACAGATGGGACAATACCTCTGAGTATTAGGCGGCGGATCATACTTTCCGACACAACGGTATCGGGATCCTTTTCCTTGAAATATTTTGCGGCATCTTTGGGATAACGCATTCGCGGTACGGCCACTAAGGACACCTCCTTTACAATTTCGCTCTGCGATCCACTTCATCCGCGGTTTCGCTGAGCAGGTATTTCGCCTCTTGGGCGGTCAGGTTTTTCATGGATAAACAATCCAGGATGGATTCATGGATCGGATCAATTTAGTGATTGCTGTCCTTGGTCTTGCGGTCGCGGTTGTTGGTGTCGTCGTTGCGTTTATCGCGCTTAAATGATTCTGGGCGTGTTGCAAGTAAATAGATGATGTTGATGAGTGCAATGGCGATTGCTGAGCCGCCCAACACCAGACAGATAATTTGTGCTGTAGACATTGCTTTTACTTCCCTCTTTCTTTTATTTAAGATGCCTTCTTCTTATCTTCCGGAGACCGGTGGCCCTCCGGAGATTCCCGCGCGAGCATAATACCCTGCATTAGGCCCTCGACAAACCGCTTATCTGATTCGGTCAAAGCACGGTAGGCGGGCAAGACTTCGTTGATCATCTTTTCGGATGCCATTGTTTTCACCCCCTCCGTTACGTCTATCAACATTATAGTTACTCAAATTTACTTTGTCAATACTTTTTGTTGACTTGCGTAACTTTTTGTGCTAGTCTTTTAAGCATAGAGGTGATTATTGGTATGAATATAAATGAGAGAATTCGAGATCTTCGCAAATCATTAAAACTAAGCCAAGAAGAATTTGGAAATCGCCTTGGCGTGACAAAAGCATCGATAAGTAGATTGGAATCTGGAATTAATAACGTTACGGAACAAATGATAAAATCAGTCTGCCGCGAATATAACGTGAACTACGCTTGGCTTAAAGAAGGCATAGGCGAGATGTTTATATCCTCGGATGATTCCGTTGCAAACCGGATCGACGATCTACTGGCCGGGGAAAACGAAACGGCGAAAGCCCTTTTCAGAGCCTTCGCCGCGCTGGATGATACAGATTGGTCGACCATAAAAAAAATAATTGATGAGCTGAAGAAAGATTAATTCATACTTTGTCGCATTCCTTTGAGAATGCGTGGATTGAAATGGATTGGAAAGTGGTACAGAAGGTAATAGACGAGTTGAAGAAAGACTAACGTATGTAAAGATGCTGCACTAGCCGCAGGATGCGTTGCAGTTTGGCCTGTGACGTTATTTTTCGTACCATGCCAACGATAACTTCTTGCATCTTCAAAATCTCTTCCATCATAAACTCCCCCATTTTTATTGTGTTGTAATCTCCCGGTAGATACGTTATAATGAGGGCGCGGAGGCACTACGGTGTTTCCCCCAAGAATAAGGCAGCCGCGCCCTTCCACAGATGCAGCTGTCTTATTCTTTTACCCTCGCTCCGAACATTCGTTCTAATTGGTATGGTATCATCCCTTTCTGGACCCGTCAAGGGTATTCACGCGATTACCATCATCCACCAAATCGCGCATCGAGATCTCCAACGCATCTGCAATGCGGCAAAGAGTTGTATATTTCGGATCTGCCTCTCCTTGCTCGATGCGGAGGATCTGGTTCTTGTCCACGTTCGAAATCGATTCTAAATCGCGGATGGACATGTTTTGGTTGCAACGCAACCTCCGCAGCCGGTCGCCTAATACTGTGAGCCGCTTATCCATGCGACCACCTCCGGCATTATTGTTTCCCGGAGACACGGATAATTGCGTAAAAGGTGGATAATTATCACAGATAGATTATACCAGATAATTCTTATAGCCCGTATGTCTCTGCACATACAAGAGACGCAAAATATTCGTTTTTTTGTGTAGAATATTTCCCGGTTTATTTGTATAAAAGGGAGAAAACAAAAATAAAGGTCAAAGTTTGTTGAAAACGCCGAAAATTCAAGTGCAACATTTCGGCAATTTTTGCGTTGGAAAAATACTTAGTTTAGAATTGATCAAATGTAAATATAGGAAAAAAATCTATCAAAACATAAAGCCAGAGAGAATACAAAATGTATTGGGTGGGGTGAATTGAAATATGGCGACAGTCAAAAAACAAGGTAACGGATACAAAATAACCGTTTCTTGCGGATATGACGCATCCGGGAAACAGATCCGACGACACATGACTTGGACACCCGATCCCGGCATGACTGCCAAGCAGGAAGCAAAAGAACTGGATCGCCAAAAGGTGCTCTTCGAGGAAAAAGCAAAATCCGGAGATTATGCTGTAGGCAATGTAAAGTTCGAGAACCTTGCAAGAGAATGGTTGGTCTATGTCGAGAAGAAAAGCCTAATGCGCGTACGAACGCTTGATCGCATGAAGCAATTGCAGGAGCGAACCTATGCCGCGATAGGACATCTTCGCATGGACCGTATCGCAACGGCGCACATTCAGGCATTTATTGACAACCTCGCGGAGCCCGGTGTAAATAAGCAAACCGGTGGCGGTTTGTCCCCAAAGACACAAAAGCATTACCTAACCTTTATTTCCGACGTTTTTGAGTTTGCAATCAAACGGAACATGTTGCATGAAAACCCTTGCCGGCATGTCGATGTAGAAGGTGGAAAATCAAAGGACCCGGAATGCTATTCTCTAGAGGAGGCACAGCAATTTCTCATTGCTCTCGAATCAGCGCCGATTAAATACCGAACATTCTTTACCCTTGCAATTTACGGCGGCTTCCGCCGTGCGGAGCTGCTCGGGCTTGAGTGGAAGGATATTGACTTTGCATCCGGCGTAATCACTATTTCACGGACATCCCTCTATACGAAAGAAAAGGGCATGTTTACAGACACCACGAAAACAAAGAGCTCGCAGCGCAGCTTGAAGCTACCGGATGAGGTGATTACTCTACTGCGTGCCTATAAGTCCTGGCAGGCCTCAGAACGGCTCAAAATCGGCGACCAGTGGATTCCTTCTGATCGACTGTTTACCGCCTGGAATGGGGCCCCTATGGGCCACACAACGGCGATCAATTGGTTGCGGAAGTTTTGCGAGAGAAATAATTTGCGCTATGTCAATATCCACAGCTTCCGTCATCTCAACGCTACCCTGCTGATCAACAGCGGCACTGATGTCCGAACGGTATCGGCTGCACTTGGTCACTCTCAGGCATCAACGACACTGAATATTTACGCTCATGCATTCGCTCAGGCGCAGGCAAAAGCGAGTGAAGCAATCGCCGCCTCACTTGACCTCGGAAAGAAAAAAGCATAGATGAAATCTGGTGCTTATTTGGTGTTTATTTATCTGAAAACATGCTGAAATATGATGGAACATCTGAAAACGCAAAGCACAGAAAACGTTGATACTACGTTGTTTTTGGTAATATCTCATAACATCGAAAAACGCTTCAAACGGGTTCGAATCCCGTTTCCCGCTCCACACCTGCGGTGCGTGATTTGCGCACCGCAGTTTTTTTGCTCAGACGAGCGGCGCCGATCCTTTCACCTTTCCATTGCCGAAAAGCTTTAAACCTGTTGATTAAAAGAGGTTTAAGGCTTTTTTATTGTTGTACTTGGCTTATGTTGCTATGAAGGCCTATCGCTCATAGATCCACAATGGAAACGTGGTGTAAGCTTCGCACCAGTCTGTTTCACTTTTTCTGCTATTTTTTGTTTTCACGCGCTCAGCAGTTGAAAATTTCTGTAAACTATGCTGTAATAAGAATGACAACGGTTCGTGCCCAACGCACAAGCTTGTCCAGGCTCCCTTCGGGATTCAGAGCAACGGAAGGCGGCCTTTCCATCTATTTTCATCTAATTGATTCAGAAAGAAGGAGCTACCATTGAAAAGAGCGCTCATAGGCGGGTTCATCATCAGCGGAAAACCGGACTGCCAAGCCCAAAAGGCAGATTTGTTGATTGAGGACGGCAAAATCGCCGCCATCGGCAATATCGACCGCACCGGTGCAAAAATAATGGATTGCACCGGAAAATACATCATGCCGGGGCTTATTAACATGCACGCACATCTTTTCGGCACCGGAATGCCCAGCAAAGTGCTAGGGGGCGGCGGCTCGCAAAAAGCGGTGCTGAAATTTGTACATACCCAGCTCGGCCACAAGGTGCTGGATGCCATGGTTGCCTCCCACGTGCTCGCTGAGCTGGATTCCGGCGTCACAACGCTGCGCGCGGTGGGCGATTTCTGCGGCTCTGACCTGCGCATCCGCGACGCTGTGCGCGCTGGTCAGAAGATCGGGCCACGGATGTATTGCTCCGGCACAGCCATCACTGTGCCTGGCGGGCATGGCGACGGCACGTTTGCTGAAACCGCCTCCGATCCGGCGGAGCTGCGGGCGCTGGTTGATGCGCACCATGCGGCGGGGGCCGATTTCATCAAAATCTGTGTCACTGGCGGCGTGATGGATGCGAAGAAAAAGGGCTCCCCAGGCGAGTTGAAGATGAATTTGGAGCAGACACGTGCCGTATGCGACCGTGCGCATGAGCTTGGCATGAAGGTTGCATCGCATACGGAAAGCCCGGACGGAATGCGCGTTGCCATTGAAGGCGGCGTGGATACGGTGGAGCACAGCGCTGGATTTGACGAAGCCCTGCAAAAAATCTTGCTAGAGCGGGATGGCGGCATTATCATGACCTTCTCGCCTGCCCTGCCGCTCGCCCGCCTCTCCCCTGAGGTGACGAAGCTCAATGAGCTCTGCGTTTACAACAGCGAGGTAGTGTTGGATGGAATGCGTGAAGGGGTACGCACCGCCATGGAGGCGGGGATTCACCTCGGCATGGGCACCGATGCTTCCTGCCCTTTCGTCACACAATACAATATGTGGCGCGAGGTTTGGTATTTTCAGAGGATGATGCATGTTTCTCCCAATTACGCGATCTACACTGCGACGCTTTCCAACGCGGAAATTCTAGGCATTGCGGATATCACCGGTTCGGTAGAAAGCGGCAAATATGCGGATCTGCTCATCCTCAGCGCCAATCCACTGGAGCAACTGGAAGCGATGCGCGAACCCTATGCTGTGCTAAAGGAAGGCAAAGTCCGCCAGCCCCGATTGAAAAAAAATGCCTTTATCGATCAGGAGCTTGATCAGCTCGCCGCTGTGTTATAAGGGGCGGGTTTCGTCTGAAAGAAAGGCAATCTAAAAGCACCGGGTTGATTTTCAACCCGGTGCTTTGTTTCTATTATAAAGTGAGCCAATCCATAGAGCAACGCTTGTCACAATCATAAAAATCAAAGGGATATACGTCGCTTACAAGGTCAACCAGCTACCGGTTGTGTTTTTATTACGAAGCGCAGCGAATAGCAAAACAGGGCCTGCCTTCATTAAGGGATCACAGAGATACAACGCTTACCGGCTATTTTTTATGATGGCATAGGGGCAAACCGCATCCATATCAGCCTATTTTCGGCACTTGTTTCCGTATCATTCCAGCCGGATTCTTTTTGATATGGATATACTAATAAAAACTCAATAAAGGCGGGTAATACAATGTGGCAATATTCAATACAGAGGCATCAAGATAACGATTATGACCTTATCATCACCATTCTGCCTGAAAATGTAGAATTCGGATCGGATTTATTTTCAGCAGAACGAAAAGAAAGCGTGCAACGATCCCTCCAATCCGTTCTATCGCAAACAAAGAAATTCCAAATCAAAACTGTAAAAATTATTCTATCCGGAATTTTAATTGCTTCCATCCCATACAGTGTTTTTGCAGCCAATCTGGAGGAAATGCGATCAGAATTGACTGATACCATCCGGCTGGAAAGCCTGTTGAGCGCATCAAACAGTGTGCAGGCCGAGCTCCCATTTCATATGACATACCTTTACGGGGGCAGTATTGCGCAACAAATTAATTTGGTCAAAACGGTCGGCTCCTTTCAAACCGTTACTCCAGCCTATTTCGATATTGACGCAAACGGGAAATTGGCACTCGGCCCAATCAGCACAGAATTAATCCGTGCTATGCACAGTATGAACATTAAAGTGGTGCCCATGCTGAGCAATCATTGGGATCGCAGAGCAGGCCAGCTTGCCCTGCGGGATCCGGAGGGGTTGGCGCGGCAAATTGCAGATTACGTTGAACAATACCAGCTGGATGGCGTAAATGTGGATATTGAAAATGTTACCGAAACAGAAAAAGACGCTTATACGCGCCTTGTAGCTGCGCTTCGGCAAAGAATCCCCAGAGAAAAGGAGGTATCTGTAGCTGTGGCCGCTAATCCCAAGGGGTGGACAACCGGGTGGCACGGCTCTTACGATTATAAAAGCTTGGCAGAATACGCCGATTATTTGATGATTATGGCCTATGATGAAAGTTGGAATGGCAGCTCAGAGGGGCCTGTCGCTAGTTATAATTTTGTAGAGCGCTCCATTCAATATGCGCGGCGTTATGTCCCCGCTGAAAAGATCGTATTAGGAGTTCCATTTTATGGGAGAATTTGGAGCTCTGATGGTAATCTCAAAGGGCATGGAATCAGTTTGGATGTATTAAGCCGGATGCTTCCCGACTATAATGCGACCATCACTTATGATGAGACGTACCAGTCTCCAAAAGCAGAATTCACTGTAAAGCAGGGCGATAAAGAATATATTGTGAACGGTAAAGCGCTTGCGCCCGGTCGATACACCGTATGGTTTGAGGACGAGCGTTCCCTGCGCAGCAAAATTAAGCTAATCCATCAATATAATCTAAAGGGTCTGGGTTCATGGTCCCTATCACAAGCTTCCGAGCACATTCTACAGAACCTTACCTCCTGGCTAACCCATCCGGATGGGGACGCAGAGGATGAAATACTTCACTATGGCAGAGTTACCGCTTCATCCCTTCGGATTCGTCAGGAGCCCTCTCTGCAAAGTGAAACAATCGCCTTTTTCAGCCAAGGGGATGTCGTAAAAATTATTGGCATTCTGGATGGATGGTATCATGTAAGCCTTGGGGATGGCAAAACGGGATATGTCAGCTCAGAATATGTACGCATTGATGGGGCAGAGGATCAGCCTGAGTCGACTCGCACCGGCTATTCCACCGGCTCTAACGTCAATGTCCGCCAATCTGCATCTACCTCTGCCGCCGTTCTCGCCACGCTCAGCCGTGGGCAATCCTTTACCGTGATTGGAAATGCGCAAAACGGCTGGTATCAGGTGCAGCTTTCCAACGGTGTGAAGGGCTTTGTAAGCGCCCAGTATGTTTCCTTCACGAAGCCTGCTGATCCTACCCCCACAACCCGCACCGGCTATTCCACCGGCTCTAACGTCAATGTCCGCAAATCCGCATCCACCTCTGCCGCCGTTCTC
>UQUZ01000025.1 GCA_900544375.1 uncultured Oscillospiraceae bacterium
CATAAAGTCCTCCTGCTCCACATAAATTTCACGCGAGAAGGTAACATGGCGGGTGCCGAGCTCCGGCCTATCAGGATTATTCTCCACTTCGATCGTTTCCGTTTGCCCTTCCGGGTAATTATCGATAATGACCCTCAGCGGGTGCAACACAGCCATGGCGCGCGGGGCGTCCGCATTGAGCCGATCGCGCACGCAGGATTCCAGCAAGCCGTAATCCACCACACTGTAGGCTTTGGAAACGCCGATACGCTCGCAAAAATCGCGGATGGCGGCTGCCGGGTAGCCGCGGCGGCGCATGCCGCTCAGCGTGACCATACGAGGATCGTTCCAGCCGCTGACGAGGCCGTCTTTGACGAGCGCGAGGCATTTGCGTTTACTGGTGACGCAGTAGTTGAGGTTGAGCCGGGCAAATTCAATTTGACGCGGCGGGGTTTCAAAACCCAGCTCCTGTAAAAACCAGTTATACAGCGGGCGGTGGTTTTCGAACTCTAGGGAGCACAGCGAATGGGTCACGCCCTCCTTTGCATCAGAGAGCGGATGTGCAAAATCGTACATTGGATAGACGCACCATTGATCGCCCGTGCGGTGGTGGGAAACGTGCGCAATGCGGTAGATGACCGGATCGCGCATGTTGAGGTTTGGAGAGGCCATGTCGATTTTCGCCCGCAGCACACGCATGCCGTTTTGGAATTCACCAGCGGTCATGCGGCGGAAAAGGTCAAGATTTTCTTCCACAGGCCGGTTGCGATAGGGGCTCTCTCTGCCTGGCTCGGTGAGCGTGCCGCGGTATTCCCGAATTTCCTCTGCTGTCAGGTCGTCCACATAGGCTTTGCCCATCTCGATCAAGCGCATGGCGCATTCATAAATAAAGTCAAAATAATCCGACGCATAGTAGAGGTGCTCCCACTGAAAGCCGAGCCATTTAATATCTTCTAGGATCGCATCGACATACTCCGTATCCTCTTTTGTAGGGTTTGTGTCGTCCAGGCGCAGGTTGCACTTGCCACCGTACTTCAATGCGGTGGCAAAATTGATGCAGATTGCCTTGGCATGGCCGATGTGCAGGTAGCCGTTCGGCTCCGGGGGAAAGCGTGTTTGCACGTGGCTGTAAACGCCCGCCGCTAGATCCTCATCGATAAAATCATGGATGAAGTTGGAGGCAAGCTCCATCTTATTCTCTTCCATTGCTGCAAGCCTCCTCATAGTATTTCAGCGCTGCCTGCAAGCGGGCAAGCACCTTTTCCTCGCCCAGCAGCTGCATAATTGCATGAAGATCGGGCGTGTTGCGCCGCGAGGTCACCGCGATGCGGATCACAGAGGATACATCCCCCACATGGCCCTTGAAGGCCTGCGGGTCTTTTTTATATTCCTTTACGTTCGGTGTATAGCCGAGCGGAGTGCAGAGCTCTTTGATCCTGGCAAACCATGCGTCTTTATCATCTGCGTGGCGGTAAACGGCCAAATAAGCGCGCAGGATTTCCGCAGCGGCCGCAGCCGTCAGGTTTTCGGGCAATGCGTAATCCGGCTGATAGAGCTCATCATAAAAATATGCCACAAAGTGCTTCACTTCAGACCATTTTGCAAGATCCTTACGCGGCTTTGCTACGCCGCGGTCAATGCAAAAGATACCCTTGGCAAAGGCTTCGTCCGCCATGAGCAGCCGGTAGAGCGCTTCATCATATTGCTGCGCCCAGTTTACGGCTCTGTCGTAAACTTCATCCGCCGTCATCAGGGAAATCACGTTTTTGCTCACGTCGTTAAGCTTTTGCAGGTCAAACAGCGCGCCGGATGCGCTCATCTTCTTAAGGTTAAAGGGGAAGTCGGCCTGTGGTGCAGTTTTATTTGCTCGGCGCCAATCCTCAAAATTGGAATTGGCGAGCGTGAGCAGGTATTCGATCACACTTTCCTTCGGATATCCCTGCTCGATATAATAGCTCACGGCCGCTTCTGGGTCTTTTCGTTTGCTGAGTTTGCGTTTGCCGCCGTTTTCCTCTTTCATGATTGGGGCAAAATGCGCGTATTTTGGGGGCTTAAAGCCGCAACATTTGAAAAGCTGGAGGTGGATGGGCAGGGAGGCGATCCATTCATCGCCGCGCACAACATGCGTGGTGCGCATGAGGTGATCATCCACTGCATGGGCAAAGTGGTAGGTTGGGATGCCGTCCGTTTTGAGCAAAACGATATCCTGCGCGTTTTCTGGCATTTCGATCTTGCCCTTGATGAGATCGTCGATGAGGATGCGGCGGCTTTCGTCTCCGGGGGAACGCAGGCGGAGCGTGTAAGGCTTGCCGGCCTCGACAGCCTGCTTTTGCTCACAAAAAGCGAGATTGCGGCAGGCGGCCCATTCGCCATAGTAGCCCTTGTTGACCGCTTGTGCCTCCTGTTGTTCCCGCAGGGCGGTCAATTCCGCCTCCGTGCAGAAACAGGGATAGGCAAGACCCTGGCGGACTAGCTCCTTTGCGAAGCATTGATAAATTTCCCGGCGCTTACTTTGCTGGTAGGGGCCGTATACGCCGCTCTCCGTGCCGAGCCCGGTGATTCCCTCATCCGGCGTAATACCGAAAGCAGCAAGGCCGGTGACGATTGCCGTGACGCCGCCCTCTACCTCGCGCTTTTTATCCGTATCTTCAATGCGCAGGAAGAATACGCCGTTTGTCGCCTTCGCGGTGAGGCGGGCCGTCATGGCGGCAAACAGGCCGCCAATGTGAAGATAGCCTGTCGGGCTTGGAGAAAAACGCGTCACGCGCGCCCCTTCTGGAAGTTGGCGGGCGGGATATTGTTCCTCATACTGTTGCGGCGTCCAAGAAATGTTGGGAAAAAGCAGCTCGGCGAGCCTTTCGTTGTCAGTCAAAGAAGTTCCTCCTTATAAAAACCATCTGTTCCGTACGGATAGAAGCGGGTAAAAATAGCGCCGCCCTTTTGCTGCGGCTCCTACCGGAAGCGGCAAAAAGCACACGATACCAATTTGATTTATTATCGCAGAAAAAGGAAGAAGTATCAATATTTTTGCATGATTTTTCTTTGCAGCACACTCTTTTTAAAAGAAAAATCCCGCACGGCTTGCCATGCGGGAACGAATTCAAGTTACATGCAGCAGGCGGCAGGCGTTCCCGCCAAGAATTGCGTCTGTTTCCTCCGGCAGCAGGCTGAGGCTTTTCACAAAACGGATTTCATGGCCGGTAGCGCTCCAGGGCATGTCGCTGCCCAGCAGAATTTTTTCTGTGCCGTGCGTGCGGATGATTTCCCGCGCCCAATCCGGCGGCATGCGGGAGAAAGAGAAGGCGGTATCAAAATAGAGCGCTTTCCCCGCGAGAAAACGGAGCACATCCTTCCAGCACAAATATCCGCCCATATGGGCGGCCACGACCGGCGCATTCCCAAAGGCAGGAAGGATATAGGCAAGGCGTTCCGGCGTGCAGTGCACCGGATCCGGGTAGCCAATATCCACGCCCGCGTGGAAAACAGTGATTAAGCCGAGCGATGCAATTTTTTCGTAAATCGGCAGCATCCGCTCCTCGTCCACATAAAAATGCTGATAATCCGGATGGAGTTTCACCCCCAGGAGCCCTGCCTCGTGGATTCGCACAAGCTCATCAAGGGCGTCCGGGCTTTCTGGATGGATGCTTCCGAAGGCAAACAGATTGGGAAAGCGGTTGTTGGTTTCAATCGCAAAGTTGTTGACGCTTGCTTGTTGGCGCGGGTTCGTGGCAATATTTAAAACCACGGCGCCGTCCGCTCCGCCGGAAAGGGCTTGTTTCAAAAGGCTTTCTGCTGTGCCTTTGTGGAAGGGGAGCGCGTCACCGGAGCAGTGGGAGAGGCTTGCAAGCGCCTTTTCGGCGATTTTCTCCGGAAAACAGTGGGTGTGAAAATCAATGATGCGGCTCATGAATAACGCTCTTTTCTATGAAAGTGGAGGTGCGGGTTCAGTGCTTGCCAAATTGCTTTTTCATGCGCAGATCCTTCGCCAAAATCGTTTTGCGCAGCCGGAGTGTGCTGGGCGTTACCTCCAGCAGTTCATCATCCTTGATAAACTCCATGCACTGCTCGAGGCTCATTGTCGTCGGCGGGACGAGGCGCAGCGCGTCATCCGAGCCGGCGGCACGGGTGTTGGTCATCTGCTTTTTTTTGCAGACGTTACAGACGATATCTTCGTTTTTAGCGCATTCGCCCACGATCATGCCCTCATATACCGGCACACCCGGGCCGACGAACAGCCGGCCGCGCTCCTGTGTGTTAAACAGGCCGTATCCCGTGGTTTCCCCCGCCTCATGCACGATGATCGAGCCGCGCTCGCGGGTTTGAATTTCGCCCTTATAGGGCTCATAGCCGGCGAATAGTTGGTTCATAATGCCGTTGCCGTTGGTATCCGTCATGAATTCCGAACGGTAGCCGATTAAGCCGCGCGCCGGGATCTTGAATTCTAAGTGGGTAGAGCCGCCGTCACGCGTGCCCATATTTTCTAATTCGCCCTTGCGGGAACCGATCTTCTCCATGACTGGGCCGACATACTGCTCGGGCACTTCCACGATGAGCAATTCCATCGGTTCAAGCTTTTTGCCGTTTTCTTCTTTTAGGATGACCTTCGGGCGGGAAACCTGGAATTCATAACCCTGGCGCCGCATGGTTTCAATCAGGATGGAAAGATGCAGCTCGCCGCGGCCGGAAACTTTGAAGCAGTCGGTCGTTTCCGTTTCCTCCACGCGCATGCTGACGTTTGTTTCCACCTCTTTGAATAGGCGGTCACGAATATTGCGGGAGGTAACGAATTTGCCCTCCTTGCCTGCGAAGGGGCTGTTGTTTACCATAAAGTTCATGGAGATCGTAGGCTCGTCAATTTTCACAAAGGGCAGGGGCTCGATGCATTCCGGATCGCAGGCCGTTTCGCCGATATTCAAATCCGTGATGCCGGATACGGCAACCAGATCGCCGAGCGACGCCTCCGGCACCTCCACGCGGCGCAACCCCTCAAATTGATACAGGCGGGAAACTTTCACGTTTTCCACCGTGCCATCCGTTTTACACAGGGCAACCTGCTGGCCGTGCTGCACCGTGCCGCGTTCTACGCGCCCGATGCCGATGCGGCCTACATAATCATCATAATCGAGGGAGGAGAAACGGATTTGCAGCGGCCCGTTTAAATCGCCCTGCGGGGGCGCAATGTTTTCGAGAATTGAATCAAGCAGCGGGCGCATATCCCCTTCGCGCGCCTCTGCGGAGAGGGAGGCGTAGCCGTCCCTTGCGGAAGCGTAGACAACGGGGAATTCGAGCTGGTCGTCATCTGCGCCGAGTTCAATGAAGAGGTCGAGCACCTCGTCGATCACTTCAAGCGGGCGCGCGCCGGGGCGGTCGACTTTATTGACGACGACGATGGCTTTTTTGTGCAGGTTGAGCGCTTTTTGCAGCACAAACCGTGTTTGTGGCATGCAGCCCTCAAAAGCGTCGACGAGCAGCAGCACGCCGTCAACCATCATCATAATGCGCTCTACCTCGCCGCCGAAATCAGCGTGGCCAGGCGTATCCACAATATTAATTTTTGTATCCTTATAATGGACGGATGTGTTTTTGGAAAGGATGGTGATGCCGCGCTCGCGCTCGAGGTCGTTTGAGTCCATCACGCGCTCCTGTACCTGCTCGTTTTGCCGGAAAATACCGCTCTGACGCAGCAGTTGATCGACCAGCGTTGTTTTGCCGTGGTCAACGTGGGCGATAATTGCTACATTCCGGACGTCGTTTCTCTGATCCAATTTTTTCACCTTCAACATTTTATGGTCGTCTATTGATAAACCAAATTTTATTGTTCAGAAAGGGAACCACTTGACCGAGGAGCACGATTCCCTAATCCTATTTATTCTATCACTTCACAGAGTGCATCGCAACGGGAAAGACGCAGAACATCAAAAAATTAAGGCTGAAAAATTGGGCATTGTGTTAGATTGCAGAAAAAGGAAGCGCGTTTTGCAGACTGCGCCTGCCTAGGGCTTTTGATGCGGTTGGAACGGCTTTTCGTCGCTCTGCACATTGACGGATATTGCACAGGCGTTTATAATAAACTGATATGGATATCAAGCGAAAACCTGGAGCGGCCTGCCGCCCCGAAAGGATTTTTGAGATATGGATGATTTCTTGAAACGCACTTGGCTGGAGATTGACCTCGACGCCATCCGCGGAAACTACCAAAAAATACGCTCCTTTGTTGCTCCGGAAGCGAAGGTGATGGCCGTTATCAAGGCGGACGCCTACGGCCACGGCGTGGAATATACGGCGCGGGAGATGAGCGGCGCTGGGGTGGATTGGTTTGCCGTATCCAATCTGGAAGAGGCAATCCAGGTGCGCCGAGCCGGGCTCGATAACCCTTTGTTGATACTTGGCTATACGCCGCCGGAATATGCGCAGCAGCTTGCGGTGAATGGAATTTCCCAGGCTGTTTTTGATGAAAATTACGGCCGTCAGCTGGCCGCCTGTGCGCAACGGGATGGCGTGCAGGTGCGCATCCATGTGAAGGTGGACACCGGGATGACTCGGATCGGCTTCCCCTACCGGGATAATGTGGAGGATGCGGGATCCGTGGATGCCATCGAAGCGGTATGTGCTCTGCCGGGGCTTTATCCGGAGGGGCTTTTTACGCACCTGTCCTGTGCGGATGAGGAAGGAGACGCAGAGGTATATACGCGGATTCAATACGATTTATTCCTGGATATAGCAGAGCGCCTCGGCAGAAGAAAGGTTTGTTTTGAGCTGCGCCACTGCTCCAATTCCGCCGCCACCGTGCATTATCCAGAGATGCACCTCGATCTAGTGCGGCCCGGCATCTTGTTCTATGGAATGATGCCGTCGCCTGAGCTGAGCGACCCGCTTTCCCTGCACCCTGCGATGGAGATGAAAACGGTGATCTCCCAGATCAAAGAGGTGCCGGCGGGCGTGCCCGTCAGCTATGGCCGCACCTTTGTGACGCCGCACGCTATGCGGCTGGCGACCGTGCCGGTCGGGTATGCGGACGGATACCCGCGCGCCTTGTCTGGCAATGCGGAAATGCTGCTTAGGGGGGGGCGCGTGCCGGTGGTCGGCCGAATCTGCATGGATCAGTGCATGCTGGATGTGAGCGCTGTTCCTGATGCGTTGGAAGGGGATACCGTAACCGTATTCGGCGGGGAAATCACCGTGGATGAGTTGGCCGCTCGGGCAAATACGATCAATTATGAAATTATCTGCGGAATCAGCAAGCGCGTGCCGCGGGTGTTCCTTCGCGCGGGTAAAGCGGAGTATATGACGGATTACATGAGCTTGCGTTGAAACGCGCAGCGGGCCGGCAGGGCTTCCGCACGGGGGAAGCCTCTTGATATGCCACCTGCGTTCTCCTTGTGTGGAGAACGGCACACGGCGATAAATGCATTACTCTGTTCAGAAAGGAATTGAAAATGGATCAGACAAACGAAACCCGGCTTGGGAGCGCGCCGCTTGGCAAGCTTCTGTTTCAGCTCGGCCTGCCCGGCGTGGCGGCTCAGGTCATCAATGTGCTCTATAATATTGTAGACCGCATCTATATCGGCAACATTCCGGGCATAGGGGATATGGCGCTGACCGGCGTGGGCGTGACCTTGCCGGTCATCATGGTGATTGCCGCTTTCAGCGCCTTTGTCGGCATGGGCGGCGCGCCGCTGGCCTCCATCCGGCTGGGCGCGCGGGATCATGAGGGGGCGGAGCGCATTTTGGGAAGCTGTATTGTTTCGCTGCTCTCCCTCTCTGTCATCCTAATGGCTGTTTTTTTCGCCTTTCAGCGACCGCTTCTGTTTGCCTTTGGCGCAAGTGAAAACGTGATCGGCTATGCGCAGGATTACCTCACAATTTATCTCTTCGGTACGCTGTTCGTTCAGCTTGCATTGGGGTTGAATACCTTTATCAGTGCGCAGGGCAAGGCAAAAACGGCGATGCTTTCTGTTTTGATCGGCGCGGTGCTCAACATTGTGCTCGACCCGCTGTTTATCTTTGTGTTCCATATGGGCGTGCGCGGTGCGGCGCTGGCGACCATTCTTTCGCAGGCGGTGTCCGCGGCGTGGGTGATCAGCTTCCTGCTGGGCAAACGCACGGTAATCCCGGTGCGCAAAAAATACCTCCGCTTCGACTGGAGGATCATTGGCCAAGTAATGGGCCTGGGTATTTCGCCCTTTATTATGCAGGCGACAGAGAGCCTTGTGACCATCACGCTCAACAGCGGCCTTCAAGCCTATGGAGGGGATCTGTATGTAGGCAGCATGACCATTTTGACGAGTGTACTCCAACTGATCGTTATGCCGATTAATGGGTTCACGCAGGGGGTACAGCCGATCATGAGCTATTGCTACGGCGCAGGGGATCATGCCCGCGTGCGGCAAACCTACCACCGGCTGTTGACGGTTACGCTCTCTTTCTCCGCAGTTGCCTGCTTGCTTGCGATTCTGCTTGCCCATCCGCTGGCCCGCTTGTTCAGCCCGAACCAGGCGCTTATCGACCTGACGGCGCGGATGATGCCGGTATTTTTGGGTGGAATCTGGATCTTTGGCGCGCAGCTTGCCTGCCAGTCCACTTTCCTGGCGCTTGGGCAGGCCAAAATATCCCTCTTTCTTGCACTGCTCAGGAAGGTGATCCTGCTTGTGCCGCTGGCGCTCGTCCTGCCGCGCTTTTTTGGCGTAACGGGGATCTATTTCTCTGAGCCGATAGCGGATTTTGTGGCCTCCTGCACAACGCTTGTAATTTTCCTGACTCGCTATAGAAAGCTGCTTCCCCTACCGAAAAAGGCGCTGGAAGAAGCAAACTGACCTTCTTTAAATTATGAATTCTGTGTATTTCCATCAAGACAGATTTTGTGTATAGTAAGAACAGAAATCGTTGAGGAGGACTGTTCTATGGCAAATACACAAACTGCTGTAAAATCAAAGACCAATAAGCTGCTTTTGCTTGTGCTCAGCGCGCTTTTTGCGGCAATGATTACGGTGATGACCGCATTTTTGTTCCACATCCCGATCGGGGTCAACGGCGGCTATCTCCACTTTGGGGATGCGCTGATTTATTTGGCGGCGAGCATGCTGCCCACGCCATATGCCTGCATCGCTGCGGCGGTGGGCGCGGGGCTTGCGGATATCGTTTCCGGCGCGCCGATCTGGGCGCCGTTTACGCTTGTGATCAAAGCGTGCATCGCGCTGCTTTTTACCGCTAAAAAAGAAAAGCTGCTCAATAAACGCAATGCGCTCGCCCTGCTGGGCGCATGGCCGATCACCTGTGCGGGATACTATATTGCGGAGGCGATCATTACGGGCAACTGGATTGTTCCTGCGGCGGGCATCCCGGCCAATACGATCCAGGCTGCGGGCAGCGCAGTGCTGTTTGTGCTCATTGCGCTCGCGTTAGATAAAATGCGCTTTAAAAGCCGCCTGAAACTGTCCTGAATTCCTTTCAATGCTTCCGGCGGCAGGCGCTTAATGAGATAGAATAAGCTGATCAATCACAAGAGAAGAGGTCTGATGAATTATGCTGGAAGAACTTACGGAACAGGCAAAGCTGGCGGTAGAGCAGGTGCTCGACGCGGCGAAGCTGGAGCGCGGCGGGCTGTTCGTTGTGGGCTGCTCGTCAAGCGAGGTGTGCGGCAGTAAAATTGGAACAAATTCAAGCCTCGAAACGGCGCAGGCTGTTTTTGCCGGCATCTACCCCGTGCTGAAGGAACGGGGGATCTATTTAGCGGCACAGTGCTGCGAGCATCTTAACCGCGCGATTATTATCGAACGGGAAGCAGCGCAGAAATTTGGCTACGAGGAGGTCAATGTTGTGCCCCAGCCGAAGGCGGGCGGCTCGTTTGCAACCACGGCATACGCAACGTTTGCACAGCCTGTGGCAGTGGAAGAGGTGCACGCGGATGCGGGGATGGATATTGGCGGCACACTCATTGGCATGCATCTCAAGCGGGTGGCGGTTCCCGTCCGCATTGCAGTCAAACAAATTGGGGAGGCGAACCTGCTTTGTGCACGGACGAGGCCAAAATTTATCGGCGGCGTGCGGGCACACTATGATGAAAGCAAACTATGAGCCTGCTTATTGGACGAGGGCGCGGTGCAGAGGGATGCACCGCGCCCTTGTATTTTAAAAAAGCATGTGTTATACTCAGTTCTATAATTTTGCGATTTAAAGCGGAGAAGGAGCGGCGGAGGATGGAACAGATGCGCATCGGGATCGTCGGATTGGGGCTGATCGGCGGCTCTATGGCAAAGGCGATCAAGGCATATACAGGGCATACTGTGATCGGCTATGAAATTGACGGCGAAACGCTTTGCCGCGCGCAAGCGGAAGGCACGGTCGATTTTGCGGGAAACGACCAGCTGCTCACAACGCTTGATCTATTGCTGATCGCCCTCTACCCGGGGCAGACGGTGGAATTTGTCCGCACGAAGGCAGATCGGATGCGGCCAGGCTGCATCGTGATCGACCTGTGCGGCGTGAAGGGATATGTGTGTAACCTTCTAGGGCCATTTTGTGCGGAGCGGGGGATTGTTTTGATCGGTGGGCATCCGATGGCCGGGCGGGAATTTTCCGGCTATGGAGCGGCGCAGGCCAAGCTGTTTCAGGGCGCGAGCATGCTGCTCGTGCCGACCGAGGCAGGGAGCATACAGCAGGCGGAAGCGTTCAAACCGTTTTTTCTCTCTCTGGGGTTTGAGAAGATTGTGGTTACAACCGCGGAAAATCACGACCGGATGATCGCCTTTACCTCACAGCTCGCACATGTGGTATCCAACGCCTATGTCAAAAGCCCGGAGGCGGAAAAGCACGATGGCTACAGCGCGGGCAGCTATAAGGATCTGACACGCGTGGCGCGCCTGAACGAGGAGATGTGGTCGGAGCTGTTTCTCTGCAACCGGGAGGCGCTGCTCGGCGAGCTCGACTGTATCGTTGGGCACCTGCTGGAGTATCGGGAGGCGTTGGAAATGAAAGACCGTGAGACGCTCAAACGGCTGTTAAAAGAAGGGAGTGACCGGAAAAAGCGGATCGACCGGGCGGGGGAGTAAAAACCGAATTGGCGGGCTTGGGGCAATCCCTATGCAATCAACTCAACTATGTTCCAACAAGTGCAGGCCTCTGAAAAGCGGAAGCGGCATGACCTTAGGGCAAATCTGCCCTGTGGCCATGCCGCTTTTAGGTGTGGATAGGCCTGCCCCCCCAGCGGGCCTCCAAAGAGAATGGGCACGTGTGCAAAGGTGCAAAGGCGTTCCTCTTACGCGCTCTTTTTCTTGCGGGCGAAGAGGATCACGGTGCCGGCTGCTGCGGCCAGTGCAGCGCATGCAGCAAGGGATGGGCCCTCGCCCGTGCCGGGGTTGACGGCGGTTTCCGCCGTGGTGCTCTCAGCGGGCTTCTCCGTAATGGGCTGTGTTGCCGCGGGTTTCGTCGTATCAGGCGCTGTTGTGGTGGGCTTGGTTGTGGCAGGGGCGGTTGTAGGCGCTTTGATGGAAACGCTGGCGTTTTCCGTCTTGACCGTATCCATCAGGTCGGTTTCCGTGCCATCCGGCGTGTAGGCCACAAGCTCCCTCATCTCCAGCTTCAGCGGGATACTGCCGGAATCGTTCAGGATTTTGAAGGTGATCTGCCCGATCGTTGCCTTCTCCTGAAGGGTTCCACTGACCATAAAGGCAATGGAAATCTTGCCGGGCACGGCTTTGCCGTTTTCCTGATAGAGCCCGCCCTCCGCAAGGCCGCCGAACGCGCCGGCCTTGAAGGAGACGAATTCGAGCTTTGCGGGATCGTAGTTGACAATCATGCTGCCGTTGCCGGCGTTGGATTTTTCGCTGATGGTAACGTCTACCGTTACCGTCTGGCCCGGCTGCCCGCTGACGGAGGAGAGCGCTACGGTGACGGGCTCCGCCGCAAAGGCGGCGGGCAAAAGCATGGTGAGAGCGAGCACGGCGCAGAGCAGCGATGCCAGCCGTTTTGAGATTTTTTTCATGGGGTGAACCTTCCTTTCCGTTCGTTTTTAAAATTGATCGAGCTTCGCCGCGACGCGAAGGATTTTGCGCGCGTCGGAGGTGTCCGCCTTGCCGTTTTTGTTCACATCGGCGGCAAGTATCTGCTGGGGCGTAAGGGCCTCCAGCTTGGCCGCGCCGCGTAGGGCGAGGCGCGCGTCGGTGGTGTTCACCTTGCCGTCGAGGTTCACATCGCCGAGGGTAAAGTTTTCCGCGCCAATCGGCTCTTTGATCATAACGGGGACATCCATGCCGACGCCATTGAAGTTATAAGTCCAGATTGAACCGTCGCTGCGGGTCATAACATAGGCATAAGTGTAGCTATCCTCGTTAAAGCCGACATTTCTCTTCTTCCGATATGCTTCGACATCATTTAAAATCGGGGACGGGGTATCCTGCTCTGTCAACCACAGGGTTTTATCAGCATCCAGCGCGGAAGCCTCTTTGGTATTGGTTTCGAAATCGTAGGAATACCCATCTGCTGTCCGGAATCCGTAAATTTGATTCTCAGTCCCTTCCCAGCTGTCAAAGCCCTCGGCGATCTTTTGGCAGTCTGAGGGGTTGTTCTCTCGAATTTTCCACACGGCTCCGGATTCGTCCACCACAAAATAAAAGTAAGCGTAATTCCACCGATCGTACTCCTCATTATAAGAATCTTGAACGGAATCCTCAACGATATCTATCGCTCCGAAATCGGCAATCTGTTCGTTGCTGTAACGGTTCCATGTGGTATTGTCATTTTTTACATAAAACTGATCGTCGATAATTGCCTTGATATTCTGATTCTCTTGATGCCAGCTAAATCCTTCCTCACCGTCTTTCCAACTCCACTCCCAACGCGTTCCATCTGTTTTCAAAAAGGTGCTGCCGGTGTCGGAGATGTCTGCGACGTTATCTGCCACTTTCTCTCGCGCAGGCTCCTCGACACCTTCCTCCCAGCGCCAATTCCAAAGCGTGCCATCCTGCTCCAAAATACTGATCTGATCGACGTATATAGATGTTCCCACGTAAGCATAGTCCTTTGCCTGGTCGGAGAGCTTGATCTCATCCGCCTCGTTTATATAATAAAGCTCCCCGTTGGGATAGAGCGCGGCCACACCGTCATTTCCCCCGCTCAAAATATTCGGGTTTGAATTCGGATAATCCTCACTGGCAGTATAGTGCTTCAGGACAGCCCAATCCCCTAATTCCGGAATATTGTTAGAAACCTGCTCCACAGGTGCTGGCGTGTCGAAGCCCTCCGGCTTTGTGCCCTCCGCCGTCGTCACGGCGAGCGCAATCGTGATGCTGCTCAGCAGCATCACGGCCGCCAGGACGAGCGCCAGAAACTTTTTCTTTCTCTTCATGCTTTCAACCTCCAATTGAGTTTTCAATTTATCTCACAGGGGCGGCGTAAATGGTTCCCTCCTTCCCTGCGCGCCGTACCCATATGATTCTGTTATCTGACATCTGACGTCTGAAGACTGTTCAGGTATGCCGCATATTCCTCCGGGAGCTCGAGCTTCGGCTGATCCTGAATTTTCCAGGCGAGCGGGCTGGTGCGTGCCTTCACCGCATCCAGTAAATCAGGGATTTCCAGAAGTCTTTTTGCATATAACGCAGCCCGCACCGCCTCCCCCTGCTTTTGGCAGGTTTCCATCGCCCGGCGCAGGAGCTGAAAATAGTCGAGGTATTCCGTCAGCACGTAGGGCGCGCAATCGAGCGCCTGCCGTTTATATTGCACCATCGTTTCAAAATCGCCCTGCGTGGCGCTGACCAGCGCTTTGCAATCCAACACCAGCGCAATGGATTCGTTACGGCTCAAAATTTTATCCGCGCGTGCTTGGGCCTCCTGCGGCGTCTGCGCCCCGGCGAGCAGGACGAGCTGCGAAGGGGTATAGCCAGGGTAAAGCCGGGCGGCAAGCGCGTCGTTTTTGCGGTAGCCTGCAAACAGGGCGGCGCCCAGATACAAGCAGACGGCTGCCAGCGCACCGGCGGACAAAAAAAGTGCCCTTCGATTCGGTTTTTTCCATTGCCATACGATCTCTTTCCCTTCCTCTGGGTCCATCGTAAGGAAAAGGACAAAAAAGATCGAAAGGAACTGGAGGTCAAAATCCAGCATGGAATGCGCGCAGATGGCGAATAAAAGCATCCGCTGCATGGCTGGCGTTTTCCGCGCCAACAGCCGCCGCAATAACGCAAAGGCGAACAGGAGAGTAGGAATCCATCCAACGTCTACAGCGAACTGCAACAGCTCGTTGTGGACAAATTTTGTGGCGTAAACGCCGGTCTGGAACCCGCCCTGGGCATAATAATAGCCCATGTAGCCCAAGCCAAACGGATGTTTTAAAATCACAGGCAGCACATCCCGATAGTAGAGCAGGCGGCCCATTAGGGTGCTGGATTCCAGCGAAATGGTTAGGAAGCGGCCGATGGTATCTTGATTGCCTGTGATGGCCACAAAAAGGAGCGCTGCCGCAACGCAGGCAGCGAGCAGGAGCATCAACGGGATGCGCAGCCGCTTGCGCGTCAGGCACAGCCAAAGAAAAATAAGAACGGTCAGCACAAAAACCGTGCGGCTGCCCGTTGCCAAAATGCCGAGCAGCAGCACCAGAATGCCGGCCAGGCAAAGGAAACGACGCTTTTTTTGAAAGGCGAGCGGGATGATCCCCAGCAGGAGAAAAAGGGCGAAGGAGTTGGAATACTGGAAAAAGCCACCCAGCCTGCCGGAAGCGTAGAAATAGGGCGTTAGTGCCGGAATCCAGCGCGTGGGGTAGGAAAGAAGCGTCATTGTAATGCCGGAAACAGGAATGGTCAGGAACAGGCGCTCGCGCACTTCCGGCCCAAGCTGCATGAGCAGCAGCCAGAAGAGAGCGGCAGGCAAAAATTTGAAAAAGCCGAGCAGAGCCATGCCGCTGTCCACAGCCCAGAACGGCGTTAGAAGATAGCCGGCCAGCAGCGCTAACAAGGCCGTTAGAAGCATGTTGAAACGAATGGAGAGCTTTTTTTGCCTATCTATTAGATATAGCAAAAGAAGAAGCAAAACAACAGCGCAAATGCAGGCGGCATATTCATAGAAAAGGCCAAAGAAAAACGGCGTAAAAAAGAAAAAGAGCTTGATAATATCCGAATAAATAGTCTCTTTTTTTCGCCGGATCAGGCGAGCCGGCATATCTGTTTCCTCCCCTGATTTTAATAAAGGCATTATAACATGATATATAGCTAATTGCAATAGTTAATATATCTTTTAGATAGTTCTAAGCTATATCGAATAGATATATCCTATCTGAGGGGGTGCGGATATTGGATTTGGTCTCGATTGGAAAACGTATCAAAGCCGAACGGCAAAAAAATGGGCTGACCCAAGAGGCGCTCGCAGAGCGCATTGAGGTCAGCGCGCATTATGTATATGAATTAGAGCGGGGTTTGAAGGCGATGTCCGTCCCGATTCTGATACGGATATCAGAAGTGCTGCACACCTCAACAGATTATCTGCTCTTTGGCGAAGCAAGCGGCCCGCAGGCGATGGATCGTCTGGCAACGCTGACGCGCAATATCAGCCCGGAAAAACGTGATTTGTTGGCGGATATTTTCACGCTGATGCTCCCAATGCTGAAAAATGACTAGCATAAAACAAAAAAACGCCCCCGAAAAAGCTGCCGTGCACAGCCTTTTCGGGGGCGTTTGAAACGAGTCCGCCTTTTCTGTCATACGTTAAACCGGAACAGCACCACGTCGCCATCCTGCATCACATATTCCTTGCCTTCGCTGCGGACGAGGCCCTTCTCTTTTGCCGCGGCCATCGAGCCGTTGGCGATCAGATCCTCATAAGAAATCACCTCAGCGCGGATGAAGCCGCGCTCAAAATCCGAATGGATTTTTCCGGCTGCCTGGGGGGCTTTTGTGCCGCGCTTGATCGTCCAGGCGCGCACCTCCGGCTTACCCGCCGTGAGGTAGGAGATGAGGCCGAGCAAATGATAGGAGCGTTGGATCAGCCGGTCCAGGCCGCTTTTCTCAAGCCCCAAATCAGAAAGAAACAGCTCTTTTTCCTCTTTGGAGAGCGGGGCGATCTCCGCCTCCAGCTCCGCGCAGATGGGCAGCACCTCTGCGCCCTCCTCTGCTGCAATGGCGCACACAGCCTGATAGCGTGCGTTGGCGTCGATTTTGTTTGCAAAATCCTCTTCGCTCATATTGCAGGCGTAGATAACAGGCTTGGTGGTTAAAAGCGCTACCTCGCTTAGAATTGCCCTTTCCTCTTCGCTGCATTCTACGCTGCGGGCGGGCTGGCCTGCCTCCAGGGCTGATTTGACGCGCTTTAAAAACTCCACTTCTTTGGCCAGGCTCTTATCACCCTTCATCGCCTTTGTGCCACGCTCAATGCGGCGGTCGATCATTTCAAGGTCGGAGAAAATCAGTTCCAGGTTGATGGTTTCAATATCGCGCGCGGGGTCAATGCTGCCTTCCACATGGATGATATCGTCATTCTCAAAACAGCGCACCACGTGGATGATTGCATCTACTTCGCGGATGTGGGAGAGGAATTTATTGCCTAACCCTTCGCCTTTGGACGCGCCTTTGACCAGACCCGCAATATCGACGAATTCAATCGTGGCGTGCGTTGTTTTTGCCGGCTCATAGAGCTCTGTGAGCCGATCGAGGCGCTCATCCGGCACATCCACCACGCCGACATTTGGCTCAATGGTGCAAAATGCATAGTTTGCGGACTGCGCGCCCGCGTTGGTGATGGCATTAAACAGGGTGCTTTTGCCGACGTTCGGCAACCCTAGAATTCCAAGCTTCATGTTATTTCGTCATCCTCTGCTTTTGAAATTGGTCAGAAAATATTATAACGGTTCGCCCCGCTTTTTTCAACTCATGTTTTGGTTGCTTTTTCGGGGCCGGTGGGGTATGATAACGGCAAAACCAACGAATAGAAAGGGGTTGCTGAAACATGGCGGACGATTATAAAGACCTGATCAGCGAAGGCGACGATTTCGACGGGACAATCGTCATGGCGGATGAGGAGGGCAATGAGATCTCTTTCACCTTCCTTGATTTATTGGATTATGAGGGCGAGAGCTATGTTTTGCTGCTGCCGGCGCAGGAAGAGCTTGCCAATGAAGTGGTGATTCTTCGAGTGACTGAGGAGGATGGAGAGGAATTCTACGAGGCAGTTGAGGATTTGGAAACAATTGAAGCGGTGTTTTCCATCTTCCAACGGGCCCAGGAGCAAGAGGAAAATTGATTCCTGCTTTTGCTCAGGATGGCGGCGCCGTATCAATTGAGCGTTTGGAGGGTGTTTGATGCTTTATGAAAAGGCGTTCCAAAAGGGGCTTTGGGAGGCGGTGCGTGCGGAGAAAGCGTATGCACCGCTTCTGAGCGCGCTTTTGGAGGATTACCGCGCTGTTTCCAGAGAGGGGCCTGTCAGCGCGGTGCGCTTCAGCGAATATATCATCTATCAGGAAACTGGGAGCCGGAAAAAATATGAGGCCGCCTATTTTGCACGGCGAAAGCGGCTTAATACATATGCCCTTATGGCACTGGTGTATCCGGAAGAGGGGGAGCACCTCCTCCAGCTACAGGATACGGTGTGGGCCATTTGCGATGAATATACCTGGGCGTTGCCCGCGCACATTGCGTGGCGAACCGGGCGGGATCCGGGGTGCATTGACCTGTTCAGTGCAGAAACAGGGTTTGCACTGAGCATGATTCGCCATCTCCTGGGCGACCGGCTGCATGAAAAGATGAAAGAGCGGATTGATTGGGAGATCAACAGACGGATCATCCGCCCGTTTTTATATCGGCGCTTTTGGTGGGAGCACAGCAATAACAACTGGGCCGCTGTTTGCGCGGGATCGGTGGGCTGCACCTTTATGCTCAGCCGCCCGCGCCTTTTCTCACTGATTCGCCCACGCATCGCGTTTACCATGCGGCGCTTTCTCAGTGGATTTTCGGCGGATGGGATCTGTGCGGAAGGCGTGGATTATTGGAGCTATGGATTTGGCTTTTTCACGGTTTATGCTCGGCTCTTGCGGGAGTTTACCCATGGCAGGAAGAATTATTTCAAACGCCCGAAGGTCAAGGAAATCGCCGGATTTTATCAGAAGATCAGCTTGGGCGGCGGCGTAACCGTCAGCTTCTCTGACGGCGGGCAGCGCGGCCGCTATTATCCCGGCCTGCTCAACTTCCTGCGGGAGGAGTATCCGGATGCAATTGGCCCGCTGCCGCCTGAATCTGGGATGATTCACGATCATTGCTACCGCTTCTGCCTGGAGCTGGATTGCTTTTTATACAATGGCTTGCAGGATGGGAAGGCAGCCCTTGGGGCGATGACATATTACGCCCCGAAGAGCGCGTGGCTGATCCGCCGCACGACATCCTATGGATTTGCGGCAAAAGGCGGGTCAAACGACGTTTCACACAATCATAATGATATTGGCTCCTTTATCGTTGTAAGCGGGGGAAGGCAGCTGCTCTGTGATCTCGGCCCGGGGGAATATGTGAAGGATTATTTTAATGATCAAAAACGCTATCAGTATTTTTGTACTTCGTCCCGGGGGCACAGTGTGCCGGTCATCAATGGGCAGTTGCAGGGCCACGGCGCGAAATACCGCTCCGTAAGCGCGTGGAAAGACGGCGTGTTTGAAATTGAAATGACACAGGCCTATCGGATACCAGGCATCGAATCCGTCAGAAGAAGCTTCTGCTTTGAAGAGGAAAAAATTTTGCTGACCGATCAACTCTCTGGCAAGGTTATATCGCTGAAGGAGCGGTTTATCACGCAGGTGAAGCCGGTTGTAGAGGGGAACGCCGTCCGAGTGGGTAGCCTTCTCATGCGGCCTATGGGCGAAACAGGCGCGCCGGAAATCGTGCAAGAGCCGTTCCAAAACCACTTTTCGCAGGAAGAAACGGTATACTGCATTGATTTTGATGTGTCAGGCAAGGTTTTTGCCCTAGAGCTTCTGATGAGCGAAAGCGAAGGATAGAACAAAAAATTACATAAAAAAATAGACCATTGAAAAATCAACGGCCCCTCTAAAAACCGTTTGGGAGCTATAAATCGTGGCTCCCAAACGGTTTTTTTTAGTTTCTGCGTTTATTCATGCATGATGCGACGCGCCCTTTTCAAGGGGGATAGTCACTGCCACCCCGCCTTCCCCCGACGAATCAGGAGAACGGCCTCGTTGAGCTGGGGCGCGCGCTTGCTGAAAAATTTTCGATACGCTTCACAATAAAAATTAAGGCCGATTTTACCATCCAGTCCAACGACACGATCGCGCCTACAGCCGTTGCGGCAGATAAAATGATAAGGGCAGGCGCGGCATTCTTGCGGTATATCCAGAGAGGCCTGGATGAAGGCACGCGCGTTAGAACTGTTGATCATCTCGGTAAAGCTGTTTTGATTTACTGTGCCGAGCTTCCATTCGTCGAGCACATAGAAGTCGCAGGGGTAAACGCTGCCGTCCCCCTCCACAACAAACTGGATTGAGCAGCGCCCGTTCATGTTGCAGGATTCCGGCGGCTGGCCCATGAGAACAGAGATCCAGTTCTCAATATGCCGGATGCTGACATAGCGCCCGGCTTTTAAATCTGCTAGCCAGAGGTCAAAGATGCGAAGCAAAAATGTTTCATATTCATTGCAGGAGAGATGATAGCCCGTCTGGCCACGCTCCTCGCCCAGCGGCTCCAGGCAGGGGATAAATTGTAGATATCGAAAGCCGTTCCGCACGAAAAACCGATAAGTTTTTTCAATCGAGCGCGCGTTTTGCCCGGTGACGACGGAAAGGATGTTATAAGGCGCGCCATGCTTTTCCAACAGACGAGCAGCCCGCATTGTGCGGTTAAAGGTGCCTTTGCCCGCTCGGTCGGTTCGGTTGAAATCATGGATCTGTGCAGGCCCATCCAAGGAAAGCCCCGTCAAGAAGCGGTTATCGTGCAGGAAAGCGGCCCATGCATCATCAATGAGATAGCCGTTGGTCTGGATGCTATTTTGAATAGCCACGCCCGGCTTGCTATATTTCTTTTCCAGCTGAAGGAAGCTACGGTAAAAATCAAGTCCAGCGAGCGTCGGCTCCCCACCCTGAAACAGAAAGGAGCAAGCACCTTCCGCATATTCCATGGCGGTGGAAACCAAAGCCTCGGCCGTCTCTAGGGACATCATACCTGCAAAGCCGTGTGCGCGTTTATCGGCCTCATCTTGATAAAAACAGTAGCGGCAATCCATATTGCAGGCGGATGAGGCTGGCTTGACCAGCACGTTGACAGGTGGCACAGGAAATCCCCCTCTCCCGATTCCAGATAGCGGGTGATTGATTGCTATGACTCCAGCGCCCAAATCTTCCGGTCCCATCGAAAGGGAAGGCAGGATAAGGCCCCAATGACGCCAAGCACCAGAAACAGCAGGGCGGCGCCGGACCCTTTGCCCGATCCGAGCAGCGTTGCCCAGAGGCCACCGGGCGGCTGAGCAGCCATGAAGGGCTCGAAGACCCGGTCCACCAGAATCCCGCCGCAGAAGTACCCCACCGGGATGGTAAAAAACTGGAGCGTATTCCGCGCGGAATAGACGCGCCCCTGCATCTCAATGGGAATTTTGGTGCGGAAGAGGACGTCCATATTGGCGTTCATGAATGGAATGCAGATCCACCCGAGGATCGCGCCGAAACACCAGACGGGCGTACTGCGCCCGAAGGCGAGGAAAAAATTCTCCGTGCTCATGGCCAGAAGCAGGGAATTGCAGATGACGCGCACCCGGCTTTTGGGTGGCGGCATGACGGAGACGAGGACGCTTCCAGCCAGTGTCGCAAGGCCTGAAAAGGTGTTGACCAGGGCCAACGCGGATTCGCCCGCGCCCTGCCTGGACAGCATCATGGCAGGCAAAGCGGCATTGAATACGGAAGCGGTAAAATTGATAACGGCGAGAAACAGGATCAGATGCAGAATCCCCAGGTTTGCCTTCAAATATCGAAGCCCTTCCAGCGCGGCGTGCAGCGGAGCTTCTTTGTGGGTATCTTCCCTGGCGGGCTGCGGAATCCGAATGAAAAAGAAAAGCGTGACAAACGCAACAATAAAAGTGCCTAAATCAAACAGAATAACGCCCTGAATGCTGGTATAGGCCAGCAGCGCGGTTGCAAACACCGGCGTGAGGATCGTAATCAGCGAATTGGAAAAAGAGCGCAGGCCGCTGACCTTCTGATAGTGTTTTTGCGGCGTCAGCAGGCTGACCGCCACATCCGAGGCCGGCTGCTGAACGGTATTCATCAGGCCATTCAATGCATTGATGATATAAAGAAACCAGATTTCAAGGCGGCCTGTCTGCAACAGAATGAGCACCGTTAGGGTGCACAGAGCGGCAAAGGTGTCGCTTACCAGCATCGTGGCCTTTTTGTCCCACCGATCGCTCAAAGCGCCCGCGAAGACGCTCAGCAAAACATACGGCGCATATGAGCAGATGGAGAGCAGCGATGTTGTCAGCGCTGATCCCTGCTGCTGGTAGGACCAGACGACCAGCGCGAAGCTCGTCATCGAGCTGCCCAACGCGGAAAAGGATTGTGTCATCCATAGGATGAGAAATGTGTGAAGTTCTTTGAGTGTTGTTTGAATTGATTTCATATTGACCTTGCCCCCTTTTATTTGTTGTCAAATAAAAGTGCAAGGCCCGGCGGGCGGGTGGAGGCAGCTAAAGTTTATTTTGCTCCGTGCAAATTCGCCCGAATCAGACCTTGCACGGAGCGGTATCAATGCAGAATTTCATGGGAAACCATTCTTTCTCAAAATAAATAGACCAGACATAGGGATGTTTTTTCGAAAAAAACGCGCCGGACCCACTCAACATGAGACCGGCGCGCTTTGATGGTCGAGGCGACAGGACTTGAACCTGCGGCATCTTGGTCCCAAACCAAGCACTCTACCAAACTGAGCTACGCCTCGATACAAGTTTTTGATTGGATGCGACGATCATTATACACGGATTTTAAAGATTTGTCAACGGAATATGCGCTGCGCAACCGATGTGCATTGCGGGCGGGTATCCGTCTGTGGTATACTAAGCTGTGTTCCGGTTTGCGGAAAATGTGACGTATATGGTCGGATAATGGAGGGCATTTCCATGCCGAATCAATTAAAGAAAAATGATCAGATTCCTTTAAAAATTACCGGCGTAACCGCCGAAGGGAGCGGTGTTGGGCACGATAATGGCCTGGCCGTGTTTGTGGCGAATGCGGCGCTGGGCGACACCGTCACCGCACATATTATTAAGGTGAAAAAGAATTATGCAGTGGCGCGGATTCATCAGATCGTAACCCCATCTCCGGATCGTATAAAGCCTGACTGCCCGGTGTTCCAGCAATGCGGGGGCTGCGCTTGGCGGCATATCACATATGAAGCGGAGTGCCGCCTCAAGGAGAAAACGGTGGCGGACGCGCTCTCGCGCATTGGGCATCTTACGATTACGCCCCAGCCGATTCTCGCAGCGGGGGAAACGGATGGCTACCGTAATAAGGCACAGTTTCCTGTTGGCGGATCGGCGCAAGAGCTGAAAATCGGCTTTTTTGCGCCGCGCAGCCACCGGATTGTGGATTGCCGTGCATGCCGGCTCCAGCCGCCGGAGTTTGAAGGCGCCTTGCGGGCTTTCGCCCGCTGGATCGGAGAAAATCAGGTGCCGATTTACAGCGAGGAAACGGGAGAAGGTCTTTTGCGGCATATCTATCTGCGCAAGGCACAGGCGACGGGTGAGGTGATGGCTTGTGCAGTAGTCAACGGCGATAAAATCCCGAAGCCGGAGCTGCTCGCCGGGGAGCTTCTGCGGGAAATGCCGAACCTCAAAAGCCTGGTTTTGAACAGCAATACGGCGCGGACGAACGTTGTGCTGGGCCCCGTGTGCAGAACGCTTTGGGGAGAGGATGGGATCATAGACGAGCTCTGCGGCTTGCGCTTTTTCCTTTCACCCTTATCCTTTTATCAGGTGAACCGCTCTCAGGCGGAGCGGCTCTACCAAAAGGCAGCGGAATATGCCGCGCTGACCGGGGCAGAAACGCTGCTCGACCTCTACTGCGGCACAGGCACGATCGGCCTGACGATGGCGGGCAAGGCCAAACAGGTCATCGGTGTGGAGGCGGTGCCGGAGGCGGTTGAGGATGCCAAGCGCAATGCGGCGCTCAATAGGATCACGAACGCGCGGTTCCTCTGCGGTGATGCGGCGCTGGCGGCGCGTCAGCTTGCCGAAGAGGGCGTGCAGCCGGATGTGATTGTGCTTGACCCGCCGCGTAAGGGCTGCGATGTGCATTTGATTGATACAGTGGTGAACATGGCGCCCCGGCGGGTGGTCTACGTCTCCTGCGACCCGGCAACGCTCGCACGGGATTTGAAGCTGTTTGGGGAAAAGGGGTACGAAACCAGAGAAGCAACGCCGGTAGATCTGTTTCCGAGGACAGGACATGTGGAGACGGTTGCCTTGCTTTCCAGGGGCTAAAGCGACGATATTAAGCCGCATCAGAAACATTTTTGCAGAAGGTGGGCTCCGGCAAGATGCAACTGTTGCAAAATTTGCAACAACTTCGACAGACGAAATAACCAATCAGGATGTGTATTATAATTCGGCTGGGATTATTTCTGCCGGCTACCGTGTGAAATCTTTGTGGGGCACAAGGCTCTGTATTTGAGCAAGCGCCTGGATTGAGGGCGCTGAAATCATTGAGAAGAACGAAGTACTATACCTGCACAGGAGTTGCCACTTTGATTCAAAAAAGTGTAACATAGCGAGGTGCATGTCATGGATCCCGTGTCTGAACTGAAAATCATCGCCCGCATCCGCAGCGATTTCCCTTCCAAATTCGGCATCCCACGCCAGAGCGGGCTGGTGGAGGAGCTAAAGGCTGAACTTGTTTTTGAGCCGGAATACCGCAATCCGGAAGCGCTGCGGGGGATAGAGGGCTTTTCGCATATCTGGCTCATCTGGCTGTTTTCTGAAGCAGTGCGGGCGAGCTGGTCGCCCACCGTGCGTCCCCCTCGCCTGGGCGGGAATACGCGCATGGGCGTGTTTGCAACCCGCTCCCCGTTCCGCCCAAACCCAATTGGGCTCTCTGCCGTCCGGCTGGACGGTATCCGGCGGGATGAAACGCTAGGGCAGGTGCTGCTGGTTTCGGGCGCGGACTTGATGGATGGTACGCCGATTCTGGATATCAAACCCTATCTCCCCTTTGCAGATAGCTATCCACAGGCCAGCGGCGGGTTTGCCGGGCAAAAAATAAACGGGCCCCTCAAAGTGGAAGTTTCGCAACCACTGTTGGCGCAAGTGCCAAAGGAGCACAGACAGGCGCTGCTGGGTGTGTTGGCGCAGGATCCGCGGCCGTCGTATCATACCGATCCCCAGAGAGTTTACGGCATGGAATTTGCCGGGCTCGAGGTGAAATTCAGCGTGCAGAATGATGTATTGACTGTGTTGACGATAAAACCGAATGAAAAGAAGGGGCTTTTCGGCTCCATGAGGCAAGAGAGGGTTTGAAAATGGGAGACAAGCAGATCAAAGGGAATCGAAACGGAACGTTCAGCTCCTCGCTGGGCTTTGTGATTGCCTGCGTCGGCTCGGCAGTCGGGCTCGGGAATATCTGGATGTTTCCCTATCGAGTCGGGCAGTACGGAGGCGCGGCGTTTTTAATTCCCTATCTTCTGTTTACGTTCCTGTTCGGCTGGGTGGGGCTTTCGGGCGAGTTTGCAATCGGCCGGCTGGCCCGCACGGGGACGATTGGCTCTTACGAATACTGCTTCGCGCGCAGGGGGAGAAAGAAGCTCGGCGCGGCTCTGAGCTGGATTCCGCTGCTTGGGTCGCTTGGCATTGCCATCGGCTACGCGGTGATCCTCGGTTGGGTGCTGCGCAGCTTGGCAGGCTCCGTTACGGGCGAGCTGCTCACTGCGGACGTGGAAGCCTTTTTTCACCAGGCTTCGGGCAGCTTCGGAAGCGTGCCCTGGCATGTGGCGATCGTTGTGCTGGTGGGCCTTGTGCTGATGTTCGGCGTAACGAAGGGGATCGAAAAGGTGAGCAAGGTGCTTATGCCGCTGTTTTTTGGGCTGTTCCTGATCTTGGCGGTGTGGGTCGCATTCCTGCCTGGCGCGGCAGAGGGCTACAAATTCCTCTTTGTTCCGGAATGGAGGGCGCTGCTGCGGGTGGATACCTGGGTGATGGCGATGGGGCAAGCGTTTTTCTCTCTCTCAATCACCGGCTCCGGCATGATCGTCTACGGGGCGTATTTGGGGAAAGAGGCGGATATCCCGCGGGCCTCCCTGCGCACGGCATTGTTCGACACACTTGCGGCGCTGCTTTCCGGCCTTGCGATTATGCCCGCCGTATTCGCCTATGGCGTGGATGTCACCCGTGGGCCGTCGCTGATGTTCATCGCGCTGCCGACGGTGTTCCAAAGGATGCCGTTCGGCAGGGCTTTTGCCGTGTTCTTTTTTATTTCGGTGGCATTCGCGGGGATTACCTCGCTGATCAATATGTTTGAGGCCGTCACGGAAAGCTGGCAGAGCCATTTCGGCCTTGGGCGGAAAACGGCGGTGCTCATCTGCTCTGCGATCACGCTCGCGGCCGGACTCTTTTTGGAGGCGGAGCCGCGTGTGGGCAGTTGGCTTGATTTCATCACAATTGTGGTGGTGCCTATCGGGGCAGTTCTGGGCGCGGTTTCGATCTATTATGTGCTGGGTTGGGATAACATTCGTAGGGAGCTGGATGAGGGGCGGAAAAAGCCGGTTTCGCGGGCCTTTGGGCAAACGGCGAAGCTTGTCTACGTGCCGCTGACCGTCTTGATTTTAATCCTGGGGTTTATCTATAAAGGCATTGGCTAAAAAAGGAACAGGAAAGGGGATGGGGCTATGGGCCCGCTTGATCTTTTGTGTGATGGGATGATTGCCTATTATGAGGGCGACCCCCAACGCATTCAGCATTTTCTCAAGGTGCACAGCCTTGCGCGTCTGATTGCCGTATCGGAAGGGATCGACGCGCACACGCGCTTTATCGTGGAGGCGGCGGCCTATGTGCATGATGTTGGCCTCCAACCTGCACAGGCGAAAGCAATGCTGGAAGAGCTCTATTTTCCACAGGACGTGATTGACCGCGTGGCTTTTCTTGTCGGCCGTCATCAGACGGATACCGGGATTGACGGGGTGGATTTCCAGATTCTTATGGAGGCAGATTGCCTTGTGAACCTCTGTGAGGAAGGGGCAAGTGAAAGCGCTGTGTGGAGCGCTGCCCGCAGAATTTTTCGCACGGAATCCGGCAAGCGATTGTGCAGGTTGATGTTTGGCAGGAAGAACGATTGATGGAATACGGGAAGGGGTATTTTGATGCGTCTATTATTCAAACAGCGTTTTCTCTCTTGGTTTGACAGCTTCGATATCTACGATGAGGCGGGCAACACCGTATTCACTGTGGAGGGCCGTTTGGCTTGGGGCCATAAGCTGGAGATTATGGATATGGCGGGGAACCACATCGGCACCGTGCGTGAGGAGGTGCTGACCTTCCTGCCACGGTTTGCGCTGTATCTTGGGGATCAGTACATGGGGCAGATCAAAAAGGAGTTCACCTTTTTCAAGCCCCGCTTTACGCTTGACTGCGGCGGCTGGCAGGTAGAGGGCGACTGGCTTGAGTGGGATTATCGCGTGACCGACCATGCCGGCCGACTGGTGATGACGGCGCGGAAGGAGCTGCTGCGCTGGACGGATACCTACACCATTGATATCGCGCAGCCGGAGGATGTGCTTTTGTGCCTGATGATCGTGCTGGCCATTGATGCGGCAAAATGCTCGAGCGGGAATTAACGGAGGGAATGAGATGATCCGGGCGGTTGTTTTTGATATGGACGGCCTGATGTTTGACACAGAGCGGCTCTGTGCTCTTGCCTGGGATGAGGCGGGGCGGCAGCTCGGCATCGGCCCGGCGGGTTACATGAACCGGAAAACGCTGGGGCTTGCCCTGCCCATGGCGCGCAAGGTCTGGCGGGAGACCTTTGGGGAAAAGGTCGATTTTGATCAGCTCGACCGCCTGACCCGCGCTTTTTTTGACCGTTATTATGCGAAACACGGCGTGCCAGTCAAGCCCGGGCTGCACGAACTGCTTGCATACTTAAAGGAAAGGCATTATAAAACAGCGGTTGCCTCCTCAACCCGGGAGAATGAGGTGAAACGCTGCTTAGAAAGCGCGGGCGTAGAAGCCTGTTTTGACGCGGTGATCGGCGGGGACCGGCTCCGCGCCTCCAAGCCCGCGCCGGATATCTACCTTATGGCCTGCGCGGAGTTGGGGGAGCGTCCGGAGGACTGCATGGCGCTGGAGGATTCACGCAACGGCATCCTTTCCGCCAGCCGTGCGGGGCTAAAAGCAGTGATGATCCCTGACCAGTGGCAGCCGGACGCGGCGACGCAGGCGCTACTGTATGCGCAGTGCGAACGGCTCGATGAGGTGATCGCACTTTTGAGGGAGGAACGGGCCATATGAAAACACTCTATGTTTCCGATCTGGATGGGACGCTTCTAAACCAGGAGGCACGGTTGAGTGCATATACGGCGGAAACGCTCAACCTCCTGATCGAAGAAGGCCTCCCCTTCACCTATGCAACGGCGCGCAGCGTGCACTCTGCTCGTATTGTGGCGGCGGGGCTGCAAACGAGGCTTCCGGTTATCACCTACAACGGCGTATTTTTGCAGGATGCGCAAACGGGGAAAGTTCTTTCCCGCACTGTTTTTTCACCGGAGGAGGTCGAAAACCTGGCCGGGCATCTATCGCGTCATCCGGTGAGCGCCCTTGCGTATGCGCTGTTGGATGGCGAGGAGCGCGTTTCATGGCTGCCGGAGCGGGAGAACGAGGGCGTGCGGTATTATCTCAGCTGCCGGAAAGGGGACAAGCGCTTCCGCGCGGTGAGTGCGGAACCGGCGCTTTATCAGGGCGAGGTGTTTTACATCACCTGTATCGGGGAGCAGGATGCGCTTTCGCCGCTTTACAATGCGGTGCGGGGAGACACGCGCTTTTCTGTAACGTTCCAGCAGGAGCTTTACCGGGAGGAATACTGGCTGGAGATCATGCCGGCAAGGGCTACCAAGGCGCATGGCATCCGCAAGCTTTGCGCGCTGCTGGGGTTTGACCGAGTGGTGTCCTTCGGCGACGCGATCAACGATCTTAGGATGTTCGAATGCTCAGATGAATGTTATGCGGTGGAAAACGCCGTGCCGGAATTAAAAGCGGCCGCAACCGGGGTGATCAAAAGCAATGAAGCGGACGGCGTGGCGCAATGGCTGGCGGGAAATTGGAGAGCCCAAAAGTAGGAGAGGCAGCTGAGAGATAGGATTATATCAGCTTCGGGAAATCGGAAGGGAAGCCCTCCCGGCCTGTGAGCGTGCGATCCGGGAGGGGGTTGGAACAGGTCGCAAAGTCGTTGAGGAATTCGGCCTGACGGCGGAGAACTGCCCCTCCAACGGCGCATTTGTGACGTTGCCTAAGTGGCACGCCTTTTTCAGTTGAAGGAATCATTTGACCAAAAAGCGAGCAAAGACATTTATCAATTTTTGCTGAGAGGAGCAAACGTATGATTTTATCCGGCAGGGCGATCCAAAAACACATCGGCTCTGATATCATCATCGAGCCGTATGACCCAAAGCGCGTTAACCCCAACAGCTATAACCTTTCGCTGCATAACGAGCTGTTGGTGTATACCGGCAATACGCTGGATATGAAACAGGCCAACCCCACTGAGTGCATCGTCATACCGGAGGAAGGGCTTGTGCTCGAGCCGAACCGGCTGTATCTCGGCCGCACGAACGAATATACCAAAACAGAGCGCTATGTACCCATGCTGGAGGGGCGCTCCTCCACGGGACGACTGGGCCTGTTTATCCACGCGACGGCCGGGTTCGGAGATATCGGCTTTGCGGGCTATTGGACGCTGGAGATTTTCTGCATCCAGCCGGTGCGTATTTACCCAGATGTGGAGATCTGCCAGATTTATTACCACGATATCGGCGGGGATTTCGACCTGTATGCAAGCGGGAAATACCAGAACAATACGGGCATTCAGCCGAGCCTGATGTACCGGGATTTTGAAAAGGATGAATGATGAGATGAAAATCGTTGCGGCAACAGATCACACGAAACGCTCCGCCGCTGCTGGCCTGGCGTTAAAGCTTTGGCCGGAGCATACAAGAAGCGAGATGGAAGCTGATTTGAAGGAGCATTGTCAGGCGGGTGGCGTCGTTTTTTTAGCGCAGGAAGAGAACAGCTTGATCGGGTTCGCTCAGTGCGGCCTGCGGCACGACTATGTGGAGGGGGCGTACACCAGCCCGGTCGGCTATCTGGAGGGCATCTATGTGGAACCTGCGTTTCGGCGGTGTGGCGTGGCGGCGGAGCTGGTGCGCGCCTGTGAAGCCTGGGCGCGGGCGCGGGGCTGCTCGGAATTCGCGAGCGACACAGAGGCGGAAAATGTGAGGAGCATCCATTTTCACTTAAGCGTAGGGTTTCAGGAAGCAAATCGTGTGGTCTGTTTTTTGAAGAGGCTGGATGAAAAGAAGAATGAAGTAGGATAAAAAAGGAATTATCCAGATAAAAAGAATTCTAGCGATAAAATCGCCGTTTTTCAGCATAGATTGCTGGGGGACGGCGGTTTTTTTTGAAATGTCTGCGGCGTTTTAACCGATACAACTTAAAAAGAATGCATAAAAAGTAAAGTGGTCTGTAAATGTTCTCGCCCAAACGCCTTGATTTTTATGAGCAATATTGATATAGTTGAATCATTATACGAAAGAGAGGAGGAAATTTGCAAATTTATGTTCAAAATATCCGGTTTTTTTGACGAGGTCAGCCCGAAGCTCGAGGAGCAGCTTGCAGCAATGCAAACGCTGGGGATGCGTTACCTGTGCCCGCGCAATGTCAATGGTAAAAATATTGCGCAATATTCTTTGCAGTCATTTCGGCAAGATGTGAAACCGGCCTTGCTCAAGCAGGGCGTCCAGCTCTCTTCCATCGGCTCTCCGATCGGGAAAATCGACTTGACGGACGAAAAAGCCTATCAGGCACAGCTGAAACAGCTGAGGGAGCTGCTTGCAATCGCGCAGGAGATGGAATGCGCATATATCCGCGTGTTCTCCTTTTTTACCGCAAAGGCTGCGGGGGAGGATCGTCTGCTGGAGCGCGTGGCGGAAAAGGTGAACGGCTTCCTGAAGCTGGCGGAGGGCAGCGGCGTCACCCTGATCCATGAGAATGAAAAGAGGATTTACGGGGATACCCCGGAGAAAGCCCTCGCGCTTTATAACACCCTGAACCATCCGGGGTTCGCTCTGTGCTATGACGCTTCCAACTACATCCAGTGCGGCGTGGATTCGTGGGAAGCGCACCGGCAGACCAAACGGTATACCGTCTATTACCATATGAAGGATTGCGCGGAGGGGATCGAGGTTCCATTGGGAACAGGGGAGGGGCGGATTCCGGAGCTGTTAGCGGATCTGAATGCCTCCGGCTATGGCGGCTTCTTGACGCTGGAGCCACACACGCTGCAATATGCGCTGCTGAAAAGGGCGTTCCGCCTGCTCCCCTTTGCCACCAACACCAGAAGGGGGCGTGTGTTCCGGCAAATTGACCGGGAGATGGGCGTTAAGGGATTGCAACCTGTCAGCAGGGCGCAGGTTTTTGCGTGGCAGCATCAAAATTTGGTATCCATGCTTGAGGAGATCGGAGGGCAATATGAATAAGGTCAGATATGGAATTGTCGGGATCGGCAAAATGGGCGGCACGCATGCAAAGAAGCTCAAACAGGGGCTGGATCAGAACGGGGAACTGGCCGCCGTGTGCGATCTTTCGGAGGAACGGCTCGCGTGGGCGGAGCAGGCGCTGCCCGGCGTGCGGCGCTTCGCGGATTACCGGGAGCTGCTCGCATGCGGGGAGGTGGATGCGGTCGTCGTCGCAACGCCGCACTACGACCATCCGGGCATTGCCATGGAGGCGCTGGAGGCAGGGAAGCATGTGCTCATTGAAAAGCCGGCCGGTGTTTATACAAGCGCTGTGCGGGCGCTCAACGAGCTTGCGCGGCAAAAACAGGGGCAGGTATTCGGGATTATGTACAACCAGCGCACCAACCCGCTTTACCGGGAGGCGAAACGAATCATTGACAGCGGCGAACTGGGCGAGCTTAAGCGGATCAATTGGGTGATCACCAACTGGTACCGCCCACAGGCCTATTATGATCAGGGCGGCTGGCGCGGCACGTGGAGCGGCGAGGGCGGCGGCGTATTGATCAACCAGTGCCCGCATCAGCTTGACCTGTTCCAGTGGCTGGGCGGAATGCCGATAAAGGTCCGCGGTTATGCCAAAACGGGCATGCATCGCAGAATCAACGTGGAAAACGACGTTACGTTTTATACGGAATATGAAAACGGCGCGAGCGGCGTTTTCGTCACCTCCACACACGACTATCCGGGCACAAACCGGCTGGAGATTTCCGGCGACGGCGGCCGAATTGTTATTGAACAAAATTTATTAAAGGAAAAGATGACGTTTTGTAAGCTGAAGGTATTGGAAAGTGATTTTAATAGGCAGAATGAGAAATTTATGCCTCAGATCCCACATACTGTCGTACGGAAAACAACAGGGAGCCTTACCAATGCGGTCCGTTTGGGGCTGATTGGGCAGCATATGAACATCTTCCGTAATTTCAGCCGCGCGGTGTTGCATGGGGAGCCGCTGATCGCGCCGGGCGCGGAGGGCATCCGCGGCCTCGCGCTGTCAAACGCGGTCTATCTATCCAGCTGGCTGGATCAGGAGATCACCCTCCCGCTGGATGAGGCGCTGTTTGCGTCAGAACTGGAGAAACGGGCCGCTGCGGAGCGGGCGACACGGGCATAAGGCTGCCGCGCCAAACCGTATCAGTTTTTGTTCGAAAGAAGGAGGAGGGTCAAAACGATGAACCGGTTAACCACCGCCGCTCCGGCGAGCCAAGCGGATCGCCCTTTCGGCATGCGCGATAAGATCGGGTATGCGCTGGGCGATTTCGGCTGCCAGATGAGCTTTGCGCTCATCACCGCATATCTGGCCGACTTTTATACGCAGTATATCGGATTAACCGAGGCAACCTGGGCAATCATCATCATTTTCCTGAAAATATGGGATGCGGTCAACGACCCGATTATGGGCGGGATTATGGACAGCAGGCGCATCAGCGCAAAAAGCAAGTATAAACCGTGGATTCGCATCGGCTCCTTTGGGCTGATCGTCTCCGGCGCGCTGGCATTCCTGCCGATCCCGCACGCATCGTATGCCATGCGTGTGATTGTATGCGTGGTTACCTACCTCGCGTGGGATATTTTCTATACACTGGTCAATGTGCCGTATGGCACGCTGAATTCCGCGATCTCCGCAGACCCTAACGAACGCACGCAGCTTTCCACCTACCGAAGCATCGGCGCTGGCGCCGGGGGTCTGGTGACGCTGCTGCTTCCATTTTTTGTATATGAGAACAATACTCTCATCGGGGAGCGCTTTGTCTGGATCGGGCTTATCATGGGGGCAGTTGCATTTGTTGCATATCATTTTTGCCTGAAAATGACGACCGAGCGCTTCCAGGTAGAGCAGCCTGCGGTGACCTACCATTATTTCAGGACGCTCAAACGGATTTTGAAAAACCGCCCGTTGCTTGCTCTGTGCATTGCATCCTTTGCCCTGCTCGTTTTTTATACCTCGAATGTGCAGACCACAAAATGGGTCTATCAGATTTATTTTCAAAACACGCAGCTGCTCACCGTCGCCAACCTGATCGGATCCATTTCCTCTGTGGTGATGATCCCCTTCGTTGGAAAAATCGTCCGCAGGTTTGGCAAAAAGCTGGCGGTGTCGGTTCCGCTGCTCATTAGTATCGTTTTCGGCTCCGTGTTTTTGTTTATCCCAATGCCCCGCAATGGGATGCTCGGACCCGCGCTATATATGGTATGTCTGATTGTGCTCCAATTCGGCGGGGCGCTCTTCCAACTGGTTTGTTGGGCCATGGTAGCGGATTGCACCGATTACCAGCAGCTCCAAACCGGCTACCGGGAAGAAGGGTCTGTTTACGCATTTTACTCCCTGTTTCGGAAGCTTGCGCAGGGGGTGGGAGCCTCTTTGATCATTCTTTCTATGACATGGGTCGGATATGAGGCGAAGCTGGGCGCAAACCAGCTCCCGGGTGTGGGGGAGCGGATGAAAAACATGGCGATCCTTTTGATGCTGCTGGGAGCCGTGATCATGGCGGTCGCCCTGCTGCTAGTCTATAACATTGACAAACAAAAAGAGCATGCCATGAAGGCTGCGCTCGGCGGCGAGCCGGAAGGGCTGGATATCGCTCAGGCGTTGCAAGTTAACGGAGACTGATCTGCAAGCTAATAAAGAAGAAAACGCCTCCTGTCCCCACAATCTGGAGCGGTGCACCAATCTGCGGGCAGGAGGCGTTTCTTTCTCCATGCGGCGGGCTTTATGCCGCAATGAAATCCAGAATTTTCATATGGTCAAGATAGAAATTACGCAGCCAGTCGGCGTCCCCGCTGAGCAGGCCGCCCATAAAGGCCATGTGGTCGCGGCCTTCCACAACGGGCATCACGTTCCATATGCCGGGCTGGATACTGCCGCTATCGTAATTCATGCCGGGCTCCGAAAGTGGGCGCAGAGCGGAGATGGTGTTGACAAGCCCGTCGTTTTGCCGCCATTCGGCGTTGATCTCCAAGCCGAATGAGGTGGTATAGGGCTCCGCCTTCCGGCCGATCAGGAAAGATGGGGCCTTGAATATCGTCTCCATCGAGGAAATGGGCACCCAGTTGCCTTTGCCGTCCGCTTGCGTTGCGCAGGCGGCATAGGAGAAATAATAGATGCCTGGCTGCGCTTTGATCTGGCAATTGAGGTCATATGCGCCGCGCAGCGAGAGGTCGTAGCCGGCATGATCGCGGCTGGAGGTGAAATTCAGCATTTCGGACAGCCGGGCGACGTTGAAGGCATAGGAGCCGGGCAAGGTGGTGAGCCCAAACTGGCTCAGCTGAAAGTCATACATCCCGTTGACAACGGGCAGGTTGCCGATTGCTCCCGCCAGCGTTGTAAGCGGCAGGTAGATGGCTCCGGTCGCGTCATCCTCCCGCATGGCGCCATCCATGGTGGTGCCGTTATGAGGCGCGGCCAGCGTGGTCACGCTGTAAATCCAGCTGTCCATTCCTCCACGGAAGAAGGGAGAAACATCCGTTGGAGAGGCATCGATTTCCTCCTGAATGCCTTCACATGCGATCTGTGTGAAAAGCCGCACCGTAGCTCCGCCAAAGCTGTGGCCAAAGAGGTGAATTCTTTTCTCCGGCCCCCAGCCGGAGAAAAGAGGCTGTGCATATGTTTTGCCATAGCGGTCGTGATTATGAGCAGCAGAGTGCGCTGCGCCGTAATCCACCGTTGTTCCCGTCAGCTGTGCATAAAGCTCACAGGCACGGTCCCATGCGCTGGAAATCGGCCCAACGGAAGCCGCATAGCAGTCATAGCCTTCCGATTCCAGGTAGGCTAGTAAGCTGCCGGTCGTCATGCCCCAGTATGGGGCAACCTCATTGACCGTGTCGTAATTACCCCAGCCGCCCAGACCGTGGACGAATACACAGGGCGTGTCTGTCTGCGGCTGTGGAGTTCCCTTTGCGGGAAACCCGAACAGTGCCAGAAGCAGTTGTATGATGGTGAGCAGTGCCGCTGAAATTTGCTGTAACATGCAAATCCCTCCCCTTTCTTCGTAAATTCTTATTTTGAATCATATCGGAATTCTGATATGATATAAAAGTATAGCATAAAAGGAAAACTTTTCAAGCAATTTGTTGAATATTCAATCAACAATAATATAAAGGGGAGAGATCAGATGAGGGATGCGCAGCAGCAGGCAGCAGATTTTGCGCGGGAACATGGCCTTTCGCTTTCCGCGCAGGGGAGGTTTATCGATCTCGTTTCGGAAATTGGTGAATTGGGAAAGGAAATACTGAAGGCAACCGGCTATGAGACGGAGCCATTTACCAACCATAAGGAGATT
>UQUZ01000026.1 GCA_900544375.1 uncultured Oscillospiraceae bacterium
GCACTTCGCCCATAGAGAACCAGGAGCCGGACTTCTGCACCAGGTCGAGCTTGACGCCTAAATCCACCATTTCTCCCCAACGGGAAATGCCCTCGCCGTACATAATGTCAAATTCCGCTTCGCGGAACGGCGGAGCCACCTTGTTTTTGACCACCTTGGCCCGGGTGCGGTTGCCGATGATCTCGCCGCCCACCTTGATGCCCTCGATGCGGCGCACGTCGATGCGCATGGAAGCATAAAATTTCAGCGCGCGGCCGCCGGTGGTTACCTCCGGGTTGCCATACACCACACCGACCTTTTCACGCAGCTGATTGATAAAGATCAAAATGCAGTTGGATTTTGAGAGGGAACCCGCAAGCTTGCGCAATGCCTGTGACATGAGCCTTGCATGCAGACCCACATGTGAATCGCCCATTTCGCCCTCGATCTCCGCCCGCGGCACCAACGCCGCCACGGAATCGACCACAGCAACATCAATCGCTCCAGAGCGCACGAGCGCTTCCGTAATTTCGAGCGCCTGCTCGCCGTTATCCGGCTGGGAAACCAGCAGGGAATCTACATCCACGCCGAGATTTTCTGCATAGATCGGATCAAGCGCATGCTCCGCATCGATAAATGCGGCTTCTCCCCCGGCCTTCTGAGCCTGGGCGATGACATGCAGCGCAAGGGTGGTTTTACCGGAGGATTCCGGGCCGTAAATTTCAATAATCCTACCGCGTGGCAGGCCGCCGATGCCGGTGGCGACGTCAAGGGAGATGGAGCCCGTCGGGATCGACGCGACGTTCATGCCGTTGTTTTGCCCCAGGCGCATGATCGCGCCCTTGCCATATTGTTTTTCAATCTGCGCGAGCGCGGTATCCAGCGCTTTTTGTTTATCCGCCATAGTAAAGAATCCCTCCGATTTTAATTCGCACATTTGTTCGTCCTGCTTGTATTATAGAAGGTTTGTGGAGAAAATGCAAGGGGGAATGCAAGAAAAACCGGGCGCACCTCCCCCCCAAATGTTTTGAGCAAAGAAAGCATCAGTGTACAGGGAGAACATCGCCGTCAGGGCGTGCCCAAACGCATGCCGACTGCGTTCTCGGGCTCGACTGGCGACAGCCTTGTCATCCTGCGTCTGGGACGCTTTGACGGTCCTTTGGAGTTTTCAGCCAGGGGCTTGGCCACAATGCTAAAAACCGATGTGTACCCCTGTACACTGATGCAACTGTGAAACCTATGCTATAACCGCCAATCCGCCTGTAACAGATGGATATTTTTTACATCAACATTCTACAGAATTCGCATAGGAATGTCAACTGTTTAAATTCAAAACTCCTTGCATTCTGAAAGCTGAGAGCGACAGGCCAATTCTATTCATAGAAAGAGGCAGCCGCGGAATGCACCCATTGCGCAGCTGCCTAAAATTTATTGTGTCATACGCACAAAGCTAACCCTCTGCGAAAAATGGCGTTGCCGCTCTGCGGCAGGAGGCGTTTCGCGCCGACAGGCATTTTTTCAATGATTCAAGCGACCTGTTTGAATCCATTTATGTGCTTTCAGCACCAATTTCACCAAAAGATTCCCCTTGGGATCGCAAAAATATTTTGCGCATATATCTGCGGCGGGATGCTGGCGGTCATCACCCCGTTATATCGAATGCGGACGATATCGCCCCGGTGGAACCGGCGCGCGCTGGGTGTGTTCACGATCACCCGCCGCCGGGTTGAAAAATCCAGCACAAGCAGGCGATTGCGCTCTACGCCGATTACGAGAGCCTGCATAGTAGCCATATGGATCACCTCCAATCGCATATTCCATGATATGTCCGAAGGAGGTGGAACGAAGCTTGTCCCTTTCCTATACCAGCCAACATGCTTGGCTCCGGAGCAAATATTCGGCCCGGAGCGTTTTACAAACACACCGGGCCTTTCACCGTGCTGATCCTTCACATCACGTCGCGTGGGTCCTTATAATGATGCGCCTGCTCGAGCATCATATCTTTCACCTTCATCAGCCGCGTCGTGGTGCTGCGCTCATTTTCATCGAGCTTCATCGTGATGAATTTAATCGTCTCCTCATATTGAGGAATCATCACGTGCTCCAGGGCGTTGACGCGCCGCCTAGTCTTCTCGATCTCCTCCGCCATAAGCTGGCAGGATTTTTCCACCTCCGCAAGCCTGAGCATCTTCGGCATAATCTCCGAAAGGGCGCGCACCGCGTCGTCCAGGTCTCCGGAGGTGAAGGCGTAGCCATAGGGGAAGATATCGTTTTCATCCGCCGTTTTGAGCTGTGTGCGGTAAACCGGGATGCGCACGCTCATGATATCCTTTTCCTCAATCTCCAGATGCATCTCCTGCTTGGGGATCATCAGCGCGACGGAGAGCACCTCATCCTGCATCACGCTGCGCGCAACCGCCATGTGGCGGTTGGCCTCTTCAATGCCGGCCTCCACCTCACGGCGGAGGGTTTTGTTCTCCCGCACAAGGTCAAGGAACTGGCGCATCAGCTCATCGCGCTTATCCTTGAGGAGCTTATGCCCCTTGCGCGCGGTGGCAAGCTTGCGCTTTAAGTTGCTCAGCTCCATGCGGGTGGGGTTCACGTTGAGTATCGCCACAAAGCTTCACCCCTTTACGTTTCGTCGTAATACCGATCGAGATATTCGTCCCGGATGCGCTTGAGCTCGCTTCTGGGCAGAATGCGCAGCAGCTTCCAGCCGATGTCGAGCGTTTCCTCAATGGAGCGGTTCGCATCGTACCCCTGAGAGACATATTCCTTTTCGAACGCGTCCGCGAACTTCGCATAGAGCTTGTCAATATCAGTCAGCGCCGCTTCGCCGAGGATGACCATGAGCTCCTTGGCCTCCTTGCCGCGCGCGTAGGCGGAGAAGAGCTGATTCATGGTATCGGAGTGATCCTCGCGCGTTTTGCCGCGCCCAATGCCCTTATCCTTCAAACGGGAGAGCGACGGCAACACGTCGATGGGCGGCGTGACGCCCTTGCGGTACAGCTCACGGCTGAGGATAATCTGCCCCTCCGTGATATAGCCCGTCAGATCGGGGATCGGGTGGGTCTTATCGTCCTCCGGCATGGAGAGGATCGGAATCATGGTGATGCTGCCATCCTTTCCCTGCTGGCGGCCCGCGCGCTCATAGATGGAGGCGAGATCCGTATACATGTAGCCGGGGTAGCCGCGCCTGCCGGGCACCTCCTTGCGCGCGGCGGAAACCTCGCGCAGCGCGTCGGCATAGTTTGTGATGTCCGTCAGGATCACGAGCACATGCATATTCTTTTCAAACGCCAGGTATTCCGCGGCGGTGAGCGCCATCTTCGGCGTGGAAATCCGCTCGATGGCCGGGTCGTTTGCAAGGTTTACAAAGAGCACCGTCCGCTCCAGCGCGCCGGTCTCGCGAAAGGAATCAATGAAGAAATTCGACTCCTCAAACGTGATGCCCATCGCGGCGAACACCACGGCAAAGGGCTCATCCGTGCCGCGCACCTTCGCCTGCCGCGCGATCTGGGCGGCCAGGTTCGCATGCGGCAGGCCGCTCGCGGAGAAGATCGGCAGCTTCTGCCCACGCACGAGGGTGTTCAGCCCGTCAATGGCGGAAACGCCCGTTTGGATAAACTCCTGCGGATAGCTGCGCGCCACCGGGTTGATTGGCAGGCCGTTAACGTCCATGCGTTTTTCCGGGATGATCTCCGGCCCATCGTCAATCGGCCGGCCCAATCCATCAAACACGCGGCCGAGCATATCCTCGGATACGCCAAGCTCCATCTGGCGGCCGAGGAAGCGCACCTTGCTGTTGGAGAGGTTGATGCCCGTGGAGCTCTCGAACAGTTGGACAAGCGCATTCGACCCGTCAACCTCCAGCACACGGCAGCGGCGCTTTTCGCCGCTTTCCAGCTCGATTTCGCCCAATTCGTTATAGGTGACGTTCTGCACGTCGCGCACCAGCATCAGGGGGCCGGCGACTTCTTCTATGGTTCTGTATTCAACTGGCATAATGAATCGTCATTCCTTTCCAGAGGCCGGGAATTGCGCCTGCTTCAACCAATCTGAACGTTCCGCCTATGGCGGAGAAAAGGCGCAAAACCTGTTTATTGGAGAAAGGGGAACCCCGTTCTCCTATAAACGTTCCTCCCCTATCGTTTCTTTCATCTGGTTGACAAGATCGGTGCTGATGCGGCCAAACGCTTCCCCAATCTGATCCTCCGGCACATATTTAAACCGGCCGATCTCCTCACGAACGGGCAGTGTGACAATTTTCTCGATCTCTCCGCCCTGCCCGAGTGTCTCGTTCGCCAGATCATAAAAATTGAGAATCAACCGCATCATCAGAAGCTGCTTTTGGAGGCTTGTATAGGTATCAACCTCATGAAACGCAAGCTGATGCAGAAAATCCTCGCGGATCGAACGCGCCGTTTCCATTTTCAGCCGGTCGCTGGGGGAAAGTGCATCCATACCGACGAGCTTTACGATTTCGTCAAGCTCGGCCTCCTCCTGCAACAGATGCAGCATCCGCCCGCGCAGCGGCATCCAATCGGCGTCGACATGCTGATGGAACCAGCCGCTGAGCAAATCTGTATAAAGGGAATAGCTCGTCAACCAGTTGATCGCCGGGAAATGGCGCTTATACGCAAGGTTTGCATCCAATCCCCAGAAAACCTTGACGATGCGAAGCGTCGCCTGCGAGACGGGTTCTGAAATATCGCCGCCGGGCGGAGATACCGCACCGATGACGGACAGTGCGCCCTCGCGGCCCTCTGTGCCCAATGAGATCACGCGCCCTGCCCGCTCATAGAACTGCGCAAGGCGGCTGCCGAGATACGCGGGGTAGCCCTCCTCGCCCGGCATCTCCTCCAGCCGGCCGCTCATCTCACGCAGGGCTTCCGCCCAACGAGAGGTAGAATCCGCCATTAGCGCAACGGAGTAGCCCATATCACGGAAATATTCCGCCATCGTGATGCCCGTATAGATGGACGCTTCACGCGCCGCCACCGGCATATCGGACGTATTGGCGATCAGGACAGTGCGCTCCATCAGGGATTTGCCCGTATGCGGATCAATCAGCTCTGGGAACTCGTTCAAAACATCTGTCATCTCATTGCCACGCTCGCCGCAGCCGATATAAACCACAATATCGGCCTCCGCCCATTTGGCAAGCTGATGCTGTGTGACCGTTTTGCCGCTGCCAAATGGGCCCGGGATCGCCGCCACGCCGCCCTTGGCAAGGGGGAACAGGCAGTCGATCACGCGCTGCCCGGTGATGAGCGGCTCATCCGGGGAGAGCTTGCGCCGGTAAGGCCTGCCGCGCCGCACCGGCCAGCGCTGCATGAGGGTAAGCGCCTTTTCTCCCTTGGCCGTTTTCACCGTGCATACCGTGTCCGTCACGGTAAATTCGCCCGCATGGATGGAGGTAACTTCCCCCTCCACCCCATTGGGCACCATGATCTTGTGGACGACAACATCCGTTTCCTGCACGGTGCCGATGATATCACAGGCTTTCACCTGATCGCCCACCTTTACGCGGGGCTCAAACCTCCATTTGCGGTCGCGCTTGAGGGAGGGCACCTCCACGCCGCGGGATAAATTGTTGCCTGCAACCTTCATGATATCATCCAGCGGGCGCTGGATGCCGTCAAAAATGCTGCCGATCAAGCCCGGGCCAAGCTCAACGCTCATCGGCTCGCCAGTAGATTCGACCGGCGCGCCGGTTCCGAGGCCTGATGTTTCTTCATATACTTGAATCGATGCGCGATCCCCATGCATCTCAATAATTTCACCAATCAGGCGCTGGGAGCTCACCCGCACCACGTCAAACATGTTTGCGTCCCGCATCCCCTGCGCAACGACGAGCGGCCCGGCCACCTTGACAACGGAACCTGTGCTCATAGGTATGACCATTCCTTTCTTGCGCCGAGCCGCAAAATCGCACGGCTTTGCGCAGCCAAAATTTCGATGTGTGAAGCTTGCTTTCGCACTGCGTTTCATGCAGATAAGCGCACCACGCTCGCCTCATTATTTCATGCCCCAATGATATCCGAGCCGACCGCTTTTTCAACGCTCTTGCTCACGCTTCTCAGCCCCAGCCCCGTGTTGCCCGTCACGCCCGGGATCGGGATGATGGCCGGCACGGGCATATGCCGGTATTGATCGATTTCCGCTTCCAACTGGGCGGCCAGCTTTTCCGTCATAAAAATCACCGCATAACCGCCGGAGATCATTTTGCGCAGCGTAGTGGCCGCGCGCTCGGCATCCTCCTCCGGGAAAATTTCCAGCCCCAGGGAGGCGAAGCCGGATACGCTGTCCCGGTCGCCCATGACCGCAATTTTATACATACGCTTCACGCATCCTTTCCCGGATTTGATCTGCCGGAAGCCCCAACCGCTTGCAGGAGAGCAGGATGCGAATGTTTTTGATCTCCGCGTCCCGCGCCACATAATAGGCAATCAACGGGGCAAGCCCGAAGCTCACCCGCCGCGCCTCGTCAAGCTGCTGCATCAAAAGATCATCGCACCATTTTTCAAACGATGCGAAGCTTTTTGCAAACACGGGCACGCACGCCGCATAGGCGGTTTCTGAAAGATACTGCGTCAGCTCCTGCGCACCTCGCCCAGCGGCCGCGATCAAAGCAGATTTGCGCAGTGTTTCGCATTCGCAAAGGGCATCCTGCAAAAAGCGTTCGTCCCGCCCGGTGTGAACGGCACGCAGTGCAATCTTCAAATCTGAAGTTACGCACATGAGCTCCGCGAGCCGTATTGCAAATTTACTGCCTGTTTCCTCCGCCCGGCCTTTGGCTGTTTCCAGCGCGGCCCGATCTAAAAGGGCGTCCGCCCGCTGACCATCCGAGGCGCGCACCAGCAGCTCATAAGCCAGCCGGCCGGGCTGCTGCATCCGGGTGGGCAGCCGGCTGAAACTCCGGTTGGATACCGCCTCCCAAATGAGCTTCACCGGCACCGAATTGGGGTGCATCCAGTAAGGCTCCGGGGATTGATCGCTGACAAGGCTTTTCAATGCGGCCTTCAAGTTATGAAAATCATTCTTTGCCGTCAGGAACGAAAGCTCGCCCACATCCGGAGCCACCTCTGTGAGCAAGCTCCACATCCGTGCTGCCTGCTCGCGCAGCATCTCGTTTGGATCCTCCAGCGCGCCCTGTGTTTCCCAGCCCTGATCCGCCAAAAGCTGCAACGCTGCCCGCAGATCGGGCGCCAAAAGCAATTGCTCCATTTCGTTTTTTCCAATGAAATGCGTTTCATTTGCCCGAATCCGGGCAACGGCAAAGGTATATTCGGTATCTTTCATCGGCATGACATCCTTCCATAAGCGCCGTATTTAAGCAAAGAGTTCCCGGCTCAGAGCATCCTTCACCTGTTCCAGCGACGCTTCCAGCAGCGCCTCAAAGCTGCAATTCACTTCGATATCGCCGTATGCAAGCAAAAAACCGTCGGCAATCTTCGCGTATTGCGCGCCAATGTGAACCTGCGCGCCCTGGTTTTTCAGCATTCCATTCAGCGTATCGGCAAAATCTGCGGGCAATCTTTGCAGATCCCGCTGGGATAGCAGCAGCTCCCCTTCCCCCTTGCGCGCATAGGAAAGTGCAAGCGTTTGAAGCACGTTAAAATAATCCCCATCCGGCAATTCCCGCAGCCGGCGCAGCGCCATTGCGATGGTTTCATCGATCAGCTCTGTTTTGGTGCGCAGCAGCAGCCGTTTCACTTCCATCTCTCCCTCGGTTTTTGCCCGTTGGAGCTCGCCTGCGCATTCCCGGCGTACATCCAATACTATTTCCTGGTAGCGGGCAGCAGCGGCTGCCTGCGCTTCCTCCCGGATTGTTGCGGCCTGCTCCTGCGCCCGTCGGCCAATCTCAGCGCATTCTAAACGGCTCTCTTCTTCAATGGCCGCCTTCATCTCTTCAAGGCCTGTCATTGGCATGACCATCCTTTCTATGGAGCTTGCAGATTGTGCACTGCATTTCCACTTGATCCAAATGGATTACAGATTGAGCACCGTCAGCAGGGAGATCAGCAGTGCAAGCACTGCATATGTCTCAACCAAAACGGCCATTGTGATTGCCTTGCCGTTTTGATCGGGCTTCTTAGCCACCACGCCGATGCCGGCGGCAGCCGTGCGCCCCTGGGCAATGGCGGAAAACAGGCCGACAATGGCAATCGGCAGGCAAGCGGCTAGATACATCAGGCCGTGCGCTGTGGTCAATTCTACCGGATTGCCACCCAGCAGGCCGATTCGGTTTAAAACCAGCACGGCGGTCAAAAGGCCGTAAAGGCCCTGTGTGCCGGGCAAAAGCTGCAACAGCAGAAGCTTGCCGAACTTGCCGGGATCCTCTGCGATCACGCCTGCGGCCGCCTCACCTGCGATTCCAACGCCTTTTGCAGAGCCGATACCTGCCATCAAAGCGGCCAAAACCGCACCCAAAACTGCAAATGCTACGCCTAAACTATTCATAATAAAAATCATTCCTTTCGCTGCGCGCAAGGCGCAAATAGTGGTGAAAAAGCGGCGATTCCCGTGAAGCGGAATTTGGCTTCTTCAGAGCCAAAAAAAACGCTCTTTCGTGGCGCGAAAGCTTCTTTCGCGCTACGCTTCCTCCTTGAATTTCACATACTTCGTGTGTACGGCAAAGGGCTTGAAGGCGCGGCCTCCACCCTCATAGAATTTGGAAAACAGCTCTACATACTGAAGCCGGTTGGTATGCACATATGCGCCGAGCATGTTGATCGCCATATTGAGCGTGTGCCCGACAATAAAAACGAAGAAGAGCAAAATGCCCTTTACAATCGGATTCTCCGGGATCGTGCCCAACAGGTTTACCACCTGCCCGATCACGCCGGTTGCAAGCCCCAATGCCAGCAGGCGGGAATAGGACAATACGTCGCTAAGGTAGCCGGAGGCCGCATTATATAGCCCGTAAAGCCCCCCGCCCAGGCGGGCAAAGATATTTTTGGAGGTACGGCTCGCCGTCAGAATAATCAGAATCACTCCCACGAGCATCACATACATCCCAATGGTATTCAGGATGGCGGGCACCTCGGTGAGCATGCCTGCGCCTACCGGCGCCGCCCCCAGCACCAAAAGATAAATCGGCGCCGTGTCACAGAAGGCGTCCCAGCGCTTGCCAGCCGTCCAGAGCTGATAGAAATGCACGCCCAGGCCCAAAAATAAATGCAAAATGCCAAGCCCCAGCGAGAACAGCAGCAGCTTCATCGGGTCGCTCACCGGATCAAACCAGATCGCCATCCGCGGTGCGGGCCGATGCAAAAAGTTTTTGCAAATAACCGGCACAATATCGCCGAACCAGGTGCCGAACAGCGCGCCCCAAAAGATGGTGGACACGCCGGAATAAAGAAACATCTTCATCGTTTTGCGCATGTTGCCTTCCAGCGGGAACTTTTTCAGCGCGAGGGCTGATACAAGCACCATCAGGCAGCCATAGCCTGCGTCGGAGAGCATCAGGCCAAAAAACAAATAGTAGAACACCGCCATGACCGGCGTGGGGTCGATATCCTTCTTCGCCGGCAGGGCATACATCTCTGTGATCGGCTCCACCGGTGAGGAGAACCCATTGTTCTCCAGGAGCACGGGCACATCCTCATCCTCCTCCGGCTCGGAAATCGTGATGGCAACGCGAAAGCGCTGCTCCAGCTCGTTGACCAGCCGGGTGACTTCTCTTTCTGGAAGATATCCTTCGAGGATCATGGTGTTTTTCGTCATGCCCAAACGGTTGAGCACCTCATATTTTTCCTTGCGCATGGTAAAATAATCGATCAGGAAATCAATGCCCGGTTCACAGCCAGTGAAGCCGGCAATCTCCTTGCGCGCCCGGTTTACAGCCTCTTCACATTCGCCCGTGCGCAGCTGCATTGCCCGGATGCACTGCTCCGGCGGCTCCTTTCCCGGGTCGGACGGGCGGGCAAAGCCCTGCGCCCGCAGCGCCTCCTCCACCTGCTGCGCAATGGTATCCAGGCAGATCACCCAAATGCAGGTTTGCTCTTTTGTGGCGAAAGCGACCTCCAATTCAAATGCTGTCGGAGCATTGTCCCCTTCCCGTAGAAACGCCGTGAGCTCCTCAGCGGAGTGGAAGCCGGGCAGGCTGCCTGCAAAGCAGCGCGTGCGGCGCGTTGAGGCGGCCGCCATGGAGACATCCAGCTTTCGCCAGGGCTCCAGCGCATCCATTTGGGTGCGCAGGCGGATCATTTCTTCAGAAGCGTCATGGATTTGTTTTTCCAGCGATACAATATCATAGCACTTCTTGAGCATACGCTCCGCTTGCTCAACCTGCTTGCCAAAAGCTTCTGTGGTGAGCTCGCGCCGCCCCCGTAGGGAGTCGAACAAACCGGTTTTCACCGGCACATAGCGCGCCATGATCTCCTTCGCCTGCTCTGCCAAATTCAAATTTTTTTCAAAAACGCCGATCATCGCCTGTGTGTTGAGGCGCACCAGCTCCTCATCCGTATTATCACAGATTTCCACCACACCCCGGCGCTGCAACCGCTCTACAATCTTTTTGCTATCGCTGAGCAGAGCGGCGATCTCAATGCGCTTCATCTTACATTTTGCCATCAGAGCGTCTCCCTTCTATGGGGTATTGCGGGATTATACAGCGGATTACCGTTGTGGCGGCGCCCAACTGCTTCGCCTGCACGCCATCGCGCAGAGCACTCGCCTGCCTGTAGCCTTCCTGCTCCATTTTGCGCAGGATTTCCTCTGCCTGCTCCTTTGTTTCTCGCCGCAGTACATCCGCTTCCTGGCGTGCCAGATTCGTTTGCTCTGCGAGGAGGCTCGCGCCATCCTCCCGCGCCTGCCGTATCAGCTCCTTTGCCTGCGCGTGAGCCTGCTCCACAGCGAGGTCGGCCTGCCGTTCTGCTTGCAGGATTTCATTGACCGTTTTGGATGCCACAGTATCACCTCCTGCCGGCTTACAGCCGCTCTGTAGCCCTCTTTGCTTCCAGGCTTGGAGCGGCCGAAATTTGAAAATCATTATAGCACATTACAAATAGCTTTTATAGGTTTTCATAAAAAATTCAAGTTTGAAAAACTTTTCTATATAAATTGTTGATATCGCATTTCGAGGACGCATGAAAAACCTCTGGTTCGCATAAAGATTTGTGAGGTGGTTGACATGTTTGTATACTCTGTAAAATCTTCAAAAATTAAAATGGTCATTCTGGTTCTGCTCGTCGTCCTGCTTGTGCTCGCCATGCTTCTCGTAACACGTCTCCACCAGCCGGCAGAAGCCGACAGCGTGCTGAATATCAAGGCGGAAAATGCGGAGCAGCGCGTTGCATTCCTGTCGCAATTCGGATGGAGCTTCGATGAAGATCCGGTTGAGGTTGCAGAAGTGATCATCCCGCCGGAATTTGACGAGGTTTATGAAAAATACAATGCGATCCAAAAGGAACAGGGCTTCGACCTGACGAAATATCAGGGAAAACGGGTCAAACGATGGACCTATGCAATCAAAAATTATCCGGGGTATGCGGCAGACAGCGGCTGCATCCATGCAAACCTACTCGTCTATGAGGGGCAGGTGATCGGCGGGGACGTCTGCTCTGTGGAGCTCAACGGCTTTATGCACGGTTTTGACTATCCAACGGATACCTCCACCCCGCAAACCCCTTCGGAATCCAGCCCCAGTATTTCAGAAACAGCCGCCGGTCAAACCAACGCCGCATAACGGCAGTCCAGATTTCACCACCGCATTCTCAAAACAAAAAGCAATGGACAAATGTGGATTCCTTAAGGGGACTACATTTGTCCATTGCTTTTTGTTGCTTCGGCAGCCGGCTCATTCTGCCTGCCAAATAGATGGTATTCCAGCAGCCGTTTAGCTGGTTCTCTCCCAAAAATCCGGACACAGCTGGCCCGAACGCCGGCCTACGCTTAAAAAAGCCCTGTGCACACTACCCGCTAGTGCACAGGGCTACTGCTATCGTGCTGTCATTAGAACAAGCAGATCAGGAAGGTCTTCTCCTGAAAGCGCTCCCACTCGCCGCCCTGGAAGGTTTTGTTGCCGGCTTTGTGATAGAGCTTTGCATTGTTTTCAATCAACGAGAAAACATTGCTGCCAAGCTCCGGCGCGTTGCCATCAAAATAGACCTTCATCAGGCGAACATCGCCCCAAAAAGCACGGTCGCCGATATTCGTCAGTGTTTTGGGGAAATGCACCTTTTCCAGCCGATTGCAAGCGGAAAATGCGCCCGCGCCGATGGTTGCAACGCCCTTCATGCTGGCGCTCTCTAAGCGGCCGCATCCGCTGAACGCATAGTCGCCAACCGTACGAACGCTCCTAGGCAGCTTAATGCTCCCCAAACGGCCACAGCCGCTGAACGCGTAGTTGCCGATGGACTGCGTGCCGTTCAGGATAGAAACCCACTCGAGCCTTCCGCAGCCCGCAAAAGCATAGTCGCCGATGACCCTCACATTAGAGGGAATCGTGATGAAAGTGATCCGGTCGCTCTCGTAAAACGCATGATCTTCAATGGTTTTCACCGTTAACGGCAGGTATACATTTTGCAGCCTTCCGATTCGGCTAAAGGCATAGGAGCCAATCACGGTAACGGGCTTGCCCGCAATTCTGGATGGGATGGACAAGATCGCTTTATTTTCGTTATAGGCAGTGATCTTAACCTCCTTGCCGTCATTGATCAGCTCATAGGAATACGGGCCTGAGTTCGCTGCGAAGGCGCTCGTTGCAGCTGCAAAAACAGAGCACAGCATTACGACCGCTAAAATCAGGCTGAGCATTTTTCTGGTTTTCTTCATTTTTTTCACCCTTTCAGATTCATTGCATCTGGCGGAAGCATCGGTTCCCCCTTCCGCCAAATTGTCATTTTTTATTGTACACAAGGAGGTGAGATATGTCAACCATACCTAAAAATAAAACAAGACTATCGATAAAACAATTCATTTTGCATGGCAATCTTGTTTGTAAAGCAAAGCTTGCTTTCACTAGAACAGAGTAAGGGATACACACTGCTTATGAGGGCAGCCATCTGCCGGCTCTTTTTGTTACTTACCGGTATGATCGGCATGAAAAGAGCCGCCGCAGAACGCTTTACATTCTGCGGCGGCCTTTTTCCAATATCCACTTTCCTCTCTCGGCACAATGTCCACCCAAATCCATAAGGCGATCTATTCCATACTAAATAACACCGATCCGGTCCAACTCAATTTGGATCAATGTGCGCAGGATCTCCGGAATCATGCAAATTAGACGCCCTAATTCCTCGCAGAGGCTCCTCACCCGATAACTCCCACTGCCCTGCGAAGGGGTGCCGTCATAATTAGAAGAAAATTGGGAAAGCCAGGAAATCATCCCTTCCGGATGTGTAAGCGCGATCGGGCGCCCACAGCCATCCCTTGTTTCCATATTGTAATAGCCGCCGTTGTCATAGGTGAACATATCATAGGTGACCGCAACCCACGCGGCATGGTCGCTCTCCGCCTGCGTACCGTCTGGATTCTTAACCGTGCCGAGCACGGACAGCCGATCATCCGCCGGGCGGCTTGTTACAGCAGTTAAATATTCCCACTCGTATTCTACAAAGGAATAGTAGCCTGCAATAGCATCATACTTGCTGGCAACAAACCACATGGGAATATCTTTTATGAAATGCATCTGTCTTTTGGTAGGCTTAAAAAAAGCAGGGCAAATCGGAAACGCAGCCGCAAAAAAAGAAGGATAAGCGATCGTCATTTTCAGCGTCATCTTACCGCCCATCGAAAATCCGCCGATATAAATCCGCGTTGTATCAATGGTATCCCTGTGCTGTGCAATAAAATCATCAATTGCAGCCTTGAGCGGCACAATCATAGAATCATTCCAATATAGATACTGCTCCTCATGGGAACGCGGCACAAAAAGATATGCTCCGCCCGCGCCGGTAAACCTTTTTTGAAACTCTGCACTCGACCAATAGGCAAAATCATTATTTTTTACTGGCTGGCCCGACTCACCGCCCTGCATCATTCCATGCAGCCAGATCACCAGCGGATATTTCTGTGTGTCACCCTTTTCGGCGGGCGCATAGTAGGAGTAGTCGATCGCATACCCACCCGCTTCCGGCCCGCAGCCGCTTTCAAACTGGCCGCGCAGCGCCTCAATTCCGGCGGAAAGAGGAAGCGCCTGCTTCCCCGGCGCCGCCTGCACCGGCATCGCCGCTGCGATCAGCAGGCAGGCGATAAGCAAAATTGCGGTAATTCTTCTGGTTTTCACCTTCTGTATCCCCCTTTCTGTAATTAAGATAATTCTATATCGTCAAACAAAACTTGTCAATCGGTATAATATCGGATGATTCCTTTGCTTTATATAAGACGTTTTGCACAACAATCTGCCTTTTACCAGTTCATACCTCCGCATTTTCCTGCCGCGCCGCAATCGCCGCATTGACCCGCTCGCGCAGCCGAAGGAGGAACGCCGCCCTGCGCGGATAGCTGCTAAAGGTAATCCGACCGCGCAGGCCTCCCTCCAGCAAGCGCATCACAAACGCCCGCCCATAGAGCGATTCACACAGCTCCAGTGCGCGCTGATCCTGCAACGCCTCGTGAAACACAACCAGCCGCAGCGATTCCCATGCCGTCCCGTCCGGCGCGGGATAAACGGAAAACGCGTCGCCCGACGGCACCATATAATCGCCATCCGTCACCAGGAACGGGTTGACCGCATGGCGCGATAACTGTGAAAAATAAAAATTATATCCCCAATGGAGGAAGCCTTCTATTCCATATTTATAAAACTGTGTTCCAATGATGCGGTTATTCACAGACGGCATGGATAAAAAACGGTTGCTCACCCCATTCGATTGCCCACAACAATAATACGTCCACAAATGGGGCACGCTGTGCTCAAGGAAAGGCTCGATGTGATCGTTGGACGGGATTGGGCATTCGGATACCCCCTGCCTGTAAAATTCATAGCTAGAAAGCGCATCCATGATTGGATAGCCCTTCAGCCGCTCTTCCACGATTCGCTTCGCGGCCTGATAATTGCCGAGGCTATCCTCTGACGGCTCGTCGGAAATATGGAAGCGGCAGCGGCTGTCTATTCCCAGTTCCTTTAAATGCGGAATCAGCGCGTCCAGAAACGCGTGTAAAAATGAGGCGTATGCCTCCCCCGCCGCCTCTGTTTCCCAGCCGAAAATACGCTTTGTCCGCCCCTCCACCCGGGCGACTATTTTCGGCGCGTGCGCTGCGCCCCATTGCGTAAAGAAGTGGGAAATTTCAAATTGCTCAAACCCCAGCCGCAGGCACAGATGCACCCAGCGATCCAACTTCTCAAATCCAAAGCGGTATTTCCCGCCCTCTACCGTCACATCGACCAACTGTACCGTGGGACGCTCCGCGCCGACCGCCGTATCCAGCGGTGGAGTGAATACCGGAGTGAGCACCATATTCATTCCATAACGGCGCGCAGTGCGCAAAAAGTTTTCAATGATTTCCCAATGGCGTTCACTGAACACGTGCGCCCCATAATAAACGGCCAGACAGTCGCAGTGGAACCACTGTGTAAAGGTAAGCCCCTGTGCAGGTAAATCCATCCCGATCACCGTCAGCGCCAGCGTCTCCCGGGCAAGCAACATGCTATTTTCATCTAATAATTCCAGTTCGATTTTCTGCTCACCGGTAGGCATCCCCACGTGCGGCTCTATCGTAAACCAAAGGCTGCGCAGCTGGCCCGGCACAAGCGGAATCTCCCGGCCCTCTGCCAACGGCTCCAACAAATCCGGATAAAGCCCCGGTGTGCGGCGCAGGTACTCCCGCCTGCGGGCGTCCCCGTAACAGGGGAACATGGAGGGCACTTCCCGCACCAGCTTAACTTCCAAATAAGCCGCTAGGGCGGATTTCACCCGGAGGTAAACTTCCTTTTTATCCTTACATGTTCGATCCTGTAGCTGCATGGCGAGCTGAAAGGAATATCGTTCGTTGCGCAGCATGGAGGCCTTTTTCAGGCGCGGATGATCGGAGAGCGCTTCATCGTGGAAGCATTTTTCGAGAGAGGAGATGATTTTAGCATTCAGTTTGGCAGCCATAGGGCACACCCTTTCCATCCATATCGATTTTAATTGGTTTGGGAAAGCGGTTTTCGTAATTTCCTCAATGAATCCGGTAAAAAGCCCTTCCCCTTTTCCTGCTTTCTCTGTATTATATAGAAAAATAGACTGGCGAGCAATAGGAACAGGAGGCCTTTCCATGAATCCAAAAAACCGCTGCATCTGCCCCGCGGCGCAGCTCTATACTGTGCGCGATTTTACCAAAACCCCGGAGGCGATTGAAACAACGCTTCGCAAAATAAAAGCGATTGGCTTTCAGGCGATTCAGATTTCCGGATTTGGGCCGATTGAGCCGGACCGCCTCGCCGCGCTGGTGGCGGAGCTCGAGCTTGACGTGTGCATCACACACAGCCCATGGGAGCGGATGCGCGATGATCTGGACGCCTTGATCGCGGAGCACCGGCTCCTGCACTGCGATACCATCGGCCTGGGGTATTTGCCGAGCGAGTATCACGGCTCCGTCGCGGGCATTTCCGCCTTTCTCAAGGATGCGGGTGAAATCGCAAAACGGATTGCGGATGCAGGACTTCGCTTTGCCTATCACAACCACGCCTTTGAGCTAGAACGGCTGGAGAACGGCAGGCTGAGGCTTGACATGCTGATTGAGGATTCCAACGAAAAAGAGTTCGGCTTCATCCTCGATACCTACTGGCTCCAATACGGCGGCGTCAATCCTGCGGAGTATATCCACCGTGTTGCCGGGCGCATGAAGGTTTGCCATTTTAAAGATTATGCGGTCATAGACAATACGCCAACCTTCGCGGAAATCGGCTGCGGTAACCTGAATCTTCGGGAGGCATATCACGCCTGCCGGGAAAGCGGCGTGCAATATATTGCCATTGAGCAGGATACCTGCCCACGCGACCCGTTTGACTGTTTGCGGGTGAGTTTGGAGAATTTGAATAAAATTTTATCAATAAAATGATTTCACAAATAGCCCTTCATTCATTTCAGGAATTTTTTATATTGCAAGTATTTATTTGGAACATATTGCAAAATAATATTGTAAATTTTAATCAATCTGTCAATATCAATCATTTTATTTTTGTGATATAATTGCAATATAAGGAATATCATTCCGATTGCCCAAACGATTATCAGATGGGAAACGAACCGGCAGATCTTGAAGGAGACAGGCTTTACACGGGAAAACGACCCGGCCTTTGAAGCGATTCTGGATGCGATGGAGGGCGGCTCTGCATTTAAAGTAATAACGCAGTATATCAAAGAGACGCCATCCGGGCAGAAAATACAAATGAAAAGAATCTTTTGAGCTTGCCGTCATGGAAGAAGCCTCAAAACAAAACCGCCAGCTGCGCGCCCCTAGCGAAGATTACGGCGGTACGGAAGAACCGCCATCCAGCTACGACGGTTATGTGAGAATGGGCATACATATATGCACACAGTCAACGGAACGAGGCATTACTACGGATCTTTTGGACAGCGGATTATACGGAGCGCTATGCCGCAACGAATAAAACTTACTAGAGAAGTGAGTCGGAAGAATGGGATGCCCATACGGTTGAGCGTTTCCACGACGGTTTTTATTACAAATTTCATCTACCGTCAGATGCCGTTTTATCAGGCGGTCAAATTATTTATATACGCTTCCAAATTACAATCTGTGGCCTTGGGGAATCAAAAAACAACAGTACCAATTCTTTTCATATTACTTTAAAATACGCGCATACCCGTTTACGCATTTCATCTGATCTTTCCTTTAGCTGGTCAACGGGAGGAAAATATCCTGGTGTTACCTTCTCACTGGCACCGAGTATCGGTACAACCTACTACGGATTACCATGCAAAGTATCTTAATATAACAAAGGGGGATGTGCTGAAATGCTGAAAGGCATGCGATTTACGTTCGCTTTTTTGCTTACAGCTATACTTGTTTTTGTTTTTTCTTTTCTCATTGGCCTATCAATCAGCGAATCCATTTTCGGCGCCGCGATCGGCACCGCACCCATTCTCCTGGCCGTTTTGTATTATGGCTTCGGCTGGACCGCGAGAGAAGAAAAGCACGAGCTACGCGCTATTCAGACCGAAAGCCAGCTCCATGAAATACGGGAACAGCTCGCCGAGCTGAAAGCGCAGAACGCCCGGCTGATTGCGCTGCTGGGCGCTCCGTCCGATCCGAAGCCGTCCGGGCCGAATGCCGGAACAGCGCCGGAAACGCCGAACCCTGACCAAACGCAACAATAAAACCAGCCGAACTGCCGCCGCGCCGGAAACATTGGTTTCCAGCGCGGCGATTCTATTTTTCCGGCCTGTCTGGCAAAAAAATCATCCGCCTCATGCAGCTAAACAAAGCGCTTCTGCCCGTTTTCACTCCCCTTTTATCAACTCCACCAAAAACCGCCGCAATTTTCCAAAAAACATTGGTTAAGGATTTAACAATCATTTCTTTATTTTTTGAAATCCGCAATTAAATCCTCTGCATTTCGGATAAAATAGAATGGGTCAGTTTGGGGCTGGTCTCTCATCGTCTGGTTCTGATCAGGCAGGACGTTTGCCGCCCCATAATGGCAGTTTCCACAGGAATTGCGGGCTTTGCCCCTCCTTGCGAGCCTGCCGTTACTTTTTATCTGGGACGTATGGAGGTTACAAAATGAAAGTACAGTTTACCGAAACGGTTCTGCGCGACGCGAATCAGTCCCTGATCGCAACGCGTATGCCGCTTTCCGAGTTCAAACCAATTCTTGGCAAACTCGACGAAGCCGGCTACTATTCCCTTGAGTGCTGGGGCGGCGCCACATTCGACTCCTGCCTTCGCTATCTGGGCGAGGATCCGTGGGAACGGCTGCGCACCATCCGTGAAGCCTGCCCAAACACCAAGCTGCAAATGCTTCTCCGGGGCCAGAACCTGCTGGGCTATAAGCATTATCCGGATGACGTCGTGCGTAAATTCGTGCGCAAGAGTGTGGAAAACGGCATTGACATCATCCGCATCTTCGATGCGCTCAACGATTTGCGCAACATCGAAGTTGCTGTGGATGAAACGCTTAAGGCAGGGGCGCATGCGAGCGGCACGATCTGCTTCACGATTAGCCCCATTCACACGCTGGACGCCTACGTTAAAATGGCCAGAGAGATGGAGAAGATGGGCGTGCAGTCCATCTGCATCAAGGATATGGCCGGAATTATGGGCCCGCAGGAGGGCTATGACCTCGTGAAGGCCCTGAAAGAGAATGTAAAGGTTCCGATCGTCGTGCATACCCACTGCACCACAGGCCTTGGCCCGCTCACGCTGCAAAAAGCTGTGGAAGCCGGTGCGGATGTGATTGACACCGCCATCTCCTGCTTCTCAGGCGGCACAGCTCAGCCCGCTACCGAAACGCTCGCTTATGCGCTGCGCCAGGAGGGCTATGAAGTATCGCTCGACGATAAAAAGCTCAAGGAAATCAACGATTTCTTCAAGCCGATCCGCGCACAAGCGCTGGAAAGCGGCCTTTTAAACCCCGTAGTGCTCTCCACAGAGACAGACGCGCTGGTTTATCAGGTGCCCGGCGGCATGCTCTCCAACCTTGTCGCCCAACTGACCGCGCAGAAATCACTTGATAAGCTTGATGAAGTGCTCGCGGAAGTGCCGCGCGTGCGTAAAGATCTCGGCTACCCGCCGCTGGTCACGCCGATGAGCCAGATGGTAGGCGTGCAGGCAACGGCAAACGTGCTTGCGGGCGAGCGGTATAAAAATGTATCCAAAGAGATCAAGGCCTATCTGCACGGTGAGTACGGCCGCGCTCCAGGCGAAATCAACAGGGAAATCCAAGAAAAAATTCTCGGCGATGAAAAGCCAGTTACCGTGCGCTATGCCGACCTGTTGGAGCCCGGTTTTGAAAAGGCGAAGGCTGAGCTCGGCGAGCGTGCCAAATCCGATGAGGATGTTCTTTCCTATATCGCATTCCCCGCGCAGGCGGAAAAGTTCTTTGACAATCGCGAAATACGCGAAAAGAACACCTTCTCCTATTCCATCGAGCAAATTGACTGATAAGGAGGCTAATGCCCTATGCTGGCAAATCAGACCATTACAATTGGGGATTCCCTCTTGATCGCGCTCGTAGGGATTGCAGTTGTTTTAATCGAGCTTGCGCTCCTGGCCGTTATCATCATGCTGCTCTCCAAGGCAATCCGGCTTTTGGAACACAAGGGCGCGCGCGATAATAAAGCCGCTGTGCAGCCGGTGGAGACGCCGCAGGTCATCCCCATCCAGGCCGCCCCCGCCGCTGTAACAGCTCCCCCGGCAGTGATTGAAAACGGAATCCTGCTCGTCGATACGGATGAGCAAACCGCCGCCATGCTAATGGCAATCGTCAGCGATCAAACTGGTATTCCGCTCGAGCGGCTGCATTTTCAATCCATCCGTCAGGTTACCGTTGACAGCAAAACACAAGCGGTGCTTCTGGCAATCATCAGTGACAAGACCGGTATCCCAGCCGATAGGCTCATCATCAAATCGATAAAAGCGATTGACTAAGAGGAGGAACTCAAAATGAAATACATGGTCACATTAAACGGTAAAAAGTACGAGATCGAAGTGGAAGAGGGCCAGGCAATCGTCAACAGCGTTACAACCGCCCCCATGGCAGGCGCTCCGGTTGCCGCTGCCCCCGCGGTAGCTCCCGCCCCTGTGGCCGCTCCCGCTGCTCCTGCTGCCCCTGCCCCTGCCGCTGCACCCGCTGCGCCTGCCGCTCCGGCAGATGGCACAAACGCTGTGTGCCCAATGCCCGGCACGATTTTAGACGTAAAGGCATCGGTTGGTCAGGCTGTTAAAGCCGGTGACGTGCTGTTCATTCTGGAAGCCATGAAGATGGAAAACGATATCGTCTCCCCTGCTGACGGCACCGTCAAGCAGATTCTCGTTTCCAAGGGCAGCACCGTTTCGACAGACGACGTGCTCGCGGTTATCGGTTAAGCGGAGGGAATTCCGCATGAATATCTTAGAAATTTTTAAACAGTTGATCGAAAGCTCCGGCTTTATGGCACTGACGTGGCAGCAGGCCGTGATGATTGGTGTATCTTTCATCTTCCTGTTTTTGGCAATCGTCAAAAAATTTGAACCGCTGTTGTTGCTTCCGATTGCCTTCGGCATGCTGCTGGCGAATCTGCCCGAGGCCGGGCTCATGCAGCCGGGGCCGACACTGCTGGAATCCGGCGTGTTGTATATCATTTATCAGGGCGTTAAGAGCAGCGTATTCCCCTGCTTAATTTTCCTTGGTGTTGGCGCCATGACGGATTTTGGTCCTCTGCTTGCAAACCCCTCGAGCCTCCTGCTCGGCGGCGCGGCGCAGCTGGGCATCTATGTTGCCTTTGTCATCTCGATTGCAACCGGCCTGTTTACGCCTGCACAGGCGGCCGCAATCGGCATTATCGGCGGAGCGGACGGCCCTACGGCCATTTTCCTCGCCACCCGGATCGCCTCTGAACTGCTTGGCCCAATTGCGGTTGCCGCCTATTCCTACATGGCGCTCATCCCGCTAATTCAGCCCCCGATCATGCGTTTGCTGACCACCAAAAAAGAGCGTGAGGTCAAAATGGAGCAACTGCGCAAGGTCAGCAAAACGGAGAAGATCATCTTTCCGATTATCGTAACTGTAATCTGTGTACTACTGATTCCGGATGTTGCCCCGCTGATCGGCATGTTGATGCTCGGCAACCTCTTCCGCGAAAGCGGCGTGACCGACCGCCTCAACGATACGGCGCAGAACGCGCTTTGCAATATCGTTACGATCATGCTCGGCGTTTCCGTTGGCGCAACAGCCAACGGCGCAACCTTCCTAAAGGTGCAGACGCTTGCCATTGTAGGCCTCGGCCTTGTCGCCTTTGCGTTCTCTACAGCAGGCGGCGTGCTTCTGGGCAAGCTGATGTTCTACATTACAAAAGGCAAGGTAAACCCCCTGATCGGCGCGGCTGGTGTTTCCGCTGTTCCGATGGCGGCGCGTGTCGCCCAAAAGGAAGGCCGCAAAGCCAACCCCACCAACTTCCTGCTCATGCACGCAATGGGCCCGAATGTGGCGGGTGTGATCGGTTCCGCAGTTGCGGCGGGCTTCATGCTGTTGCTGTTCCAGGCAAAATAACAAACGCGCATGCACCAAGGTCGAATGATAAGCCCACATGTTTTCTAAAAATGAAAAATAATTCTAAAAGGGCCCGTTGCAGAATGATAAACATTTTGCAACGGGCCCTTTTTCCTTAAAATTAAACGTTGTATAAAAGCCGTATTGTCTTTATCCAAGTATATGTATATGTGCCAAACGGGAATGTCCAATTGCTCCCATTATACGATGCGAGCTTAAAGCATTCATAAGCCGGATCCATAATTTGGACGGCAGTCTGTGTATCCGAAAACAGATAGCCGGTGAGAGCTACCGCATGGTATTCATAACGCAGAAATCCATTTGGCCTTCTGCATTGCAGGTACGCAGGATCAATATTATTGATAACCGTTATGATATCGGCTTGAGAAAGAACATTTTTGATAGTCGGCACATAGGGCGAGCCCAGATAATGCTCTAAAGCCGACTTTGCCTCGTTATTCGTACCGCCGTCATCGTAACCGATCCCCATATAATCCGCTACGTTTTGTGCCGTAAGAGTGCCCCAAGTATCCGGTTTTTCATATCTGCACATGGAGGCGACCACCGCTGCCCAGCACAATCCGTGCTGCCGGCCATCCACGTTTTGATCCACAATATCATAAGGCCGATAATTGGAAAGATAGTTTTCTCCTGTTATCGCCGGGCTAGATCGAAGCGTATTGGATTCACGATCCTGCTCCTCCTGTTCTCGCAGGGCGTTATCCGCTAAGGCCGTAAAGGGTTCATTGATTTCGCCCAGCCGCAGAACCGCCTCGTCAGAATCGAGATCAAACGATAACATAGATGATTCTATCGGAGAGCGGTAAGCGCTGTTTGGCCCTGTATTTCGGCCATGCAAGGTAAAAACATCGCCCTCGGCGGAAACAGCCAGCAGAGTATCTCCGTCCTGTAGCAGCAATACCTCCAATTCATTTTGGTCAATTGCTTGATTCAAAAGCGGTGCAAAATCTGTTCCCAAGGTGGCAGAAATCCGCCCATTTTCCTTCATAACAGTGAAAATCGCTGCTACCTGATTGGTTCCATCCACAACAGGGAGGTAAACCACTTGCGCATTGCTCCCACCCCCTTCAGCATTCCTGAAAGCCACCGGAGATAACAACGATAGTTCGGAGGGATCGGCAAGCTCCACCCCATATATCTCAGAATGCTCTAGGAAGTGGCGCATCAGAAATCCGTAATGCTTTTCAATGCATGTCTCAATGTCTGCCGTTGTAACCACAGAACCATTTGCGCCGCCCGCTGCAAACCCTGAAACCGATAGAGAGAGCAGCATGAGAATAGCGATAAGCGCGGCAAGAAACTTTTTGATGCCAATCGGATGCTTTTTCATTACGACTTTTCTCCTTTCTTTGTTTTGAACCGGATGAATCTCTTTTTCAGCATTCGTTTTTTGTGATCTGATCACCTCCCGTTGCATTGGGCTAATTTAATCAAACATCAGCTGTGTAATTCCATGCTTTTTTAAATAGCGGATAGAAGTAACCGATGTGCAGAGAGTAACGACAAAAACAAGCAAGAATGAACATAAAATTTCCAATGGATTAATAAAAGTTGCGATATCATCCATTTTGCCGAATACGATCTGGATGGTAGCGTATACGGCAGGAACCGAAAGCAAGATGCCACACAGGGCAAAATAAACAGATTTCAATGCAATTAGCCCTTTCAGCCGCGGCAGGCTTAAGCCGTTTAGGCGAAGCAGTGCGTAATATTTCCTTTTGCTAAATAATTCTATCCTTTCCTCGATAATCAAAATGATAATAATCACAAGCGCCATCATGCCGACCAGCGTTTGATATAATACCTTCAAAATGATCTGAAGCTCTCGGAATTCCTCCTGCTCTGCCGCATTATTACGAAAATCAAACCCTTTGAGAAGGCCTGCATAATATTGTATTTCCGGCTCGAAGTCCTGATAGGAGACCCCCTGTTTTAAGGAAATTCTGATGCGTGAATGGGTTGGTGCGATATTTAATGATTGGAAGGATTCATTCGCCCCGATGAGCGTATATGCCATTGGTGGGACGCTGAGCGTATCAAACCAAGCAATACGCTGATAAATAATTGCGCCAATTTTTACAGAAGCATCCTTTCGCACCAGGTTGGAGCGAGCCTGCTCTTCAGTGATATAGCCATTCATACCTGTATTTTTAGGGACTAATTGTATGAGATGCAGCACATCGCCTACCGCGTAATGGGATTCCTTAAACTGGCCCTCAACGCCGGTATACTCTTCTGGTGTTAAAAAATTCTGCTGAGAATATCCATCCATTTGAACAAACTCATAGGTGGGAACCATCAGAATAACTTCCTCACCACTCCGAATCTTCTCAACATTGATTGATCCGCTCATCACATATTGTTCCATTGATTTTAATTCTTCCTCTGAATACCCTAGATATTGAACGGATCGTGTCGGCAACGTAATATTAAAAAGATCTTTTAAAGAGGCATTCATCTCGGCATCGTTCATATAACAGCTGTTATATGGATCTTCTTCTGCGCTGGGCGCATCCAGCAAATAAAGTTCGTTTGAATCTAAATACTCGTTGACCATGCGGATTTGGGGATTTCTTTTTAATTGATCCGTTATATCATTCGAAATAATCTTTTTATAATCAGGTACATAAATTTTTGCCTGATCATCGGGGACTATTACCACACGGTTCAAATCTCCCTGATCATCCACATACGAAGTGTCTGTAATAGACTGATTGGTAAGGAATTCATAATCGAAATCATGGGACATCTCGCCGCGCCCTTCCTGCATCTGCGAAGAAAATATTTTAATATAAACAGAATAAAAATTGAACAGAGACAGGCAGCATGCAATCAGCAAAGCCACAATAATCGATTTTTTCAAATGCGATTTCAAATCCAGAAACGCTAGATGCGACAGGCCTGTTTTTCGATACTTTTTTCCCGAAGATTTTTCTCTATGTAATTGTTCTGTATCAGCAGGAGAAAAAAGGCTGATTGGAGAAAGGCGGTTTATCTTTCTGATGCTCCATAAGCTACCCAAAAACACTGTTACCACACAGATGAAAATGCTGATTCCAACTGCCTTCCCAGATAGAGCGATACTATGATCGAGCCCGATAAAACGGTTAAATAAAAATACGGCAATCCAGGATATACCATACCCAAGCATCAGCCCCAAAGGTATGGCTAAAACCAGCAAAATCACAATTTTAAACAGAATAAAAGCAACACTGTCCGCCTTTGTCATATTCAGGCATCTAAAAATTGCAAGCTTACGCTGCTGGCTATCAATAAAATAGGTAAAGATATAGATATTCAGAAAAAAGGAGCATATTGACGTTAAAATCACCACTGCTGTAGGAACTGTATATTTTTCGCTTCGATCATTTACAGCACGGTTCGCATTGGCGACAAGATTGGGTATGTTATGATAATCGGCCTGTCCGAAAGCGGTTGATGTATCCAGGAGCAAATGGCGCTGGTAAACAGCCGGATTTTCTTGCGCTTCTTCTAGGCTGATTAGCGCATTGGGTAAAAGAGCTTCTCCATTTTTCGGCTTTTCCCATCTGGCGGAATAGTCGCTGATCAGGCCGACCAGCCTATAGCTTTGATCCCCAACCGTAATAGTTTCTCCTAATTTGTTTAATTCAGGGAACTGATAGATAAGGGAATTACAGAGCGCCAGCTCCCCCCTATGCTGTGGCAGCCTGCCCTCCAGCAGCTTCATGCTACTCAAATCAATCGCCGCCTCATCCATATAGCCGATCGTCAATTCTGCTTTACCAGCCTCATCCTGGCGAAATACGGATACGGTTCCTACCTGTTCGATGCCCTCTGTGGGAATGGCTTCCTTTATATCATTCCGCGTATTTTGCAAGCCGCCGGCCTGCTTCTCTGCATGGTAAAGGATATCATCAAAATATCCATATACTTGAAAAGATTTTTCAAGCGCACCATTCATAAAAGAATTGGAAACGGTAAAAATCACAATCGGCACCAAAAAGGAAAACAGGATTCCAAAAGCCAGAAGCGCCGAATTCTTCGAGCGAAAGGTGTCTTTGAATGAAAGACGTAATATCTGTTTCATAGAATCTCCTTCTACATCATCGTGATGAATCTTTCAGCAGATTGGAAAAAACACCTTAAAGCAGACCTTTGTCGTCAACAATTTTCCCATCGTCAATGGTTAGAATCCGTTTTGTACGATTGGCGAGTTCCAGATTATGCGTTACCATCACATAAGTTTGATGCAAGTTTTTATTTGTTTTAATCATAAATTCAAAAATGGAATCGCCGGACTGCTTATCCAAGTTCCCAGTCGGCTCGTCAGCCAAAATGATCGCAGGCTTCGTAATCAGTGCTCTCGCAATTGCAACACGCTGCTGTTGCCCTCCAGACAACTGATAGGGGTAAAACTTCAGCCGCTCTTCAAGCTCAAGTAATGTGATAATTTCAGCCTCGTAATCCTTATCATATGCCATCTTGCCCAAATCCAACGGCAAACGAATATTTTCCAAAACAGTCAATTCATTGATCAGATTATAGCTTTGAAAAATAAAACCGATGTGTTTGCTTCTGAATTTTGTGAGCGCAGCATCCTGCAACTGATTGATATTGATTCCATTGATTAGGACGCTCCCCGCTGTAGGCTGGTCAATACCGCCTAGCAAGTGAAGCAGCGTTGACTTGCCGGATCCGCTTCTCCCCACGATCGAAGTGAACTCCCCGGACGCAACGCTGATATTAACATGATCAACGCCCATCACAATATTTTTGCCCTGTCGGTATTCCTTTGTAAGATCCTTTGTCTGAATTGCGGTTTCCATATGCCAACCTCCATTGCATCATCGATAGGAAATTCAATGAATCAATTCTGATCATGCTACGCCAAAAATGCCACGGCAGTTGCATTGAACGTGTGCGAAATGAACTGCCGTGGCACAACCTAGCTTAATTTAAAAATCAAAGGGCATCCATGCGGTGCAATTGTACTTCGTCCCGTCAATCCAGTAATACCCAAATGACTGACCAGATTTGAAAATCAGGTAACTCGATCTGCTTTTGGCCTCAGCTCCTCGATTTTCGATCCTGTCCCCATACTGAATGTTTCCGCTTTTTACCTGCCAGGTGATCTGCGCACCAATCAGTTTGGTTGTCGTGTCCTGTGTTGTGCTTGCATAGCAGCGTTTGCTCTCGTTGCCATGCCAGAACACGATGCCGGCAGATGCCGAAAGCGCCATAGTCGTCAGAACCATAACCGCAACAAGCGCAGTGGCTACAAGCTTTTTGAACTTCTTCATTGTGAAAGCCTCCTTATCACTTTATGTTTAATAAAAACCGAGCATCTCGCACACTAGATATCCGGCCTTATTTTACAAATACGCCCATTTAAACACATAATACATCTAAACTATTTGCATCTGTTTATTATATATTAATATATGTTTTAACTAATGTCAACCATAATTTATATAATATGTTTTATTTAGTTGGCATTAAATCCATAAATCAGCATTTAACTTTTGAGCATAAAAATACCCCAGGAGAAAACTCCTGGGGTATTTCAAAATTGGAATGTAATAAATGCTTAAGCCGACGCGCTGTTGAGCGCCTGATTCTTCTTCATCTTCGCCATGAGGTCATCAATGACCTTCTGAACCTTGTTGCCCTTGAGCTCGATTTTGTTTTCATCCTTTTTAAGCAACTCATCCGTGTAGGTTTTTGCATCTTCAGAACTGAGCGCGTCACGAATCTTGAGCTTCCACAGCGGCTCGTCGTTCTTTTGGATGAAATACATCACATGGTAGCCGTAGTCGGATTCCACAATGCCGGTATCGCCCGCTTTACGGGCCGCGTCAAAGCACCAATTTTCAAACGCCTTCACCATTTGGCCCTTATAAACGCGCTCATACAAACCGCCCGTGCTCTGGGAGCCGGTATCCTCTGTTTTCTCTGTGGCGAGCGCTGCAAAGCTCTCCTCTGTCTTATCGCCTTTCTGCCACTCTGCAAGGGCATCCTCAGCCTTCTTCTTTGCATCAGCCTTTGCCTTTGTCTGGTCCTCGGCCTCCGAATCCACCTTAAAGAGAATGTGGCGGACATCCACGGTTTCAGAAGCATCACGGTGCGCCGCCTCTACGATATAGACCACATAGCATCCGGCGTCTGTTTCGAAAACCTTCTTGTCGCCCTTCTTTGCGGAGGCAGCCCACTTGACGGCGTCATCGCTAATCTGGGAGAATTGGGTCACCGCTGTATTCTTCATCAGCGTGGCCTCGTCCTTTTTATAATCATCCTTCTGATCCTTGGAGGCATTGGCCAGTGCCTGCTCCTTAAAGGATTCCTCACCCGTCACTTTACCCAGCATCGCGTCGGCCTTGGCCTTCGTTTCCTTCTTAGCCTTTTCATCGAGCTCTTTTTTCTGCGCATCCGTCGCATCCTTCGGGTAATCCGGCGTTTCCGTGGTAAATTGGAACATGCGCGCAGTCAAAACGTTGTAGGTATTCTGATCTTTTTGATACTTTGCTTCCAACTGCTCGTCTGTATAGTTGCGGGCCAGCTCGTCGCTTTTCTGCTCAATGAGCTTGCTGGAGAGCGTTTCGAGCTCCATCGCCTCGCGCAGAATCTTTTCATTCACACCGCGGCCATAATACAGGCGCAGGTAAGCATTGAGCGAATAATCGCTGCTGGCTGCCTGCTCGCGGATGCTCTTGATAGTCTCGTCAATTTCCTTCTGCTCATCCTCGCTCAGCGTAATATTCGCTGCTTTTGCCTCTTTGCCAAGCGTGATATACTGCTGCAAAAACTCATTGGTTTTATCCCTGAGGTAATCCGACCACATATAGTCGTCGCCCTTGCCCTCGGCATCCTCACCGTTATACTTCTGCTCGCTGGGAACGGTGCTGTAATCCATCATGCCCGGAATGCCGCTGATACCATACTGCGCATATTGCTGCGCCTGGCTGGCATAGTTGGAGTAGATCTGTTGGTAGTAGTATGTATACTGCGCCTGGTTGATTTTTGTGTCTCCAACCGTCATCACAGTCGTCATCCGCTGTGGAACGCCCATAAAATTGAGGAACCAACCGATTGCAAATACCACGGCAACCGCCGCGATCACAATCGGAATCGCCTTGACGAGCTTCTGCTCCATGGCGATGCGCTTGGGCGACTTCTTTTCGCGCTTCTTGGCGATCTTCGCCTGCCGCGCCTTTCGCTCCTCGCGATATAGCTCGGCCTGCGATTTTTCATTTTTGTTTGCCATTGTGTTCATCCTTTTCTCGTGTACTATCCGGTAAGCGGCGCTTTTTAAATGCTTACCCCAAGGCGCCACTGAAACCATGATTCCAACATAACAAAGGTATTCTATCCTATTTAAACGAATTTTTCAAGCGTATTCCAAAGAAATACAGCTTTTTCACATTGTATTCACACTTCTCACAATCTTCGCACAATATTGAAAAGAGCCTATCCGATCATTTTATCCAGCGCTTTGAGATAGGAGGTGTTTCCGCCGATCAGGGAATAATTGACGAGCAATACATCCTGAATGCCATGCGTTTTGACAAACGATGATAAATCCGTTTCGATATTGCGCGGGTCAAGAACATAGATTTCCTCATAATTATCCACCAGGAAGGGCACGAGCGCATTGCCGTAGGAATCCTTGATAACCAGAATCTTTTTGCCATTTTTTTGATCCGTCACAATCTTGGAGAGCGGCGTATCTCCCTGGATAAAGGCGAGATATTTATTATCCGCCCCAATTTTTGTAGAAACGATCGTCAGATGGTGCCCATTCTTCATTGTTGCGTCATCATAATATTCACCGTCCGCCTCACGCCGCGGCAGAAAGTATTCGAGATAATCCGGGTTATTCTTCAAAACATCCGCATTGGTATAACGATACATGCTGCCAACAAAATTTTCAATTTTGCCGCTCTCCAATGCATTTAGAGGCACCGGCTCCAAGCCGGCCGCTTGGCAGAAAGCGGAATAGGCGTAATATGCGCCCCTTGCCGTCCAGTGGTGATCGGTGCGGAAATAAACGTATTCATCCAAATGCATCCCGATAGAAGAAACTGCATCTACCCCTTTCAGGTTCGCCTGCTTGAACTGCTCATATGCATAGGCAATACCTGCTTTTTGAGAGCGGTTTCCAGTGTGATAATCATCGGGGCTGTAGAATTCTGTAGCAGTCGGCGCAAGCAACGCATAAATCTTCTGGCCAGAAAGCTTCTGCGCTAATCGGTTGACAATGTCCGTATATTTGCGAATTTTTGTCTTGTCAATCCCATAGATTTCCAGTGCAGCCTTGCGATCCTTATCGATGAGGATATAGCCGTTTTCATACACTTCGTCGTCGTTCACCTTGGGCTGATAGGGGGCTTTCGTTTCCTGCTCCTGTGCCGCGCCTTTTGTAGAATCTTCCACCAGCGCCTCGCCACCGAAATCCTCCTTTCCCTCCTTTTCAATCAGCACCAGATCGCTCTTGCCCGCAGCCTGCGTAAAAATGCCGTTGAGCTTTTGGTTGACAGAGAGAAAAAAATCCCGCAGCGGGAACGTGTCCGCATAATACTCCTCAAAATCTTTGGTGAAAGAGCCGTCGAATAACGCTTGAAGTGTGAAAGCCGGCCGTGTTTTCAGGTTACGGTTTTCCTTTTCAGATACGGTTTTATCCTGATCCACCAGGCTTGTAACGCCCAGCACAAACAGTGGAAGGACAAACAGCGCCACCGCCACAAGGCAAAGAATACGCTGAATGCTATGCGCTCTACGCCGCCTTTGATCGGAAGCGATATCTCTGTGCGCCCCCACATGATAGACGGTCGGGCCGTTTGGTTTTTTCTTCCTATATTTCATGCAACCTGCCTCCCTTGCTTAAAATCGGAAATAGAGGAACGGATTGTAGCTTGCCCCCACCAGCGCGGCAGTGGAGAAAAACAGCAGCGCTACATCATAAAGGATCCCGGCCGCTCCTGCAAGCGATTCCTGCACGGGTCCCTTGCGGGAAAAGCGGATCAGCAGCGCCTTAACAAGCTTGGAAACTGGGATGCAGGCGATGATCGCCACAAGGAAAAACACAAGATGGTTTTTCAACAAAACCGTATCCGTTGGCAACACGCCCGCCTGCCCGCTAAAGCCGAACATGAGCTTCAACATCTGCCCGAGGCGGGATACGTCGTCAAAATAGAAAAACACCCAGCCGACAACGATAATAAATAGCGCGTAAGCATGCCCCACCACAGCAGGCAGTTTTTTCAGGAACTTGCCGAGGAACAGCTTTTCAATTGCCAGGAAAACAAAGTAATACAGCCCCCAGAGGACGAAATTCCAGCTTGCGCCGTGCCACAACCCTGTCAGCGCCCATACGATAAACATATTGCGTAGCTGGTGCCTGCGATTGCCGCCCAGCGGAATATAGACATAATCCCGGAAGAAAGTGCTCAGGCTGATATGCCAGCGGCGCCAAAATTCCGTGATAGATTTAGAAATATAAGGATAATTAAAATTCTCAACATAAGTGAAGCCAAACATGTGACCAAGCCCAATCGCCATATCGCTGTATCCTGAAAAGTCGAAATAAATATGCAGCGCAAACGCCAACGCGTACAGCCAGTAAAAGAGAACGGACTTTTCCTCCGAAGCCCGAAACGCGCCGCACAGCTCTCCCAATTGATTGGCTAAGAGGATCTTTTTTCCCAATCCGATAATAAACCGCCTGATTCCCTCCGCGGCAAGAGCGGTGGAATGGGTCCGATCCTCAAGCTGCGCGGCAATATCAGAATACCGGACAATCGGCCCGGCGATCAGCTGGGGAAACATCGCGATATAGGCCGCGAGATGAACCAGATTTTTTTGTGCGGGTTCTCCCCGATACACGTCCACAGTATAGCTGATGATCTGGAAGGTATAGAAGCTGATCCCGATGGGCAGAGCAATATGCAGGAGCGGAAAGTCCGCGCCGGCAACCGCATTGAAGTTCTGCAGAAAAAAGTCCGCATACTTAAAATACAAGAGAAAACAAAGACTGATTCCCACCGAAATTCCGCAGATATATTTCGCGGCCCGCCCGCCCCGATACCGTTCCAGCAAAAGCCCGAAGCCGTAACCGCACAGAATGGAGACCGCCATCAGCAAAACATACTTCGGCTCTCCCCAGGCATATAAAAACAAGCTGGAGAACAGCAGCACTCCATTGCGGAACCGGGCTGGAGTGACAAAATAGGCTGCCAGGACCAGAGGAAGAAAATAATATAAAAACGGGATACTGGAAAAAAGCATCGCGGCACTTCCTTTACTGGCTTATCGTGCAATTTTTAATCCGGGGACTTTTACACACGTCTCAGCGTATCGCTCTCTAATACTTAGAATCCATTTTCCACCACTGGGGCATCCAAAACCACCTTTGCGCCGTCAAGGGCTGAAAGCGCATTAGTTTTAAAGGTCTCTATCAGCTCGTCTGCTCCATACGCAGTAAGCACATACTGGCCGTCCACATCAATTACCACCATCGTATCCGGCATACCGCACATCCACTGCTTGGCCAAAACATTCTCCTTTACCGCCTCGGAGAATTCCTCCACTTGAACCCCGCTTTTCAGACGATAGGCGGCGCCGGTAAAAGTATTCGCGTTCATCATGTGAACCATAGAAGCGGCGTCGTCTATGTTGGCTGCCTCGCTTTCCGGCAGTCCAAGGGTCATATCCAGTTCCTCGGTTTTTGAAATATCAAACGCGCCAGGAACTTCCGAAGTCAAATTTTCAGAGTCTCCGCCGCCAATAGGAAATTTCTGCTCCTCCGTATAGGTATCAATCACCGTTTCCAGGACTTGAACCGCGCTGGTATAGCTGGAATCAGGAGCTGAGCCGCCGTTCTGCGCATCGCTTTGGCCTCCGCACCCAGCCAAAGAAATTGCCATTACCATTCCGACAAGACAAATAAACATTTTTTTCATACCGACATTCTCCTATCATCTTAATTATTATTGTGTCCCGTTTTTTTGAAGGATGTACCCACCGCTGCCGCTCACGGAAAGCGTATAAGTAAACCGCTCAGCCTCTGTTGCAAGCACCAATAAAAGATCAGAATTGTCCGACTGGGAAAGATCCCAATAAAGCGCCGCTTTCCCTGAAAGCTCCACTTCCCTCCCTGATCCTAACAGCATGCCTTCCGCGTCAAACGCGCTTAGCTCTCCGCCCGAGACGGAAACCTTTGTCCTTTCCGCCGTTTCCAGCTCTAAAGGAATCCCGCTGGGAACGCTGTCTCTGACCAGCGCCGCAGACTGCGGCATGTCCGCCGCAATCACAGCTGGTTCGCCTTCAACAGGTACCCCTTGATACAAAAGCGCAGCATCCTTTTGATTCCAAAAGGAAAATGAAACCGCTAGGCAGAAAACCGCCGCGCAAGCCACAGCGGCTATCGGACGAAGCATAGCATTCTTCGATCTGTGATTGGAACCTGGAGAACTTAGCTCTGGGTTCAAGCGCATTACCTTTTCCCGGAGTTCCTCTGGCGCTTTGATATTTCGATAGGCTTCTATAGACTGTTTATCAAACATGCTCATCCCTCCGCTCCAAGAAGCTCTTTCAATCTTTGCCTGCCGCGTGCCAAACGCATCTTGGCCGCCGGAATTGAGATGCGCAGGCAGCTTGCCGTTTCCTCTACAGATAAACCTTCCAAATAATGGAGGACCATCACTGCGTGCAGCTTATCCGGCAGCTTTCGAATGGCAGCCAGCAGTTCAAAGGCCGCCGGATCATCCGCTGCGGTGAGATGCTCCGCGTCTTCTAAAGGAATATACCGGCGAACCGCATTGCGGCGCTGGAGGTCTCGGCATTTATTGATGGTTACACGCAGCATCCACGCACGTTCATGAGAACCGTCCTGGAAGGAGGGCCGCTTTGCCAAATAAGCAGCAAACACATCATGAACAATATCCTGAGCGTCCTCCGTATGGCTGACATAGGTCAGTGCCGTACGGAACAGCATATCTGAGTATGTTTCATAAAGCGATGCTAGGTCAACTGCTTTTCCGTGACGCAATCTTTTTACCTCCTATATAATACACGTATGAAAACACCGCCAGGTCACATCAATGTAAATATTTTTTATTTTCGCCGCAATTAAGCCGGCAACGCGAAAAACATAAATATAAGCAAAAAGGCCCTAATAAAATCCCAGTTTTTCTTTTTCAATAAAATTATCCATTTTTATCAAAAGCCTTCAGCACAATCGCAATGATATCATAAAGAGCCTCAAGCTGGTCATCCGGCACGGCTTTAAGCAGCTCCACGATCCGGTGCAGCTGCGGCCTTGACTCCTCTTTTTCCGGCGCCCAAGCATTTTCGCTTTGTTGAGCTTTCTTTACGCCCTGAACAGGTTCATCGTTTTGAAGGCTTACTTTGCTTTCGTCCAGAATGGAGCCAGCTTTTACTAATTTGCGCAAAGCGTCAATCTCTGTATGACTGCTTTTGTTTGCCGCCCGTCTTCTTATGATTTCTGCCGGTATATCAAATTCA
>UQUZ01000027.1 GCA_900544375.1 uncultured Oscillospiraceae bacterium
TGATTGAAATCTCCAGGTACGTAATAGACGAGATGAATAAATTTGGCACACTTGAGGTGCAGGAGCAGGTTGCAGTTGCAAAAGAGGTATATGTGGCTGGATTATCCAACCTTGTGAATGTTGATCCTGCCGTGCTGCAAAAGGCCAGAGCGCTTCCGAAGAATACGGAGGCGGAAAAGCTTTATCGCAAGGCCGCTATCGAGGAGGCCAAGCAGCGTCTGGCTTCTAGAAAGGTTATTTTGAAGAATTATCCCAACGGCCTGGTGGAATTTGATTCCTCCATTTTCGACGAACTTTTCGCCAAGGAGGATCAGTTGGAGCTGGAGTTGGAACAGGCTTATAAGACGCTTTTCGCCGCGAAGGAGAGCAAAGATCAGGAGGCTGTGAAGCAGGCCAGGATCGACGTCCAAAAGGCAAAGGTTGCCCGCGCTAAGGTGCGCACGGAGATTAAGGAGGCGACCAACGCTAACTCCATCTATCATCGTGCAGCCAAGCCGTGGTTGGATGCGAAGAAGCTCCTTACGCAGGAAGAAAATTATAAGCACTATGATGAGATTGCCGCGATGTATGAGGATGCTAAAGCCCGCGCTGAGGCTCAGGAAGCGAAAGACGATGCGGAAGAAGCTGCCAAGGCGGCGCAGAAGAAGGCAGATAAAGAGGCTGCCCGCGCAAACCGTAGAAATAAATAGCCGTCAGTTTCCTGTTTTAGGATCATTCGATCCTCCTTTTGCCCGATCAATCCATACGTTATTGCGTCTTATGTTCTGACTCGTTTTATTCCAAAGCAATCATTGCATCAGTGTACCCCTGTACACTGATGCATCTCTTTCATAAAACCAACCCGGCTGAACGATAATTTCCATCGTTCAGCCGGGTTGGTTTTAGTATATAACGTAAACTAAATTATATTTTAGGTTGACAATTCGACAGATATCTTTTATGATTGAATGGTAATACAAAAAAGGAGGCCGTAGATATATGGCTATGAAGAACCCTACCAAAACCTACCGCTTGGCATTAATTGGCGTTATGACCGCAATTCTTTGCATATTAGGGCCGTTGTCAATTCCGCTGCCGTTTAGCCCTGTTCCTCTTTCCCTAACAAATTTTGCAATTTTACTGGCGGTGTTCCTGTTGGGATGGAAATGGAGCACTGTTAGCTGTGGTATTTATCTGCTGCTGGGGCTTGTAGGAGTTCCGGTTTTTTCCGGGTTTTCGGGCGGAATGGCAAAACTGCTTGGCCCAACCGGGGGCTATTTGGTCGGCTTTCTATTGTTGGCTGTGATCAGCGGCCTGTTTGTAGAAAAGTTTGAGCAAGCCCGCCTGCCGGTTGCAGCAGGTATGGCGCTTGGTATGCTTGTGGATTATCTTTTTGGTACGCTCTGGCTTGCAATCCTAATGAAATTGAGTTTTGGTCAGGCTCTGATGATGGGGGTTGTGCCTTATCTGGCTGGAGATGCGGTGAAATTGATTATTGCACTGCTGCTGGGAAGCGCATTGCGCCGCCGCCTACAAGCTCTGCGGATTCTCGTCTAGGAAAAACGGCATTTATGAAGCATCATGCCATAGTGCTTTTTATTCCTGTTCAAGCCTGCGAACGCTAACCTCGCCGGAGCTTAGCGTTTCCCGTTTGTTGTCGGATAACGCTATGATTAATCCGCCGTTGTCATCGATATCTACTGCCAATGCCTCAGACCACACTTGGTTGCGTAGAAATCGGATTTGTTCACCGATAATCATGGATCGCATGCGGTATTCCGGAAGGAAACTGCGCAGCTCCAGCGTATCGCATAAGATGCAAAGCTGATTGATAATCTCTGCCGCCAAATGGTTGCGGGTGGTGGCAGGCGGCTCATCTGTGTAGAGAAACCCGGCCTTATGCCGCAGCTCTTCCGGAAGTGTGCTTTGGCTCCCTTTAAAATTGATGCCGATTCCCACCACAACGCTTTCAATGACGCCTGTTTCAAAATTTGTCACAGCCTCTGTAAGAATTCCGCAGATTTTTTTTTCATTCAGATATAGGTCGTTTACCCACTTGATTTGCGGATGCCTGCCAGTTACCATGTCGATCGCCCGGCATACACCAACCGCTGCCGCCGTGGTAATTAATACGGCGTTGGAAACATCGGCCTTGGGCCGCAGGATCACACTCATATAAAGCCCATTGCCGCGCGGAGAAAAAAAGCTTCTGCCCAGTCGGCCCCTTCCGGCGCTTTGTTCTTCTGCAAGCACGGCAGAGCCCTGCTCCGCACTCTCCAACGCCATTCTTTTTGCCTCCTGATTCGTGGAGGGAAGACAGGGGAAAACGCGGATTTCCCGGGATTTCAGAGGGGGGGTCAAGTAGGGTAGGATTCCCTGTGTGGAAAGCAGATCGTTATCGGTGCAAAGCGTATAGCCCTGATTGGGAACGGCTTCGATATGATAGCCCTCTGCCTCCAATGCACGCACAGCCTTCCACACCGCTGCGCGCGATACGGAAAGCGAATTGGCAATCGCTTCGCCGGAGAGGGGGATTCCACGGTTTTCCTCGAGCTTTTTTAGTACGAATTCTTTGACAGACATACCGTTATCATCTCCTATTGTTCATCAGTATACAGCAGCCGGCTTTTCATTGTCAATTTAGAATCGCAATTCGGTTTACAGCCTAAAAAGCCAAAAACAGGCCAACACTTGGTTGGCCTGTTTTTGATTTGTGAAAAGGCTATTTAGTGCTTTTTCTTTGCAAGCACAACCACTGCTGCTGCGGCCATAGTCAACGCCGCAATTGCAGCAATTCCGGTGTTTCCAGTATCCGGAATCTCAACATCATCAGCTGCGCCGTTAGAACCACCATTCGTATTGGCGTTATCAGTTTTGTTGGGATCGCTTGGCGTAGCCGCGCTGCCGCTACCGCCTACGAGGCCAGCGAGCATGCCGAGAATATCAACGTCGCCCAACATGCTGGTGTCAATACCGAGCTTTGCAAGAGCATCCTTAACGGCGCTGATGTCTACTTGATCTTTGATCGCGCCTAGATCGAAATCACCGCCGCCCAGAAGGCCTGCAATCTCGCTCAGGTCAATGCCGGAACCGCTCAGGGCGTCCTTGATGGAGTCCAGATCGATATTGCCGAGCGCTTCTGTGATTTTTGCAGTGTCGAAGTCGCCTAGGCTTGCATTAATCTCCTCAATTTTATCGGTGAAGGAACCGAGGTCGGGCGTGGCGGCAAAGGCCGGAACGCACAATGCAAGGCAGAGTACAAGCGCCAGGGCAATGCTTAGAAGTTTTTTCATGGGTACCATTTCCTTTCTGAATATTTTCCAGAACGCAAGTTGCCAAGAGGCAAAAACGAACTGAAGTGCCGCACAAAATTCAGAAGTTGTGTAACACATATAAATATATAAACATGTCACAGTATATTTGTCAACATATTGTATACGAATTAATAAATAATTAATAATTACGACATGATATATTTACTAAAAGATCATATCTGAGTCATTTTTAAAGAACGATCTATATATAGAATATACTTAATGTATATATTACCTTCAATTATTCCTCCTTCTGGAATAGGAGGAAATTTGGAACCTGGTTTGGAGCATACTAATACGAGAAGGTGGGCAGGAGAAAAACAGCTTTTCTGTCAAAGTGGAGATGTGGTATAATAGCTTCAAACATTTTGTTTGAAGCATTGGAAAAATGGTTGTCGGCGCGAAACGCCTCCTGCCGCAGAGCGGCAACGCCATTTTTCGTAGAGGTATCCGTGCGTATGGTAAAATAGCTTCAAATAGGCTTGAAAGCTTTAAACGGGTTGCAAAGTTTCAAGCTTTGAAACTTGGAAGCATTGAAAAAATGGTTGTTGGCAGAATGGATTGTGAATCATCATTTGGTTGGGGAGAGTGAAAGGGGAATGCTCAGGTTGACGCGTTATCTGAAGGGCTTCCGAAAGGAAGTGATTCTGGGCCCTCTGTTCAAGTTGACAGAGGCGATTTTTGAGCTGATTGTACCCTTGGTAATGGCCCGTATCATTGACGTAGGGATTCGTGGGCATCATCAAACGTACATTCTGCAAATGGGCGGCGTGCTTGTTCTGCTGGGCGTCACTGGATTGATCTGTGCGCTGATTTGTCAGTATCTAGCTGCCAAAGCATCGCAGGGTGTGGGCACAGTGCTGAGAAATGATCTGTTCCTTCATATCAACCGGCTTTCCTATGCTGAGATTGATCGGATCGGCACACCCTCCCTGATTACTAGGCTGATCAATGATGTAAACCAGCTACAGCTTGCTGTTGCGATGTTGATTCGGTTAGTCGTTCGCGCGCCGTTTCTGGTGATCGGCTCTACCATCATGGCTATGATGATTGATTGGCGGCTTTCGCTGATTTTTCTTGCTGCTGCTCCGTTGATTGCGGGAACCATCTATTTGATTATGAGTCGCTCCATTCCTTTCTATCGTATTACCCAGAAGCTTTTGGATCGGGTGAGCCTGATTACCCGGGAAAATCTCTCCGGCGCCCGTGTGATCCGGGCGTTTTCAAGGCAGAAAACGGAGCAGAAGCGTTTTCATGAAGCGGCGGGTGAAATTGAACGCACCGCCGTGCGCGTGGGTAAAATTTCTGCGTTGCTTAATCCAGCCACCTATGTGATCGTCAACCTCGCTATTATCGCAATTATCTGGTTCGGCGGGCTGCAAGTAGATAGCGGCCGTCTGACCCAGGGCGAGATTACAGCTTTAGTCAGCTATATGACGCAGATCATGCTGGCGCTGATCGTCATTGCCAATCTCGTCGTAATTTTTACAAAGGCCTCCGCCTGTGGCACGCGCGTCAGCGAGGTGTTGGAGCTTGCTCCAACGGTAACCGATCCAGGCGGCGAGCCTGTGTCTATCCAGGCCAAAGAGGACACGCCGAAGGTATCGTTCCAAAACGTATCCTTTTCCTATGGCGGCGCGCAGGAAAATGCGTTGGAACAGATTGAACTGCATGTCCGCCGTGGGGAGACGGTTGGCGTCATTGGCGGCACCGGCTCCGGCAAATCCACGCTGGTCAATCTGATTCCCCGTTTTTATGATGCAACAGCCGGGCAGGTGATGGTGGATGGCGTTCCTGTAACGGACTATCCATTTTCCCAGCTACGCGGTCAGATCGGCGTGGTGCCGCAGCAGGCGGTGCTGTTTGCCGGAACGCTGCGTGAAAATATGCAGTGGAGGAAACGGGATGCCTCAGATGAAGAAATTAGCCGTGCGTTAGAAATTGCACAGGCTGCCGAATTTGTAAGCAAGCTTCCGGAAGGGCTCGATACCATGATTCAGCAGGGTGGACGCAATTTGTCTGGCGGGCAACGCCAGAGGCTGACGATTGCCCGCGCGCTGGTTGGCACGCCGCAGATTTTGATTTTGGATGACAGCGCCAGTGCGCTGGATTTTGCCACGGATGCGGCGCTGCGCAAAGCGCTTCGGCAGCAAACGCGAGATATGACTGTTTTTATGGTGTCGCAGCGGGCGGGGACCGTCCGTGCGGCTGACCGTATCGTCGTGCTTGACGATGGCCGAATTGTCGGTATTGGGCCGCATAGCGAGCTGTTTGAGACATGCGCGGTTTATCGGGAGATATGCCTCTCTCAGATGAATGAAGAGGAGGCGGTAGGATGAGAAAGCAGATTTTAAAGCGTGTGCTGGGCTTTTCCAGGCCCTATATTGGTTATCTCGTTCTGGCCCTCATTAGCGCGGTGCTCAGCGTTGGCATGACGCTGTATGCGCCGATCCTGATCGGACGGGGAATTGATCAAATCATCGGCCCGGGTAATGTTGATTTCAAAGCAATTTTGTCTGATATCGCTTGGCTGGCCGGCACGGTAGCGGTCGGCGCTCTGTTTCAGTGGCTACTTGCACAGTGCACGAATATTCTCGCCTACCGTACGGTGCGCGATCTGCGCGTTTCCGTATTCGATAAGCTGGAGCGAGTGCCGCTGAAATATATCGATTCCAATGCGCATGGCGATTTGATCAGCCGCGTGGTCAATGATATTGATCAGGTGTCCGACGGCCTTTTGCAGGGCTTTACCCAGTTGTTTACCGGTGTTGTGACGATTCTTGGAACGCTGGGCTTTATGTTGTCTGTCAGCCCGTGGATTGCTCTGGTTGTTGTGGTGCTCACACCACTGTCACTTTTTGTTTCTGCCTTTATCGCAAAGCGCTCTTATCAGAAATTCCGAGAGCAGTCTGAAACGAGAGGCGAGCTCAGCGGATATGCAGAGGAGCTGGTTGGCGGGCAGCGGATTGTTAAGGCCTTCGGCTATGAGCAGCGCGCGCAGGAAACGTTTGAGGAGATCAATGCGCGCCTCTATGATTGCGGCGTGAAGGCACAGTTTTATTCGTCACTCACGAATCCGTGCACACGTTTTGTTAATGCAATGGTTTATGCAGCGGTCGGCGTCTGCGGTGCAATCGCCGCGCTGCGCGGTGGGCTCACAATTGGCCAGCTCTCCGCTTTTTTACAATATGCCAATCAGTATACAAAGCCTTTCAATGAGATTTCCGGCGTGGTCACAGAGCTGCAAACCGCAATTGCCTGTGCAGGCCGTGTTTTTGAGGTGCTCGATTCTCCGGATGAAACGCCTGATCCGGCGGATGCAGTGGTCATGGCGGAGAGCAAAGGGCAGGTCAATCTCCATGATGTTTCGTTCTCCTATCATCCGGGAAAGCGCTTTATTGAAGCGCTTAATCTCTATGCTAATCCTGGGCAGCGCATCGCCATCGTCGGTCCGACCGGCTGCGGCAAAACAACGATTATCAATCTGTTAATGCGCTTTTACGATGTGGATACGGGTGAGATCCTTGTGGATGATGTGGATATTCGCCATATTACCCGTGCGAGCCTGCGTGGTCAGTTTGGCATGGTGCTACAGGATACGTGGCTTTTTGCCGGCACCGTGCGGGAAAATATTGCCTATGGCCGGCCTGACGCTACGCAGGAGCAAGTGGCGGCAGCGGCAAAGGCCGCGCATGCGCATAGCTTTATCAAACGCCTTGCGCAAGGCTACGATACTGTGCTTGCAGAGGATGGCGGCAATCTCTCCCAGGGGCAGCGCCAGCTGTTGAGTATCGCGCGCGTAATGCTCACCGATCCGCCGATGCTGATTTTGGATGAAGCGACGAGCAGCATCGATACACGCACGGAAATTTATGTGCAGCGCGCGTTTACCCGAATGATGGAGGGCCGCACCTGCTTTATTGTTGCGCACCGGCTCTCCACCATCCGGGAGGCGGATTGCATCCTCGTCATGCGAGACGGAAAGATCATTGAACAGGGGACGCATGAAAGCCTGCTTAGGAAAGAGGGCTATTATGCGCAGCTCTATAACAGCCAATTTGCCCGATCGGAAGGCTGAAATTTTAATTACAAATCCCGCATTTTGCAACAGGCCTTTTTTTTCTGCTTAAAAAAGCAAGAAGCTTAGATATTTGTGGCTATGTACTGATAAGCGTTACCGGATTTCCCAATTCGGTCAACCACGCCGAGCTCATAAAGCAGCAACAGCGCCGTTTGTGCATCTGAGAGGCGGATTCTTGTTGCTTTTTGATAGTCCTTCGCCATAAAAGGGGAGGGTAGCGTTTTTGGAAGAAGCTGCCGATAGTCAGATGGAGCATTGATTACGATTTCTTGGATGAATGCGGATGGAATACGGTCACACCGTGTCGCGCCCTTTTTGCCGTCAGCGCTCCAGCCATCCCGGCAGCGGTATTCTTCGATTTCCAGGATTGCGATTCGGATGCTCAGATTGGGGTTCAAAAGGAGAGGCCTAATTTTATAGAGCTCACGAAATACGTCCTGTGCTACGCCTTTCCGTGGGCTTTTACGCGGTTTTGAGACTTCGCCTGTTTGCGGGTCAATCCATAAGAGTTTTTTTACAGCTGCCACGGGGTAAACCACAGAAACGTGGGTGACGGATAAAAAAGCCTCGAGTTTTTTTCGTAGCTTATCAAATGATTGCGTTTGAATCTCAATAATTCCGTTTTCTCCGACGATATCGGCAATATAGCGCCCAATTTTAATTTCATGGCTTTCTGCATCCGGCTCATAATAGGCTTTTAGCGCCGCATGCAGCGTTTTTTCTCCAAGCGTCCCGATGCCGTTTTGTCCACGCAAACTTTCTCGCGCCTGCCTGCATGCCTGCTGAAATCGATTGTAGTCCATCACGCTTCCCCTCCAAGATGTGCGATTGCCCTATCATAGCACAATACAACACTGGGAAGCAATGCGCAGCGGCCAGAATGATTTGGATCGAGAATCATTTCCCCAAGGCATATTATGAAAAACCCTGTATCGATGGCCGGATGCAAAGTTCGGCCAGGATACAGGGCTTTTTTCCTTCTGAGAAACAGAAGGCTATTTTATTGCTCCCCGTTATGGACTTCCAGAACTTCGTTTTCACGAAAGAGGAGCGACAGGCACCAGATGCCCGCGAGAGCGACTACTGTATAAATGATTCGGCTCAGAATAGCACCCTGGCCACCGCAGATCCATGCGACGATATCAAACTTGAACAGCCCAATGCTGCCCCAGTTGATGGCACCGATCACAACAAGGATCAGAGAAATTCGATCCAGCATTTTTTTCAACTCCTTCAATGGTTTCAACGATAGTATGGACGGGAATGAAAAAAATATGCGGGTATCCAATAGAAAATTCAGGATAATGAATTGCAAATTGCGTGAGAGTCGGAATCAATTTTATTTATTTTATGAAAAATAAAAAGGATCTATCTGCGCACGATAGAGGGCTTACGGATATCTTGGTTGATAAATGACCGAGATTATTTTTTTGCACTCGGAAAAGAGAAAAGGAGCCTGACCAAAACCGACAGAAAAGCGATGCCATGAAAGCTATAATAAAACGTATCAAACAGACATTTGGGGGCGGTAGGTTGTCTCAGGTTGTCTATGTCGATGTGCTGTTCACTCTCAACCTTTTTGTCAATTATCTCCTCCTGCTATCTGGTGCGTGTTTGCTCAGGGAGAAGGCAAAACGATGGCGGCTGCTGCTTGGGGCTGCCCTTGGAGCCGTTTATTCCCTGATCATTTTTGCGCCGGAGCTTCCTAATTTCCTTTCGATTTTAATCAAAGTAATATTTTGCGTGACCATTGTTCTGGCAGCCTATCCGGTGCATGGGCTTCGCCATTTTGGCAAACTGACAGCCTGTTTCCTTGCCGCCAATTTTATTTTTGCCGGGTTTATGATGGGAATTTGGCTGCTATTCCGCCCCAAAGGGATGGTTTACCAAAATGGGGCAGTGTATTTTGATATTAGCGTGACGGTTTTGATTGTAACGGCAATCGTCTGCTACGGGCTGACGGTGTTATTCTCCAAGCTCTTTCGGCGCCATGCGCCTGAAAATCGGATTTACACGTTGCAAGTTGAGCTCAATGGTTGTCGTTTATGCACGCAGGCGTTGCTTGATACGGGCAATCGTTTATCTGATTGCTTTAGCGATACGCCGGTGATCCTATTGGAATATGCGCGGGTGAAAACGTTGCTGCCGCCTGAACTCAGATCGTTTTTCCGCGAAAGGCCTTCGGCGCTACATGCGCCGCCGGAAGCTGCTTCGCTCGGCTTTCGGTTGATTCCGTATCACACCGTGGGAGGAACAGGCCTTTTGCCAGCATTTCGTCCGGAGAAGGTGATTATCTCCGATGCGCATATGCAGTTTGAGAAGAAGGATGTGCTGATAGCCGTTGTTAACGATCGGCTGGCGGCAGGGGAATATGGGGCGCTGCTAAATGAGCGCCTGGTGCAAGGGGGTATACAAGATGGAATTTATTATCAGGAACATACTACATAAACTGTCGGCCCGGCTATGGCGTTCCGTTTTTTGTTACGAGACAAAGCGCGCCACAAAACAAGGTTTCCCAGAATACCGGCCGGGCATCCGCTTCCTTTTGGCTATATTTAGGCCGTCTTCCGTTTTTTATATTAATGGTTCTCAGGCTCTGCCGGCTCCGTTGAGCAAAGAAGAAGAAGCAAAGCTGATGCAGCGGCTCGCACAAGGAGATGAAAGCGTCCGGGAGGATCTAATCGTGCACAATCTACGCCTGGTAGTTTATATTGCGCGCAAATTTGAAAATTCAGGCGCAGGGATTGAGGATCTGATTTCCATTGGGACAATCGGTCTCATTAAGGCGGTCAACACCTTTTGCCCTACACGGAATATCAAGCTGGCCACCTACGCTTCACGCTGCATTGAAAATGAGATATTAATGCATCTACGCAAAACCAATTCCCAGCGGTCGGAGGTTTCGATTGACGAGCCGCTTAATATTGATTGGGACGGGAATGAGCTCTTGCTCTCCGATGTGCTCGGCAGCGAACCGGATACGGTAAATATCGGTATTGAGGTAGAGGACGAACGGAATCTTCTGCTAGAAACAGTCGGCCGCTTGGAGGAGCGGGAAAAGCTTATTATGTGCATGCGCTTTGGAATCGGCGGCGAGAAGGAACATACCCAGAAAGAAGTCGCCGACCTTTTGGGGATTTCGCAAAGCTACATTTCTCGGTTGGAAAAACGGATCATTGAGCGCTTGAAAAGGGAGCTGGAAAAAGCGATTTAAAAATGACCGGATCAGGATGGCAGCATCCCGATCCGGTCATTTTGGTAAATGTGTCAATACGGTTTATTTAAAAATCAATTTCTGTGTCATAATAGCAGGCCTTCAGCAGCTTTTCCATCTCTTCCTGCGTGGGGATGCGAGGGTTAGAGCCCGTGCATGCATCGGCAATTGCATTTTTGGCGACTTCAGCGATGGAGCCGTTAAACTCATTCTCATCGATGATGCTCGTGTCGGCCAATACGCCGCCCTGCCCGTAGTTCTTGATTCCGAGGGGAATATTAAGCTGACGGTTCATCTCACGCAGCTCTTCAATCAGTGCGTCAATCAATTCGGCAGTGGTATTGCCGGGCAAATGGATAAACCGCGCAATGTTCGCATAGCGCTCGGCAGCTTGCGTATTTTTGGAGTTAAAACGGATCACTTTGGGCAGGTACATCGCGTTGGCTGCGCCATGAATAATATGCCCTCCGCTGTATGCGGCGCCGGTTTTATGGGCCATGGAGTGGACGATGCCAAGCAGAGCGTTTGAGAAGGCCATGCCTGCCAGACACTGCGCGTCGTGCATCTGTGCGCGGGCTTCCATGTCTCCGTCATAAGATTTTTTAAGATATTGGTGGATCATTTGAATCGCGTGCAGCGCGAGCGGATCCGTATAATTGCAGTGAAGCGTGGATACATAGGCTTCAATTGCGTGCGTCATCGCGTCCATCCCAGTGTGCGCCGTCAGCTTCTGCGGCATGGTTTCCGCCAAAGCGGGATCAACGATCGCCACATCCGGTGTGATGTTAAAATCTGCTAGCGGGTATTTAATGCCCTTCTGGTAGTCTGTGATAACGGCAAACGCCGTCACTTCCGTTGCAGTGCCAGAGGTGGAGGGGATGGCACAGAACTTTGCCTTTGTACGCAGGGTGGGGAAGGAGAAGGGGGTAATCAATGCTTCAAAGGTGGTATCCGGGTATTCGTAAAACACCCACATGGTTTTTGCGGCATCAATGGGGGAGCCGCCGCCCATGGCGACGATCCAATCCGGCTGGAACTCACGCATCACGGCCGCGCCGCGCATAACTGTTTCTACAGAGGGATCGGCCTCTACGCCCTCAAAGAGCTTTACCTCCATGCCCGCTTCCTTCAGGTATGAAACAGCCTGATCGAGAAAACCAAAGCGCTTCATGGAACCTCCGCCAACAACAACGACAGCCCGCTCGCCTTTCAGGTTTTTTAGCTCTTCCAAGCTGCCTTTCCCATGATATAGATCTCGGGGCAATGTAAAACGTGCCATAACACAAACCTCCTGAAATGTAATGAGATAAAAAGAATCGGGCCTTGCCCTTGGTTCCTGGCCGTATGCCTATTAGGAACCTATGTTTTTATTTTACCGCTTTTTGTAGCAAAAGGCAATCAAAAAGGAAAGAATTATATAGAAAGCGACGGTAGAGCTTCGCCTGCCGCCGCCTTTTGCCGCAATTATAAATCTATTTTTAAATCTTTATAATAGTATTCTTTATCTCGATCGTTGATCTCACGCAGCACCCGGCACGGGTTTCCTACCGCAACCACATTGGGTGGGATATCTTTTGTAACAACGCTCCCTGCTCCGATGACTGAATGATCCCCAATCGTTACCCCTGGCAATACGATTGCGCCTGCCCCGATCCAAACATTCTTGCCAATTCGGACGGGAATGTTAAACTGGGCGACTTTTTCCCGTAGCGGTGGATCCACAGGGTGCCCTGCCGTGGCGATTATGACGTTCGGCCCAAACATCACGTTATCGCCAACAAAGATATCCGTATCGTCTACCAAGGTCAGGTTGAAATTCGCGTATACATTGTTGCCGAAATGCGTATATTTTCCCCAATTCGCATGAAGCGGAGGCTCAATATAGCAGTTTTCACCGATTTCGGCCAACAGATTTTTTAAAATTTGCTCCCTCTTTTGCGATTCGGATGGGCGCGTATGGTTGTAATCATACAGAATTTCTAGGCATTCCAGTTGCTCTTTGGCAATTTCTTCGTCTGTGCAAAAATAGAGCTTGCCGCTCTGCATCCGTTCTCTAGTCGTCATCCAGGGTGCCTCCTCTCAATGTCAGTACATTTCATCGTCGTTATTGGTGAGTTTTCGCTTTAATTCCGCCAGCGCTTCCTCAATGGCCTGCATGGAGCGGTCTGTCGCCTGGTTGAGCTGAGAGCCGCGGAACATACGCCCGGTTTTATGATGACCCGGCCGCTTGAGCTTCCGGTAGTTGTCAAGCTGTTCCTTCGTCTCCGTCAAGCGGGCAGAAAAATCACCTGCCCAGGAGGATTGCTCGGTACGTTTGCTGACTGATTGCTGGAATTCAGCCATTTTTTGCTCTAGGGTATCCTTCATGGAACGCATTTTATCCATTAGCTTGCGGATATCCAGCGCCGTGCGCACCGCATTGATCAAATCTGCTAGGAAAACGGAGAAAATCAAGCCGAGAATGATATAGACAATATTGGCCGGAATCATCGAAATGATTTCCTCTACCGGTGGATGGACGATATAGAGAAATACAAGCGTCGCAATCCCCCAGTAAAGGGAGTTGCGCAGACAAATACGCCCCTGGATGTTAAATTTTCGATCCGAATAATCCCACCAGCGCGCATGGAATAGTTTTTCCATTAACACACTCGTGATAAATTCCACGATATCTGCTACGATTATCCCAACGATAAACAGCAAAATCGGCTTAAGTGCCGAGGGAACGGCGTAGCTTTCTTTAATTGGAGAGAGGCAAATGAGAAATGCAACCGCGCCCGTCCCATAGATTGGGCACATTGGACCTGTTAAAAAGCCGCGGTTAATCCATTTGCGTTTGGCGAGCGAGCAGTAAATCGATTCCATCAGCCATCCAGCCGCGCTGTAAAAGAAAAAATAGAGAACGTACATTGGTATCGTCGGCGCCACGCTTATGACCATCCTTTCTTACGCCGGCCGCAACAATGTGCGGCCTTGGCGCAGCCAAAATATCGAGCGAAGTTTTATGCTTCCAAATGCCGGCGGAGGATTTCCTTATGCTTTTTTGCCTGCTTTGGGATTAGGGAGAGGATCAGCTCCCAGGTAGCGCAGTATTTATCCGCCATGCTTACGATGAAGGATTCCCGGTAGCGCGGCGGGCGGATGGTCAAGGGCCACATATGCTTGATGATGATATCCTCTTCCATTTTGCTCAGCGTGGTCAGTTCGCGGGCGTTTTTCAGTGCAAATCCTGGATGCAGATAACCGTGCGGGCGATGGCTCGAATCCTTCTCTCGCCAATCGTAGTAGAACAGATCGTGCAAAATTGCGCCACGGGCCGCCGTGCGATAATCAAGCCCCAGGCGCCTGCATGTGAGAAAGCTGATATAGGCTACGCTTGTGATGTGTTGGAGACGGTCGATATCCAAATGCTGCTCATAGATTGACAGCCCTTGAACCTCCGGGCGGTTATACAGATCCTCGATAGCTTCAAAAAAGGCGGGGCTCATATGCTCACGCCCTAAGAAAGAGCTGATATAGGCCTGGTGCAATTTGTTCATAAACAGATGCGCTCACTTTCTTTGTAAAATAGAAATTTTTGGAAGGCAGCCAAGCCTGCATATTTGGCCAGGCCATTGCTAAGAAACATGCAATAAGTATACTATAACAAGCTCGAAAATCCAATATGATTCGTGGGATTGTAGGCAATCCTTAACCATTTTTAACTTCTTGTTCATAAAAAGAGGTGTTTTCCTGCAAAAAATGCGCCACGGCGTTTTCCGTATTGGAGCCAATCACGCCTGTAGCCGCCGCCAGAATTCGCTCGTGCGCGTTGGATACGGCGTAGCTTTCATCGGCCGCGGCGAAAAGGGGAAGGTCGTTGAGATTATCCCCAAAGGCCACCATATGCTTTGCTCCCATTCGCTTTTGGATCCATTTAGCGCCGGATGGCTTGCTGGCCTTGCTGCTAAACGCTTCAATCAACCAGGCGTCAGAATACGTATCCTTATAAAGCACACTTGTCAGCCCCTCAATTGCAGAAAGCTCACGCGCAACGGGCAAAAGCGTGTCGTAACAATCAAACGTAGTCAGATAGATAGAGGGCATGTCGTTCGTCACGGTTAAATGGTTTACCATGGTAAAATGTTTGTCCGGAGCATTTTTACGGCTTTCATAGTATTTCCGGTTTGCTTCCGGTTTAAGCTGCGTAAAGCAGACCTCCAGTGTATTTTGATTCAACCGGTTATAAAATGGGGCGATATGATGCCGCTCAAAAATAGCCAAGGCGGCGCGTGCTGCTTCCGGTTCAATCGGGCATACGGAAACAGGCTCCCGTTTTTCCATATCGTAAATGACTACTCCATTCATTAGGATCACCGGCAGGCGAAGATTCAGCTTCTCCAAAAGCGGAGCGGCGCTGGAAGCGCTTCGGGCCGTGGCAACCGTAAAAAAAAGGCCGTTGGCAATCATGGTGTTTAAAGCGCTTGCCGTTTCGTCTGAAACCTTGCATTCTGGCGTAAGCAGGGTACCATCTAAATCACTGATATAAAGCGTATCTAGGTTGTGCATGTTAATCCCGTCCTCTTTTCCTTTAACGTTCTATATCTGTTGAACAAGAAGAAAACCTTACCAAAGCATGTTTTTAAAGTTTACCTCTTTTTCAGCAAAATGGCAATATCAGAGGATCTCCTTTTCAAGTAATTGATGAAAATACTTGCCACCGGGTGAGGAAATCGGTATAATAAAAAGGTCGACAGTCCGATTGGCGTTGGAAGAATCCGGATGTCCTGCGGGTGGCGGCAACTTGCGCAAACGCAATTTGAACCTCGCTGAAGCGGGCTTTGCTTGTTGTTATTTGTGTTTGATGGACAGATTAATTTGTCCCAATTCCTTGTCCGGTTTTATCCGGCGCTTAGTTTCATCTTCAAGGATAATGGAGTTTTGGGAGGCACAGGAGCGATCAAGAATGTTAGGAAAATATGTGAGAGTTAAGGTAGTGCGTCCCATTGGTGCAAAGCATCCGCGCTTTCCCTTTACCTATCGGCTGAATTACGGTTTTGCCCAAGGGGTTACAGGCATCAGCGGAGAGGCGCAGGGCGTTTATATCATGGGGATCGACCATCCGGTACGGGAGTTTGACGGCCGGGTGATTGCGATTGTGCGGCGCAACAATCATAAGGGAATTGTGTGGGTTGCCGCGCCGAAAAGCAAGCACTTCATCGTCAATGAAATTTGTGATGCGATTGATTTTGCCGAAGGCCATTACGGCTATACGTTGGAGTGTCTGTATGAACGTTCCTGCGGCGCGGTCGTATACCGTATGGATGCCGGGCAGCCCCTTTATTTGCTCATCAAAAATAAGCGGAGCGCGCATTGGGGATTCCCAAAAGGCCATATGGAAAAGGGTGAAACACAGGAGGAAACGGCAAAACGGGAAGTGCTTGAAGAAACGGGAATGCACATTCGGCTGCTGCCTGATTTTTCCTCCAAATCGGAGTATACGATTCAGGGGAAAGTAGAAAAGTCCGTTACGATCTTTTTAGCAATTACAGAGGATAAAAATACTGTGATTCAGCAGGAGGAAATCGAAGATTTTATCTGGTTGCGTTATGATCGGGCGCTGAAGATGCTCAATTATGAAAATGATAAGATGATTCTAACGAAAGCCAATCGTTTTTTGATGGAAACTGCGATGCCTAAAATTTGAATTTTGAAATGAGGTTGTATAATGGCGGAAACCTTGGCGCAATATTTCGTGGATTTTTTGCAGAATAAAATACCCAACGAATTGATTGTATTCATCGTGTCGCTATTCCCCATTCTTGAACTTAGAGGCGGAATGATCGTGGCGAAGCTCCTGGATGTTCCGTTTATCACGGCGTTTCTTATTTCGTTTATCGGCAATATGGTGCCGATTCCTTTTATTTTGCTATTTATCAAAAAGATATTTGCCTGGCTGCGCCGCTTTCCCCGCTGGGCAAGAATCATTGATAAATTAGAAGCCCGCTCTATGAGTAAAAGCGATCAGATCGAGAAATATAAAGAGTGGGGGCTTCTGCTGTTTGTGGCCATCCCTCTCCCAGGAACGGGCGGATGGACAGGCGCTTTGATCGCGTCGTTGTTTGATCTGCGCATTAAAAAATCGCTTCCGATTATCACGCTCGGCGTTTTGGTTGCGGGCTTGATTATGTCACTGATCGTATATGGAGTCTTTGGCGGGCTGGCAAGCTTGTTTTGAGAAGGGCTTCATTCATAAAAGGGCGGGCCTGTCCGTACAGGCCCGCTGGCAGTGTTTTATTTTGCGCTTGCCGCTGCAAAAATGCATCGTGCATTTGCAGCGGCCTGTTTTTTTCCGCATGATAATGGATTTGATTTTTGCTCAGCTCGTATAATCCTCAATCAGCCGTTGTAGCTCCTGTATCGTCTGCGCGGGAATCCCATGCAGCAATTCTTGCTGGTTGACGGTTGGCAGGCTATCTAAATAAACATCAAATACTTCCATCGGCTCAGTGCTTCCAGTGCGGTAAGAAGCGATCCGGCCTTGGTATTCTCCCAGCATATATGGCGCTTGTTCTGTCTGCTGCGTAGGGGAGACGTTCGTTTCCGCTCCTGTGACGGAAGTACGGATGGCGTCCGTTGTCAGAATAGCTGCTGAAAAAATCAGGCATACCGCACATAAAATACGGATTCCTTTCCGCATCATATCGGTGTTCCCTCCGCTTCTAAAATGAAAATTCGCTTTTAGTTTGCGCATGTTTTTTTTGTTTTATACCAGAGTATGGAAATTGCGCGATTTTGCTTCTTTTATATGGAAAACGAATTTTCGAAAATTACTAAACTTTTCCGAGAAAGTATGCTATAATAATCGAATAGAAAAGGAGGCAGAGGATTTTATGAATCATGGTCCACGAAATTCCAAGCCTGTGAAAAGGCCGTCCGGTCAATCCGGGGCGGCTCATAAATCTCCTGTTCGCAAGGGGCAAATTACCCATGCACGTAAACCCGGCAGTAAAAAAACGAGGCGCGCTTTTTCTACTCCTGTCAAAGTGCTTCTGGGCGCGCTGGTAACGGTTGCATTGACATGCCTGATCGTTGGCATAACGATGCTTGTCTATATGATTGCATTCACTCATGGGGATCCTGCGATTAACTTGGATGAATACAAAGCAAATCAAAATCAGACGACCATCGTATACGCTTACGATAAAAACCAGCAGCCTGTAGAGGTAACGCGGCTGCACGGGACAGAAAACCGCATCTGGGTCAACCTCAGCCAAATGCCGGAAGAAATGAAGCAATCGGTTATCGCCATTGAGGACAAGCGCTTCGAAAAGCACAACGGGGTCGATTGGTTCCGCACTGCTTCTGCGATTGTGAAGCACGGTATGTCTCAAGGCGGCTCGACAATTACGCAGCAGTTGATAAAAAACCTGACGGGGGATAAGGATGTTACCATCGTCCGTAAGTTTCGTGAGATCCTTTACGCCCTGAATTTGGAGCGCAATTACTCCAAAGATGAAATTTTGGAGGCATATCTCAATACCATCTATCTTGGCGAGGGCTGCTACGGCGTGAAAACAGCGGCGGAAAAATATTTTGGCAAGGATGTCAGCGAGCTGAATCTAGCAGAGTGCACCGCTCTGCTCGGCATCACGCAGTATCCCTACAAATATGATCCGCTGGTCAACCCGGAAAATAATAAAGCCCGGCAGAAATACGGGCTGGACGTGCTTCTGGAAGAGGGGACGATTTCCCAGAAGGAGTATGACGAGGCGATTGCCTATTCGCTTGTTTTCACCAACAGCAAGGAGTATAAGGCAGCGCACAAGGACGATAAGAAAGCGGCAGAGTCAGAGAGTAAGATCCAGAGCTATTATGTGGATTACGTCGTCGATCAGGTGATTGACGATCTGATGGAGCAATATGGCCTGACGGAGCAGCAAGCCACGCAAAAGGTCTATTATGGCGGATTAAAAATTTATACCGCCATGGATCCGGACGTGCAGTCCTCCATGGAAAATGTGTTTTATAACCGTAAAACAGTTGCCAACAAGGGCGTTCAGGCCGCAATGACAGTGATGGATTATAAAGGCCGCGTTGTCGGCGTTGTTGGCGGGCTGGGAGAGAAGCAGCAGAACCGCGGCCTTAACCGCGCGGTCTCTTCCAAGAGGCAGCCGGGTTCTTCTATCAAACCGTTGAGCATTTATGCGCCTGCGATCGAAAATAATCTTTACAATTGGTCCTCCATGATCGCGGATTCGCCTTCCCGTTATGTTGATGGCAAGCCGTGGCCTGTCAACTATGGCCAAAAGGTGGGCGACGGGCAGCTTCACCCGTTGCAGTACGCGGTGGAACGCTCTTTGAACACCGTGCCCGCCCGTATGCTGGAAAAAATAACGATCAAAACGTCTTTTGACTTTTTGGAGAACCATTTCCACCTTTCTACGCTGGAAAAATCGGATGCGGATTGGGCTCCGCTTGTTACCGGCGCCTTTACGCAGGGTGTTACTACCCTCGATATGGCGGCCGCCTATGCGGCAATTGGCAATGGCGGCACCTACTATGAGCCCTATTGCTATTATAAAGTGACCAACAGCTCAGGCTCTGAAACGCTTTTACAGACCTCTGTGAAAGGTGAAAAGGTATTGTCGCCCGACACGGCGGATGTTGTTTGCGAGCTGTTGCAGGCGAACACCAACTACGGCACGACAAAGGCGGCTGCGGTCAGCGGCTTCCAGACAATGGCGAAAACCGGTACAACGACGGATGAAAAAGACCGTTGGTTTGCCGCGGGCACGCCCTATTATGTGTCGGCCACCTGGTATGGCTATGATACGCCTAAAACCATTTATCTCGATTCCAACTATAACCCCTCCGCCAAGCTGTTTAAGGCTGTTTTTGATCCGATTCACAAAAATCTGGCGCCCAAAGAATTTGGGAAAAGCGGCCTCACGGTTGAGAAGGAATATTGTAAGAAAACCGGCTTGCTGGCCTCGCCATCCTGCACTTCTAAGGCGAAGGGATGGTATAAGATTACCGATACGCCGGCAGTGTGCACCTCCTGCGGCGGTTCCGGTCTGCTCAATAATATTGCGGACAATGTTTCCAATGCGATTGGGCAGGCGGGGGATGTCGTTTCTAATGCCATCGATTATGCAGGTCAGGTTGTGGAGAATGCATTAAATGGTATTACACCATAATAGAACAGCAACACCAAACGAACCTTTTGCCGCTTGGCGAAAGGCTCGTTTGTGGTATCCCGGCATATTGTAAAAAATGGAGAAAGGGGCGTCCACATGCCTGGATTGTTGATTCGCCGTGCGCACCTGATTGATTTGGCCTCCGGCGTCGATCAAATTGGCGATGTTCGGATAGAGGGGGAGCGGGTGGTGGATATTGGCGCCGAGCTTCCCGCCATGGGCAATCAAACGCTTGATGCAGATGGACTCTGCCTTGCGCCGGGCTTAGTGGATATGCATGTTCATCTGCGCGACCCGGGGCTGACCTATAAAGAGGATATTGAAAGCGGCTGCGAGGCTGCCGCCGCAGGCGGCGTGACCAGTGTGGCAGCCATGCCAAACACGTTGCCCGCTGCGGATTCCCCGGAGACGATCCGTTATATCCTGCAAAAATCTAAAAAAGCAAAAGCGCGCGTGTTGCCTGTTGCGGCAGTGACGAAGGGGCTTGCTGGATGCGAATTAACTGACTTCCGCGCATTAAAGCAGGCGGGAGCGGTTGCCTTTTCGGATGACGGTAACCCGGTCGCCACAGCGTATCTGATGGCAGAGGCAATGAAACAGGCGTCCAGCTTGCGGATGCCTGTGCTTGCCCATTGCGAAGATAGGTCGTTAACACGCGGCGGCTTGATCCATGAGGGAGAGGTTTCAGGGCAGCTTCGTGTTCCGGGCGTACCGGCCGCAGCCGAGGATGTTGGCACCGCGCGTGAACTTTCACTTGCCCTTTCCCTGAACGCGTCGGTTCATGTTTGCCACGTCAGCACCGCTGCAAGTGTTGCTATGATCCGTGCGGCCAAGAAGATGGGCGTTCCTGTCACAGCGGAAACCTGCCCGCATTATTTTATGCTGACGCAGAACAAGCTGCTTTCCCGCGATGCGGATTACCGCATGAGCCCGCCTCTGCGCCCGGAACGCGACCGCTTGGCGGTGCTGGAGGGCTTGAGGGATGGCACAATTGATGTAATCGCCACCGATCATGCCCCGCATGCTGCGCAGGAGAAGGCGGATTTTGATAAGGCGCCGAATGGCGTTGTAGGATTGGAAACTTCTTTGGCAGCCGGCATAACGCAATTGGTAAAACAGGGCGTTATGACCCTACCGGAGCTTTTATACCGGATGTCAGCCATGCCTGCGCGCATCCTTCGTGTGCCAAGCGGCGCTTTGATAGAGGGCGGGCTAGCAGATTTTGTTTTGTTTGACCCGCAGGAAGGCTGGACGGTCGATCCGGCTGCGTTCCATGGAAAATCGCACAACAGTGCCTTGAAGGGGATGCTCCTCCAAGGGCGTGTGAAATATACCATTTGCCGCGGCGAGCTAGTCTACCGCGGATGAGCGCTTTTTAATGAGCTGAGAAATGAACGAAAAAAAAGGTGGTTTGCCCAATGTCGCTAGACCGTTTAATTGAAAAGATTGCCGAGCTGAAAAATCCCACTGTTGCTGGGCTGGATCCGAAGCTGAGTTATATCCCGGATTTTATCAAACAGGATGCGTTCAGGCGCCACGGTGAAACGCTCGAAGGGGCGGCTGAGGCATTGCTGCAATTTAACCGTGGGCTGATCGATGCGCTTTGCGATATCGTGCCCGCCGTTAAGCCTCAGTGCGCTTATTATGAAATGTACGGTTGGCCAGGGCTGCGGGCCTTAGCTGAAACGATTCGCTATGCCAAAGAAAAGGGCTTGTTTGTCATTACGGATGGAAAGCGTAATGATATCGGCTCCACGATGGAAGCCTATGCCGCCGCGCATCTTGGAGAGGTTTCTATAAATGGCCATCCATTTGCACCGTTTGGCGCTGATGCGTTGACGGTTAACGGATATCTTGGCAGCGATGGAATCCTGCCGCTGTTGGAAATTTGCAGGCAGCAGCATACGGGCATTTTTGTTTTGGTGAAAACCTCCAACCCCTCCTCTGGTGAAGTGCAGGATCAGCAGATCGGCGGCCGGTCTGTTTATCGTATGATGGGCGATCTCTGTGAACGCTGGGGCTGCGATTTGCCGGGAAACCATGGTTATTCCGGCGTCGGCGCGGTGGTTGGAGCTACCTATCCGGATCAGTTGGAGGAATTGCGCGCAGCGTTGCCACATACCTTTTTTCTAGTGCCGGGCTATGGTGCGCAAGGCGGTAGCGCGCAGGGTGTGCGCCCTGCATTCGATCAGAACGGGTTGGGCGCTATCATCAATTCTTCCCGTGCGCTGATGTGTGCGTGGCAAAAAGAGGGCTGTGAAGAAAGTGACTATGCCAATGCGGCGCGGCGGGAAGCCATCCGCATGCAGGATGAAATTACAGCCTGTATTCCGGCTATTTCGATCAGATAAATCGAGCGGTGCGGTTTTGAAAGCGGAGCTGTTTCTCCCCCTTTAAAAGCGACTGGAAAGGAATGATTCATCAATATGGGAAACAAGAAGGCAAAGCGGGCTTATTTAGTGCTCGCTGACGGCACAGTGTTCCATGGCTATTCCATGGGCGCGGCAGGCGAGACAGTGGGCGAGGTGGTTTTTAACACCTGCACCGCCTCCTATCAGTCGCTTCTCAGTGACCCGACCTATTATGGCCAGATCGTCGCGCAAACCTACCCTTTGGTTGGAAACCGGGGCGTGGAAGAGGAAAATGCCGCCTCCAATATTATGGCAAACGGATACATCGCGCGCGAATGGTACGATACGCCCTGCACAGGGGACGGAAGCCTTACGCTTGATGAATATTTGCGCAGGCGCAATATTGTGGGAATTTGTGGGATCGACACGCGCAGGCTGACCCGCGCTTTGAGGGATAAGGGCTATTTCAACGGCGCGATTACGGATTCCCTCCAAGATTTTGATGCGCTTTTGCGCCGGATCAAGGCATATACCATCTCCGGCGCGGTAGAGGCTGTTACGATCCGGGAGCCGGAAAAGATCCCGGCGGAAAATCCGCTTTACCGAGTCACGGTGATAGACTGTGGATTCCCCCGCTATGTGCTCAAAGCACTCACGCGCAGGGGATGCGAACTCACGTTGGTGCCGGCCTTTACAGGGGCGCAGGAAATCCTTGCCGGCAAGCCGGATGGCGTTATTTTTTCAGACGGCCCTGGCGACCCGGATGACGCGCCCTGCCTGATTGATTGTGCCAAGGCGCTGCTGGAATCGAAAATTCCACTTTTTGGTGTTGGTCTGGGCCATCAGGTGATGGCGCTTGCCGCCGGATGTACAGTGGTAAAAATGCCAAAAGGCCATCGCGGTTCCAATCAGCCGGTGCGGATTTTGGACACAGGCCGTATCATGGTCACCACGCAGAATCACGGCTATTCTGTTGCGGCGCAGAGCATTCCACACGGCATGGCAGAGATGACAATGGCCAATGTAAACGACGGAGCGGTTGAGGGCATCGCCTATTGCAACGCGCCTGCTTTTTCGGTGGAATTTACGCCATCCGATGGAAGCGGCAGGCAGGATACCGCATGGATTTATGATGCATTTATTGACCGGATGAAAGGAGCGCGCCGCAATGAAGCAGCCAGAGATTAAGAAAGTATTGGTGATCGGTTCCGGTCCGGCAGTGATCGGCCGTTCGGCAGAGTTTGATTATGCCGGGACGCAGGCGCTTCGCACTTTAAAGGAAGAAGGGCTTAAAACAATCCTGATCAATTCCAATCCTTCCACCGTGATGACGGATAAAGGCCTGGCGGATCAGATTTACTTGGAGCCCTTAAATATCGATATCATCAAACGAATCATAGAAAAGGAAAAACCGGATAGCATCCTTCCGACAGTTGGCGGAAATTTGGCTCTGGAGCTGGGCCTTGGCCTCTCCATGAACGGCTTTTTAGAGGAGCATCAGGTGCGTCTACTGGGCGTCAGCCCCGAGATCATCCATAGCGTACAGGACAGGCAGTCCTTTGTGGAGGCTTTGAGGAAGGCTGGCGTCCCCGGCGTGGCATCGAAGGTAGTCGGCACCGTGCAGGATGCCGCCGCTTTTGCAAAGGAAGCAGGCTATCCAGTCCGGGTTCGCCCGGCCTATACGCTCGGCGGAAGCACGGCTGACCTCTGCCCGGATGAAGCGACGCTGTTGGAAATGGCGGATAAAGAGCTGCACACCTCCCTGATTCGTCAGGTCTTGGTGGAAAAATGCATTTCCGGGTGGAAAGAAATCGAGTTTGAAGTGATGCGTGACCGGATGGGTAACTGCATCAGCGTTTGCAGCATGGAAAACCTAGACCCTGCCGGAATCCACGCGGGCGATAGCATCATCGTCGCGCCCGCGCAGACCTTGACGGACAATGAAGCGGAAATGCTGCGTGCTTGTGCGCTTGAGTTGGTCGATTCCCTTGGCATTGAAGGCAATTGCAGCGTGCGCTTTGCCGTGCGTCCAGATGGCGGGGAATATGCCGTGCTGGAGGCCGATCCATGCATTAGCCGCACATCCGCCCTTGTTTCTAAGGCAACGGGCTATCCTGTTGCACAGGTGGCCGCCCAAATCGCGCTCGGCTATACGCTGGATGAGATCCCGAACCCTGTCACAGGCTGCACCACTGCCTGCTGTGAGCCGGCAATCGATTATTGTGTTGTGAAATTCCCGAAGTGGTCGTTTGATCGTTTTGATGAGGCGGAGCGCCGTCTGGACGGCTCTATGAAGGCTACCGGCGAAATCATGGCAATTGGCACGAGCTTTGAGCTAGCGTTTATGAAGGCTATCCGTTCTCTCAACATGCAGCTCGATACGCCGCGCCTGCCCAAGCTTGCAGCCCTCTCTGAAGAAGAAATCCTGAAGGTAATCGAGCGCTCGAATAATGAGCGAATTTTTGCCGTTTATGCGGCGGTTGCGCGAGGTGTTCCCTTTGATGCGATCTATCGCCTCACGTCAATTGATCCCTGGTTTCTGTCAAAAATGAAGAATATCTCCGATATGGAGGCGGAACTAGCGGCCGGTGCGGATGATGAGGCCATTTTGCGCGCAAAAAATATGGGCTTTCTCGATTGCACGATTGAGCGCCTTACCGGCGAGAAGCTGGTGCATCCCGCCCATTCCACTTATAAGATGGTGGATACCTGCGCAGCGGAATTCGATGCCGAGCGCCCTTATTTCTATTCTGCTTGGGATGATGATAATGAAGCGCTCTTTACGAAGGGCGGCCGCGTTTCCGCTGATCGAAAAAAAGTGCTGGTTCTTGGAGCAGGTCCGGTTACGATCGGCTACGGAATCGAGCAGGATTACTGTGCAGTCCATTGCGTGGAAACGCTGCGCAAGCAAGGCTGCGAAGCGGTGATCGCCAACAATAACCCTGATGCCGTGTCAACGGATTTTCAAACGTCTGATCGGCTTTATTTCGACCCAGTCACCTCAGAGGATGTTTCTAACATCCTCGCCACAGAGAGGCCATGGGGCGCAGTGTTGCAATTTGGCGGAACCAATGCCGTGCAGATGACTGAGATGATGAAGGCCGCGGGCGTTTGCGTGCTCGGTGCTCAGCAGGCGCAGGCACAGCAGCTCAGCGATCGCCATGCGTTTGACCGCTTGCTGGGTGAATTGGGCATTCCGCATCCGGCGTTCTGCATGACGGCGGCGGGCAATGCCGATGAAACGGCGCGTGAGCTTGGTTTTCCTGTGCGGCTGACGGCGGGAGAGCACAGTGTGATCGCTTATACCGGCACGGATCTTTCCCTGTTCATCGAGCAGGAGGGCTTAACGAAGAACGCGCCGATCATGCTTCAAAAATATTATATCGGCACGGGCATGGAGCTGAATGTTGTAACGGATGGCGAGGACTATCTCATCCCCGGAATTGCAGAGCAGATTGAGCGAGCCGGAATTCATACCGCGGATTCGATCTCCGTATGCCCCACGCAAAAGATTCCGGAAAAGGAAAAACAGCGTGCGGTCGAATATGCTGGCAAGCTTGCACTCGCGCTGCGCACGCCTTGCCTTGTCAACATCCGTTTTATCTATTACGATCATGAAATTTATCTATTTCATGCCAGCGTAACGCAGAGCCACAGCGTTCCTTTCCTGACGAAAGCAACGGGGATTTCCGCGGCGGCTGTTGCCACGCGCTGCATGCTGGGCGAGAAGCTGGCGGATATGGAATATGGCACTGGGCTCGTCGAACCTTCTGAATACTGTGCTGTGCGTGTGCCCGTTTTCAGCTTTGGCCAAATTGGCGGGTTGGATACGCAGCTCGGCCTGGAGATGAAATCCACGGGCGAGGCTTTCGGTATCGCGCACACCTTTGAAGATGCGCTGCTCAAAGGCTTGGCGGCTTCCGGGATGCGTTTAAAACGCAAAGGCGGCGTGTTCCTTTCCGTGCGGGATTCTGATAAGCAGGAGGCAATTAGTCTAGCAGACCGCTTCTCACAACTCGGTTTCGATTTGTATGCAACGGCGGGCACCTGTAAAATGCTGAATGAGAACTTCATTGCGGCAAATGCAGTGCGCAAGATCCATGAGGGATCCCCCAATACAATGGATTTATTGGAAAGCAATAAAATTGTTTATGTTGTTTCCACATCGCAAAAGGGCCGCCAGTCAATCATGGATGATATCCGTATCCGCCGCAGGGCATTGGAGCGTCAAATTCCGACCTTTACCTCTCTGGATACGGCTTTTGCGCTGACGCGCTGCCTCTCCAATAAACGCACGTTGGAGGATATTGAGCTGATTGATCTCGCCTGAGCCCCTTCGCTACAGTTTTCCGAGAAAAGGATGATGAAATAGATGGGATACTTACAGATAGAAGGGCGGATTGCCTCGATCCGCCGTCTAAGCAAGGCGGCCTTTGATATCCTGCTCTTTGCGCCGGAACTTGCTGAGTCGGCCGTGCCGGGCCAGTTCCTCCACATCCGCTGCGGCGAACAGCCGTTGCGTAGGCCAATTTCCATTTGTGAGATTGACCGCAATATTGGTGCTCTGCGCATCGTTTTTGAGGTGCGTGGAAAGGGGACTGCCTGGCTTTCTGAACGGCAGATGGGCGACGCTGTCGATTTGTTGGGGCCTTTGGGCAACGGGTTTTCCCTGCCGGAGAGTGGGGAGGGGATTATTCTCATAGGCGGAGGCATTGGAACGCCTCCGCTGCTAAGCGTCGCGCAGACATTGCCGGGGCAGACCGAGGCGATTCTCGGCTTTCGGAATGCAGATGCCTGCATCCTAGCCCGTGATTTTGCACTGGCCTGTGCCAATGTGCAAATCGCAACGGATGATGGGTCGCTCGGCTTTCATGGGCTTGTGACAGATCTGCTCAGAGAGCGGATTGCGGTGAAGGAAAAGCCTTGTACGGGTATTCTCGCCTGCGGCCCCACGCCAATGCTGAAAGCAATTGCGGTCCTTGCGCAGGAGCATCAGATCCCCTGCCAGGTGTCCCTGGAGGAACGCATGGGCTGCGGCGTTGGCGCGTGCCTTGTTTGTGCCTGTAAAACAAAAGAGGCGGATGGAGAGCATTATCGTCATGTCTGTAAGGACGGCCCAGTATTTGATGCAAGAGAGGTGGTGTGGTAATGGCAGATTTATGTGTGAAGATTGCAGGCGTAGCGCTCAAAAATCCGGTGATTACCGCCTCTGGAACTTTCGGTTTCGGCCGGGAGTATAACGCCCTTTACCCCATTTCCCGTCTGGGGGGCATCTCCTGTAAGGGAACAACGCTCCACGAGCGGCTGGGAAATCCTCCTCCACGCATTGCGGAAACGCCATCCGGCATCCTCAACAGCGTTGGCCTGCAAAATCCGGGGGTGGATGCGTTTATTCGTGAAGATCTGCCCTGGCTGAAGGAACAGGGCACGGTTGTCATCGCCAATTTGGCGGGCAGTGCTATTTCTGATTACTGCCAGGCCGCCGAAAAGCTCGATGAAACGGCTGTTGATATGATTGAATTGAACATTTCCTGCCCAAACGTCAAACAGGGCGGCGCTTCGTTCGGAACTGCCTGCGCCTCTGCACAAGAGATCACTGCCGCGGTTCGTAAGGTAACGCGCAAGCCTTTGATTGTGAAGCTTACGCCGAATGTGACCAGCATCTCTGACATTGCCGCTGCGGTAGAGGAGGCGGGGGCGGATGCGGTTTCGCTCATCAATACACTCACCGGCATGCGAATTAATATCGAAACCCGTCGCCCTGTTCTGAGAAATAATACAGGCGGCATGTCCGGCCCGGCAGTTTTTCCTGTGGCGGTGCGCATGGTATGGGAAACGGCCCGGCGCGTAAAAATCCCTGTCATCGGGATGGGCGGGATCGCTTCCTGGGAGGATGCGGTTGAAATGATGCTTGCGGGCGCGTCAGCCATTCAGGTCGGCACCGCAATGTTTGCGGATGCGTATGCGCCGCTGAAAATGATCGAAGGCATAGAGCGGTATCTGGAGGAGCATCAGATCCAATCGGTCACAGAACTAACGGGGAAGGTCGAAGTATGGTAGACACAGAGCACGTGAAGTTGATTATTGTGCGGCACTGCGAGGCGATGGGAAATCATCACCGTGTGTTTCAGGGCAGCACAGATTGTGATATTACGGAAAATGGTGCCCGTCAGTTGGATGCTCTTGCAGAGCGGATGCTTGAATTCCCCTTTCAGGCGGCTTATTCTAGCCCGCTTCAGCGCGCCTTGAAAACAGCACAGGCCGCAAACCGCCATTATGGGCTGGAAATTAAACTGGATGCCCGGCTGGCCGAAATCCACGGAGGATGCTGGGAAGGGAAGAGGTGGGGTGATTTTCCGGCGCTTTATCCGCAGGAAAGTTATCTCTGGAATCAGGAGCCGTGGAAATTCCATCCTGATGGCGGAGAGAGCATGGCCGAAGTTTACAGCCGTATCTGGGAGGCGGCCACGGAGATTGCCGCGCGCCATTTTGGGCAGTCTGTATTGATTGCGTCCCATGGCTGTGCGATCCGGAACCTGCTGTGCCATGCGCACGGGTGGCCCATTGAACGCCTCAACGATGTGGATTGGTGCGATAACACGGCGATCAGCGTGATTGTATTTGACCGTTCCATGCAGCCGGAGATTTTGTTGGAAAACGACAGCTCGCATCTGGCAGAGCATCTTTCCACCTTTGCAAAGCAAAGCTGGTGGCGAAAGGAAAACCGGGCTGCGATGCAATTCGAGTAAAGAGGTGCTGCAAAATGGTGATTCTTTCTGTTGATTATGGAGATGCACGCACTGGGATTGCAGTATGTGATAAGTTGGAGCTATTGGCTTCCCCCGCGGCTGTTTTGGCGGAGACTTATGCGCCAAAGTTAGCCCGGATGATTGCCGAAGAGGCAAAAAAGCACGGCGCACAGGAAATTGTGCTCGGCCTGCCGCGGAATATGGATGGAAGCGAAGGCTTCCGCGCGCAAAAATGCCGTGCGTTTGCCTTGCAATTGGAAGAAGCATGCGGTATTCCCGTTAGGCTTTGGGATGAACGATTAACTACGGTGCGTGCGCATCAGGCGCTGAATCAGACTAATACGCGTGGGCAAAAACGTAAAGCCGTGGTAGATGCGGTGTCGGCTGTTATGATTTTACAGGATTATATTGACTATCGAAAGACGCACGCTGCAACAGACTAATGCAGCGTGCATTTTAGGATTCCTTTTCTTTTTTCGGTTTGCCAAACAGTTCAATCAACCCTACGATCAGTAGAAAGCCGCCAAATAGTTTTCCTAGCCATTCGCCTTTGATCATTCCGGCCAGCCAGGTGCCCAGGCCGACTCCTGCCAGCCCGCCTAGTGCCATGGGAATGACGCTTTTCCAGTGGATCAGTTTCTTTTTCCAGTTCATCAGGATAGATACGAGCGCGCAGGGCAAGAAAAATAGCAGGTTGATCCCTTGTGCCCGCAGTTGAGGCACATGCATGCCGAGTGTGAGGTAAAGCACTAGCACGCCGCCCCCGCCTAGCCCCAGCGCCCCGGCTACGGCTGAGAAAAGCCCGGCGATTTGATCGATCCAGTTCATTTCATCACCATCCTGATACCAGCCCAAAGCATAAAGATTCCGAAAATCCGGCGCAGCCATTTTGCAGGAATGCGCGGGAGAAGCAGAGAGCCGGCAATAGCTCCGATCACCGCTACCGGAAAGTATGGAACCGCCTGCATGAGCGCTACTTTTCCGGATGTGACATAGAGGACCGAGCTAAGCAGGGAAAGCGGAAAGATAACGGCGATCGAACTCGCGTGCGCCTGCGTTTGGGTCAGATTCGATTTTTGTAAAAGCGGGACGGCCAGCATGCCTCCGCCAGCGCCCAAAAGGCTATTGACAATGCCGACAAAAAAACCGCCGAGCGCGGTGAGCCAACGATTCATTTTGGAACAGAGCCTCCGTTTCAATAGGCCGATGAGTGGAGAAACGGCAATTTGATCTGCGTGACAAAAAATGTTGCCTTCTCGCATGGCCCAATAGGAAAAACTTGTTTGCCGATTTTGATTTGAATAATAGTAGTGTGCCAAATGGGCCAATAAATATTTTATATGAGCTTTCTTTTAATAAAAAAACAGATAACCGCTCTGGCTGAAAAAAATCAGCTCAAGGCGGTTAATCTGTTTCTATTCAAAAAATTACGCGGTTTGTCATCAAGAAGGGATTTTCTGAGGCTCCAGGCCAGGATATAAAATTTTGTGGATATAGCTGATGGTTTGATCCCAGTCAAGCAGCAGGACTTCCGTACCGTCTACATTGACAAGCTTGGGATAGGTATGTGGTATCGTATCCTGCGTGATATTCCATTTGAGATAGCGCATTGCATTGGTTGCCTGTGAAACGATCGTGGATTTGCTCATATCTGTCTTTACAAGCGGCAAAATTTCATTCAGCAGCTCCAACCCTTCGCTGATTCCCATGGATTTTGCCTTGCCGATGATCACATTCAAAACGTTACGCTGGCGCTGCGTCCTGTTACGGTCGGAATCGATGCTGCGCAGGCGGACATATTTGAGCGTGGTGGCTCCGTCCATATGATAGGTTCCGGCGCCTGTGGGAACCTCTAGCCCTGCGGCGGCAAAATCCTCTGCCAAAGCCTTCGCTTCAGCATCGGTCAGTTTCATATCAATTCCACCCAAAATATCGACAATTTTTTGGAAGGCGCTAAAATCAACGCTGATATAATGATCGATATGGATTTTATAGTTCGATTCGATCGTATCAATCAACAATTGAGGACCGCCATAGGAATAGGCGGCATTCAGCCTTGCATTGCCATGCCCCGGAATACTGACGTAAGCCGCGCGCAGCAGGGAGACCATTTTAATCTGCTGGCTTCGTTTATTGACAGAAATCAAGATCATGGAATCAGAGCGCGAATAGTACTGGGGATTGCGCGTGTCACTTCCGACTAGCAGGAGGTTGAAAACGTCTTTGTGATACCACACAGTGCCGCTTTTGATATTTTTTGCGATCGCTTCATCCGCATTATCGAAATCCTGTTGATATTTCTTAGAGGCTTTTTTCTTAAGCTCGCTTTCTTCCTTCTTGACTTCCGGATCTACTTGCAGCGTAGTGCGTTCACTCGGGTCTGCCGGATCGATATCAATTTTATCCAAATATCGGTTGCCGACGACCACGCCGATGATAACAAGCAACAAAAGCACGAGGACGATAGAGATCACTGCAATCATTGCCTTGCTGGGCTTTTTGTTGGGCCCCGCGGGGCCTTTTTTTCCATCATGCATTGAAATACACCTCAACATCCGTTTGTTTCGTTTTCTAAAGGAATTTGTCATAATCAATCAGGCGAAGGGAAAAGGTAAGAGGAAGACTATCCTTTGAAAACGTTTCTCAAGTATTATAGCCATTTCAAAGAGAAAAAGCAAATCCGGGCTTCGGTATGGCAAAATGACCAAAAGTGAAGGGGAAAACAGGAAGAAGAAAATTATAGCCCTGGCCGTTCCTGGGGACTCTTGTGTTTTTTCCCTTCGTATGTCATAATGAGTTGCCAGCAGCCTTCCGCTTTTATGGGTAGCGTGTATCTCTATGATCTTTGCGGTTAATGCAGGCTTTGCTTTGATACTCGCTCCGTTCTTACGTAAAAACGATTGCGTATCGCTTATGGTTGGGGAGCCACGGCGATTTTTTTGCAGATAGGCTTGTTTATGGCTGCTGCATCTCGTTACAACATGAAGACGACTTGGAGGAAAGACACTGTGAGTTTTCTTGCAACAGATCATGCCGGCAATACGCCCGGCGCACAGATCAAACGCCACCATCCACTATCCTTTTGCTACCGTTGGGCGATTATAGCGGTAGGGGGGATACTGTTTGGCTATGCCTTTATTCGAATTCTATTTCCAGATGTGACGGCGGGCTACAAGTGGGATGGAAATTTCTTATTCGGCCTGCCTGCAATCGCTGCGATGCTGGCGGTTGTCCTCGCGCTGTGGGGCCTGTTTTATTTGATTGATCATCTGGCGGAAAAGAATTTAAACAAAACGCTCTTGGCCCTGATGCTCATTGCCTGTGGGTTTTGTATCCTGTCAACTGTGTTGTTTTCGATTGAACCTTCTTGGGATTATGGAGTCGTTTTGCGCTCCTCCCTGGAGCTTGCGCGGGACGGATCTTTGACGGATACCGCTTATTTTTCCCGTTATCCATTTCAGGTGTACCCGCTCTTATATATGACGTTTTTTATGAAGCTCATTCATGCACGTACAATGGCGGCGGCCTGTGGCGTCAGCTATGTGCTGAACATTATTCATATTCTCGTTGCTCTTTACGGCGCTTTTTTTGTTGGAAAGCTTTTGCACGGCAAACGCTTCGGCCTGAAAATTCTTCTGTTCTGCATGTGCAGCGCACCCCTCTTTCTTTACGCATCGATTTGTTACACGGATACGTTAGCGCTTCCTTTCCCGGTGTGGACATTGGCCCTGTGGCTTTATGCGCGCAAAATGCCTGCTCTGACCAAACAACAAAAATGGAAAAAAACAGCCCTGTATGTTGGAAGCGGCATGATGGCGGGATTTGGCCTCCGGATCAAATCAATCGCTGCAATTGGCCTGATCGCGCTGATGATTTTTTTGCTCTTTGACCGTACAGAGCAGATAAGTGAACGAAAGGAAGGAAAAAATACGTCTGCGTTCTGGCAGCGTCCGGCGGCCCAAAAATGCATGACGTTTCTCCTGCTCCTGCTGGGATTTTTGATGATTGTGGTCGGCAGCAGCCTGATTGCCAGAGCGGCAGGGTATGGAGACATGCACGATGACCGATATACGTATCCGATGACGCACTGGTTTATGATGGGTGCAAATCGAGAAACCACAGGGGGATATTATGCAGAGGACGATCTTTTTACGCGTTCTCTTCCTTCTTATGAGGAGCGTCAAAAACAAACGGCCGCTCGGTTTGTTGAGCGGATTCGTATGGATGGCGCATCAGGCTATTTGAGTTTCCTTATGGACAAGCTGGAAGCGATGCTTTGCACTGGAAACTATCAAGTAGGGGGAAAGCTCGCGCAGCATCCCCTGATTTCCCATCCAATGTTAGAGGCCCCAAACAGCCTGTTGGTGCGCCTGTATATGGACTATCAACAGGCGTTTCAGGCAGTGGTTTTATTATCCCTATTGATGGGAATGATCTTTTTGGCCCGAAGGCGGGATGGTTGGGCGTTTCGTTTAACTGTAATGATGCTTATTGGCGTTGTTTTATTTTTACTGCTGTGGGAAGGTAAAGCGCGTTACCTGCTGTTTTTGGTGCCAGTGATCAATATTGCGGCTGTATTGGGCTTTTGCAGCATGCAGGATTGGTTGACACGTCAGCATTGGGGTCGCAAAGGGAAAGACAGTCGAAGTCGGTCCGCTCAATGACCTGATTGAGCAGAGAAAAAGAGAATATCAGAATGAGCCATTGAAAATGTCAAGCATTTTTCAATGGCTCATTTATTTTTTATTACGAAGCGAAGCAAGTAACAAAGCAAAGCCTACCATAACCCGATGGAACAAAGAGATACGCACTGCTTACGGGAACAGTTTGTTACCAGCTATTTTTTATTACGAAGCGAAGCAAGTAACAAAGCAAAGCCTACCATAACCTCATGGAACAAAGGGTTCTATTTGCGGACAAGGGGTCATATTCATAGAAGCGAGGCAAGGTTCAGATCCATTGTTAATTTGAAAGGATGGTTTCATATGAAGGAGAAGGGGACAGCCCCTTACGATCAAGCAATTGCAATTCTGTGCCCCCGTATCCGGGAAATCCTAGACCGAGTCCCGGCACAAATAAAAGCTCAGATACAGGAAATCCGTTTGCGAAGCTGCCAGCCAGTATTATTAATCGGGCTGAACGGGACGTGCTTTATCAGCGAAACCGGGCGGGTGAGCTATATTCTTTCCTCTTGCGCTGTACGGATTAGCCATGAAGAGGTGACAGAATGTTTTCGTGCGATCTGCGGCTATTCGGTACATAGTTTTCAAGAGAGCATCTGCAATGGATATATTACGCTGCCGGGTGGGCATCGGGCTGGGATTTGCGGCACCGCTGTGTGTGAAAACGGAAAGACAAAGGCGGTACATGATATCGCTTCCATTAATTTGCGTGTGGCGCGGCAGGTGATTGGCGCGGCAGATGCGCTGGTTGAAAAATTATTTCAAAAAGAGGCTCCAAGCATATTGCTTGCCGGGGGGCCGGGAAGCGGCAAAACAACGCTTTTGCGCGATCTGGCGCGGCAGCTTTCCGCCGGCGGCGGATGTGGCAGCCTGCGCGTGGCAGTAGTGGATGAGCGCGAGGAGATTGCTGCGGTCTATGAAGGGGTTGCGCAGAACGATCTGGGCTATAACTGTGATGTTTTGAGCGGCTATCCGAAAGGCGAAGCGATTTTAAGCGCTTTGCGCAGTCTGTCCCCAGAGGTCATTATTTGCGACGAGGCAGGCGGCATGGAAGAGGTTCAGGCAATCGAGGCGGGTGTCAATGCGGGCGTTAAATT
>UQUZ01000028.1 GCA_900544375.1 uncultured Oscillospiraceae bacterium
GATCAAGGGTGGGGATCAGACAAGCCCATATGAGCTGGAACGGTTTGTAGAAAAGCTGCTTCTTCAGGATGAAATTCGTTACTGCCCGCACGGCAGGCCTGTGATGGTGGTCATGTCGCAGGCAGAGTTGGAAAAGCAGTTTGGCCGGATGCAATGATGCAATAAAGATGGGGCGTTCAGCCCTTTGATGGAAAGGGGCAAGGAAAGGCAGCGCTTTTCAACTTCCCCTCGCAGGAAAGGAATGATCTCGTGATGGCGGCCGATCATCAAATACCGGTTCTTGCCGTTGTCGGGCCAACCGCGTCCGGGAAGACGGCGCTGGCAGTGAAGCTTGCCAAGGCGCTCGGCGGTGAGGTAATCGGCGCGGATTCAATGCAGGTCTACCAGGGCATGGAAATTGCCACCGCAGCGCCAACCATGGCGGAGCGGGAAGGCGTGCACCACCATCTCATCGGCATTTTGCAGCCGGAGGAGCGCTTCAGCGTTGCAGCCTATGTCGCACGTGCGCAGGCTTGTATTGCCGAAATCCGCGCGAGGGGCAGCCTCCCCATTTTGGCTGGCGGCACAGGGCTTTATATCGACACATTGCTTGACCATATCGAATTGATTGACGCCCCCGCAAGCCCGGAGACCCGCGCGGCGCTTTACCGCCGTGCGGAGCAGGAAGGCGCAGAGGCGCTCTGGGCGCAGCTGGAGCAAATTGACCCTGAGACGGCAAAGCAGCTGCATCCGGCCAATCTAGGCAGAGTGATTCGCGCGCTAGAGCTTTATGAAACTACCGGAGTGACGATGTCAGAGCAGCGCGAGCGCTCCAGGCGGGGCCCTTCGCCGTATGCCCCCTTTTATTTGGGGCTGGATTTCCGGGATAGGCAGCGCCTTTATGACCGGATCAACCGCCGTGTGGATCAAATGGTCAGCGACGGTCTGCTGGAGGAGGCACAGCGCTTTTTAGAGCGCGACCCGGATGGAACGGGTGCGCAGGCGATCGGCTATAAGGAATTGAAGCCTTATTTTTCCGGGGAAATGGCGCTGGAAGAAGCGCTGGAAAATCTTAAGCGCGCCACTCGGCGCTATGCAAAACGGCAGCTCACCTGGTTTCGCCGCAATGAGCGAGTTCATTGGCTGTGTTGGGAGGATTATGATACGCCCGGCGCACTGTATGGGGAGGCGTGTCGTCTGGTACAGGAATCGGATTGGGGGCGGATAAGATGACGCAAGAGGAAAAGAAGCCGGCAGGCAAGGCGCTCAGGGCCCGTATTCTCAAGCAGAGTAAAAAGCCTCTGCTGATTCTCTGCATCATTCTGGCGGCGCTGTATTGCTGCTATCAGCTGTATCAGTGGCGCGTCCCAAGCGTGAAAACCGAAGTGGCAATGGAACAGAGCGTATATAATGCCGTGGATGCAGAGGTTTTTGTCGTTCGGGATGAATACATTCTCTCCAACACCGCCTCTGGGAAGGTGATCCCCCTGGTGGAGGATGGCAAGCGGGTTGCGAAGGGCGATGTGGTCGCCATGGTGTTCCGCAACGATGAAGAAGCGGCGAACTACTTGCGTGTCCGGGAGCTGGATAGCCAAATCAGCCATTATCAGCAGCTTGCAAAGCACCTCTCGTCTGCCTCTGATATCAACGCCCTGAATGAAGAGGCTTTTTCGATTTTGCTGGATAGCTTAGATACGGCGGGAAGCGGGCAATTCAGCAAATTCGGCGACCGGATGGAGGAACTGGGGGATTTGATGACCCGCCGCCAGATGACCATGGGGGAGGAGATCGATTTTGAATCCATGATCTCCGCGCTTCAGGCGGAACGCAGCGGCATCTCATTGGACGAAAGTGCTTATACCAAGATTACGGCAGAGCGCTCCGGCTACTATATCAGCAGTACGGATGGGCTGGAGGGGGTGCTTCCCTATGGGAAGATTGCCTCTGTCACACAGGATATGCTTCAAAAGGCGCTGGAAGCAAAGGCACAGCCGGCCAGCGGCGGTGTAGGCAAGATGGTGGATAGTTTCGATTGGTATCTGCTCTGTGCGGTCGATGAAAAGCAGGCCCTGCATTTTGAGCAGGGAGACAGCATTATGGTGCGCATGCCTTTCAGCGCGGCGGGAGAATTCAAAGCCGAGGTGGAGCATATCGCCCAGAGCGAAGATGGAAAAAACCTGGTTACCCTCAAGTGTAACCTGATGAATGAAACCTTTGCAAACCTGCGGCAGGAGACGGCGCAGCTTGTAACCAATGTCACCGTTTATTACGCCAAACCGCAGGCGGAAGAGGGCACAGATGAGCAAGAGGCGCCGAAGCCCAAGCAGTATGTTGTGGATAAGGGCATACGCGTCAGCACCAGCGCGGTGCGCGTTGTGGATGGGGAAAAGGGCGTTTATGTCCGGCGCGGAAATGTGGCCCGATTCCGCAAGCTAAATATTGTATATTCCGACCAGACCTATGTGATTTCCGCTACGGCCAGCCAGGATGGCGAGCCGATTGTGGACGATCCGAGCAATTATCTCAAGCAATATGATGAAGTCATATTAGAAGGGAAGGATTTATATGATGGAAAAATCATCGGCTGACCCGCGCTTTGCGCAGATCACGGAAAACTACAAGCGCATTCGGGAGAATATCGCGGCCGCCGCGGAGAAAAGCGGTAGAATGCCGGGCGATATTCGCTTTATGGCGGTGACCAAAACGGTTGAGCCTGTCTATATCAATCATGCCCTTTCCCTTGGGATCAACCTGATCGGTGAAAATAAGGTGCAGGAATATCTGGGCAAGCGGGAATACCTGAACCTTGCGCATTGTGAAAAGCATCTGATTGGGCATTTGCAAACAAATAAGGTGCGCCAGATTGTGGGCGAGGTGGATATGATCGAATCGGTCGACAGCCTACGGCTTGCACAGGAGATCAGCCGCCAGTCCATGAAACGGGAAATTACCACGCCCGTGCTGTTGGAGGTCAACATCGGCGGAGAAGAGAGCAAAACCGGCATGGCTCCGGCAGAGCTGGAGGAAACCGCCTGCGCAATCGCGCAAATGCCGGGCATTCAGGTTTGCGGTCTCATGGCGATACCGCCCATTTGTGAAGAAGAATCGGTTTTGCGCGGATTTTTTTCTGATATGCGTAGATTCTTTGTTGACATGAAGGCCAAAAAAATAGATAATATCAATATGGACATTCTGTCAATGGGTATGTCCGGCGATTATGTTCAAGCCATTGAAGAAGGGGCCAATTTGGTCCGCGTCGGCTCTGCGCTGTTTGGTGCGCGGGTCTATTAAAAAGCCAGGAGGTTTATGAATATGAGCTTTATGGAAAAAATCAAACAGATCGTCAATGTGGACGAGGACAACTACTATGATAATGACGCCGTAGAAGAAGACTACGAAGAATATGACGATTACGACACCGGCAGGGAAGAAGCGGAAGAGGAGCCGGCGCGCCCCGTGCATGAGCCGCGTGCCGAGGCGAACCCCAACCGCGTTGTGCGCATTAGCAATGCCTCTTCTCAGCTACAGGTTGTGCTTGTAAAGCCTGACCGTTTTGACGATGTGACCGGCATTGCCGATCATGTAAACGGCAAGCGCACGGTTGTGCTGAATCTTGAATCTGCCAACCGGGAAACTTCTCGCCGCCTGCTCGATTTCCTCAGCGGCGTAGCATATGCGAACGGCGGCTCGATCAGTCCTCTGGCGAACAATACGTATATTATCGTCCCCTTCAATGTCGATTTTACCGGCGATTTAGCCGATGAGCTGGAAAATAACGGCGTTTTCTTTTAACGGGCAACGCTCTATCAAATTCAATATGGAGGATGAAATGCGATGCTAACGCCGCAGCAGGTGAAAAATCATCGCTTCCAGCTCGGCTCCCGCGGCACTTACCGCGCGGAAGAGGTGGATGCGTTCGTCCAGGAGTTGACCGCTTCTTTTGAAGAGGCTTATACACAGAATGAAGCGCTGTTGAAAAAAATCAGCCTTCTGGCGGATAAGGTGGAAGAATACCGCAGGGATGAGGATACGATTCGCTCGGCCCTGCTTGTTGCACAGCGCACAGCGGATCAAGTTGTGCGCGAGGCAAAGGAGAAGGCAGATGCTTGCCTCGCCGGGGCGGAGAACCGGGCGAAGGCCTTGGAAGAAGAAGCCAACGCCCGTTCCGGCCAGGTGATGCAGGAGGCGTCCGACCGGGCGCAGACGCTCACGCGCGAGGTGGACGCCCGCGTCAGCGCCCTATTAAACGACGCATCGGCTAAGGCGGAAAGCCTGGTTGGAGAAGCACAGGCCAAGGCCGACCGTTTGGTAGAAGAAGCCGGCCGAAACGCGCAGGAAAATTTGGCCCAGCTGCGTGAGGAGACAGAGCGCGAAAGCCTGCTGCTTGATCAAACGCGCGGCGCGGTCAGTGAATTCCGCGCCAATCTGATCGCCATGTATAAAGAGCATATTGAGCTGATCAACCGCCTGCCCATCCTGCCGGAGGGCAACGCTGTGCCGAGGCCGGATTTAGAGCCGGAAGAAGCGTTGACCGATGAGGCGCAGCAGCCGGAGGAGCAACCGCAGGAGGATGCTGCCGAAACACTCGATTCCGCAGATAGGGTGGAGGAAACAGAGGCGCTACTGACCGCTGAAAACAGCGCTCCGGAGGATGAGCCAAGCGCCACGGCAGAGGCCTCGCCGGAAGAAGAGCCGTTTGTGCAGCCCGAAGGGATGATGGGTCAGTTCCGCACTGTTTACAGCGCGGAGGAAACGCCATCGGACGCCTCTGAAGAAGAGGCGCAGCTCACCATGGGCGAGCCGGGGTTTCACCTGAATCTTGAGGAAGTCGTGGATGATGAGCCGCAACAGGCTCCTGTTTCCGGCACAGCCGGAGAGGATGCCGTTCCCTCCTTTGAAGGCTTCTTCCGTAAAAAATAAACTTTCAGCAGAAAAAATAAACAACGCAGAATGCGTCCCAAAACAGAGAGGCAGGGGCGGCTGGATGATACAGCAGCCCCTGCCCTCTGTTTTTGGGTTTGTTTTCTGCGGGAAGAAGGAGTGGGGCGTTTGCTTCAATTTTTTTCCCTTTTGACCGTAGGGCTGCTCGTGTGTATTGATCAATTGATTAAAATCATCATCAAACTCTGGCTGGAGCCGCTTCAAAATGTGCCTGTGATCCCCAACGTGCTGCATTTGATTTATGTGGAAAACACAGGCGCCGCCTTTGGTGTGTTGAAGGGCAGCGCGGTGGTGATGGGCGTGCTTTCCAGCGTGATTTTTATTGCTGGCATTTATCTAATCGTCAGCAAAAAGCTGAACACGGCCTTTTCCCAAAATAAGTTTGACATCGGCCTTTCCTATGCCACGGTCATTTTCATCCTGAGCGGAGGCCTGGGCAATTTTGTCGATCGTATTTTCCGCCATTATGTGGTGGATTTTATCGCGCCGGTTTTCATCAACTTCCCTGTTTTCAACTTTGCAGATTGCCTGATTACGGTGGGCCTCGTGCTGTTTATCATCTGGGTTGCCCGCTACTGCCTGGAGATCAAGCGGCTGGAAGCGCAGGAGAAACAGCAGGCGGAGCTGAAACGCAGGCAGCAGAATCAGGCGGAGAAGCAGGATGATTGACGCATTGCTTTTTTCAATTCCGCCGGAGCTGGATGGCGAGCGTGTGGACCGTGCGGTTTCCCAACTGGTGGAGGGCTTGAGCCGTTCTGCCGTACAGCGGCTGATCGAAGAGGGGAATCTCATCAAAAATCGGCAGCCTGTTTCGAAAAATGATCGGGTTAAGGCGGGCGACAGTGTCCGTGTTACCATGCGGGAGCCGCGTGCAATCGAGGCTCAGCCGCAGGAAATCCCACTGGATATCCGCTATGAGGATGACGACCTTCTGGTAGTCAATAAGCCGAAGGGCATGGTGGTGCACCCGGCGCCCGGCAACCCGGATAACACGCTTGTGAACGCACTGCTTTATCACTGCGGGGCAAGCCTTTCCGGCATTAACGGTATGATCCGCCCTGGCATCGTTCACCGCATTGACAAGGATACAAGCGGCCTGCTGGTGGTGGCTAAAAATGATTTTGCACATGCGTCGCTTGCCCGACAAATCAAGGAGCATACCTTTACCAGGGAATACAGCGCTGTTGTGCACGGGCGTCTGAAGGAGCCTTCCGGCACGGTGGATGCGCCTATTGGCCGCCACCCCACGAAACGCAAGCAAATGGCTGTGACAGACCGCCACTCCCGTAACGCGGTGACGCATTATGAAACTGTTGCGGAATTAGACGGCTTTACACAGATCCGTGTGCGGTTGGAAACGGGGCGTACCCATCAGATTCGTGTGCACATGGCCTATATTGGTCACCCGGTGGCTGGGGACCCGGTTTACGGCCCGAAAAAAAGCGCGCCTGGGCTGGATGGGCAATGCCTGCACGCAGGGCTGATCGGGTTTTGCCATCCGCGGGATGGGCGATATTTAGAGGTGGCGAGCGAGCTTCCCCCTTATTTTACCGCATTTTTAAGGAGAATTGGGAAATATGACGCAGACAAAGATTGAGCCGGAAGCAAAAAAGGATTTTTCCAGATGGCTGGTGGTTTCCGATATTGATGGCACGCTGAATAATAAACTACGTCGGCTTCCCAAACGCAATTTGGAGGCGATTACGCATTTTGTATGTGATCTGGGCGGGCATTTCACTCTGGCCTCGGGGCGGAATGTCATATCGCTCAAAAAGCATTTTGACCGCCTGCCAATTGCATCTACGCCTGCAATTGTTATGAATGGCGCGGGGATCTATGATTTTCAGAAAGATGAGATGATCTGGTTTCGCCCCATCAGTGCGCGCGGGGAGGAAATTACCAGGCTGGTGCTTGAAAAATTCCCTTTGGTGGAGGCTTCGGTATTCACAAAGGATTTTATCTATCTTCTTCATCCGCGCATTTTTGCGCCCGCTCAAATGATGGCGGATCATCTGCCGCATAAGCGGTGCGCCCATTTTGAACAGGTGCCGTCAGGCGATTGGGGAAAGGTTATTTTTTATGGGCTTCCCCATCAGATGAAGCAGGTGGCCCGTTTTATTGATTCGTTAGAAAACCGTCAGGTGAATTTTATTGCCTCCTCTATTTCCACCTATGAGATGCTGGCCGAGGGCGTGCACAAGGGCACGGCGGTCAGGGTATTAAGCGAAATGCTGGGGATCCCCTACGATCACACGGCGGCGATTGGCGACTATTTTAATGATTTTGATATGCTCAAATCGGTATTTTTGCCTGCGGCCTGCGGCCAGGCGCCCAAGGCGGTGCACGCCGTTGCCAAATTCCATGCCTGCCATTGCAATCGCGGCGCAGTGGGGGATTTTTTAGAGCATATTGAGCGCACCTATGGTAAGGCATGACGGCCTAGCAAAACGGCCGAAAATAATTGCCTAATTGGGAAAATAAAAGGATAAATTTGCTATTTTTCTTGAATTTCAATTATTTTTTTTGAGGATTTTTTCTAATTTTTTTTTGCGTTTTCTCTTTACAAGCGCAGGATTTTATCGGATAATAGAATAGATTTTAGGAGGCGCGGGTTTGAAAAAGCTTTTTCAGGCCGTGGCTTTGCGCGTTTTCAGCTGCAAAGGTGCTGCCTCACATAGAAAGGAATGGTCATAAATGGATACGCAAGCGAAGAAACAGCTCGAAATGACCGCCTGCAAGGTCCGTATGGGCGTCATTGAAGAAACCTTCCAGGCCAAGTCCGGCCATCCGGGCGGATCGCTTTCCGTCACGGATCTCCTGACATACCTCTATTTTAAGGAGATGAATATTGATCCCGCACAGCCAAAGATGGAAACGCGCGATCGCTTTGTCCTCTCCAAAGGCCACACAGCCCCCGCGCTCTACGCGGTGATGGCGCAGCGCGGCTATTTCCCGGAGGAAGAGCTTAAATCACTGCGCAAAGTTGGTTCGCGTTTGCAGGGGCATCCGAGCATGAAGCTGCTGCCGGGGATCGATATGAGCACAGGCTCCTTGGGCCAGGGCATTTCGGCCGCCGTGGGTATGGCACTTGGCTCGAAATATGGGCATAAAGGTTTTCGGGTTTACACTGTGCTCGGCGATGGCGAGTTGGAAGAGGGCCAGGTTTGGGAGGCCGCAATGTTTGCAGCGGCCAAAAAGCTTGATAATCTCGTTGCGATTGTCGATAACAACAACCTGCAAATCGACGGCTCTGTGGAAGAGGTCAATTCCCCCTATCCGATTCCGGAAAAATTTGTGGCCTTTGGCTGGAATGTGATTGAAATCGACGGCCACAGCTTTGATGATATGGAAGCCGCCCTACAGGCTGCCCATACATGTAAGGATAAGCCCACTGCCATCATTGCGCAAACTATCAAGGGCAAGGGCGTTTCCTTCATGGAAAATCAGTGCGCATGGCACGGCACTGCGCCGAATGCGGAGCAGTATGAGCTGGCGATGAATGAATTGAAGGCCGCATTGGCAGAATTGGAGGCGGAATAAGATGGCAGAGGTAATCAAAAAAGCGACGCGCGACGGTTACGGCAACGCGCTCGTTGAACTGGCTGAAAAATATGACAACCTAATCGTGATGGATGCCGACCTGGCGGCGGCTACCAAAACCGGAGTGTTTAAAAAAGCCTATCCCGATCAATTTTTTGACGCGGGTATTGCGGAATGCAACCTCATGGGCGTTGCGGCAGGCCTTGCCACAACGGGCTATTTGGTTTTCGCTTCTTCCTTCGCCATGTTTGCGGCGGGCCGCGCGTTTGAGCAGGTGCGCAATACGATTGGCTATCCGCATATCAATGTGAAGATCGGTGCAACGCACGCTGGCATTTCCGTGGGTGAGGATGGTGCGAGCCATCAGTGCTGTGAGGATATTGCCCTGATGCGCACGATCCCGGGCATGGTCATCATCAACCCGGCGGATGATATTGAGGCGCGCGCGGCTGTGTTTGCCGCTGCGGAATACGACGGCCCCGTTTACTTGCGTTTTGGCCGTTTGGCGGTGCCGCGCATCTTTGACGAAACGTATTCCTTTGAGATCGGCAAGGCCGTTGAGCTGCGTGATGGCGGGGATGTCACGATCATCGCTACCGGCCTGATGGTCAATGAGGCGCTGATAGCGCAGGAAGAGTTGAGGAAGGAAGGCGTGAGCGCCCGCGTCATCAATATGGCGACCATCAAGCCGATTGACCGTGACTGTATCATTGCAGCCGCGAAGGAAACGGGCGCGATTGTTACGGCGGAGGAGCACAGCATCATTGGCGGCCTCGGTTCCGCAGTGGCGGAGGTCGTGAGTGAAACAGTGCCGGTGCCCGTGGTGCGCGTGGGCGTGGAGGATACGTTCGGCTGCTCTGGCCCAGCGGTAGAGCTGCTGCATGTGTTTGGCCTTGATGCGGCCAATATTGTGGAGAAAGCTCACAAGGCAATTGCGCTAAAAGCATAAGGCTTTCTGAAAAAATGGTTGACAAACGAACATCAGCCGTTTTATCATAATCAATAAGGGCAGAGGGGCCTGCTGGTGCTGGCCCCTCTGTTTTTTTCAAAAAAATAGGATTGATACAAGCTTTTTGCACGTTGGGGGATCAAAAAATGAAAAATATTGTACTGATCGGCATGCCTGCATGTGGAAAAAGTACGATCGGCGTCATTCTTGCAAAGACGATGGGCGTCGGCTTTCTGGATACGGATTTGCTGTTGCAGCAGCGCGAGGGCAAGCGCTTGCAAGAGATCATTGATGGGCATGGGCTGCCATATTTTTTGCGTGTGGAATCACACGCGATTCAAAGCATTGATTGCCGCGATACGGTAATCGCTACGGGCGGGAGCGCCGTTTACAGTGAAATTGCCATGCGCCATCTACATCTGAGCAGCATCCTGATCTATTTACAACTGCCGTATGAGGAGATTGAGCATAGGCTCGATAATATCAAAACGCGGGGCGTTGCCATGGAAAAGGGCGAATCTCTGTATTCGCTTTATCAGGAGCGTGCGCCGTTGTATGAAAAGTGGGCCGATCTTATCATTGATGCGGCGGGCCAAACGGCAGAGCAGACGGTAGAGGCCATTTTGGAAGCCATCGGAAATGAAAATGGGAACCAGTAAACAAAAGCGGGGCGCATATGCGCCCCTTCTGCTGATACAGGCCAAAGGTCTGACCGGAAGATAGAGAAAGCCTGTTGCCGGCTTGGTTGCAGGGAAGAGCCTCTGCGGATGTATATGAAGCGGCAGTGGAGCCTTGTGGCGGGCATGGCCAGACCCTTCCAGGAGATGATGGGGGCAGATTGTGTTTGACTAGCCTGATCAGAGACGGATAAAACAACAAAAACCAGGCGGCATGCCACCCATGCGGGTGCATACCGCCTGATTTTATTTTTACCCAATTGGCTGCACAAATCGCGGCACATATTGCAACAGGCCGTTTACCCGCCGGGATTCCATCAGGGCAATTTCCTTCACCAGCATGCGGGCAGGCGGCAGCGTTTGGCCGTAGTCCTTTGCCCGAAAACCAGGCTCCAAGATGACCTGACGCCCCAGCGTCAGATGCGGCCGGAAGGCCCGCTTTTCTAGGGAAAAGCCTGCCTGCATAAGCGCTGCGTTCACCTGCTGTTGGAGAGCGGTCAGCGCACCATTTTCCGGAACGCCCATCCACCAAAGATCGCCTCCGCTCCGCTGAAAGCATCCCAACCCTGCAAGCTCCATGGCAAACGATTCTGCGCGGATAGAGCCGAGCGCCCGTTTGGCCGAATCTATCCGATTCGTTTCACCGAGAAAGGCAAGCGTCAAATGCAGGTTTTCTCTGCGGCTAAAATTGCCCTGCCGCGCATGGCTTTTGAGCCCTGCAATCGCAGCGCAGAGCACATCCTTGCATGGTTCATCGAAACAGATTGCCACAAAAAGCCGCATGTTTCCCACTCATCCTTCCTTCGTCAGGGCGCGATTACCTTTGCTGCTGGCTCCTTATTGCATCCAAAGGAGAAGGCTGCGCGTCCGCTTTTTTAATATCGAACCAAAACAGCACGCCGTCCGGTTGATTTTCACAGCCATATCCACAGCCATATAGCTCCTGGAGGGCGCGGACGATGGAAAGCCCAAGGCCGTAGCGCTGCTCTGAGCCGCGCTTGCGGGATTTATCCGCCCGGTGGAAGCTGATCCAAATTTTATCCAGCTCATCTTGCGCAATCGGTTCTCCCGTATTGAAAACACGCACTCGATAACGATTCTCTTCCGTTTCGATGCAGTCAATCTCAATTTGCTTTTCTCCAGAGGCATGGGATACGGCATTGATCATATAATTGTTCAACACGGTCGTGAGCTTTTCCACATCTCCATAGCCGCGGTATGCTTCCGGGATATCTGCCTGGACAGCGATCCCATTTTCATCGAAGAGCAGGCGACGAGTATTGAGAAATTCAGTGGTCAGCTCGCGGATGGAGAATGGCTCTTCATGCAGCTGGTAAGCGCCGGCCTCATAGCGGGAGAGCTCCAGCAGCTCCATCACCATTCGGTTCATATGCCGGGTTTCCTCCATAATAATGCCGCAGTATTCCGCGGCCTGCTCCGGCTCCTGCGCAACGCCGAGCTGGAGGCCTTCCGCATAGCCCTGAATGATGGCAATCGGCGTTTTGAGCTCGTGGGATACGTTGGAGATGAATTCCTTTCGAATCTGCTCCGTGCGACGTTCCTTTTCAATATCCGCCTCGAGCCGCCGGTTTTTTTGTTGCAAATCCTTGAGCGTTGCATCCAGCGAATCGGAAAGGACATTAATGCTGCGCGCAAGCTCGGAAAGCTCATCTTTCCCTTTGGCGGTGCACTTGCGGGAGAAATCCATCTGTGCCATGCCGCGGGTTACCTGGTTCATTGCAATCAGCGGCTTGGTGAATTTATTCGCATACCAGGCGGCGAAAATGATGGCGCTGAACATGATAATCACGGTGATCGCGCCAAACAGGTTGTTCGCCAACAGCGCATTAGATTCAATCACATTTTTTTGGGCGGATACTTCAATGGTTTGCCCATTCTCCGTTGGGAGGCCGAATATAATATACTGAATATCATGGCTGCGCCCTTCGCGCACTTCAAAATAGGAGCCGTCGCTGCGCGATTCCCGCTCCAAGGTGGTAAGGTTATATTTAAATTGTTTGAAAAAATCATCGCTGAAGAGCGGGCTCCCGGAGCTGTAGCTATAGGGATTGTAAAAGGTAGCCCAAAGGGGGCGTCCGGCTGAATCCATAATCTCCACAGCAATGTTGTATTTTGTAGCAAGAGAATAAAGCTGATCCCGAAAATCGGTTTCCTGTGTCTGATCCATCTCGTTAATGCTGCGGGCCGCCTGCTGGAGATTATCCTTTTCCCTCCAAATATACACCTGCGAGAGCAATCGGGAGTTGACGAATAAAATCAGTGCGGCGCTTAGCAGAAGGATCGCCACGATCTGGAAAAAGAGCTTTTGCTTGATGCTCCCTTTAAGGGGGCTGTTTTTATCACGCTTCAGAGTTGGCAACGTCATATCTGTCCCTCGATTTTATAGCCCATTCCGTAAACTGTTTTCAAATGCGCGCCGCCCCATTCGCCCAGCTTCGTGCGCAGGCGCGCCATGTGAGAATCGACTGTGCGGATATCGCCCACATAATCAATGCCCCAAATGGAATCAAGCAACTGCTCGCGCGTATAAACGCGGCCAGGGCTCGCCATTAGCTTGCGCAGGAGATTGTATTCCTTGAGCGTCAGCTCCAGAGGTTTCCCGTGCAGGGTGACCTCGTGCGCTTCTTCGTTAATGCAGAGCTCGTCCATATGCATGGAGTCGCCAGCATCCGGCGCCTGTGCGCGCCGCAGTAGAGCGGCCACCCGCTTCATCAGCACAGAAGGGCTGAACGGTTTCGTCACATAGTCGTCAGCACCGGCCTCAAAGCCCATCAGTTCGTCAAATTCCTCGCTGCGGGCGGTGAGCATCAGGATGGGCATGTTGGAGGTTTCGCGCACGGCGCGGCATACCTCCCAGCCGTCACGCTTCGGCATCATCACATCGAGCAGCATGAGCGCCGTATCCGGATGCGCATGAAAAACAGAGAGGGCTTGCTCGCCATCCTCCGCTTCCAGCGGCTCGTAGCCCTCCCGGCGAAGAAAATCACACACCAGCCGGCGAATGTGCGCTTCGTCGTCCGCAATCAAAATTTTCTGCATGATGCAAGCCTCCCAGCTTTTGGATTGGTTTCTGCATTTGATTTTAGCACAGCGGAAGAGGGCTTACAAGCGGCTTCACAATCCTTTTACATTTTGGGCAAGCGATCGCCATACTTTGGGATAAATTATGATATGGGGAATATACGTATTTTAATTATGCATAATATTGACAAAATATGAGTTATAAGCTATTATACAAGTGGGCCCAATGGAAACAATTTCATATAAAGTGGATTGGATCCATTTGCTATTAAGAGTTGTAAATTCTATAGCGAGAGGGGATGGATAAACAAGTATTTTTCACCATATTTATGTAAAGGAGAGTTTTCTATGAAAAAATTAGCTTCATTGGCAATGGCTTTGTTAATATTGTTGAGCACGTCCATATGTGCTTTTGCAACTTCTGACAGCAATACAAAAACAATCAATGCAAACCCGTTGAAGAGGATTCAGGCAAATGTGTGGATTGATACGTGGGCGACTAGCTCTGGCAATTCGAACAGATGGGAGTATACTGTTTCTGCAAAATTTCTTGACAGCAAGAATTATGTAGAATGGATCAAAACAGAATGGTATGCATATGCCAAAATCAGGAAATCCACAGTTATCACACTGGGAATAGAGGGTAAGACAACAAAGGAACTGACTGTTTCCGCTTCCTCTTCCTCGGAATGGCAGACAAAATATACGCCGAAGGCACACTGGACCAACGGCAAATATTATACAATCTCCGACTGGGCAAATACTTTGGTGATTAATTCTAGGTCGGATTATGCAGCGGGTTCGAAGGGGATTACAAATACGGCGTCCGTTAAAGTCTTTGGAGATCCGAAAACCTATTCCGTGGCCGCAACTACCTAAATCATTCTGCTTGCAGGAGAGAATATCTTGTCATTCAGATATTCTCTCCTGCATCTTTGGGGAGATCAATATGAGAAGAGCTTTATCTGTTTTTTGTGTAATCCTTTTACTCATCGGATTGTTTTCGTCGTGTTCCACAAACGGAAATGAATATGCAAATGTTTTTCAATCAGCTTATTTAGAAACAAATGAAATTTATTATAATTATTATTCTTCCAAGCTGTTGCTCCTAAAAGACAGCGGTGAAGAGCGGGAAGAGAATTCGGAGGATATTATCCAATATCCTTTTTTAAACAATAATCATTACTTTACGAGCGGCAGCAGCACACAGAATCATTTTAAAATTCTCAAGCTTCAGGGCAATAAAATTCAAACCATTTTTGAATTGCCTGATGCATCGAACAGTGCCCTCTTCCCTTTGGATGAGTTTGGAGGAAAGCTTTATTTTATAAAAACTACGTATCTTAACAACACGCCGCAAAGCAGCGTAATCTGCGTTTATGAAGAGGACCATCTGGTGGAATTGGAAGGCACGCAATGCCAGTCCATCACGGCAGGCACGATCGTTGGAGGCATGATATACTATATTGCCGTCAGGGATGTGCAGAAGCAAATTGCAGATATCATGAAAGTCAGCCTCAACGTCCCGGAACAAGTGCCTGTGATCCATCAGTCAGACACCAAAAGTTATTTCTTATATCGATTTCGGGATACGCTGATCTACACAGATGAACAATTTATCTATGCGGGAGATCACAGATATGCATATAAAAATTCGGATTATGTTTCTTTCTTTGATCACAAATCAGTGATGATACAATCACACGAAACGAAAGATGGCGAAAAGATACTGGTTTATGATTTGAACACTGGCGAACAAATAAAGCAATTTCCATATTGCGACGCCTTGCGAATTGATGAGCAAGAAATGAAACTACTTTATTCGGACGGCGTGAAAACATATCAGTGGGGGAGTTAAATGTTAGAGCTAAGAGACATTTCACTGACGTTTGGGAATAAGATGATATTCGATCATCTGAATTTTCAATTTCATGAAAAACAGGTTTACGTTATCAGGGGCGAAAGCGGAAAGGGTAAAACAACGCTGCTGAATATGATTGCAGGCTACGTCAGCCCGGATTCCGGAGAGGTTTTGATGGATGCTCAGGATTGTCTGGGGTATCTATATCAAGATGAAACGCTGTTTTCCAATCTGACAGTGAAGGAAAACCTGTTTATCAAATTTGCATCTACAAACCGAAGCTTCGAGTTTGAGCAAAAATGTATGCAAATTCTGCAAAGCCTGAAGGTGGGAGACCTAATCGATCGGAAGGTGGAACTCCTCTCAGGAGGGGAACGGCAGCGAATCCAAATTGCCAGTGTGTTATTGGATGAACCGAATCTTATTTTAATGGATGAACCGACCTCAAAGCTAGACCGTGAGAATACCGGTAATATTATGGAGATCGTTAAAACGACGTTTCAGGATAAAACAGTGATCGTCGTCACCCATGAAGAGATCGATTACGGAGCGCGTTCAGTCAGGTTGATGCTGGAAAATGGAGGGTTGATTCTTGAATAAGAGTAACCTCAAAAAAGTATCATTGCTTTTAAGAAAAAAATCTACGTCCTATTTAAAGGTTTCGTTTGTCATTTTTGTTATATCGCTTGTTATCGTGGCGTCTATTTCTGTTGTGGGGATATCGCAGTACGCTAACCTTCAGCAGGAGTTTATCAAAAATGATAATACACATATCATTTGTGTGGGCGGTATTGAATTCGGGAATCGATATGACAGTTTGACGATGAAGGATCGTGAGATCATTGATCATATCATTCAATCCAATTTTCCCGATACGGAGTTTGAACTGATCGTACAGTCACGCATCCCGAATGGTATATCAGACAAAGAAGGAAATCATTTTAGCCTTTCTGTGATCGGAAACGACTGCGCCAAATGGCTGAAACTTGATCGGATGGAGGATGATACAATTTATTCCGCAGATTCCAGTGAGAATCTACCTGTTGTGCTTACCCTTGAATTACCGGTGATCAAAAGCGAAGGCGGCGGTATGGTAGCAGACCGTTATGTGGATTATCAAGTATCTTTCAGCAATCAAGCTGGCCAAAGGAATATTTTTGAAACCTATGATCGTTCTCCAGGCAAACATTACTATATTAACTATAATACATATATAAATATAAAATCTGTTATGTACCAGACCACGAAGGAACAGTTAAAAGCGGAAGATACCATTGACAATATTTTTGTGTATGTAACGGAAATGCAGAATGTTGAAAAGGTTGCTGGTTTGTTAAACGGGAAGGGATACGCGACGGATTATACGTTGAAAGCATTTGAGTCGCTTGATCAAACAGTTCAGTCGCTGATTCAGATAGGCGCTGTTTTGATCATTGCCATTTTCATTTTTACCTGTGTAAATTTAATCCTTTCCTTCGACTCCTATATAAAACTGCAGAAAAAGGATATTGCGATTCTCAAACATCTGGGGTACAGGGACTCAGACATTCAAAAAGTATATCGAAAAAATATCTCCGGTATTTTTTTGAAATTGGGAATCGGCGTCACAGTATATACGGCTGTTATTGGAATATTGTTGGTGAATATCAGCAAGTGGTTCTATTTAATCGGGGTGATCGCCGCGCTTGATGTGGCCTTGCTGCTGGTTCTAACGGTGATTTTAAGGTGTGTATTAAACAAATATGTCAAAAAAGGAATGCTGGAGCTGATGAAGGTCGACAAAGCGTTTGAGTAACATTCAGCGCTTTGCTAAAAAGTAACAGGGCATGGAAAAAATGCTTGACATCCCCTTTGCCATATGATATAGTTTTTTCAATATATTACGAAAACCGCTGATTGAGAGTAGTAGCATACCACACCGCTTTTCAGAGAGCCGCGCATTGGTGCGAGCGTGGCAGGCAGGCGTTATGTGAATGGACTCATGAGGGCGGCCCGAAAGGCGCAGAGCCGAGTAGTTGCCGCCGGGAGACCCCATCCGTTACCAAGGGGGCGCGCATGATGGTGCGCGAAGCGAGCGGGCGCTTTTGGAGCGCCAATTTGGGTGGTACCGCAGGAGTCTATTTGTTTATAACTCTTGTCCCTTACAATCGTAGGGGACAAGAGTTTTTTATTTTATTTGAGAAAGGGGCAACAATCATGTCAAAGCACGTACCGTACCGCATCTATCTGCCGGAAGAGAGGATTCCGCGGCAGTGGTATAACCTGCGCGCGGATATGAAGGAGCAGCCCGCTCCGTTTTTGAACCCGGGGACCATGCAGCCCCTGAAGCTCGAAGAATTATATCCGATTTTCTGCGAGGAGCTTGCGCAGCAGGAGTTTGACTCTACAAACCGGTATATTGATATTCCGGAGGAGATCGTGGAATATTACAAGACCTTCCGTCCCTCTCCGCTCATCCGTGCCTATAATTTGGAGAAAGAGCTGGGCACGCCCGCGAAAATCTACTGTAAATTTGAAGGCAACAACACCTCCGGCAGCCATAAGCTCAATTCCGCCATCGCGCAGGCCTATTATGCCAAAAAGCAGGGCCTTCAAGGCCTCACTACGGAGACGGGGGCCGGCCAGTGGGGCACGGCGCTCTCCATGGCGTGCGCATATTTCCACATTCCGTTGACCGTTTATATGGTCAAAACGAGCTTTAATCAGAAGCCCTACCGCAAGTCGATCATTGAAACCTTCGGCGCGGAAATCATTCCCAGCCCGAGCGATACGACCAAGGTCGGGCGTGAAATCCTCCAAAAATTCCCCGATACGGGCGGTTCGCTCGGCTGCGCGATCTCCGAAGCGGTGGAAAAGGCCGTTTCAACGCCCGGCACGCGCTATGTGCTCGGCTCGGTGCTCAACCAGGTGCTCCTGCACCAGTCCGTGATCGGCCTGGAGGCGAAACAGGCCATGGCGCTCTATGACGAGTACCCGGATATCGTCATCGGCTGCGCGGGCGGTGGCTCGAACCTTGGCGGCCTGATCGCACCCTTTATGCAGGACCGGCTGACCGGCAAAGCGAACCCCTATTTCATCGCCGTGGAGCCGGCCTCCTGCCCATCGATGACGCGCGGCAGATATGCCTATGATTTCTGTGATACCGGTAAGGTTACGCCGCTGGCCAAGATGTACACGCTTGGCTGCGAATTCCAGCCTTCCCCCAACCACGCGGGCGGGCTGCGCTACCACGGCATGTCGCCGATCCTGTCAAAGCTCTATCACGACGGCTTCCTGGACGAAGCGCGCGCCGTGGAGCAGACTAAGGTGTTTGACGCGGCGATCCGCTTTTCCCGCTGCGAGGGTATCCTGCCCGCGCCGGAATCCTCCCATGCCATTTATGCGGCGATCGAGGAAGCCCTCAAATGCAAAGCCTCCGGTGAGGCCAAGACGATCCTCTTCGGCCTGACGGGCACCGGCTATTTCGATATGGCCGCTTACGCCTCTTATTTTGACCGGACGATGAGCGATTCCATCCCGACCGACGAACAGCTTGAAAAAGGCTTTCAGGGCCTCCCGAAGGTAGCGGAATAATCGGTTATGAATTTTATTGTTACCGCATAGTTTATGAAAAAGCATCCTGTATCCGGAATGGGGCTTCGGATACAGGATTTTTTTTGAATCGAAAAAAGTTTTCAGACCGCCGTGTTATTGACGGAAACGCTTTCATATGTTACGATTCTGTAGAATCCTGTCGTCCGGCCCACCGGACGATTGTATATTATTTTGAAAAACCGTTTTCGATTCAAAATTTGGGAACGGCAGGGGAGAAAGGAAGAAGATAGGATGAGCAAAGTTAAAAATGAGGCTACGATCAAAAATCCGATCGTCAAGGCCGTGCGCGAGCAGTTGGAGCATCGGGCTTTATGGCTGTATCTACTCTGCGACGAGGCGGGCAAGCGCGGCCTTTCGTGGGAGGATTTCGGCTCCGCGGCAGTCAAGCGCTGCGGCCTGTATCAGGGTGCGGGCCTTGTGAAAAAGGGCGGCACGCAAAGCCTGAAGGGGCTGCGCAAAACGCTGTTTACCAAACCGGCGCAGTGGATGTTTGAAATGGACGTCAAGGAATGCACGGACGACTTGCTGGCGATTGATTTTCACTATTGCCCGCTGGTGAAGGCCTGGCAGAAGCAGGGTTGCTCAGATGAAGAGATCGCCCTGCTGTGCGATATCGCCATGTGCGGCGATCACGGCATCGGCGAAGCCTACGGCTGCGAGCTGGAGCTGCCGCAGTGCATCGCAAAGGGCGATCCGATCTGCGCGCTGCGCTATGTGCGGAAAAAGTAAGGGATTAAGGAAGAAGGAAAGGAAAAAGCACACCTATGAATCAAATCAAAAAAGTATCGAAGAAGATCATCCTCGCTTACTGTATTCCGCAGTTTGCTGTGGGCCTGTTTACGGCGATGATCTCCAATTATCTGCTCTATTTTTACCAGCCCTCGAAGGAGTCCGGCATCCCAACGCTGATCACGCAGGGCGTCGTGGTGCTCGGCATCCTCACCTTTATCGGCTTTGTCAAGGCTGTCGGCCATATCATCGACGCGGTGACGGACCCGCTGGTTGCGAACCTGAGCGACAAAAGCCGCAACAAAAAGGGCCGCCGCATTCCGTTCATGAAATATGCCGCCATCCCCTTCGGCCTTTCAGCGTTGCTCATTTTCTGCGCGCCGCAGAATACGCCCGGCCTTGTCAACAACATCTGGGTGGCGGTGTTCATCTGGGCATATTTCGTGTTTTATACGCTTTATATGATCCCGCATAACGCGCTGCTGCCGGAGATGATCACGGATACTAAGGAGCGCGTTAATGTTTACACCTTCAACTCCCTATTCTTTGTCACGGGCAGCGCGCTGGGCTATGTGACCCCGGCGCTCGTCGGCATGTTTAAAAACGCGGGGTTGGATGTGCTGCTGGCCTGGCGCGCGACGTTCGCGATTTTCACGGTGGTCGGCATCATCCTGCTGCTGATCCCGGCTGTTATGATTAAGGAGAGGGAATACGTCAATTCCGTGCGCCCGACCGTGTCTCTCATGCAGTCCTTAAAGCATGCGTTCAGCAACAAGCACTTCCGCTGGGTCACCCTCGGCCAATTGCTGGAGGGCACGGCGATGTCCTTCTTCCAGTCCTGCATTATGTATTATGTGACAAGCCTGATGGGCCTGCCGGAAACAGCCTCCGTCGCGATCCTCGCGATTTCCATTGTCGGCTCCCTGTGCCTGTATCCGCTCATCAGCAAATGGGGCAAAAAGTCCGGCAAGCGCAAGCCGATTATCTGGGGCTGCGTGGTGTTTACCATTGCGGAGTTCATTATCTGCTTTGGCGCGGATATGCCCGGCCCGGCGATGGTAAAGGCCTGCGGCCTCGCCCTCTTCGTCTCCTTCCCGTTTGCGGTGCTCAACATCCTGCCCGGCTCCATGATGGCGGACGTCATCCAGTATGACACCCTGATCACCGGCATCAACCAGGAGGGCATTTTCAGCGCGGCGCGCTCTTTCATCACCAAGCTCGGCACCTCCCTTGCGATCATGATCGTGCCGTCGCTGACGGTGATCGGCGCTGCGGCGGGCGAAAACATTGGCCGGACGGGCCTAAAGGTCACGGCGCTTGTCGGCGGCCTGTTCTGCCTGGGTGCGGTGATCGCTTTCATCAAATACCGTGAGGACGAGGTGCTCGGCCTGATCCGCCAGAAAGGGGAGAAGCAGGAGAAGGAGGCGGTGCGGAAATGACCGCCCTCTATATTTTTCTCGTCATTCTGGCCGTGTTGCTGCTACTGTTTGCCGTTTTAGCGCTTAATGCCGTGCGCGCCAAACAGCGCGGGCGCAGGCTCGCGCCGCAGCCCGATTATTACAGCGAAGCAGAGCTTGCGCAGCATGCGGAGAGGCTGGCCCAAATGATCCGCTGCGAAACGGTTTCCTGCCGCGAAAGCTTTGACGATACGGAATTTAAAAAATTGCGCGACACCGTGCGGGAATTGTTTCCGCTCTTCCATGAAAAGGCGCAGTTTATGACGTTCAGCGACGACTGCTGGGTCTACAAGCTGCCCGGCAAAGACCAAAGCCGCAATATGATGGTGATGTCCCACCACGACGTGGTCGCGGGCACGGGGGAGTGGAAGCACCCGCCATTTGCCGCGGAGATCGCGGACGGTAAGCTCTGGGGCCGCGGCACAGTGGATACGAAAACGCCGCTGTTCGCGGAATTTACGGCTTTTGAGGAGCTGCTGGGGGAGGGCTTCGAGCCGCCCTGCAACCTGTGGCTCGCCTCCTCCCACAATGAGGAGATCGGCGGCGACGGCATCCCGCTGGCGCTGGAGTATTTTAAAAAACAGGGCATTGAATTCGAGCTGATCCTCGACGAGGGCGGCGCGGTCATCGCTGCGCCGATGCCAGGTATCTCCTGCAAGTGCGCGATGCTCGCCGTGCATGAAAAGGGCCGCCACCTGCTCAAGTGCACGGCGGGGGAGGGCGCGAGCCACACGGGCCTTGCGCCGAAAACCGATACGCCCGTGGTGCGCATGGCAAAATTCATTGCAGAGGTATCGGAGAAAAAACCGTTTATCCGCCGGATTTATCCGCAGGTGCGGGCCATGTTTGAGGGCCTTTGCCCCTATATGGCCTTCCCGATGCGGCTGATCTTTGCAAACCTCTGGCTGTTCGCCCCGCTGCTGAAAACGCTCATGCCCAAAATCAACCCCATGGCGGGCGCGATGCTTGGCACGATGTGCTCCTTCAACACGATCAATGGCGGCAAATACGGCAGCGTCCAGGCAAAAACCGTGGAGGCAGGCGCGTACCTGCGCTGCATTGACGACAAGGATCTGGCGCAGGATATCGCCGCCTTCCGCACGATCGCGGAGAAATACGGCGTTGAGGTGACGGACGGGGAGGGCAACGAATACCATGCCCCCGCCGATTTGGGCAAACCCGCCTATGATTATGTGCGGGAGTGCGTGGCGGATGTTTTTCCGCACGTGGCCTGCGCGCCCTTTATTCTGCCTGCGGGCACGGACGCGCGCTGGCTGACGGATGTGTGCCAATGCGTCATCCGTTTTGCGCCGATCGACATTGACCCGCAGCAGTTTGCAAGCGTCCACAGCCCGGATGAGAATATTGATATTAAGGCGGTTGGAAACGCCATCGCGTTTTATAAACGGCTTCTTCGGGAGTACCATTGAACCCATTCTCCGATTCCTGGAGGCTATCAAATCTGAAACAGCGCCGGTGCGGTTATGCTGCCGCAACGGCGCTGTTTGTTTTATGCTCCCATTGTTTCAACAGGGATTGCGGCATAGTAGGCCGTATCGGATATTCCTCAAGCTATTGTGTTTTGCAGCGCAATATGATAGCATCAGTGAACAAGGGAAAATAACGCCGCCCATGATGCGGCCATGGGCTGAAAACCGCTGCTGCCCCTGTTCACGGATGCTATGAATATTAGAAATAGATCCGCTATTGCAACCACGGCACATTAAAATCAGAAAAGGATTATCAGGTGGAGCCAAGTGTATAAGTGTGTTTCATTTTATTCCGCTAACCGTATGTTACAGGAGAGGCAAAGCGCTGTGATCGCAGCGTGGTCCGTTGTGGCGGATGAATATTATCATTATGATATGAAAATCGATGAGCTGGGGTATCCGCGCGCGCTTTGTTTGATACGCACCATCGAAGGGCGCGGCAGGATTCAAACGGAGGAGGGGGAGATCCTTCTCTCCGAAAAGGAGTTTATCCTCCTGAAGCGCAGGGATATCCGCTATTATTCTGCCGCTGCAAAGCTGTGGGCATATTACTGGGTGGATTTTTTATGGGTGGAGAAAGAGCCGGTGGGAATCGGTCATAAAAGATTTGCTCCCTTTGAAGAAAAAGAACGCCTGTTGTTTGAAGAGCTTTTGCAGGTGGGGCGTTCTTACCCGGAGGAGCTGCGGTATATTAACGGCATTTTTATCCACTATTTTTACTATTTGCGGTTCAAGGATCGTCCAGTTGAAGAAAATGCACGGCAGCCGATCTTGATGGAGGAAATTTGCTCCTATATTGAACAAAAAATCTATGCAAAGCTCAGCGTGCAGGAGGTCGCCGATTTTTTTCAGATTTCAACCCGGCGGCTGCATCAGATTTTTCAGCAATCCTGCGGGATGGCTCCCAAGCAATACATCAGCAGCAGGAAAATCGAAAAGGCTAAGCAGATTTTGTGCACCATATCAATTTCCGTTACCGATCTCGCGGCATTGCTCGGCTATGACAGCGCCTACCACTTTTCTGCTGCTTTTAAAAAACTGGTTGGATGCCCGCCGAGCGTTTTTCGCAAGCAATGTGCGAAGGCAGCGCCTCCCCATGAGGCTGATCAAATAGACAAAATAGAAGTGAAAGGATCTGAATATGGCAAGCATCGATTTTATTTATCAAAATGAGTATCAGAAAGAGATTTCTTTCCCCTTGGGCGGAATTGGAAGCGGCTGTGTTGGCTTATCCGGCGACGGAAGGTTAATAGATTGGGAGCTTCACAGCCGGCCCAATAAACAAAGCGTAAATGGGTTTACGCATTTTGCCATCAAGGCACAGCAGGGGAATCATGTTTTGGGCGCCCGCGTTCTCCAATCGGATACGCGCAAGGATTTTATGGGGAGCAATCGTCAAGCGGCCCATTCCTGGGGATATGGGCATGGGATCGACCGCAACACCATGGCGGGATTCGTCCATTTTAGGAATGTGACATTCCATGGGAATTTTCCTGTTGCAGAGGTGGAATACGGTGATCCGGATTTTCCGGCTAGGATGCGGCTGACGGCGTTCAATCCCTTTATCCCCTCCAATGTGTTCGATAGTAGCCTGCCGGCCGCTTTTTTTGAATGGGAAATTCAAAACACCTCTACACAGGAAATTACCTACACCATTGCGTTTTCTTGCCGAAACCCACTTTTAGGGCGGACGGCAAATCATAAAGCCAACGGCAAAGGATATACCGGCGTCCGCTTTTCCAATTCCAATCTAAAGCATAATGCCGACGCCGGTACAGCCCTTATCGCAACAGATTGTGAAAACACTGCTATTCAGGAATATTGGTATCGTGGGGAATGGTTTGATGCGTTGACCACTTTCTGGAATGACTTTTCATCTCCCTGCCCGTTAAAAGAGCGTCATTATGCTCGCGGTAACAGAGGAGAAGGGGAGATGGCCACCCTTTCTTCCAGCATAACAATTCCGGCCGGCGGCACAGGGCGAATCTGTTTTTTGCTCACATGGCATTTTCAGCTGATGGAAAAATATTGGGGGAAAAGCACCTTTGGGCGGCGATACCGTTGGAAGCAATACTATGCAAAAAGCTTTTGTGATGCGGCGGCGGTTGCCGATTATTGCTTTGCAAATTGGGCACGGCTGAAAGAAGAGACGTTTCTGTTCCGTGACACCTTGTTCCAGTCTGAAGTGCCCGAATGTGTCCTCGACGCCATTCAGGGCAATCTTGCGATTCTCAAAAGCAGCACCTGCTTGCGGCTGCAAGACGGCGCTTTTTACACCTTTGAGGGCTCGAATGCGGATAGCGGCAGCTGCGAGGGAAGCTGCACGCATGTGTGGAATTATGCCTATGCACTGGCGTTTTTGTTTCCGGAGCTGGAGCGCTCTATGCGGGAATTGGAATATAGCAGCAGCCTGAAAAAAAGCGGGGCTGTTAATTTTCGACTAATGCTGCCGCTGCGTTCAAAGCATTTGTTTCGCGGGGTATGCGCCGATGGGCAAATGGGCGGCCTTCTAAAATTTTATCGTGAATGGATGCTCTGCGGCGACGAAAACTGGCGCAAAAAGTATTGGCCCGCCGTCCAGCGGTCCTTGGCCTTCGCATGGAGCGAAAAAAATCCATATCAGTGGGATCCGCAGCGCAAGGGCGTTTTTACCGGCCAGCAGCACCACACGCTGGATATGGAACTGTTCGGCCCCAATAGCTGGATTACCGGCTATTATCTTGCCGCCTTGCGTGCTGCGCAGGAGTTGGCTCGAGCGGATGGGGATGAGGCGGCAGCCAGGGAGTATAGCCAAATCTTTCAAAAGGGCAGCGCTTATGTGGAGCGCGAATTGTTCAACGGGCGGCACTACATTCAGCAAATCAACCTGAAAGATCCATCCGTGTTGAAACAGTTTGGAAAAGAGAAAGTTTATTGGAACACAGAAACGCAGGAGATGAAATATCAGTATGCAGAGGGTTGCGAGATTGATCAGGTGATCGCGCAATGGCATGCAAACCTTTTGGGGCTGGGCAGTGTTTTTCAGCCCGCTCATCTTCATCAGGCACTGGAGGAAATTTATCGGCAGAATTTCAAACAGATGCGCTCTTTCAACAACCCTTGCCGGGTTTACGCGGCGGACGGGGAGGCGGGCCTGGTGATCTGTAGCTGGGAGGGCGGCGCTCCCGCTATTCCGCTGCCATATGCACAGGAAACCATGTGTGGCTTTGAATATGCTGCGGCCTGTCTGATGCTACAGGAGGGCATGGAACGGCAGGCGCTGGAGATCGTTTCCGCCATACGCGCCCGCTACGATGGGCAAAAGCGCAACCCGTGGGCGGAAATTGAATGCGGCGGCAGTTACGTCCGTTCCCTTGCCTCCTACAGCCTGCTGCTCGCCTACAGCGGCCTGATTTTTGATCTGCCGCATCAGCGCATGGGCTTTCGCCCCCTGAAGCCAGGATCATATTTTTTTGCTTTAGACGGGTGTTGGGGAAGTGTACATTATTGCCGGGAAGAGATGAAAATTCAGATCCGCTATGGAACGATACGGCTCAAACAGATCGCCGCGCCGTTTGAAGCGGTGTCACTTACGGTGAATAGCAACCCCGTGCCATTTACAACACATGGCAGAGAGCTTCTGCTACAACAGGAAAGGACGATTGCGGCAGGAGATGCGATATGTATCAAGTTTTCCGTCAATGTGTAGCGCAATCTCTTTATCCTCATCAAAGGGCGCGTTGCAAAACGCTCCTTGCGGAAACTCGTCATGAGAAAAACCGTGGTTTCGGGCGCGCAAGGCCCGAAATTTGCCTGCGTGAGGCAAAAACAGTTTTTTAAAAGGGGCTGTTGCAAAATGCCTTGCATTTTGCAACAGCCCCTTTTTGCCCTCATAAGCAGGTGAGGATGGCAGGTCGACGGCGGAGTTTTGTTTCTTAACAGGGGCTAGACCGTCTCCCTTATTGGGGAATTTGCTTTTTCAAAGCGCTCATTAGAATGAGAGCCGGTGCGCAATCATGATGAATTGGGTTACAAAGTATTCAGCGGGTGAGAATGAGCAAAAAACAGGGCGGCCTGGCCAATTGCCATACCGCCCTGTTTGGTTTTTCCACGGGTATGCACCGGAGCGCTGCGTTGCCCGTGATTTAGCTTTTTTGCAGCGCGCGATCCAACCAGATGGAGCCGACGTCCATCGCATCGTATAAACCATTTTTTTCGCTTTTTTTAACGATTCGCTCGCGCGGGCGGACATCCGGATCCGTGTTCATCAGTTGAACGGTCACCTTATTCGCAACCTCAAGCTCCTTGACCTTTTTTGTGCTGGTAATCTGCATCATAATGACAAACGGTTCCGCCATGCTGCCATAGTAGAGCGTATTGCCCTTGCGGACCAAAGGACGGCCCTTATACATTAAAAACGGCGCTTTTTTCTTACTCTCCGCCAATTCCAATTCCTCCTATTCTAAAAAGATCTATCCCGCACTAGAACCTATTTATCATAGCATACTTCCCTCCTCTTGTCAAAAAAGCAACTGCCGAAGGCTCACAAAAAGGCGGCCCGCCGACCGGCAGGCCGCCTCTCAGCCTTATGATACACAAAGGAGAGTTACGCATCCAAATAACAGCGCACCAAAGCCTGTAGCAATTCGTCCCGATCCAGCTTGCGAATAAGGCTTCTCGCATTGTTGTGCGTGGTGATATAGGTTGGATCTTCTGAAAGAATATAGCCAACAATCTGGCTGATGGGGTTATACCCCTTCTCGCCGAGTGCATCGTACACGGTGCGCAGCACCTGCCGCATTTCCTCGTCGCGCTCCTCTTTGATTGAAAATTGAATCGTTTTGTCCGTCAATGCGTCCACCTCCATATCTACATATCTATTTTATTATATACGACTTTTTCAATAAAAACAATGTAATCTGTCTATTTTCTGAAAGATTTTCGTAGAATCCCTCAGGCATAGCCAGCCGTATGATCAATTGCATTGCAAAAGGGATGGAATGAAGCACAGGAAACGCTGTATAACATCGTTTACGCTGCGCAATCGCACTCCCTGTATGACACATGCGTTGTGTCGAAGTTTACGCTGCGCAATCGCACTCCCTGTATGACACATGCGTTGTGTCGAAGGATATGAATCATCTGATTTTCATGATTTCTTCTAAAACAATGAAAAAACGCGAAAAAAGGCAATTTCATTAGAAAAAAAGAGGTAAATGGATTTTTTGATTATAAAAGTCCTAGAATCATTTTAAATAGTCTGAAATCTCCTATTGAAGTTCAAGTGAACTTATGATATTATACAGTCAACAAATCAAAAGATCAAACGAAAGGATGAAGCCATCATGTTTCAAACATTGCCAGGAACCCTATTGGAGCGCAGGCAGACAGATGGCCGCGGCGCCTACAGCCTAATCCAGCCGATCCTCTCACTGACAAAAGGTTTAACGCTCTCCCAGATTCGGGAGCTGACAGGGCTGGAAAACTCCACGGTTCAAAATTGGGTCAAGAGAGGCTGGGTGGCAAACCCAAAATCCAAGCGCTATGGGGAGCGCCAGGTGATGCGGATTATCCTGATCAATGCCTTGCGTGCGTCCCTTCAGTTGGATAGTATCGCCCAACTGATGCAATATCTCAACGGAAGTGTAGAGGATGTAGCCGACGATATTATCTCAGACGGCGCGCTTTATGATTATCTGTGCGCAATCGTATTTGAGCTGGAAGATGCGCCTGTGATGGATGAAAAAAAGCTGGATGAAACCATTGCAGCCCATATTGCCGATTATCACGGCCCGGCGCAGGATTCCCGCGAAAAGCTGGGCAATACGCTCAAGATCATGACGTTCGCCTGCATCTCCTCCCGGCTCAGGCAAAAGGCGGAGGCGGAGATGAGCGCCATACTCGGGGGCTAAGTTTAGGCTGAGCAAACGTTTGCTGTCCTGCGGCTTCTGAATTGCGCATATCTATCAAAAAAAGAGGAAAGGAGAGAAGATTATGGAACCCAACACGGTCATGCTGTTTGTCTGGATTGGCCTGATGGTTGCGTTTACCGTCATCGAGGCGGTCACTGTGCAGCTTGTTACCATCTGGTTCGCCGTGGGCAGCTTAGTTGCCCTCATTGCGAATATCGCAGGCGCGAACATAGTGGTGCAATGGCTGATATTCGTTGCGGTATCTGCCGTTTGTCTGCTGGCCACACGCCCAGTCGTCAAAAAGGTTGTCAACGCAAAGGCGCAGCCAACCAATGCGGATCGCTGCATTGGGCAGACGGCTCTCGTGACCGAGGCAATTGACAATGAGATTGGCACGGGTCAGGTCAATTCAAAGGGGATCATCTGGACGGCGCGCTCCCTAAACGGGGAGCAGATTGAAAAAGGCGCCAGCGTCGTAATAGAACAAATCGAAGGCGTCAAGGTTCTAGTTACCCGCGCATCCTGATGAGAGGAGCGCAATCGTCCAAAAAGAACAGGGAACCCCCTGTTCCAATAAAAATTGAGGAGGAACTCTAGTATGGAATGGTTGTTTGTTGTGCTTGGCATCCTGTTGTTTTTGCTGATTATTGTGGTGCTCAATATCAAAATTGTGCCGCAGTCAAAAGCGTATGTCATTGAAAGGCTCGGTACCTATCATGCCACGTGGGAAACCGGCCTGCACGTAAAGATTCCGTTTTTGGAGCGCGTTGCAAAGGTCGTCTCCCTGAAGGAACAGGTGGCGGATTTCCCGCCGCAGCCTGTTATCACAAAGGATAACGTCACGATGCAGATTGATACCGTTATCTTCTTCCAGATCACAGATGCAAAGCTTTACACCTACGGCGTGGAGCGCCCGATTTCCGCCATCGAAAACCTGACCGCAACCACCCTGCGTAATATCATCGGCGAGATGGAGCTCGATCATACGCTCACCTCCCGCGATACGATCAATGCGAAAATCCGCGGTATCCTCGACGAAGCGACCGACCCCTGGGGCATCAAGGTCAACCGCGTGGAGCTGAAGAATATCGTACCGCCTGCCGAGATCCAGGATGCGATGGAGAAGCAGATGAAGGCAGAGCGCCAGCGCCGTGAATCCATCCTGCGCGCTGAAGGTGAAAAGGCCAGCAAGATCCTGGTTGCCGAAGGCCAGAAGGAAAGCCAGATTCTCGCCGCAGAAGGCGAGAAGCAGGCCGCAATCCTGCACGCGGAGGCCGTGAAGGAAGCGAAGATCCGCGAGGCGGAAGGCCAGGCGCAGGCAATCCTTGCCGTGCAGAAGGCCGAGGCCGAGGGCATCCGCATGATTAACGAGGCAGCCCCGGGCGAAGGCGTTATCACCATCAAGAGTTTGGAGGCCTTCCAGAAGGTGGCCGACGGGCAGGCGACGAAGATCATTATTCCGTCCGATATCCAGGGCCTTGCAGGCCTTGCAACCAGCGCGGGCGAGCTGCTGCGCAAGGAATAGGCGCCTTGCTGAAAAAGCGCTGAAATAACGTTCAGTGAACGCATATGAAACAAAGCCTGGAGCAGTTGTCCGGAGGGGCGCTGCTCCAGGCTTATTTATATAAAAAATAAGTGGTAATATAAATGATTGTTTACATATTGCATATAAAGTGTTAAAATAAAAAATATAAATGGTAATTTTATGGTTTTATCCATGACTGATTCAGGGAATCAGATAAAATTTTAGGAGAGGTAATGATGAGCAGAAACACAATCAGCAAAGTTCGTATTCTTTCCCTGATCCTGGCATTGGCCATGATCTTTCTCACGCCAATGACGATGGCCGCAAACCCGCAGGATCCGCCGCCCGCGCCGTTGGAAGCGGTTTCGGATGCGTTGGAGCCTGAGCACGCGGCCGGCGAGCCCGAAGCCCTGCCGGCAGAGGAGCTTTCAGAGGAAAGCACATTTTTGGGGGAGGAAGAAACGAGTTCCGAACCTGCGGAGTCGTTTACGCTTCCCAGCGAGCCTGAAACGGCGGGGGAAACGGCTGACCCTGCCGCGGGGATCGAAACGGAAACAGCATGGGAAGCCGTGGAGGAACAGCCCGGTGTTTGGGAGGGAGAAACAACCGAAGCTCCTTCGATTGCCCCCATGGGCTTGAGCCCAGAATTCTGGATTGAAAACACAAGCGGCAACCGGGTTTATGAGGCGGTTTTGAGGCCGGGGCAGTCCATCAAGCTGGGGCTGCATAATTGGATGACGTTTGCGCTCTCCAGCCATGCCACCTGGAAGGTGTCGCCGGGCAGCGGCAGGGGAACCCTCTCCACCTCCACGGGCGCGGAGTGCACCTACACCGCCGGGAGCGTCACGGGCACGGCAACCGTGACCGCCACCTTAAAGGACGGCACCAGCAACTCCATCAAAATCTACATCACCAAAACGCTGGATATTATCCGCCCAGATACGAATGTGGACGTTCCCTATGAACATATCTATGTAGGCGCTGCCAAGCAGCTGCGCGGCAACACGGTGGAAAACCGGGAATACAACACTGATTTGAAGGCTTATTGGACGACGGGCGGCCATGACGACCTGGTTCGCCGCGCTTGGGATAGCAGCCAGAAATGCTGGACGACGCAAACCATCACCGGCCTGAAGCCGGGCACGTTCACGCTCGCTTTAAAGGCCACCACGCAAAACGATGTGCAGGCGCAAATCCCCGTGACGGTGATTCAGCCGCTTTCCCCCAACCGTTTGGGCTTTGTCACCTCAGCGCAAAAGCTGCGCATTGCCAGCCCCACGAGCCTTTCCGCCACTTCTGTGTATCGCGGGGCGGCGGTTACGATCAAAGGGCAGGTGGGGAACTATTGGTATGTCACCTTTGGCAGTGCATGGGGGGTTTTACCGAAGTCGGTAGTCAACGATTATCCGTATGGGACGTATTCGGGGCCAAGCAGTAAATACTACTTTATGAATCGGGATAAATATGTGAAAGTAACCTCATTCAAAAGTGGTACAGCAAGGGATCCGAATGAATACAAGAAAAATATTTCCGATTTTTGGAGTAAATATAATGATGCGGACCGCAAAGCAAAATATCAAAGTATCGCTGATCAGACGGATCTGCCTATTATATTGATTGCAGCCATACACTATAGAGAGAAGGGGGGGAATCTAAACTATTCATTTAGAGATGGATCTAATTTAAATGGAAAGGATTTTGTTGCGGACGCAGTCAAAACGATCAAATCGGGACAATGGAGAGACTTCCAGAATGCAATCGGCATGGGCAAGGGGACACGCAACCTGTTGGCAATGCTGCAATTTGCGGAATTGTGGAACGGAACAGGCTGTGCGGATTTTGGTAGAATCAATCCCTATTTATATGCAGGGACAAACATCTATAGTAAAGGGAAGTACCCATATGATGGACACTGGGATCCAGAATGGGAAGATGGCCAACCTGGTGTATTGTATTTGCTAACACAAGTGTATTAAGGAGAGAGCTCTTATGAAAAAAGTCTTGTCAATCCTGTGCTGTATCGTGCTTCTGTTCTGCGTAGCAGCGTGCGGCAAAGAGCCGGAGCCAGCAGCGGAGCCGTCAACCGAAAGCATCCCGGTAAGCAGCAATACCCTGATTTCTACAGAACCGCAGAAACCCTATTGGGATACGCACGAGCCGCTTTCCTATGCGGGGATTTATAACGGCCAGCGGTTTTCGGGAGATTATGAAATCGCTTCTTATGATAAAACAAAAGAAGGCGATGCATATTTTAAGCTTCCAAGATTGGAGGGTAAAGTGGAAGATGTCGCTCAACAATTTTTAGTGCGGAAAGAAACAATCGCGGATCCATTTTTAGATATCTATTATGATAAAAAAAATAATCGGTATGTTGATGCATGGCAAACAGGATACCGTATGGATAAGGATGGATATCCGGAGTTTGATTTTAAAACGACAACATATTATTACAGCAACACATCCTGCACGATTCCAGGATCAGATGGGTGGTCTTATATTGAAGCGGACGATGAGTATGTAGTGTATGTGGATGGTCCGAAAAAAGCGGAAGAAGAGAATAAGCTGCATACACGCATTTATTGGAAAAAAGGCGCAGGGTTGTTAGGCTTTTATCGATATTCCCCGAGTTTAGATGGTGGTGGCGCTTATGTTACCAACGTTCGCTTTACCTCCAAAACAGCGGACGGTTGGAACATGGCGGAAACCATTGTGCCGAACGCCCTGCCCGGGGCCAAGCGCGTTTGGCCGGAAAAGCTCTGGCCCGCGGAATATAAGGGCCTGAACGACCCGGAGCTCCGCGCGATTTTGGAAGAATATTAAAGGAAGCCCTTGCATGGAAGGAGGCTCGTGATGAAACGAATCTTGTCAATCCTTTGCTGTCTTGCGCTTGTGTTTTGTCTGACTGCGTGCGGAAAAGAGCCTGAATTGGAGGAGCCGTCAACGGGAAGCATACCGGTAAACAGCAATACCCTGACTTCTACAAAACCACAGAAACCCTATTGGGATACGCACGAGCCGCTTTCCTATGCAGGGATTTATAACGGTCAGCGCTTTTCCGGGGATTATAAAATTGAACGCGGCGGTGAAACCAGAGAGGGCGATGTGTATTTTGATCGCCCATGGTTAGTCGGAAAATTGGAAGATAAAAATCAGCCCTCTTCTGCAAAAGAAGAGTCCATTATCGAGCCGTTTTTGGACATCTATTATGACCGGAAGAACAATCGGTATATCGATGCATGGCAGACAGGAGTTTTGAGGCATGAAGATGGATATGCGGAGTTTGATTTTAAAACAAACACCTATTATTACAACGATACGTCCTGCAAAATCCCAAAGCTGAGAGAAGCGTTCATCGAGGCGGATGATGAATTCGTGGTGTATGTGTATGGGCCGAAAGAAGCGGAACCAGAGGAAGAGTCGCAGACACGGATTTATTGGAAAAAGGATGCGGGATTATTAGGAATCTTTTACTATTCTCCTAATCCAGAGGGCGAGGCATATGTTAAGAACATCCGTTTCACCTCAAAAACCGCCCGGGGTTGGAACATGGCGGAAACCATCGTGCCAAACGCCCTGCCCGGGGCCAAGCGCGTTTGGCCGGAAAAGCTCTGGCCGGCGGAATATAAAGGCCTAAACGACCCGGAGCTCCGCGCAATTTTGGAAGAATATTAGAAGATAAAACAGATAAAAGCAAAAAAATTTTATGTCGTGACGTATGGCAAGAGGAATGGAGCTGTTCACGCGCTGCGCGGCGTGAATATGGTGATGGAGCGAGGGGATCTTCTGGCTTTCACCGGAAAGAGCGGCTGCGGGAAATCGACGCTTTTGAATATTCTGGGCGCTGTCTGCACGCCGACCAGTGGATTCTATCTGTTTGAATTGAAGGTGCAGAGGTTTCCAAACTCTCCGGCGGGCAGTGTCAGCGCACAGCGATTGCCGGGCGGCCGAATCTGCTGCTTGCAGATGCGCCTACCGGCGCGCTTGATGAAGAAACCGGGGGAAAAATTCTGCAAATTTTTCAGCAGCTGAACCAGAGGGGGATGACAATCCTCATTGTAACGCATGATGAAGAGGTCTCAGCAGGCTGCCATAGAAAAATCCGTATGCGGGATGGCTTGATGGAGTGAATTGTGATACAGAGGCGGCGGGGTGTAATGCGCCCCACTGTCGGCTATTTTTTGTTACGGTATAGGGATAAACGCAGTTCGTCCTTACAAGGTTTCCGGCATCAACCGCGAGCCGGCTTCCGATGCAAAGCTTGCCTGTGAATCACACGGAGCAAAGGGTATACTCTGTTTACGAGAGCAGGCAGCTATCGGAGATTATAAACGGCTAACGATAGCGTTTGCATATTATATCCCCACAGGTTGACAATATGAATTTTTTTTGATAAAATTAAAAACCGTCACATAGTAAGGCGCTTTGAGATTAGCGCGTTGCCAAAGATAGAGGAAGACGTAATGAAGTGATCATAACGGGGCTGACTCGAAATT
>UQUZ01000029.1 GCA_900544375.1 uncultured Oscillospiraceae bacterium
TTTTATCTACCCCTGGTTCAACCAGGGGTTTTGTTAAGCCTAAAGGCAGCAAAAACAAAATGGGCGCCGAAAAATCGGCGCCCATTTTGCAAAATGAGGGAAAAAGGAGAGAAAAAATGAAAAAGTAGAAATATTAGAACCCTCTTTTGAGGGGATCGTAAGCGAAAAGCGCTTGTATTTAACTTGGTTTTAGTATACCTGCAAAATGTTACGATTTTGTGTGCAAAAATAAAAGATTATGAGAAAAGCGGATGACAAAAGTATGACAAAGCCGAAAAACAGGAAAATAGAATGTATTGCATTCGGCGCGCCAAGGGATTATAATAAGACAAGCACGTAAGTAAAGGAGGAATACCAAATGGCGCAGATTGATAAAAATATGACCGTTGGCGATATTTTGGATCTGGATCGTGAAACGGCTGTTTATTTTTTGAATATGGGCATGCATTGCCTCGGATGCCCTGCCTCCCGCGGCGAAACCGTGGAGCAGGCCTGTATGGTGCATGGCGTAGACGCCGACGCGCTGGTGAAGGAGATCAACGCGTATCTTGCCGGTAAGGAATAAGTTCCAAACTGCCCGGTGCAAAAAAGATGGCCATAGGCAGCAAGGCTTTGAAACCGCCCGACGTTTGCCGGGCGGTTTTTCCTTGTATCAGGAGGCTCCTAGTTTTTGGATTTATACGGAAGACAATAAAAGGAGGCGGCGAAATGCATGTGTTTCCTCTGAACCGGCCCCTTTGCCCTCGGCTCCAAATGGTAGCGGATTTTGTGCGGGATGGCGCCGCCGTTGCCGATATCGGCACGGATCACGCCTATCTGCCCGTGGCATTGGTTCTTTCCGGCAAATGCCCTCGCGCGGTTGTGTCCGATCTGCGTGAAATGCCGCTGGAAAATGCGCGTCAGGCAATCCGGCGCTATCATTTAGAGGATCGGATCGTCGCCTGCCTGTCGGATGGGCTTGACGAAATTGCTCCGGATTGGGCGCAGGATATTATCATTGCCGGGATGGGCGGCGAATTGATTGCAGCCATCCTTGCGCGTGCGCCCTGGCTGCGAAATGAGGGGAAGCGGCTGATCCTCCAGCCGATGACGCACGCGGAGGATGTGCGCCGGTTTCTCTATAAAAATGGATTTTCAATTTTAAAGGAAAACGCCGTGCAGGATGGCTCCCATTTCTATATTGCCCTGTGCGCGCAATATACGGGGGCGCCCACAGCTTGTTCACCCGGCCTTCCGTATTTGGGCAGGCTGCCGGAGTGCCATAGCGAAGCAGCGCTTATCTATTTGAACAGGCAGCATCAGCGCCTGCTCACCCGCGTAGAGGCTTTGCGCAGGTCGCGCCGGTCGCAGCAAGAATGCGCCCGGCTGGAAGCGGCGGCCGCCGAGATAGGCGGGGCAATGCGTAAAATGGCAGAACCAGTGATTGGATCAATGGAATAAACGCTCTGTAAGGGGCTTTGTCAATGACCAGCGAAAGGAACGGGTTTGGCAGAATGCTTTGTGTAAAGGATTTTTATGATTATTTCAATACAATCGCGCCCTTTGACCGGCAGGAAAGCTGGGATAATAGCGGCCTACTGGTGGGAGATCCGAAGCAGCGGGTGGATACGGTCGCCGTTGCTCTCGATATGACGCCAGAGGCGGTTCAAATGGCGCGGGAGGCCGGCGCGCAGCTGTTTATTAGCCATCATCCAGTGATCTTTCATGCGCAAAAGCAATTTTTGGCGCAAGAGCCCGCTTATTTGCTTGCACAGGCAGGGATGAGCGCAGTTTGTGCGCATACCAGCCTGGATGTGGCGCAAGGCGGCGTAAATGATGTGTTAGCGGAGAAGCTGGGGTTATCCGCCGTGGAGGCGGTTCCCGCCCAAGAAGGAGCGCCCCTGCTGCGGATTGGCAGCGTAGAGCCCATGGATGCGCAGGCGCTTGCAGGCTCTGTCAGCCGCCGTTTGCACGCGGCGGTCCGGATGGCTGCGGCCAACAAAGGGAGGGAAATCACCCGTGTAGCAGTTTGCGGCGGCGCGGGCGCCGATTTGATGGCAGATGCACAGGCGGCAGGCGCGGATGCTTATGTGACCGGCGACGCAAGCCATCACGAATTTTTGGCGGCGCAGCAGAGAGGGCTTACGCTGCTTGCGGCGGGGCATTATGAAACAGAGAATCCTATAGTTGACGTGCTGGCGCGTAAGCTATCCGCCCGGTTCCCTGGCATCCGTGTGGTGCGCATCCGGCAGGAGAATCCGGTGACATGGATTCAATTTGATGGCAAGGAGTCATTGTAATGGCGCTTGATGGAATTTTTTTGCATTTTTTAAAACAGGAAATCGAGCGCGAGGCGCTCGGCGCCCGGGTGGAAAAGGTCAGCCAGCCTTCCCGGGAGGAGCTGGTGCTCTCGCTGCGCAGCCGGGCGGGCGCAGGCTCCCATACCGGGGCCTTGAAGCTGCTGCTCAGCGTGCGCTCCAATAGCCCGCGGCTGCATTTTACGAACTATGCGCCGGATAACCCGCAGAAGCCGCCGATGCTCTGCATGCTCCTGCGAAAAACGCTCGTTGGCGCAGTGCTCACCGGCTTGCGTCAGGTGGGGCTGGACCGCGTGTTATTTCTCGATTTCGACGCGAGCAACGAGATTGGCGACCGGGTGCATCCGAGCCTGTGCATCGAGATCATGGCGCGCCACAGCAACATTATCCTGTTGAATGAAAACGGTGTTGTGGTCGATGCGGTCAAACGGATTGACGCCACGAAATCTTCCGTCCGCGAGATTTTGCCTGGCACGCCTTATGAGTTGCCGCCCGCTCAAGAAAAGGGGAATTTCCTGGAGGAGCGAGCGGAGGATGCTTACAGGCGAATCCTGCTGGAGGGGGATGCGCGCCTTTCCACGGCGCTGTTGCATTCCCTACAGGGTGTTTCGCCCATCGTTTGCCGGGAGCTTGCGTTCCGCACGGCAGGGGAGGATCTTCCCGTTTCTTCTTTGGATTTGCAGCAGAAGCAGGCGCTGACGCAGGAGCTGGAGGCGCTATGCACACGGGTGCGGGAAGGCCGGGCGGAGCCGGAGATGGTGCTCGATCAGGAGAAAAAGCCTGTTGATTTTGCGTTTTTTTCCATTCGTCAATATGGTGCGCTAATGCGGACTCGTGCGTATACGGCGCTCTCCCCGCTGCTCGATGATTTTTACACGGAGCGCGACCGTGCGGAACGCACTAAACAGCGGGCGCAGGATTTATTTCGCCTGGTTACGAGCACCATGGAGCGCATTACGCGCCGCCTCAACGCGCAGCGCGCTGAGCTTGCAGCCAGCGAGGACCGGGAAGCGCTGCGCATTCGCGCGGAGCTGATCAATGCCTACCAATATGCGCTGGAAAAGGGCGCTCCGTTTTATGAAGTGGAAAATTATTATGATGGCAACCGCCTTTTGCGCATCCCGGCGGACCCTGCCCTGTCGCCCGCGCACAATGCGCAAAAGTATTATAAAGAATACCGCAAGGCGCAGACGGCTCAGAAGGTGCTTACCGGGCAGATTGCCGCCGGCGAACAGGAGCTGCAATATATGGAGAGCGTGTTTGACGCGCTGAGCCGCTCCCAATCGGAGCGGGAGCTGTTGGAGATTCGGGAGGAGCTTGCGTCAAGCGGTTATCTGAAAATCAGGCGGGGCGCAAACGGCGCAAAACAAAAAGCCCCCAAAGCGCTGCCGCCGATGGAATTTTGCACGGATGACGGCTTTACTGTGCTAGTCGGCCGCAATAATGTGCAGAACGATAAGCTCTCGTTAAAAACGGCAGCAAAAGAGAATTTATGGCTGCATACCAAAAACATCCCTGGCTCGCATGTGATTCTGGTTACCGGCGGGCGGGAGCCGAGCGAGCAGGCGCTCCTTCAGGCCGCCCAGCTTGCCGCATGGTTCAGCCGGGCGCGGGAATCCTCCTCCGTGCCGGTGGATTATACGCCGGTGCGCATGCTGCGAAAGCCGCAGGGCGCGCGGCCCGGCAAAGTGATTTATGATACTTACCGGACGGTCAGCGTTCGTCCCTCCGGGGAGCTGGCGCAGCGTCTGCAAAAGGGAAAAGAACATTTGTAACGGATTGTAATTTTTTAGGCCCGTTTTATGCGAATAAGGCATGAAACGGGCCTTTTTTGTAAAAAAAGAGCCCTTTAATTTGTCTATTACTACAAATTTGTAACAAAAGGGTTACAATTTTGTAATCGCGTGCTATAATAACAACAAAAGGTTCCAATGAGCATGTCACCGGATCTGCTCAACAAGTTGGATTGTGCCTATCTTATCACATGGATCAAACAGATTTTTTAGGAGGCATTCCGCATGGATATTGTTACGAGGGAATATTCCTTTCCATCGGTTACCGGCCTTTCCGATATTTATGCGAAGAGCTGGGCTCCCTCGGAGGAGAGGGAGGTAACCGCTGTGATTCAGATTTTGCACGGCATGGCGGAACATATCGCACGATATGATGCGTTTGCATCCTATCTATGCGGGCAGGGTTTTGCTGTGTTTGCAAATGACCATGTAGGGCATGGTAAAAGCGCGAAAAGCGACGAGGAGCTGGGCTATTTTGGCGAGGAAAACGGCTGGAAGGCCTTTGCCCGGGATGCAAAGCAGGTAACAGATCTGGCGCGCAAGGCATACCCCGGGCGGCCCATCCTTATTTTTGGGCACAGCATGGGCTCCTTTGCCGCCCGCTATTATACAGAGCTCTATGGCAATGAGATCAGCGGCGCCATTTATTGCGGCACAAGCGGCGAAAACCCAGCGGCCGGGATTGCGGTGGGCCTCGCTTCCTTTGTGGCGAAGCGCCGTGGCAGCCGTTACCGCAGCGAATTCATCAACCGCCTCGCCTTTGGCAGCTATAATAAAAAATGCGATTCGCCGCGCACGGCTTTCGACTGGCTGACAAAAGAGGAGGAGATCGTTGATCGCTATCTTCAAGATCCCTGGTGTGGTTTCTTATTTACCGCGGCGGGTTACCGCGATTTGTTCAGCCTGCTCAAGCATGTGTCTGCGCCGAAATGGTATCAAAAAGTGCCCTATCCGCTCCCGATCCTGCTCATCTCCGGTGAGATGGATCCGGTGGGCGATTATGGAAAGGGTGTGCGGCAGGTTTACCGGGATCTCAAAAAGACGGGGCATGGCGATGTGACGCTTAAGCTCTATCCTGGTGATCGGCATGAAATCCTCAACGAGACTGATCGGAAGGCTGTGTTTGCCTTCATCGGTGAGTGGGCGCGCCGCGTTGTGGAAGGGGAGCCCGCAAACGCGTCGAAGGCCGATTAATATGGGAAGAATGGGATCGGCCATCCGTTAGGCCGTCCTGTAAAAAACGTTTCTCATTAGGGGAGTGTATCTTTTGAAAACATTATTGGTTTACTATTCCAATCAAAAAAATATTCGCTCGCTCTGTGAAGCTTCTGCACGGGAGGGGGAAGTGGACGTTTTGGAACTGCGCGAGCGCTATGATCGAGGCGTGCTTTCCGCCGCTACGGTTGGCTCCTATCTGGCCTCCAGGGGCCTGGGGTCGCAAATCGATCCGTTTGAAATCGATTTTGATGCGTATGATACGGTTATTTTGGCCACTCCTGTTTGGCATGGCAGCCCGGTGCCCGCAGTAAACGCCTTTTTGCATAAGGTGGACTTGCGCGGCAGGGCGATTTCAGGCCTGCTTTTATATGATGGGCGGCACGCTGCAAAAGCAATGGATACGCTGCGTGAACGCGTCCGCCTCGCCGGCGGCGCCTGCCGCGATGTTGTGTGTATTTCAGCCAAAGAACTGCGCGAGAAGAACTGTGACGTGTTTTCGTTTGCAAAAGCGGAAACACGTCTTGCCCCGGTTCTCTCTTAGCCCCCCAGCGCGCAGTGGAAGTGAACCGCCGTTTTTCTTCGGAAAATACGGTGGTTTATTTTTGCCGCAAACCGGCTTGGGCGTGATTGAGGGCTGGGGGAGTGTGGCATAATAACTTTACAAAACGCTGGCAAAATCAAAGATTTTGAGGGTTGTGAAGAACATTGAGCCATTGATTCGGGCTGATGGCCTGTGGCTACGCCGCTCATTTCGCAGAGGTTAGAGCTTCAAACAGAGTTTGAAGCATTGGAAAAATGCCTGTCGGCGCGAAACGCCAGCTGTTGTATATTTTTTCTTTGCGGGAGGTTGTGTTTTTACGCATTACAGTTTGACTTTTTCCTGAAATTGGCGTAAAATGAGCCTTGTTAGGATAAGCTAACATAATGCACAGAGATCATGCTGAATTTGGAGGCTGAATCGTATGGATTACACAAGGGAAATTTCACCTGGAATTCACTGGGTGGGTGGCAACGACAGACGTCTAGCGTTGTTTGAAAATATGTTTCCACTGCCGCAGGGCGTAGCCTATAATTCCTACCTGATTTTAGATGATAAAGTAGCTTTAATGGATACGGTAGATGCGGCAATCACCCGGCAGTTTTTTGAGAATATGGATCGTCTGCTGGCAGGGCGCGCGATTGATTATCTAGTGGTAAACCATATGGAGCCGGATCACTGCGCTAACATTGAGGAGCTTGCGCGCCGCTATCCGGAAATGAAAATTGTAGGCAATCAAAAAACATTTCAAATGATCCGCCAGTTTTATGATTTTTCACTGGACGATCGCTGCATAGAGGTGCGCGAGGGCGACTCGCTACCGCTGGGCGCGCACACATTGCAGTTTTATTTTGCCCCTATGGTGCATTGGCCGGAAGTGATGTTGGCATTTGAGGAGAGCCAGGGCATCCTCTTTGCGGCGGATGCCTTTGGCTCATTCGGTGCGCATGATGGGGATATTTTCAGCGACGAAAAGGATTTTGAGCGGATCTACCTTTCGGAAGCGCGCCGGTATTATGCCAATATTGTGGGCAAATATGGACCGCAGGTGCAGGCCGCCCTGAAAAAGCTTGGCGGTGTTGATGTAAAAATGATTTGTCCGCTGCATGGCCCAGTTTGGCGCGAGGATCTCGGTTATATTCTGGATAAGTATGATCGGTGGAGCAAATATATCCCGGAGGAGCCCGGTGTGGTGCTGGCCTATGCCTCTATGTATGGCAATACGGAAAATGCGGTGGATCTGCTTGCAGGCAAGCTGGCGCAGCGCGGGATTGCAAACCTGAGCGTTTTCGATGTTTCCAAAACGCATCCCTCCGAGATCATTGCAGAGATGTTCCGTTTGAGCCATATGGTGCTCGCTTCGCCCACCTATAACATGGGAATTTATTACGGAATGCACGGCCTTCTCCATGAGATGGCGGCGCTCAACCTGCAAAACCGTAAGGTGGCGATCATCGGCAACGGCTCTTGGGCGCCTGCGGCGGCGAACCTGATGAAAAAGCAGGTGGAGGGCATGAAGAATATGGCGCTCGTCTGCGAGCCGCTGGAAATCCGCTCTGCGTTGAAAAAGGAGCAAATGCCCGATGTGGATGCAATGGTGGATGCGATTTGTGCCTCCATGGAAGCGGTATAAAAGCCTTTTTATTGTTCCCTCCCGGCAGAAATCTTCTGCCGGGAGTTTTGTGTTTTTCTTGAAAAGCACAGGCTTAGAAATGGATGGACTTTTTTGTATGTATCCCGTATAATAAATAAGAAAAAGCGGTGAACAGCCCTGCTTTTATTGGTCGGGGCTCCGCTGCTGGAAGGATGGATATGAAATGAAAAAAGTATGGAAACTGCTTGCGTTGCTCCTAGCTGCAATCCTGATGTTGACGGCGCTGACCGCCTGTGCTGGCCCGGAGAAGAAGCTGCTGGGCAAATGGATGGATTCCTCCAATATGAGCGGCTATGAATTTCAGGAAGAGGGGATTGTGGAGCTGACCTATGCGAATTTCACCGTGCCGGTCGTCAACATCCCGTTTACAGGCTCGGTAAAGGGAACATATTCCATCGGGGAGGATAATACCCTTACGATCAATTATTCCATTTACAGCAAGAGCATCACGAAAAGCTATACCTATTCGATTGAGGATAGCACCTTAACGATGGTGGAAAAAGAGTCCGGCAACCGCTCCATGTATATTCGCCAGGCAGACACGACTGCCTGACCGATTCTGTGCTGCCGGGTGAAAGGATGGTCATATGTCTGTGCCGTATGAGCGGCTGGATGCCGTTTCGATGCTCTATCCGGCGCTGAGCTTCGGTAGGCGCGGGTATCTATTTCGCTTGTGCGCCGTTTTAACTGAGGCGGTGGATGCGCAGGTGCTTGGTGTGTCCGTCCGGGCGCTCAGGCCGCGGTTTCCCGTCCTGTATACGCATCTGAAAAAAACGTTTTTGGGCTATGTGCATGTTCCGGCAAAAGATTTGGATATTATCGGGCGAGAGGAGCCGTATCTCACGCTGCCAGAGCTGTATGATACCGCTAAGCCCGCCTTTCGAATTTACTGCGAGGGCAACAGAATTACCATGGACGTATTCCACGCCAATGCGGATGCAGGCGCGGCAATTGCGTATTTACAGCAGTTGTTAGAGGATTATTGTGTACGCATGGAGGGCCGAGAGCCATGCGCGGCGGCCCCGGCCTCAGAGGCCGAGCTGGCCGACGATTACCTACGCAACTTTGACAGGACGAAAAACGCCTCCTTTGTGGAAAAGCAGGCGTACCGTTTCCGTCTTCTACCGGATGGCGACTATGTGCGGCTGACCTGCTTCTCCATTGATCTGGGCGGCATCAAGGGCAGGATAAAGCCGGAGGGCTTCACAGTGAATGACTATTTGGCCGCGGCGTTGTTCCTGGCGATTGCGCTCGGTGTGCAAATCCCAAAAGGCGCGCCGGATGTTTCCCTCTCCATTCCGATCAATCTGCGCCCGTTTTTCGGCTCCGTTACACAGCGCAATTTTTCATACTATGTCAATGTGCGCATCCCTGTGGTAGCTGATATGGAGCAGGCGCTGCGCTGCATACATCGGCAGGTGCGGGAGGCGACGCAACGCGACCGGCTGCTCTCCGGCATCGCCGCCACGGTGAAAACGGCCAATCATATTTTTATCCGCTATACGCCGCGTGTGGTGAAGGAATTCATGATCCGCCGGGTTTACCGTGTGATTGCGGGCACAGGGATGACGACAACGCTATCGAATCTTGGATTTCAGAAGCCGGCGCCGGTGGTGGAAAAGAAGCTCAACCGTTTTGAGATGTATCTTGGTGCGGGCGGAGGCGGGATGACAGCTTCCGCAGTCGGTTGCGGGCAAGCGGTATCCCTGTGCATCAGCGCATCCTCGCAGAACCGGTGTGTGGAGCATGCGTTGGAGGCAATTTTGCGGAAAGACGGCATTCCATTCACCGCCAACGAGCAAGAATTCCGCAATTTCCAAAAAATAAAAGAAAACGGCATAGCCAGTCTGTGAGCCTGTGAAAGGGTCGGATGTGCGCAAGCGGGCGTGCATCCGGCCTTTTTGCACCCCCCCCCCGATGGGGTTCGGTCAAGTTCAATTTCCTACACCTTAGCCTCTGATTCCATCTGATGTGAAAAACATGGGGCGGCAAACACGGCCTTTTCCGTACAGGTCTACTAAAATCGGCCATGGTTCTGGTAATTGATGCCGAAATGCTTGAAAGCGCCCCTAAAACTATGTATAATAAAACACGAGGCTAGAGACGAACAATCCATGCGCACCCTGCGGTATTGCCCACCGGATGCGGATTGTTCGCTTTTTTTGAAATGCAAACGGCGAAATAAGCCGTTTTTTGAAGGAGGCAATTTGTTTTGAGTTGTTGCTGTGAACAGAAACAGGAAAGCGATCTGACGCTTTTGGACGGCGTGCTGGATGAATATGCCAGTGTGCCGGGCAGCCTGATTACCATTTTGCAAAAAGCGCAGGAAATCTATGGGTATCTTCCGCAGGATGTGCTGCGTCATATTGCGCAGCAGACGGGCGTAAAGCCTGCGAAGGTGTTTGGCGTGGCAACTTTCTACGCGCAGTTCCGTTTCCAGCCGGTGGGGAAATATCTGATCATGCTCTGCCAGGGAACGGCGTGTCACGTCAATGGCTCTCAGATGATCGAGCAGGCGATCGTGGAGGAGTTGGGAATTCACGACGGCGAAACTACCTCGGACGGCCTATTTACACTCAAAGATGTGGCATGCCTTGGCTGCTGTAGCCTTTCGCCCGTGATGATGATAAACGATGAGACCTACGGCACCCTTACACCGGAGAAAACAAAAAAAATCCTGCGGGAGCTGAAGGCGCGTGCATCGGAGCAAAAGGGAGGTCCGCAATCATGAAAATTGTAGTCGGGCAGGGCAGCTGCGGCATCGCGGCGGGCGCTGGGCGCGTTTATGACGCGCTGGCACAGGCGCTTTCAGGCACAGCGCACGAGCTGACGATCGCAGGCTGCATCGGCATGTGTTATCTCGAGCCGATTGTAGATATTTATGAAGAGAGCGGCGCGCTCACAAGGCTTGTGCGCGTGCAGGAAAAGGATGTTCCTACCATTGCAAAGGCGGTGGAAACAGGCGATCAAAGCGCCTTGGCCGCGCTTATGATCACGGATGACGACAAGGCGTTTCTCGACCAGCAGACGCGCATCGCGCTGCGGCATTGTGGCGTGATCAACCCGGAGAAAATCGAGGATTATCTCGCGGACGGCGGCTACAGCTCCATTCGCAAAGCGCTCGCCTCCATGGCGCCGGAGGATGTGATTGAAACCATCAAGGTTTCCGGCCTGAAGGGGCGCGGCGGCGCGGGCTTTCCCACCTGGTTTAAATGGAATGCGGCGCGCAAAGAGCAGGCCCAGCCGAAATACCTCATTTGCAATGCGGATGAGGGCGACCCCGGTGCCTTTATGGATCGCGCAGTGATCGAAGGCGACCCGCACAACCTGATTGAAGGCATGCTGATCGCCGCCTATGCGATTGGGGCTTCCGAGATGGTTGTCTATGTGCGTGCGGAATATCCGCTTGCGGTCAAGCGGCTGCGCAATGCGATCCGCCAGGCGGAGGAACAAGGCTTTTTGGGCGACAACATCCTCGGCTCCGGCTTTTCCTGCCGGATGCGCATCAAGGAGGGCGCGGGTGCGTTTGTCTGTGGCGAGGAGACGGCGCTGATCGAATCGCTCGAGGGCCAGCGCGGCATGCCGCGGCTCAAGCCGCCATTCCCCGCGGCGAGCGGCTATTGGCACAAGCCATCGAATATTAATAACGTTGAAACGTTTGCAAACGTCCCATGGATTTTGTTAAACGGCGGCGAGGCTTTTGCCTCCATGGGCACGCCGGACAGCAAGGGCACCAAGGTTTTCGCCCTCACGGGCAAGATTAAAAAGGGCGGTCTGGTGGAAATCCCGATGGGCAAAACCCTGCGGGACGTCATTTTCGGCATCGGCGGCGGCATTCGCGGTGATCGGGAATTCAAGGCTGTGCAGATGGGCGGCCCCTCCGGCGGCTGTATCCCAGCGGAAAAGCTCGATACCATCATTGATTATAAAGCCTTGGGTGCGACAGGCGCGATCATGGGCTCCGGCGGCATGGTCGTCATGGATGAAACCACCTGTATGGTGGAGATGGCGCGCTTTTTCCTCGATTTCACCGCCAAGGAGTCCTGCGGCAAGTGCGTGCACTGCCGGCTGGGTACAAAGCGGATGCTCGAAATTCTCACCCGTATTGTCAATGGAGAGGGAAAAGAAGGCGATGTCGAACTGCTCGAAGAGCTGTGCGCCAGCATTAAGGACGGCGCGCTCTGCGGCCTCGGCCAGACGGCGCCGAATCCGGTGCTCACAACGATCCGGTATTTCCGCAAGGAATATGAGGCGCATATCCGGGAAAAGAAATGCCCAGCGCACCAATGCGCGGCGCTGATCTCCTACCGGATTGACCCTGATGTGTGCACCGGTTGCACGCTGTGCGCACGCAACTGCCCGGTCAAGGCCATTTCCGGCGAGGTCAAAAAGCCCCATGTGATCGATCCGGAGATCTGCATCAAGTGCGGCAAGTGCAAGGCGGCCTGCCGGTTTGGCGCAGTCCTTGTAGACTAGCCGTTTTGCGGAGAAAGGTTGGTTATTATCATGAAAATTCGTGTGAACATAGATGGTTATGAGATCGAAGCGCAGGAGGGCGCGACAATCCTCCAGATTGCCCGGGAAAACGGCATTGAAATCCCCACGCTGTGCCATGACGCGCGCGTAGAGGCCTACGGCGCCTGCGGGCTATGCGTGGTGGAAGTTGAAGGCAGCCCGAAGCTTGCCCGCGCCTGCGCCACCAAGGCGGCGGACGGCATGGTGATCCATACGCAGGGCGAACGGGCCAAACAGGCGCGCAAGGTGGCGCTGGAGCTGCTGCTCTCTGACCACGAGGGCGATTGCAAAGCGCCCTGCTCCCTCAACTGCCCTGCGGGGACGGACTGCCAGGGCTATGTCGGCCTAATTGCAAACGGGCAGTATCGGGAAGCGGTTAAGCTTATCAAGGAGAAGGTGCCGTTGCCCGCCTCTATTGGGCGCATCTGCCCGCATCCATGCGAGCAGGCTTGCCGCCGCAAGATGGTGGAGGATCCCGTTGCGATCGCACATCTGAAGAGCTTTGCGGCGGATCTTGATCTGCGCAGCTGGGCACCGTATCAACCCGAATGCGCGCCGGATACACATCGAAAAATATCCATTGTAGGCGGCGGTCCCGCGGGCCTGACCGCGGCCTATTTCCTGCGGACGATGGGCCATTCCGTGGCAATTTATGACGCCATGCCCAAGATGGGCGGCATGCTGCGCTACGGCATCCCGCAATACCGTCTGCCCAAGGAGGTGCTCGATCAGGAGATCGCAGCGATCGCAAATCTAGGAGTTACCATGATCAACAACGCCAAAATTGGCGACGGCATAACGCTCGATGAGCTGCGCGAGGGCAGCGATGCGGTGCTGGTCGCCATCGGCGCGTGGACGTCGAGCTCTATGCGCGTGCCGGGCGAGTCCCTCAACGGCGTGATGGGCGGCATCGACTTTTTGCGCCATGTGGCGCTCAACGAGCCCTCTGGGATCGGCGAGCGCGTAGCGGTCGTTGGCGGCGGCAACACGGCGATGGACGCCTGCCGCACCGCGGTGCGTATGGGCGCAAAGGAAGTGTATATCATCTACCGCCGCACGCGCGATGAGATGCCTGCGGATGCGTTAGAGATTGCACAGGCGGAGGAAGAGGGTGTCGCCTTCAAATTTCTGACGAATCCCGTGGAGATTTTGGGTGCGGGCGGCTCTGTGCGCGGCGTGCGGCTTCAGCAGATGGCGCTCGGCGAACCGGATGCGAGCGGCCGGCGCAGGCCGGTTCCAGTGGAGGGCGCGTTTGAGGATTTGCCGCTCGACACCGTCATCATGGCGATCGGCCAATGGACGAATCCGGAGGGATTTGAAGCGCTGGAGCTGACAAAGCGCGGCACGATCGCTGCGGATGAAAGCACGTTTTCCACCTCCCTCCCCGGCGTGTTCGCAGTGGGCGACGCGACGAATAAAGGCGCGGATATTGCGATTGCGGCCATCGGCGAGGCCGGGAAGGCGGCGAAGGTAATCGATCACTTCCTCCAGGGCGCTGCCGTTGCTTATCGCAAGCCTTATGTGGTGGAGCGCACCGTCACGCCTGAAATGCTTGCGGACCGGGAGCGGAAAGCACGCGTGCAGATGCCGCACCTTTCCCCCGAAGAGCGGAGAACAAACTTTAAAGAGATTGATCTTGGCTATACGCAGGAGCTGGCAAAGCGGGAGGCCTCTCGATGCCTGGAATGCGGCTGCCACGATTCTTTTGAATGCAAGCTTTTGCACTATGCGAACGAATACGAGGTTGCGCCCGCCCGCTTTGAGGGCGAAAAGCATACCCGTCCACAGGAGCAGACGCATCCGTTTATCGAGCGAAACGCCGATAAATGCATCCTCTGCGGCCTGTGTGTGCGCGTGTGCGACGAGGCAATGGGGCGGACGGCTTTGGGCCTTGTCAGCCGCGGCTTTGATACGGTGGTCGCGCCGGAATTTGGCCGGAAGCTCGAACAGACGGACTGTATCTCCTGCGGCCAGTGTGTGGCGGTTTGCCCGACGGGCGCGCTGCGGGAGCTTCAGCCAATTCAAAAGAGTGTGCCGGTGGGGGAAAAATCCACGCTGACCACTTGTTCCTTCTGCTCCATGGGCTGCCCTGTCGACCTGCGTACGCGCGGCGATATGATGACGCGCGCTCTGCCTGTGGGGGAGAGCGGCATGCTTTGCGCCGGTGGGCGTTTTGGCTTTGGCGCGGCGCAGGAAGAGGGTAGGCTGAAAATGCCGCTGCTGCGGGAAAATGGGGCGTTGATCCAGGTGCCGTTTAATGAAGCGGTTGGCTGCGTCAGTGAGCGCATGGCGGATATCATCAGCCGGTATGGAAGTGGAGCGGTTGCCGTCACGGTTTCCGAGCGCTCTACCTGCGAGGAGGCGTATCTGGCCAAGCGCTATGCAAACGAGGCACTCGGCACCGAGAACCTCTGCTCCTTCGGCCTAATGGAGAGCGGTGTGAAAGAGGCGCTGGGCATCGACGCTTCCCTGAACACCTTCGAGGAGCTCAACGGCACGGATGTGATCCTGCTCATTGGGGCGACTCCGGCGCTTTCCACAACAATGGCGGGTGTGCGTATCCGCAAAGCGGTGAAGCAGGGATCAAAGCTCATGCTGATCGGCCCGAACCGGACTTGGTTTGACGATTTCGCACAGTGGCATTTTCAGACGGATGAAACAGCTTTCCTCACAGCGATGCTTGAGGCGCTCCAAAATCCGGAGGCCACGGGCGAGGCGGCGCAAGCGGCCGCAATTTATCGCGGTGCAAAAAAAGCGATGATTGTTTATCACGATGCGCAGGTGTCGCGGCAGGCTGCCGTGCTGGCAGCATCACTCGCCAAAAAATCCGGCCATATCGGCCATGCGCGCGACGGCTTAATCGTCCTGAAACCTGGTGCAAACAGCCAGGGCCTTTCCCTGCTGGGGGTGAAGCCCGCTTCCCAGATTGACTGGACAACGATCAAGGCAGTTATCTCCTTTGGGGAGATGCTGCCGGAGGCCTGCACGCAGAATGCGGAATTCCTGGCAGTGCAGGATGTTTACCTGACGGATACGGCTGGCCGCGCGGATGTTGTGCTGCCCGGGAGCATTTTTGCGGAAACCGACGGCACCTATCTTTCCGCCCAGCGAAAGCTTGGCGTGGTGCGCAAAGCGTTCCGGCCGCTGTGTGGGTTTGAGGGCTGGCAGATGATTCAGGCGCTGGCGAACGACTGCATGGAGAGCCGTGGCATGGACTATGAAAGCCCGGCGGAGATTTTTGCCGATCTCTGTGCGAAGGTAGAGGGCTTGCGCGGCGCAAACCGTTGTGCAGGCTGTGGAAAGCATCCGGCCTTCTGGCCTGCGGGGCAGAGCCCGGTGCTCACGCCTGTTGCAGAGAAGGATGTGCCGCAGCAGGCGAATGCGCCGCTGTGCGTTCCCCAGGGATGTGCCAATGTGTTGGGGCAAAAGTTTACCATAAAACGGAATTCTACGCGGCAATGATAGATGAAAAATAGAATATGGCGTATCGGTTCCGCCCCTGCGCAATGCGGCGGGGGTGGATGAAAAGGGAACACGGTGTGAATCCGTGACAGCCCCCGCTACTGTGTGAAGGACAAATTCCCCACCGGCTTGCTGCGCATGTGTATGATGCATAAAAGCCGGGAAAGCGTGATTTTGTATCCGTAGAGATATGAAAAATGCAGGCCGCCATGCGTGGCTTGCAGACGCTTTTCAGGAGATTGCGGCCGGCTTTATGCTTGCCACAGATCCTGGCCACTGGACAACCTGTCTGGGAAGGCATGGAGAAGGCGGATGATTTCGAGCCAGGAGACCTGCCGTGCGCCCGGGGAAACCGCTGTTTCCCTAGAAATGTATCATTCCTTTCGGCGGGAGAGGAAGTATGCGGTGATGGAGCACAGGAGGAGTTTTCCTTTCCAGGCTTTGTCCCAATACTTTGCGAGCCCGAAAAGGGCTCGCTTTTCCTTTATCGTAATATAATTTGAAGGAGTCGGACAACATGAAAAAGACATGGAAACCCATTCTCTCCTTGCTCCTCGCGCTGTGCATCACCGTTAGCACAGCGGCGGGCGCAATCGCTATCGGGCGTGCAAGCGCAGCGGATGGAGCAGCCAATTGGCTGCTGAAAAATGTGGCCGTAGATCCGGCGGATCAGGAGCCGGACAACATCGTGGATTGGGCGGCTTTCGCCCTTGCAAGAGGCGGTTACCAAATTGATGGGGATTATTTGCAGTACATCGACGGCGTGGTTAGGGCGAATTTTTCGCAGCTCTATTTAAGCGACTATGCGCGTATCGCGCTGGCGGTTGCCGCGGCGGGAGGAGATGCCCGCAATGTGGGCGGGCATGATTTGATAGAAGCCATCGCCCAAACGGATTTCACGCGGGAGATTTATACGGACGGCGTTTCTTTTGCGCTGCTTGCAATGGATTCCATGCGGTATGAGCTTCCGGAAACGGTGCGCAGGGCCGCGGTGGACGCGCTTTGCAGTGCACAACGGGAGGATGGCGGCTTTAATTATGCGCTTCGTGTCAATCCGGAGGACCCCTATTCGGTTGATGGAAGCATAGACACGACGGGGCCGGTTCTCGCAGCGCTTGCGCCTTATCAGGCGGAGGAGAAAACTGCGGGTGTGATTGAGCGGGCGCTCGCCTTCCTGAAGGCCAATCAAAATGTAGAGACGGCAGGTTTTGGCTTTATGGGAAGCGACAGCGCGGAAACGATCTCGATGGCTATTGTAGGCCTGACCGCACTGAGGATTGACCCTTGCGGGCCGGAATATGTGAAAAACGGAAAAACCATGCTGGATGCGCTGCTTACCTTCGTCAACCCGGATGGCGGTATGCGCGCATGGGACGGCAGCTCCAACAGCTTGACAACCTATCAATCGCTGAGTGCGCTGGAGGCTTATGCGCGCTTCGTGGAGAACGGCACAGCGTTTTATGATTTGTCCGATTTAACACGAGAGCCAGAATCCTCTGAAACGGCAAGCACAGCAGAACCAACAGCATTGCCTGCTACCCAACCCCAGACAGACAGTGTGCAGGAAAGCGGAACGGAAATGGATAATCCAGAAAATCCATCCACAGGCTCCGGCCTGGCAGTGGCAGGGATTGCTTCGCTGGCGCTCCTCTCTGCCGGTGCGCTGATGGTGAGCAGAAAGCGGATGAGCGGCGATGAATAAAGAGAGAAGCTACCGGCGTTTTTTGGCGCTATGCATTACCCTGCTGCTCCTATTGTTGGCGGCGGGATGTGGCATCATGGAAGGGCCGGAAACGCAGGCGGATACGCAGGCTGTTTCTGATTTTGGATATCAGATCACCTCGCAAGCGGATGCCAAGCCGGCCGTATCCGCTTCCACCCTTCCCAGCGAAAGCATCGGAGGCTCCGACTCGCACAGCGCTGTTACCGCGGGCCAGGGTATAGGGGAAACGGCAACTCGGGCGGTGAAGCCTGAGCCAACGGCTGTGGCGCCCACCACGGAAAGGCCGCAGGAAACTGCCGCCGTTTCACCCAAGCAGGCGACGGTAGCGCTTGCCGTCACCTGCCGCAATGCTGTGGCGAACGGCATTCAGAACTGGCCTGGCTACAGCGGAATCGTACCGGCCAACGGCGTGATTTATGAAAACAGCGCGGTTCCCATTGCAGAGGGTGAAACTGTGCTCGACGTGCTAAAAAAAGTGCTGAAAGAGCAGAAAATTCCGCTTAGTGAAAAGCATGGCTATGTCCGCTCCATCAACGGCCTGAATGAAAAGCTGCGGGGGGAACAGAGCTTTCCCCAAAGCGGATGGCTTTATCAGGTGAACGGTGTGTTCCCGAATATGGCCGCCAATCAATATAAGCTACAGGCGGGCGACCGGATGGAATGGGTTTATACCTGCAAGCCCGGAGATACGAAGCGTAATATGCAATAGCATAGGATACGATACCCTGCTGGGTGGAGCCGCTTTGAATGGAGCGGTTTCGCCCGGCATTTTTATTCCCATGTGTGCCAATTGCATTTTTATCATAACCGTGCTACACTTGTTCTAAATCGCAAGGGGGTAACGTCATGAGAATTTTAACCGCCGCGCAGATTCGCGCGGTTGAGGAGCGAGCCGTGGATACGGGGCTTGACTATCTGCGGTTGATGGAAAACGCGGGCTCCGCCTGCGCGCGTTTTGTTGCAGAAAAAGCACAGATTACGCTGGAATCCAATACAGCTGCCACCGTTGTATGTGGAAAAGGCAAAAACGGCGGCGACGGCTTCGTGATTGCACGTAAGCTGTATGACAAGGGCGCTGAGGTGAGCGTTGTTCTTGCGGCGGGGCATCCGGTTGCTGCGGATGCACTGGAGATGTACACGCGCATGACCGCGCTGCCGATTGAAGTCGTGAACTATGAAACGCAGCGCGATTTGGCGTTGGAAAAGCTGCGCACGGCGCAGGTACTTGTGGATGCGGTGTTTGGAATTGGATTTTACGGGGATCCGAATGCACAGACCGCCCGGCTGTTTGAAGCGATGTCCGCTTCGCCTGCGTTGAAGATTGCTGTGGATTTGCCAAGCGGCGTCAACTGCGACGTGAGCCTTGCGCCGGAGTACGCGTTCCATGCCGACTGCACGGCGGCAATTTCCACGCTCAAACCAGCCCATGTGCTCTATCCGGCGGCTGCATTGAGCGGGGAGGTGAGCGTGGTGCGCATTGGCATCCCGGAGGGCTGCTATGAGGATGAGGACGGTATGCTTTTTTCGATTGAGGAAGATGCGGTGCGCAAGTGCTTTACGCCGCGCGATCCGATTTCTAATAAGGGTGATTACGGCCATCTGCTAAGCGTGTGCGGCAGCCGCAGGATGCCGGGGGCTGCCGTTTTGGCGGCAAAAGGCGCGGTTGCCATGGGCGCAGGGCTGGTTACTGCCGCTTTTCCGGAAGGGGCATATGCGGCGGTTGCTTCAAAGCTGACGGAGCCATTGCTGCTGCCGCTGCATGAAAACCGTGAGGGGACGTTTGCACAGGCGGCTCTGCCCGAACTACGCGCGGCGTTGAACAAAGCGAGCGCGGTGCTCATTGGCTGCGGGCTCGGTGTAAATGAGGATACGGTATTCCTGGTGGAAAGGCTTCTGGAAGAGGCTTCCTGCCCGGTCATTCTCGATGCGGACGGCATAAATATCGCCGCCGCGCATATAGATATGCTAAAGAACAGAAAGGCTCCGTTGCTTCTTACGCCTCACCCTGGCGAGATGGCGCGGCTGTGTGGCTGCACAGCGGCGGAAATTCAGGCGGACCGCACGGGTGCGGCGCGCAGGTTCGCGCGGGAATATGGCGTTACACTGGTGCTGAAAGGCGCGAATACCGTAATTGCCGGAGAAAACGCAGCCTCCCTTTTCGTCAACCGAACGGGCAATCCCGGTATGGCGCAGGGCGGCAGCGGCGATTTGCTCGCGGGTATGCTTGCCTCCCTTGCGGCACAGGGAATGGAACCGCTCAGAGCGGCCGCAGCAGCGGTTTATCTTCACGGATTGGCAGGGGATGTCGCTGCAAAGCATTATTCCATGTGCGGCATGACGCCCTCGCTGATGGCGGAGGAATTGGCCGTTCTGCTCAAACGGTTTGGCGGATAGCCGCCTTTTGGAAGGATGGTTGCGTGATGAAAAAGGCGAAATGGCTTTGCCTGCTGTTTGTTTGCCTGCTCCTGCTGCCCGCATGCGGCGGCAAGGGCGAGGGTGGAGGAAAGGGTCAGCCGCCCGCCCTGCCTGCGGAATTTGAGGCGGATATGACGGCGGTGATCTCCGAGCAGACGATCAAAGCGCATATCGTCCGCCATGCGCTGCTCTCCTGTGAAATCCGGGTGACAGAGCCGAAAATGTTTAACGGCGTTACGATCATTTGGAATGGCGACACCTATCGTGTTGAATATCAATCGATGGCGTTCGATGTTGATCTGTCACAATTTCCGCAATCCGCTTTAGGCGCGGCGGTGGTGAATTCCATTGAATCGCTCGCGCGGCTGGAATCGCTTGAAATTACGGAAAAGGACGGCCAGTGGCACTATGAGGGTGAGTCGAAATCCGGTGCGTTCGAGCTGGTACAGGATGGGGAAACGGGCGCGCTGTTGTCTATTTCCGTTCCAGTGTGCAAACTGGAGGCGACGTTTACCAATTTCAAGGAGATCAAGGCGAATTAGCAGATGAACAGCCTTGCAGAATTCACAGCAATATTTACCATAATAAGGGCGGCCCTTGACCGCCCGCGGGCGCACATAGTGCGCCCCTACTCCGCTTCATAAAAAAATACGCAGAGACCAGGGGCTGTTGCAAAATGCAAAGCATTTTGCAACAGCCCTCTTTTCACAATTCCGGCCGGATGGAATACACTGTATTGTATCGAATATACGCTGCACAAAATCTATAGGAAAAATCGGCGCTTGAATTTTTGCTCCCCGAAATTCAATCCAAATGTTTAATTGCGCCGTGGCTGGTCAAAAATAGAAATACAAAAACCAAATTCCTTTGGAGAGTGATGAAACGTGACAATCAAACGGGGAGATATCTATTACGCGGATTTAAGCCCTGTGGTCGGCTCCGAGCAGGGCGGCGTCCGTCCGGTGCTGATCGTGCAAAATGATGTGGGCAATAAGTTCAGCCCAACGGTTATCGCCGCCGCCATCACCAGCCAGAAGTATAAAACCAATCTGCCTACGCACATTCAGGTGCATGCAAACGATTGTGGGCTGGCCAAGGATTCCATTGTTTTGCTGGAGCAGGTGCGCACGCTGGACAAACGCCGCCTGCGCGAGCGAATGGGAAACCTTGCACCCGATGATATGAACCGCATCAACCGCGCGCTGTCCGTCAGCTTTGGCCTTGGCCCGCGGGAGAGAGAAGACAAAGCCGGGAATACATAAATTCCCGGCTTTCAACTTGTCGAGCCAGAGAAGCTTTGGAGGCCGGCATCTTTTACACAGGCGGCGAACGATTCGTTTGATTCCACTGTTCTCTGATGCGATGAAATTTTTCTTTGGATTCGCTCTCCGTTTTTGAATACATAATAGGGTCGGGCGCCGATCACTTCGATTTCTGCCCCGTTGATGCAAATCGTGTCTTCCTCCGGCAGCGCAAGGATGGCTCTCTGCTTTGAGAGGGCCAGAAGATACTCTGTGCTCTGCCGGTCCTTTTCCGCCGAACGGTTTGTATAGTGGCATAGGAGGGAGAGGCCGTTTAGCACATCGAAGCCTGCGGTATCCGTCAAATCAGTGCCATTGTTGTCGTCGCATGCGCAGCTATCGATATCCGCGCCGAAGAGGATCGCGCCCGCGCTGCCGCCGAATACAACGCCGTCGTGACGGATATAATCGGCAATTTTTTCAAAGCAGCCGCTTGCTTTCAATCCGGCTAACAGCCGATAGGTGTTTCCACCGCCGAGAAAAAGCGCGCAATAATTCGCGAAATCCGTCCGATACAGTTCTTCCATGGAAGAGACCATGTTGATCCCGGCAAGTCTCAGCTCTTTGAATTCCTCTGTAATCCATGCAAGGCAGCCAGGGTATCGCTCCGGCTCCATAGCAAGCGGAATATATAACAAGGGCTTTGCGTGGTCGATGATTTCGCTGAAGCGTTGGTATGCCAGGGCGGCTTGGGGCCCGTCCCCACCGCCGTTGAGAAAGAGTTTCATGCTGGCTTTGCCCTCTCTTTTTTTGTGATTTGCGCTTTGTGGAACGCCGCCGTGATCCAATGTGTACATTACAGCGGCCGGAGCATCAAAAGCGCGTCTCGGTAGGAGCCGTCCCGCATTTTCACATCATGGGGCCTGCATCCATATTCTCGGAAGCCATGTCTCTGATAAAGAGATATGGCCTTTTCATTGTCCGTTAGCACCTCCAGCTCGACCTGCTCATAACCGGCCTGATGGGCGCATTCTAACACCCGAGGGATCAGGAGACTGGCAATTCCCTGATTCCAATAGCCCTGGAGGACGCTGATGCCGAAACCGCCCCGGTGCCGGTATCGTTCGTGCGAATCGGACACAGGAAGCACGCTTGCCATCGCAACCAGTTGGTTCTCCACAAACGCGCCGAGCAGAATGCCTTTCGGGTTTTCCTCCTGCTTTTGCAGAATGGTACGTTCCTCCTCCGGCGTTATTCGGATTTCGTCCGGATAACGGGATAAATTGTCGCTTTCTCCACAGACGCGAACTCGATGCGCAAGCGCCTGCTCCGCGTCTGCGGCGCATAAACTGCGCGCGATAATGACAGATCCGTTTTTCAAGGTATGTTCAGATGGAATACATTTCATCGCCATGGGCCTCCTTTCACTTGTGTCGGGCACGTTTTGGATGCCGGTCCGGATTCATCCGTTAACCGCCTGGATTATTTTTTGCAATTCTTCTGCCGTTATTTTTCTGCACCCGCCCGGCCCAAGCGTTTCATCGAGCGGGAGGTCGCCCATTTTAACACGGCGCAGAGCGATGACCTCGTTGCCGAGCGCGGCGAACATCCGCTTGATCTGATGATATCTCCCCTCATGGAGCACCACCTCTGCCAGCGGAGTTTCATCGTCCTCTAAAATTTGCAGCCCCGCCTCCATGCAGCGCGTGCCGTCAGCGAGCACAAGCCCTGAGCGGAACGCTTCAATCGACCGGCCGTCCACAGGGCGCGCGAGCCGCGCGAGATAGGTTTTGGAGATATGCTTTTTAGGCGAAAGAATCCGGTGGGCAAATTCACCGTCGTTTGTAATCAATACAAAGCCGGTCGTATCCTTATCAAGCCGCCCGGCGGGGAACAATCCATCCCGACGCAGCGCGGAGGGCACCAGATCGATCACGGTTTTTTGTTCTGCATCCCGGCTCGCGGACACGATGCCTGCGGGTTTATCGAGCATGAGATAAAGATATTTGGAAATAAAAAGAGGCCGGCCGGAAACAGTGATTTGATCCGCTTCTGGATCGGCTTTTTGACCGGCATCCCGCACGGGGCTGCCATTAAGGGCAATAGCGCCGCTTTTGACGAGCCTGCGCACATCGCTGCGCGAAAGCGCGCCCTGGGAGGCGATCAGTTTATCAATGCGTTCCTGCGGCATGGCGCAGCTCCCTTCTTTTTTGAATATCAGCTTTTGCCGTTATGTAGCGGCCGTTTTCAGCAGTGCGCCTGCGGCAGCCTGTCCAAGGGCAATTCCGCCCAAGCAGAGCAGAATGCTGAGCAGGATGTAGAGAGCCCCTAACCCTCTGTTGCCGTTTTCCAAAAGAGAAAACGCCTCCAGCGAAAAGGTGGAAAAGGTGGTAAACCCGCCGCAGACCCCTGTTTTCCAGAAGAGAGCCGCTACATCCTGCATTCTGCCACGGGCGGATGCTCCCGCGATAAACCCGATGGCCACAGCGCCGAGCAGATTCGTCAGCAGGGTCCAAACCGGAAAACTGCCCTTCAAGGGCAGCAGGCTGATCAGGTAGCGCAGGATCGCGCCCAACGCGCCGCCCAGGCCGACGGCAAGCAATTTCCACATGTTTTTTTCTCCTTATGGCAAGCTATGACCGGTCTACTTTTAACACGCCGTCAATCTTTGAAACCTTTGCCATTACGCTGCGCATGTGTTCCACGCCGTCCACCGTGATTGTCATCGTCAGCGTACAACGCCCATCTTTGAGTTCACGCGTGTTCATGGAATGAATCATGACGTGCATATTGGCAAGCTGGCCGGACACATCCGCAAGAAGCCCCACGCGGTCGAGGCAGGTGATGAGCAGGGAGGATTTAAATTCTTCCTTCACATTTTTATCCCAATAGGCGTTGATCCAGCGCTCCGGCTCGTTGCACAGGGCGATAACCTGCGGCACGTTCGTGCAATCCCTCTTATGGATGGAAACGCCATGCCCGCGTGTGATAAAGCCGATGATCTGATCGCCGGGCAGAGGGCTGCAACACCGGGCGAATTTGATTAAGCAATTGTCGATGCCCTCCACGATCACGCCCTCGCTGCTCTTTACACGCTTTTTCGGCGGCGTAATAATTACCTCGGGCGGTTGATTCGCCTTGACGAGCTTATAATACGCTTCTTTAATCGACGGCATCATGCGGATGACGGAGATGCCGCCGTAGCCGATAGCAGCGTAGAAATCTTCCAGGGAGTTGCAGTGCTGCCGGTCCGCGATTTTTTGCAGGAACTCTTTGAGCGCATCATCCGCAAGGCGGATATTGTTGCGCCGGAATTCCCGCTCCAGCTCCGCCTTGCCCTCGATGATATTTTCCTCGCGCTTTTCCTTCTTATACCAAGCGCGAATTTTGCCGCGCGCCTCGCTGGTGCGCACTATTTTCAACCAATCGCGGCTGGGGCCCTTGCCCGGCTGGGCGGAGGTGAGCACCTCCACAATCTCGCCGGTTTTCACCTGATAGTCGAGTGGGACGATCCTGCCATCCACTTTTGCGCCAACCATGCGGTTGCCGACTGCGGAATGGATGGCATAGGCGAAGTCAATTACCGTTGCGCCGGTGGGCAGGTTGATTACGTCGCCGCGCGGGGTGAAAACGAACACGTCGTCCGGCACGAGGTCGCTCTTGATCGTCTGGACGATGTCCTCCACATTTTCGCTGTCCTTTTGGTTTTCAAGCAGCTGACGGATCCAGGCGAGCCGCTCCTCAAATTTATCCTTGCCGGACATACCAAGCTTGTATTTCCAGTGCGCCGCGATGCCGTATTCCGCTGTGTAGTGCATCTCCCATGTGCGGATCTGCACTTCAAACGGCACGCCCTCCTTGCCGATCACCGTGGTGTGCAGCGATTGATACATATTCGGCTTCGGCGTGGAGATATAATCTTTGAACCGGCCGGGGATCGGGCGGAACATATCGTGGATGATGCCCAGGCAGTTGTAGCAGTCAATCACAGAATCGACGATGATGCGCACGGCATAGATATCATAGATTTCATCAAAATTGTGGTTTTGCATATACATCTTGCGGTAGATGCCATGCACACTCTTGATGCGCCCATCAATGCGCGCGCCGGGCACCACCTGATCCACGCGGGCCTGGATGCGCGCTTTGATCTCCTCCAGGAATTCCCGCCGCGCGTTGCCCTGAAGCTGGATGGATTCTTCGATCTCATGGTAGGCAACCGGGTCGAGATAGCTGATGGCGAGATCCTCCAGCTCCTCCTTGATGGCGCGAATGCCGAGCCGATGCGCGATGGGGGCATAGATTTCAAGCGTTTCCAGCGCCGTGTCGCGCCGCTTCTGCTCGGGCTTAAAATTTAAAGTGCGCATATTATGCAGCCGGTCGGCCAGCTTAATGATGATCACGCGGATATCCTGAGACATGGCAAGGAGCATCTTGCGGATATTCTCCGCCTGCTGTTCCTCCTTGGTGGAAAGCGGCACCTTGCCGAGCTTTGTCACACCATCCACAAGGTGGGCGATGGTCTTGCCGAATTTCGCGGTGATATCCGCTAAGGTTTCGTCCGTATCCTCCACCACATCATGCAGGAGCGCGGCGATCACAGATTCCTTATCCATCCCCATCTCCGCAAGGATGCGCGCTACGCAGATCGGGTGGATGATATAGGGCTCGCCTGAATAGCGGTGCTGCCCCTCGTGCGATTGTCGTGCGAGCGCATAGGCTCCATCCACCTCGGCGATTTCTTCGGGTGTGAAGCTTTTGGCGAGCAGTTCGCGCAGGGCGATGTAGCCGTCGCCCTTTTGTGGGGCGGTCGCGCCCTCTTTTTGCTTCACCACAGCATCATTGCGGATCACCGGCAGGCTGTCGTGCAGAGCAGCCTCAGGCCTCTTTTTTTCTTCCGCCATGTTGATCGCCTCCAATCGCCCGCAGGCGTTGTAAAATCAAAGAATCATCGAGATTTACCTTTATTGTATCCGGTGGGAGGATAAAATTCCCCTCGTTGTTTTTTTGGATCAGATGAAGCTCCTCCATCGCGTCAAGGGAAACCTGCACTTGGCAGAAATTTCCGCCCTTGCCCGCGAGGCGCAGGCAGAGCATTTCCGCGCCAAATCGCCAACCCGCATTTGCGCGCAGCATCCGGTAGGCATGCGCCGTCTGCTCCCGGGAGGGCAGGGCAAGGGCGGCTTCCTCCACCGTATGCAGCTCACCGCGGCGATATGCCTCGTAAAGCCGCTCAGCCTGGAAGAGCGCGTCCTCATCTATTCCGGAAAGGCGCATCGCATGGATCTGAACGGAAACATCCGCCTTTCCCCGGAACTCATTGCGCGCCGCGCGCACTGCTAAATCCACCACATCCCCAATACGGTAGGGGAATTCATCGGGTGTAACGTGAAACCGCATCGCGGTGACCTGCGTCTCCCCGCGTGAAAAACGCAGGCGCAGATGCTTGCCGCCGCCCACGGGCTGCACTGCCTCCAGCCGCATACGAAACAGGCCGAACAGCGGCTGCGGGTTTCCTGCGCCGAAAGGCTCAAGCGCGCCGACCGCATCGATCATATCAAGCGTGAGATAAACGGGGTTTAAGCGGCAGTCGAGCCGCAACTCGGGAAAAGGAAGCTCCGATTGAGCGGCATAGCCGTTGATGCGGCTGCGAAAGGCGTCCACATTCCCGCTTTCAAGCTCCAAACCGGCGGCAAGCGTGTGGCCGCCAAAGTGGAGCAGCGTGTCTTTAGAAGCTTCCAGCGCGTCATAGATGGAAAAGCCTTCGATACTGCGGCCGGAGCCCTTCGCTTGGCCGCCGTCTGTTGTGATTACAATGCTTGGCCGGCCATAGGTTTCCACCAACCGAGCGGCGACGATACCGAGCACGCCGGGGTGCCAGCCCTCGCCGGCCACAACCAGCACGCGGTCGAAGCGGCGCTGTGGGTGTTCATCGAGCTGACGCTCCACCTCCCGGAGAATTTCTCCTTCCGTTTCCTGCCGCAGGGCATTTGTCTGGCAGACCTCCTCCGCGAGGGAGGCGGCCTCTTCCTCCTCCTCGCTGAGCAAAAGGTGTAGCGCGCGCTGGGCGGAACCCATGCGGCCCGCCGCATTGATGCGTGGCGCGAGCGTGAAGGCAATGCTACCGGCTGTGAGCGGTTTCTCCGCAAAGCCCGCCGCTGCCCGCAGGGCCATAAGGCCGGGGCGGCTGTTCGCATTGATGCGCTGAAGGCCATAACGGACCATCCTGCGGTTTTCCCCGTGGAGCGGCACAACGTCTGCAACGGTGCCTAACGCAACCAAATCGGCATAATCATCCATCAGCGCCTGTGCATCGCCTTCGAGCGCGGCAGCCAGATAAAACGCAACCCCTACGCCTGACAGATCACAAAAGGGGCAGGTGCTATCCGGCCTGTGGGCGTCCACGATGGCTGCGGCGTGCGGCAGTGTTTCACCGGCGCGGTGGTGATCCGTAATCACTAGATCAAGCCCGAGCGAGGCGGCATATTCCGCCTCCTCCAGGGCGCTCACACCGTTATCCACCGTGATGATGAGCTTCGCACCTCGTTTTGCCATCTCGTCAATGGAAGCGCGATGCAGGCCGTAGCCCTCGGCCTCCCGTTCGGGAATATAATAAAAGACGTCCGCTCCCTGTGTTTCCAGGTATGAATAGAGCACCGCAGTGGCGGTCACGCCGTCCGCGTCATAATCCCCATAGATCGCAATCCGCTCAAAGCTGTCCAGAGCTTTTCGAATCCGCGCAACGGCTTTTTCCATATCCGGCAGGCTCATGGGGTCAAATTCCGCTGCGTCCGCTTCTAAAAAGCTGCGTGCCTGCTCTGGCGTTTGCATGCCGCGCGAAACGAGCAGCAACGCCGCAAACGGGTCGAGCCCGCACGCTTCGGCCAGAGAGGCCGCGCAATCTTTATCATATTGCGCAATACGCCACTTTTTGCGGCTCAAATCTATCATTATGACCATGCCTTTCTTGCGCCGGGCCGCGGAATTGTGCGGTCTTGGCGCAGCCAAAATTTCGAGCGGCATTTATGCTTGAAAAGCACAAAACGCGGTTTGAAAGATTGATCTTTCAAACTTCCCTTCTATTCCCCCTATTTTAGCATTAACCGGGTGTAGATTCAAGAAAAAACGGAAGTTTTCAGGCGGTTGCACGCATTCGGGCTGCCCGGCTGTATGCAAAAGTTTAATGGTTCATTCGTATTCCTTTATATAGAATAAAAGGTAATATTATATAATAATAGTATTGAATGGTCGAAAAAAGTGTGAGATAATCGAAATATAGAGTCGGCGCAACGCGCAACGCAAAATTATTTTTCGCAGCCGCCGTTTTGTTGCACAGATTCGTGCAACAAAAGGCCCGGTTTGCCCCCTGTATGAGAAAGTATTTTTCCGAATCATATCAGGAGGTAAATCGATGCTGGAAACCATTGATTTTATCACACAAACGCTTTTGGAGCAGAAGGGAAAGCTGGATCGTTTTGATCCGCCCGTTGTGTACGAAAGCACGCGCTGGCAACAGTGGGTGACACAGCCGAGCCCAGGCACCTGCCCCTATTGCATGCTTCAAGACGGCCGCATTTATAGCCGGGCGGAGCAGCCCTCGATCCCACCGCCGGTGCATCCCAACTGCAAGTGCAGGCTCACCCCGCTCCGGGAAATCCCGGCGGGTATGGCTACGGATCAGGGGCTGATGGGGGCGGATTTCTGGCTGAAAATGAGCAGGACGCTGCCGGAGTATTATATTTCCGAAGAGGAGATACGGGCGCTCGGCTGGCGGGATGGCAAGGCCCCGGTTCGTTACGCGCCGGGGAAAATGATCGCAGGGGGGGTATACAAGAATGATGATGGCCATCTCCCGCAGCGCAGCGGCCGCATCTGGTACGAGGCGGATCTCAATTACCACGAGGGAAGGCGCAACCGGCACCGGATCGTCTGGTCGAACGATGGCCTCATTTTTGTGACCTACGACCACTATGCAACCTTTTATGCCATCGAATAATGAAAGAAAAGAGGAAACAAATTATGGGCAAGAAAGTGGAAGAAATTAATCTTGACTTCACCGGGGTGAAAACGCTGTGGGAGCTGCACGAGCGCATCCGGATTGCCTTCGACTTTCCGGAATGGTATGGGAAGAACTGGGACGCTTTCTGGGACTTGCTCAGCGAGCCATTTGAAGAAACAATGGTCACAGTGCGGGGGATTCAGACACTCCCCCGGGACCTGCAGCCATGCGGGAAAAAGGTTCTTGAATTACTTGAGGAAAATAAAAAATGGCAGGCGCACTGGGAATGGAATCCGGTGGAGTTCAACTACAAGGTGCTGAGCTAAAGGGCCTGTGCAAGCAAAGGAGTATCATGAAGGAGGAAACAAATTATGAGCAAAAAAATAAGAGAAATTACCCTTGACTTTACCGGCGTGAAAACGCTGTGGGAGCTGCACGAGCGTATCCGGGTAGCCTTCGACTTCCCGGAATGGTACGGGAAGAACTGGTCTGCCTTTTGGGATCTGCTCAGCGAGCCGCGCGACGAAACAATGGTTACGGTGCGTGGCCTCAAGATGCTGCCTGGGGAATTGCAGCCGTGTGGGAAAAAGGTGATTGAATTACTCGAGAGAAATAAAAAATGGCAGGCGCACTGGGAACCGGATCCGGAAGAGTTCAACTACATAGTGCTGAGCTAATAGCCGGAAGACGCTTCTCTGCATTATCATGATAAGGAGGAATCAAACCATGAGTAAAAAAAGAAAAAAATTACCCTCGATTTCACCGGCGTGAAAACGCTGTGGGAGCTGCACGAGCACATCCGAATTGTCCGGAAGTGATGAAACGAAGCAGGCGCTCGCCCCCTGCCTTCACACAGCTTTGAAAAAAACAGAGCTCTCGTAAGAAACTTGTAATTTTTCCGTTTCCCTTTCGTAAATCCGTTCGGGTATTCTAATAGCAGAAACGGATTTGATGAATTTGATCCGCGCGACGAAAGGGGAGCAGTTGAATGGAACAGCTCAAACAATTCTGCAAAGAGGGATGGGACAAGGTGCGCCACAACGATCTGATCCGCCCGGGCAACCGGAAGAAAAAGATTATGGTGCTCATTGGGCTCTCCGTATTTCTCCTTGCCTGCGGGTTGACGGCATGGTTCTATGGCAAGCCGCTGTTGGAGTTTGTGCTCGATACCGGCCGCTTCCGTGCCTGGATGAATGAGCACGGCGCGCTGGGCCCGCTTGCCTTCGTCGCTATCCGCACAGTGCAGACGGTTGTTAAAATCATCCCCGCTGAGCCGTTGGAAATCGGAGCGGGATATGCGTTTGGAAGCTGGTGGGGCATGGCGCTGTGTATGCTCGGCACGGCAATTGGCTCGCTCATCATCATTGGGCTGACGAAGCTGTTCGGCATGCGGATGGTGGAGGTGTTTGTGCCGCGGGAGAAGCTCCAATCCTTCCGCTTTTTGCAGAATACCAAAAAGCTCAATCTGCTGCTTTTCATCATCTTCTTGATTCCCGGCACACCGAAGGACCTAATCACCTATTTTGTGGGCGTTACGCCGGTGAATCCTTTTGCCTTCCTGCTTTTGACCGGGATTGCCCGGATTCCGTCCATTCTTTCTTCTACCCTGTGCGGCAACGCATTGGGGGAGCGCAATTTTTGGTTTGCGGCGATTGTATACCTTTTGACGGGCGCATTAACTGTGGGCGGCATTTTTCTCTACCGGAGGATTAGCCGGCAGGAGGGCGGGGAGCCTGATCACCCGCTAAAAAAAACGGCGTAACAGACCCGCCCCGATAAATCATGATACAGCTCTGCCCCGTCCGGCTCGCAACCAGCCGAACGGGGCGTTTCCGCGTGGCAGCCTCAATCTGCCCGGCGGCGGATTCTGGAATTTTCGGCCTTTGCACGGGGAAGGCGCTCCTTTTTCACCGCAAACTGGTCAAAATGCAGGATTTTGATTTTACAGTTGCAAAATCCGGGGAAATCGGATACTATAGCAATAGATTTTGGCTGCCCGGTGCAGCCGTTTTAGGAGGAGTTTTCATGCCGGTTTTTCAGGAGATGACTAGGGAAGAGCTTGAGGCGCAGAAAGCGCGCCTTTTGGAGGAGTATGCGGCATTTCAGGCAAAGGGGCTAAAGCTCGATATGTCTCGCGGCAAGCCCGGCGCGGATCAGCTCGATCTATCTATGAAAATGCTCGATGTGCTCCATTCAGCTTCCGACGTGAAATCGGAAAACGGGGTGGATTGCCGCAATTATGGTGTGCTTGACGGCGTCCCGGAGTGCAAGCGCCTGTTTGCCGAGCTGATGGGCGTTGAGCCGAAGAATCTCATCGTGGGCGGCAATTCAAGCCTGAATATGATGTTTGACTATGTTTCCCAATGCATGACGCACGGCGCGGGCAGCACCCCCTGGTGCAAGCTCGATCAGGTGAAGTTTGCCTGCCCTGTGCCCGGTTACGACCGACATTTCGGCGTGTGCGAATATTTTGGGATCGAGATGATCAACATCCCGATGCTGGAGGACGGCCCGGATATGGAGCTGCTGGAAGAGGTCGTGAAGGACCCGGCAGTCAAAGGCATGTTCTGTGTGCCGAAGTATTCCAATCCGGAAGGAAAAACTTATTCTGACGAAGTCGTCCGCCGTATGGCAGCCATGCAGACAGGCGCGGAGGATTTCCGCATCATCTGGGATAACGCTTATTGCGTCCACGATTTGACCGATACGCCCGACGAGGTGCTCAATATGCTCGACGAATGCGCGAAGGCTGGCAACCCTGACCGCGTGATTATGGTGGCCTCCACCTCGAAAATCAGCTTCCCCGGCGCGGGCGTCGCTGTGATGGCGGCCTCCGATGCGAATATCGCAATGATCAAAACCCGCATGGCCTCCCAGACGATCGGCTATGATAAGCTCAACCAGCTGCGCCATGTCCGCTTCTTCAAGGATGCGGACGGTATCCGTGCGCAGATGAAGCGCCATGCTGAAATCCTGCGCCCGAAGTTCCAGGCCGTGCTCGACGCGTTTGAAAAAGAGCTTGGCGGCAAGGGCGTCGCCTCCTGGAAAAACCCGAACGGCGGCTACTTCATCAGCCTCGATGTGCTCGACGGCTGCGCAAAGCATGTGGGCACGCTCTGCAAAGAGGCGGGTGTAACGCTCACCACGCCCGGTGCGACCTATCCCTACGGTAAGGACCCGGCGGACCGCAACATCCGCATCGCGCCGACGCTCCCGCCGGTGGCGGAGCTCGAGCAGGCGGTGGCGCTTTTATGCGTGTGCGTGCAGCTCGCGGCGTGCGAAAAGCTGCTGGAGAGCAAGTAAATCCTGTTTGTTGAATAGAATGCGAACGAGAGGCTGGGGCGAAATTTACATTTCGCC
>UQUZ01000030.1 GCA_900544375.1 uncultured Oscillospiraceae bacterium
TTTTATCTACCCCTGGTTCAACCAGGGGTTTTGTTAAGCCTAAAGGCAGCAAAAAGGGCTGTTGCAAATGCAATGCATTTTGCAACAGCCCCTTTTAAAAAACCGTTTTTGCCTCACGCAGGCAAAATTCAGGATTTGCGCGCCCGAAACCACGGTTTGTCTCATGATGCGCTTCCGCAAGGAGCGTTTTGCAACGCGCCCTTGTATTTTTATCAGAATGCCTACGGCCTTCACAGGATACTCTGCGCAGCGTAACGCCGGTAATCAGATACTGCCCGGTTTCCCCATAACGCTTAATGCCGGTACGAATACTGCTGCCAAACCCCGCTCGATCTGCTGAGCGCTGTGCGTGCAGAAGAACCGCATCCGGGAAGAGAAAACGCCCCACCTCCCAATCCTTCTGCAAAAATATTTGCTGGATCACGGCGGGCCAACCCTTTCCACACACGGAAAAGCATCTACCTGCAATATTTTGCTTAAACCGGCTAAAGGTCATAAAATCGTTTTGAAAACGGCCGCGCCAATCCCATCGCTCAATCCACAGAGAGACGGCATAACATCCCCCCTGCCGGCAAACGCAAAAGCAATCTGTCAAATGGAGCTCTCGGTAAAGAGGCTGGCCATTTTCATCCCGCCGCTCAAAGCGATCCATAAGCAGGGTGGTTTTCAATCGCGTGGAACAAGCGCATGCGAGATGGTTATCCACAATTTTTTTGCTCCCCCTGAAGCTGTTTCAAAATATAGGGAACAACCTGCTCTCTGGGGATGCCGAGCACCAACGCAAACTCCTCATGCAACATTTTTTCCGCTTCCTTAAAAAAGTGATCGTCTGACATATGCAGCCGTCTCCCCTTCTCCTGCTGCTCGCGCTGATGAAGATATAAAGCCTTCAGCATCCCAATCAAACCGGTACGATTGCCGCTGGCAAGAATTTCCTGATATTGCGCTTTGCGCACTTCCTCGTTTTCAATCCAAAGAGATTCTTCATGCGGCATTGTTTGAATCAACGACTGGAGTTCCTCCTTGGATAAAACCTTACGCATATTCTGTGTCAACGCATGGTTGTGTATGGGAACATAAATTGTGCTGGTATCATTATAGATAGGCCGTAGCACATAATATCGAATTGCCTCGCCATTAAAATTTTTCTCCGTAATATCCTCAACTTTGCACACGCCATACGCGCCATACCGAACCATATCATCTTTTTGAAACATTTCTCTCACCAGCTTCTGCTCATAATCAAAAAACGCATTGTCTCCCTCAACCGGACTTACGTTTCGCGAGGCAAACAACACGTTGATTTGTTTTTCCTATATTATACAAAGCCAACTCCTGCGAAAAGCGTTGCCGCTCTGCGGAAGGCATTTTTCTAATGATTCCAAGTTTCAAAGCTTGAAACTTTGCGGCCTGTTTGAATCTATTGTAGCATATTTTTATTAGAAATGTAAGTTTTATTTTTTTACAAGTCCAATTTTATCCTGAATCAATCACCTGATATGCAAAGAAACCGAAGCCGTGCGGGTACGGCTCCGGTTATGTAAAAAAACATTGATATGCCTTTTACAGTGTCAACTCCGCCTGAAAGCGCTCAACGCCCGTGGCGCCAATTTCCTTAAGATGCGGCGCGAAATAAAGGCCGGGCGCACGGCCGGAAGGATACAAATCCATCATAGGGACCATTACAAACGCCCGTTCCAGAATCCGCGGGTGCGGTAGTGTCAGTTCAAAAGAATCCGATCGCATCCCCTCATAGAGCAACAGATCCAAATCAAGAATACGCGGCCCGTTTGGAATGGTCCGCTCCCGGCCGAATGCGGCCTCGATGCCAAGGCATCCGCCGAGCAAAGCCATTGGGGAGAGGTCTGTTTCAACCATTAGGTTGGCATTCAAAAACGGCCCCTGCTCCAGGTAGCCCACAGGCTGCGTTTCATAAAGATGAGAGGCGCCGGTCACCTTTGTTCGTGGCAATCGCTTCAAGGCCTGAACCGCACGATTCAGATTGTCCATCCTGTCACCAAGATTCGTTCCCATGCCGATAATCGCCGTATTCATTTTTCATTTCTCCCCCTTATTAATTCAACCGCAACATAATCAAAATCCGCCCGAATGGGCGCGTTTGGCTTTTTCAATCTGATTTCAACCTGCTGAACCAGCGGATATTCTGCAAAAATAGCATTGATCACCTGCTGTGCGGTAAATTCCAGCAGATCGTTCTTGCCGGACTGCATCACACGGCGAATGGTTTTTATAATCTTCGCATAGCTTACCGTGGTTTCCAAGCGATCCGTCTCACATGGCTCCCGCAAATCCAATGCCGCCGTTAGGTCAATAATAAAAAGCTGCCCGTCCTCTTTTTCCTCCGGATTTACGCCATGAAAGGCAAAAATGCGCAGTCCGCGAATCAAAATTTTATCCATCTGCCGGGCCCTCCCCTTTTGCAGACTGGCGAAAAATAGCGTCAGCCATTTTGGCGCTCTCCACGCATTCTAATACATCATGCACGCGAATGATGTCGCATCCGCCCGCAATTGCCGCCACGTTTGCAGCTACTGTGCCCAACATGCGGTCCGCCGCTTTTTCTACGCCTGTGGCCTGCCCAACCACGCGCTTACGGGATACGCCCACCAGCAGGGCATATCCCGGCAAACGCAAGTGCGTCGTATCTCTGAGAAGCGTCAAGTTTTCTTGATACGATTTTCCAAATCCAATGCCAGGGTCCATGCATAGGGCGTGCCCCGGAATGCCGAAGCGCTCCGCCTGCTGCGCCATGGTTTGAAAAAAGGCCCGAACGTTAGCCGTGACCCCCTCTGGATAGGCCTCCTGCGTGTCGGCCGTCCCGCCACCCGTATGCATCACAATCCATCCCGCGCCATGGCTCCGTATCACCTGCGCCATCTGTTCGCTGAAACGGCCGCTAACATCATTGATGATCTGGGCGCCGAGCTCCAGCGCCTTCTGCGCAACTTGGGGGTAATACGTATCGATGGAAATCGGAATGTGTAAATTTCCTTTCAGCCGCTCCAGAACGGGCGCCAACCGGGCAAGCTCTTGCTCCGGTGGAATCTCTACATGCCCCGGGCGTGTGGATTGCGCGCCGAGATCCAGCAGATCCGCTCCATGCGCTTGCATTTCAAGCGCATGGGCAGCCGCGGCATCCGGGTTGAACCATTTGCCGCCATCTGAAAACGAATCGGGCGTTACATTCAGTATGCCCATCGTGTAAGTACGCTTTCCCAACGGGAGGCAAAAGCCCTCCCCATAAAATCTATCCAATTTCAAAAACTCCTTGCCGGATTGATTTAAAGAGAACGTCCATCCCGCAAAAGGGATAGCACTTCCGCTCGTGTTTTTGCATCGCTGCGCATCCTGCCGCGCAGGGCGGAGGTCTGCGTCAGAGCGCCGGCCGCCCGGGCCCCTCGCATCGTCATGCACAGGTGTTCCGCCTCAACAATCACGGCTACGCCCTGCGGGGAAAGCTCCTCAAACAGAAAATCCGCCACTTGTGAGGTGAGTCGCTCCTGAAGTTGGGGGCGTTTTGCAAAGCATTCCACAATCCGCGCAAGCTTTGACAGGCCGATCACCCGGCCATCACTCGGGATATATGCAATATGAGCCCGCCCGATAAAAGGAAGCAGATGGTGCTCACACATGGAATACATTGGAATATCCCGCACAATGACCATTTCATCATTGTTGCCCTCCTGAAACAGCTTCAGGTGCCGCCGGGGATCATCCTGCAAGCCGGAAAACACCTCTTCATACATGGCCGCGACCCGGCGCGGCGTTTCCAGCAGGCCCTCCCGGTCCGGATTCTCCCCGATGGCCAGGAGCAATTCGCGCACAGCGGCTTCAATCCTTTTTTGATCCATATTCATCACCCTTTTTCTAAGGTCAGGTTTATCACAAACATCTCGTCGCTGCATTGATACTGCACCGCGTTTGTTTGGAGCTTCTGCCCGCCGGATAGGTTCGCCCGTTCCAACAGGCGATAGATCCGCTCCCTGTCGAAAAGATCCGCAATCGCCTCTTCATACGCCGCGCGGCTAGAAAAGCAAAACTCTAGATTCCAACGGCCTAGGGAAATGGTTTGCTCAATTTCTTCCACAATCCGCGCTCTTGTCTCATCCCCATACCGAGAAAAATAGAGATGATTCCGCACAAAAAAATTCGCGGCAGTTTCCCTGCACCCAGGCGCCTCTGGCTGAAAGGTCAAGTGGTTTGCAGCAATCATTTGATCGGTCAAGTTAAAATAAGCGTGGCTTGGCGCAAGCTGCTCGTTGCCCACCGGATCATCCCACGTGACGTCTACATGATAGGGCGCGCCATCAAGGGTGATAAGATTCCACATGTGGCCGTCCACGCGGCCGCTTGGGTCGCGGGCCGAGCCTGTCATCAGATAATTGTCGATTCCTTCTTGATTCAAAAGCAGTTGGAACGCGCGTGAATACCCTTCGCACACCGCCTTTCCATTCAGCAATGCGCCGGCGGCCGTGTAGGCCTGCCAGTTGCCCGTATCCTCATGGTAAGCACAGTGTTCAATCAAGTAATCATGAAAAAACAACTCTTTTTCATAATCCGTTTTTCCCTTCACATTGTCACAAACCTGCCGAGCCTTCTCTAAGAGAGCTTCTGTCTTGCCGGCACATTCCTCCACACTGCATCGGTAAGAAGGGACGAAATAGCTTTTCCCCGATTGTTTAGCCAACCTACAGGTGTCTCCCATACAGAGAATTTGTGGATTATCATAAGAAACTGCCTGAAACACCCTCAACAGCGCTTCATTCTCCAGTTGCGGGATTTCAATCCGTTCCGGATGGCTTCTAATCTGGCGAACGATTTTGCTATATGCCTCCTGCTCTGTTTCAGTGAGGCGGTGGTAATAAAAATATGTTTGCCCCTTGAGCTCTGTGGTGGAGAGCCCTTGAGCTACCGGTGCATCCTGATGCGTACAACCACAAGGCAAAACAGCTAGCATACACAGCAGCAGGCAAAAAGCTCGTCTTCCCCAATGATTCAATGCTCTCTGCACCCCCGTTCGCCTTTACTCCCTCGCAAGCGCCGCAGCAGACGCCACCCGGGCCGATGCTTTTCTCTGGCCGGAACGCGCCAAAACCTCCAGCGCCACCCGGTGGTTTGTAAAGTCCAGCATAGAGATATCGCTATCCACTTCATTGATGATCGTTTTAAAAAGCTTCTCCGCATCTCGTGCATGGTCGATGGTGATAAGCTGGTCAAACGCTGCGCACAGCATCTGCGCCTGCCGATCCTGCTGTGCCTGCCGCCCGCCGCCGGTATATTTGACCCATTTCAGCAGGGTATCCGCGTTGAGCGTTTGCTCCCCTGGCTGGAGGCGCAGGGTAAAATCCTCCCCGCGATAATCAATTTTGGAGGGGACGTTCAGCACAAGCCCATTCCCCAATGTGCGGAGCACTGTTTTAAAGCCTTTTTCTGCTGTGTAAAGATAGCGGTCAACCTTAATTCCGGTGAGCTCCTCTGCCGCTAGTTTCAACTCCCCGCTTCCGCCCAACCGGTAGTGCTCCTGCAAAGAAACGCTCCGAAGGCCCGCGTTTACCCGCGCGTCCGGGTCCAGCATATAGATGGAAAAGGATTGCTCTTCCATATCGGCTCCCACCAAGGCAGCCAGATGAAGCGTTTGGCCGTCATCCGATCCGCAGGCGAGCAGGAATGTAGCTTTGCCGCTGATCTCCGGCAATACGGTTTCCGCTTCACCAGAAACGCCTGTATTGGATTCCTCCGGCTTGCCGATCATTTTTTCCAGGTCAAACCCGGAGGTATACCCCAAAATGAAGAGGGAAAGTCCGCCAAACACAATCACAAAAGAAAAAAATGCAAGCAGAAAAAGGCGGATGCGCTTCTTCTTCTGATATTCCTCTGTGGTAAATTTCAAAGAATTTTTCTTTTCACGGCGAAAACGGCCCATTTGCGCGCCTCCCGTCTGAATCCTTTCTGTCAATTGAGCAGTCTTATTTATTATAACCCACTTGCCCAGGAAAAAACAAGTCGTTGTCCATGTTTCCCGCGGGAAAAACGCAGAACCTTCTATTCATTTGGTAACCCTTCAGTGATTATTTTGGAGCCCTGTCCGCGCTTTCAGGCGAAAAGCCCGGGGGCGCCGCAGAAAAAACTGCGGCGCCCCCGGTTTTATGTACGGGCGGGACTGTTCCCGCCCTGGGGTTAAAGGAAATTAGTCACAGCCGCAGCCGCAGCCGCGTCCGCCGAACGGCGTAGCACAGCCGCAGTTGTTACCGCAGCAGCCGTTGTTGGCAAAACCAACGCCGTTGTCACAGAACAGGCAGATGAGGATCAGGATGATGATCCAAGAATTGCAACCACCAAAACAGTTCATCTAAGCTTCCTCCTTTCCTTGCTTACACTCCCATATTATGTGAGCAAGAAGAATGTGTGACTGATGCGAAAAACTTCTTTTGAATACAGCGCAGGGAAACGGCATAAACTATTGGTTGCATCCAGTTGAAACCAAAACGGATGGGAGGCACGGCTAAAATGGAAAGCTTCGGTGGAACAAAACCGTATTTATCTGATTTTGAAATTGCAGACGATCTAACGCCCGATCCCTTTTCAGAGGAGCCCATTAAGACCATGCGGCATGCTGGGCGAGAATCCCTACGGGCTGAAAACCTAAAGCAAAGAAAAAGAGGCCGGAAACAACCGATTCCCCAGGAGTCGGAGGATGCAGAGCCCCTGGGGGACTGATCGGCCGCGAATAGAATGGGAGAGCAGGAGCTGTATGTATAAATTCACAGGCTTTACGGAAAAGGCGAATACCGCGCTCAACATCGCTGTGGAAACCGCAGAGGATTTAGGGCACACCTATATTGGAAGCGAACATCTTTTGATAGGCCTGCTGCGGGATACGGGAGGCGTGGCTTGCGTTGCCCTGGCCGGGCGCGGCGTTACCGCAGCACAGGTGGAAGAGCTCATGCGGAAAACGATTGGCATTGGCGCGCCAACCGTTCTTTCCCCAGCGGATTTTACGCCGCGCTGTAAACGGATTATTGAGCTTGCAATTTTGGAGGCGCGCGGCCTAGGCCACAACTATGTGGGCACAGAGCATTTATTGATTGCAATCATTCAGGAGGGCGGGAGTTTTGCGGTTCACTTTCTCAATCAACTCGGCGTTTCTCCCCAGGATTTACTGGCCGATTTAACCCGCGCAGTGGGCGGAAGCCTCCCCTCCGGAACCGCATCGCAAACGGCGGCCAAAAAAGCCAAAAGCAACACCCCCACCCTTGATCAATATGGGCGCGATCTCACTCTGCTTGCCGCGCAGAACCTAATTGATCCCGTGATTGGCAGGCAAACCGAAATTGAGCGCGTGATGCAGATTCTCAGCCGGCGCACCAAAAACAACCCCTGCCTGATCGGGGAGCCCGGGGTTGGTAAAACGGCGGTGGCGGAGGGCCTTGCTTTGCAAATCGCGCGTGGAGAGGCGGCGGAGATGCTGCGGGATAAGCGCATCGTCTCCATGGATCTCACCGCTATGGTGGCAGGCACCAAATACCGGGGTGATTTTGAAGAACGTGTAAAAACAGCGCTGGAAGAGGTCCGCAAGGCGGGTGACGTTATCCTGTTTATTGATGAAATGCACAATCTCATCGGCGCCGGCGCAGCAGAGGGCGCGGTAGACGCCGCCAATATCCTAAAGCCCACGCTAGCGCGCGGGGAAATTCAGATCATCGGCGCGACAACTCTAGAGGAATACCGCCGCCACATCGAAAAGGATGCTGCGTTGGAACGCCGTTTCCAGCCGGTTACCGTTGCAGAGCCTTCACAGGAGGAGGCAGTCGAAATCCTCAAAGGCCTACGGGATAAATACGAAGCGCACCACCGCGTGCGGATCACGGATGAAGCGATTCAGGCTGCGGTGAAATTTTCCTCCCGCTACATTGCTGACCGCTTCCTCCCGGACAAAGCAATTGACCTGATTGATGAGGCCGCCTCGCATGTGCGCATGCATGCATATAAGGCGCCGCCTGATTTGAAAGAATTAGAAGATCGGCTGGAAACGCTACAAGCGGAAAAAGAAGCCGCAGTCAATGCACAGGAATTCGAACGGGCCGCCAGCCTGCGGGACGAAGAAAAACAGCTTCGGCTTGATTTAACACGTGATAAAAGCGCCTGGCAGGAGCGCTCCTCCCACACAGCGGGAGAAGTGACCGTGGCGGAAATTGCCGAGATCGTATCTATATGGACGGGAATCCCCGCCCAGGAGCTCACCGCGCAAGAGGGTGAGCGCCTGCTGCATTTGGAGGAAGAGCTTCATCGGCGGATTGTTGGGCAGGAAGAAGCCGTGCATGCGGTATCTCGTGCTATGCGCCGCTCCCGCGTCGGCCTACGGGATCCGGAGCGCCCGCTCGGCTCCTTTCTATTCCTCGGCCCTACTGGCGTTGGCAAAACAGAGCTCAGCAAAGCGCTTGCACAATCGATGTTCAGCGATGAAAATGCGATGATCCGGTTAGATATGTCAGAGTATATGGAAAAACACACTGTTTCGAGGCTCGTAGGTTCTCCTCCGGGATATGTCGGCTATGACGATGGCGGCCAGCTCACGCAGAAGATTCGCCGCAAGCCCTATTCTGTGCTGCTGTTCGACGAGGTAGAGAAGGCGCACCCCGATGTGTTCAATATGCTTTTGCAGATTTTGGAGGACGGCCATCTGACAGACGCTCAGGGCCGAAAGGTAAGCTTTAAAAACTGCGTCATTATTATGACCTCCAATATCGGCGCCACCCGAATCTCCAACCAGAGAAGCAGCCTTGGCTTCTCTGGTGACAGCGGCGCCCAAGGGGAGGAGAAGCACATTAAGGATGCGGTTATGGGGGAGCTGAAGCGGACTTTCCGCCCGGAATTTCTTAATCGCGTAGACGATATCATCATTTTTCATCAGCTGACAAAGCCGGAGATTCAGGAAATCGCGCGCAGAATGCTTGCCCAGGTTTCTCACCGAATTGGGGAGAAAGGGATCACGCTATCCTTCAGCGAAGAGGCGGTTCAAAAAATATCCGATGCCGGGTTTGATCCGATCTATGGCGCGCGGCCTCTGCGGCGCGCGATACAATCACAAATTGAAGATCTGCTCAGCGAGGAGCTGCTCAGCGGAAAAATGAAGGAGGGGGCGCAATACCACTGCTCTGTACAGGAAAATGAATTTGTCTTTCTGCGGCAAAAGACGCAAACTCCAGAAAAAATCAAAAATGAAGATTTAAAAAATATTTAAGATTTCTATTGTATCTATTTCAGGCAGATGATAGAATAGGTTCAAACGAAACCGTTTAAAACATTTGTTATCTATAGAATCCTGGTCAGGTTCTGGATGATAGGGAAAACGGCAGCTCCCATCCACCGTGGGGCTGCCGTTTTCGTTTATCCTTGTGGAACAAAGGCTACTGGAGCGGTCCGCATCTGCTGCCCCATCCGGTAGCATAAAATGCAGTGGTGCGAATGGACGCGCAGGTCTTTTATAAGCTGGCGGAAATCAGCGCCGCGCCGGATTTCGCCACCTCCCAGAGGCAATACACCGGAGCTGAAAAAATGAAAAACACATCGGGCATGCACTCCTGCGCCCACTGTGTATACCTGCGTTCTATCAACCAATAACTGCCGCCCGTTTGCAGGTGAAGGCCGTCCGGCTGATCCAAAATGAGGCGGACGCGGGCGGCGTCTTCATTGAAGCTGAGGGCTCTTGTGTTAAGCTGTGCGCTCATGGCGCCCCAAATCAGCGCTGTAATACACAGGCCGATGATCAAAAACAATCCGTATCTGCGCAGATTTTTTTGTAGTCCTGTTTTAGATGGCATTTCAATATCCCTCTTATTTTTTTATCACATAGTTTTCTAACAGCTGAGCGAGCGCCTTTCCGAGCATCCTGCCGGAATAGGCCGCTTCATCCAATGTATTGGAGTCGCTTCCCATCTCCAAAAGCAGAGAGCAGTGCGACTTATGCATATTATACTGCCTGTTGCAGAAATAAAGCGGTCGCATCAACCCTGGGTAGCTCTCCTCACAAATCTTTTGCAGCTGCGTTGCAAACCGCAGGTTGTAACGCCAATCGGGGAAATCTGTCACGCCCCCGCCTTCACAGCCGGATATAATCATGATCTGCGCGGCTTTTTTCCCATTGATCGTGGCCACCGGCTTGATTCGGGTTGTATCGTTGGTCTGAATCGCGTCTCGGTGAATATCAAGCAGCACCTGAAGCTGCGGGTATTTTTTCTGATAGGCCTCAATTGCATCCTCAGAGCGGTAATACGCCCCATTATAGGTGGCATCATAAATTTTGGTATCGTGGATTACGGCAAACCCAGCGGCCTCCAGCTGCGCAACAATTTCATCCCCAACGCGCACCATATTGCGGGTTGCTAGGTTGCTGCGGGTTTGGTAGCTTTTTGTAAACCAATCGGTATCCAGCATTTGATAGCTTTCCGTTGTATGCGTGTGGTAGATGAGGATAGTGGGCTTGGTTTTATCCTCTATTTTCAAATCTACCGGCTCGGCCAACACTTTTTTAATATCCATTTTTTCGCTGGTCCTGTTTTGAACGGCCACCTTCCCATAAACCGTGGTTGCACCAGAATTATCATATTGCCGGGAGATGATTTTTCCATCGTGGGAGGCGTTGGCAAGCTCCTTCTTTGCCTGATCAATCAGCTTTTGGATATCGCTGGGTGTTTTTGCAAAATCCGCTTCAGCCACCGCTTTCGATGCGCTCTGCTGTGTCTGTGTGGTGCTGCGCGTTGCCTCAGATGGGGCCGCAGAGGCAGGCAGTTCATTTTGCGGGAGCTCCCCTGTTTTGATCTCTTCCATCTGCCCGCGCAGGAGGCTGGAACCTCCCTCTGGGAGAGCCATGCCTGCGCTTGCCAGCACTACCGGCAGCAATTTCTCCCCAATTTTTGGTGCAGCCACAGCGGAGGTGACCACGAGGGTAACGGATAGGATGCAGATTCCAATTCCTTTCACGGAGCTGATCGCGGCTCCGCCTTTTTTTCGATGCGTACGTTTGATTTTCAAAATTGGTTCCTCCGTGGCTCCAAAAGCATCCGGCAGGCCGGTATTCTGGTTGCCGCACGCTCTGTATCGGAGGCTTTGAAAGCTCTCCGTATTTCATTGCTATGCGGAGAACACACGATTTATACACATCCTCAGCTGGTAATGGACAAGAGTTCCTCCGCTGAGAGGGTGGGCTGCAAGGCGCAGTTGATGCTAAGCGCCACCAAGCGGGCCGCACGCTCTACAAGCAAATCAATCTCACGGGGCGTTACCATCATCGCCGTTCCGCGCGGCTCCATCAGTTCCCGCAGCCTCTGCTCTTCCTTCTCGGCCTTTCCCTCCCCTAAAAGATCGATTGCCAGTGTGGCCGCGTCTACTACCGTAGGCACCCCTATGGCGATCACCGGCACGCCTACGGTCTCCTGGTTGAGCGCTGTGCGGGCGTTGCCGACGCCGGAGCCAGGTGTGATGCCCGTGTTGCTCATCTGAATGGTACACCCCAGCCGGGATAGTCTCCGCGCCGCCAGAGCGTCTACTGTGATCACAGCAGCAGGGCGGACCGCTCGGGCGACGCCGGCAATAATCTCCCCTGTTTCAATTCCCGTTTGGCCCAGTACCCCTGGCAGCAGCCCTGCAACTGGGCGCAGATGCTCCATTCCAATTGATCTGGCAAGCTCCGGGCCAATATGACGGGTTGCCAAAATTCGCTCTCCCGCCAAGGGGCCGAGTGCATCCGGTGTAATATGGTCGTTCCCGATCCCCACAACTAATACAAGCCCCTCCTCTGGCAACAGGGCGCGTAATTCATCCGCAACGGCGGTGAGCCTGCCATCCAACAGCTCTGCATCAGCGGAAAAAGGAGGAACCTCAACCGTGATATAGCTGCCCACCGGTTTGCCGATCGCCTGGGCGCCCTGCTCTGTTTGCACCTCAATCGCTGTAACGCATACACTCCCAGATTGATTGACGCGCGATTTCACGCCTGGGATCTCCCGGTCTGTCAATAGCTCGCGGCGTTCCAGTGCCAAATCCGTCCGAAAATTCAAATTCTTTTCTCCTTTCCTCCGCTTCTTTCTGGGTTTTCTCCTAGCCTTTCCTGCTCTAGTATGCGCTTTTCGCAGTCCATTTATCAGCAAAGTGCAAAACAGCGTTGATTTTGCAAAAAAGAGCTTGCTTTTTATGTGGGTTCATGCTATTATAATTACCTGCATGACAAGCTAAAGGAGGTGTGACGATGCCTAACATCAAATCAGCAAAAAAGCGCGTTCTCGTCAATCGGACAAAGGCGCAGCGCAATAAATCCCGCAATTCCGCTCTGAAAACCGCAATCAAAAAGGCTAATGCGGCAATTGACGCCAATGCGGCGGATAAAGAGCAAGTGGTTCAGATTGCCGTTAAGAAGATCGACCAAGCAGCGGCCAAAAACCTGATCCATAAGAACAATGCTGCCCGCAAAAAGTCCGCTCTTGCTTGTAAGCTGAATGCCTCCAAATAAGAACCAGCGAACGTTGCAAACCCGCCAGCCCTCAGAGGCAGGGCGGGTTTTCGGTTTCTTTCTTGCGATTGGCGGTAAATGCCGAAAGATCTGCGGCAAAAGTTCAAATTAATTTCATTGACTTTTCGTACAGAGGCGGTTATAATCTTAGACATACGGAATGCCCAAATTTTTATACGGAGGTGCACAAAAAATGAAAGTTTTGAAAAAAATTTTGAAGGTTTTTGCGATTATCGCGGCGATTGCCGGTGCGGCAGCAGCGATTTATTTTGCCATTCAGAAGCTGACGGGTGGTAAAAGCGCGGCGGCGGAAGACGATTTTGAGAACTATGTCTCCTGCTCCTGCTGTGACGATGATTTCATTTCCGAAACAGTTGCCTAACGGTATCTCGAAACAAAACGAAGCTGCTTTTCTGCTTTTTGGCGGAAAAGCAGTTTTTTTGTTTTTCAGCGAAGGAAAGCAAAAAAGCGCCGCTCATTTTTTATAGAGCTGCTCGGTATCTAAACACGCTCCCCGTCGCTTTTTAAACGTCGATTAGTTTGTGAAAAGGTTGACAATTTAAAAAAAGCTGATATAATGATGCTAAAATGTCTCATATGATACATTTTAGGAGGCAAACAAATGAAAAGGGACCCAATGGAAACAGCAGCCGCCTTGCTGGCATCCAGCCCAATTTTTCAGGGAGCGATCCCTCAAGAGCTCCAGGCGTTTCTGCTGCGCGGCGGCGTGCCGCTCCATGCCTTTCAGCGCGGGGAAACGCTCTGCCTACCCGGGGCTCACAACGATTGCCTCGGTATGCTCGTTGAGGGCAGCGCACAGGTGAGCAAAGGCGGCAGCAACCGCCCTGTGCTAATGAGCACATTACAGCAAGGCGATTTGTTTGGAGCCGTTACCCTTTATGGATCGCGCGATTATTTCATCACGCGGGTGATTGCCCGCTCGCCTTGTACGGCGCTGTTTTTATCGCGGGAGCTTGTTGATGAGCTCCTGATGCAAGACCCCCGCTTTGCCCGGCAATATATCGCCTATCTGTCAGACCGCATTTATTTTCTCAACAGTAAGATCGATGCCTTCACCGGCGGCTCCGCAGAAAGCCGGCTCGCCGCTTATTTAATGGACAATCTCGCGCAGGCGGATACAGCAGAGCCTTGCGTGCACATGCGCACCAGTATGAACCAGCTGACACAATCGCTCGATATTGCTCGCGCTTCTCTTTACAGGGCATTTGAGCAGCTGGAGGAGGCAGGCGCAATCAGGCGGGAGGGCCGGGTGGTTTCGATTCTAGATCAGCAGAAACTGCGCGAATGCTCTGAAGGTTGCGGAGGTTGAATTGAAAGCGTTATTCCCGTTTTCCGCCCGAACGGGCGAAAGGCGTTGGCATAAAGTTTGATACATATGAAAGAAGGAATTTAAAATGAAAAAGGGCATGAAGCTTCTCTCCCTGATGCTGGCACTTTCCCTGCTGTTTGCCTTGGCTGCTTGCGGTACCACTGGCACAGGGGATGAACCCTCTACCGAAGCCGCGCAGAGTTCATCGCCTGTCGCGCAGGACGTTACGCTCAACGTGGCGGCATTGAAGGGGCCTACCGGCATCGGCATGGTGAAACTGATGAAGGACGCTAAGGACGGCGCCACTGCAAACAAATACAACTTCACCCTTGCAGGTGCGCCAGATGAAATCACAGCAAAATTCGCAAGCGGTGAGTTTGATATTGCAGCCGTTCCTGTGAACCTAGCCGCCGCTCTTTACAATAAAACAAAGGGCAATGCGCAGGTGATGGCAGTCAACACCCTAGGCGTTCTTTATATCCTTGAAAACGGTAATTCAATCCATTCTATTTCCGATCTCAAGGGCAAAACGATCTATGCCACCGGTAAGGGCGCTACGCCGGAATATATCCTAAATTACCTGCTGGAGCAGAACGGTATCGACCCAGAGAAGGATATCACGATTGAATACAAATCCGAGCATGCAGAGCTTGCCACCCTGATGGCCTCCGGCAAAGCGGCGATTTGCATGCTGCCGGAGCCGAATGTAACGAGCGTTCTGCGTGAAAACAAGGAAATCCGCCGCGCATTAAACCTGACCACAGAGTGGGATAAGGCGACGGAAAAATCCGGTGAAAAAAGCACGCTTGCGCAGGGGTGCATCATCGTCAATAAGGAATTTGCGCAAAAAAATAAGGCTGCGGTGGATCAATTCCTCACGGAATACAAGGCTTCAGTTGATTATGTCACTGAAAGTGCGGTAGACGCTTCCCAACTGGTGGAAGAGTTCGGGATCATGCCCAAGGCCTTGATCGCAGAGCTCGCCATTCCGAACTGCAACATTATCTTCCTAGAAGGGGATTCCATGAAAACGACGATGCAGGCAAATCTGAACGTTCTCTTCAAAGCGAACGCAAAATCCATCGGAGGAGCAATGCCTGGTGATGACTTCTACTACAGCCGTTGACAGACGGCCCCGTTTCCCTTTGCTGAAAAAAAGCGCGGCGATCCTTTTTTGGATCGCCGTGTGGGAAATTGTATCGCTATGCGTGGGGCAGGAGCTTCTGGTTCCCTCCCCCGCGCAGGTTTTGGTCCGCCTTTTGCAGCTTCTGCGGGAGACGGACTTTTGGCTTATTTCTGCCGCTTCTCTTCTACGGATCATGGCCGGCTATCTGGCAGCTGTGGTAGCGGCCGTTTTTCTGGCTGTGCTGACGAGTGCATCATCCTTTCTACATGCACTGGTTAGCCCCCTGCTCGGAATTATCAAGGCTACGCCCGTAGCTTCTTTCATTATTTTAGCGCTTGTCTGGCTGCGCGGCAACCAGATTCCGCCGTTCGCGGCTTTTCTGATGGTGCTGCCAATTATTTGGGCCAATGTCAGCGAGGGAATTCGCAATACGGACCGACAGCTATTGGAAATGGGCCGAATGTTCCGTTTCGGCCCATGGAAAACCGCCTGGCGCATCTATGTGCCAAGCATTCTGCCCTATTTCATGGCGGGATGTACCACCGGCCTTGGGCTCGCTTGGAAGGCGGGCGTGGCGGCAGAGGTGCTCGCCATGCCGCGCAATTCAATTGGATTGCAGCTATATAACGCCAAAGTGTATTTGGAAACATCGGATTTGTTTGCTTGGACACTGGTCATCATTCTTTTGAGCATGCTGCTGGAAAAGCTCCTGGTCTCACTGATGCGCCGCCTCAGCACACGCCTGCTGCGCTGCGCGCCGAAGCAAGAAGGAGAGAAACCCTCATGAACCTAGAAGTTTGCCATCTAAAAAAGCATTACGCGGGGCAGACCGTGTTGGAGGATTTTTCCCTCACGCTGCCCTCTGAGGGCGTTACTGCGCTTTGCGGCCCCTCCGGCTGCGGAAAAACCACCCTCATGCGGCTGATTGCCGGGTTGGAAACGGCGGATGCCGGCACGATCAACGGCCTAGACGGCGCCAAAATCTCCATGGTATTCCAAGAGGACCGCCTGCTGCCCTGGTGCACAGCAGAGCAGAATATCGCTATCGCCGCTCCTGGGACAGAAGCAGCCTTTTGGATGGAGCAGTCCGGAATTGCAGATGCGCGCCAAAAGCTACCGGATGAACTCAGCGGCGGTATGCGCAGGCGGGTTGCCATCGCCCGTGCGTTGGCCTACGCAGGCGCCCTGTTTTTGCTGGATGAGCCCTTTAAAGCGCTCGACGACGCCACACGCGCCAAGATGATCGCCTGGACAATGCAGTCGATTGGGAAAAAACCGACGATTTTAGTCACCCATGAGCTCACAGAAGCAGCCGCTATGGCAAACACCGTTTTGCTATTGAATGGCCCGCCTTTGCGGATTATCCGCACGGTTTCCCTCCCGATCCCTTTTTATGAGCGGAGCCCGGAGCAAATTCAAATTTACCGCAATCAGCTGGATCAGGCACGCAGTCAATAAAACAGCCGGATATTTCTAAAAACTGCTGGGAAGCCATGTGTTCCCAGCAGTTTTTTTGCGCCATTTCCCTATGCAGTAAGAAAACAAAATCATTATATTTCCATAGATGTGAATAATATCGCATTTAATATACGAGAATAATGGTTAAAAGTAACGCTTTATCGTACTACAATAAACGAAACGTTACAAGGTGGTGATGAGATGGCGCGCGTTTTGGAGACCATTACAAAATATCGACTGGCCCATAGATGGACGGAATATGAGCTCTCCGTCCGGTCAGGCCTGCCGCAATCTACAATTTCCTCCTGGTATCGTAAAGAAATGACGCCATCTATATCCTCCCTGGAAAAAATCTGTGCAGCCTTTGACCTGACCCTGGCACAGTTTTTCGCGGAAGAAGAGGAATTTTCCGTGCTGACACCAGATCAGACACAGCTTCTAGAGCAGTGGATGACGCTCTCGGCAGAGGAAAAACACCTTTTATTACAGCTCATCAGCCATATGAAATAAAAATAGCCGCTGGATAAGTGTGTGTGGCAAGCTGGCTGCATCATCTCTTTAACCCCATGAGATCGTAATTGGCTTTGCCTTGTTACTCCGTTGCGCTTCGTAATAAAAAATCGCCGGTAACAAACTGCTCTCATAAAGGTTGCGTATCTCTTTGTTCCATGAGGTTGCGGCAGGCTTTGCTTTGTTACTCCGCTGCGCTTCGTAATAAAAAATCGCCGGTAACAGACTGCTCTCATAAAGGTTGCGTATCTCTTTGTTCCATGAGGTTGTGGCAGGCTTTGCATCGAAAACGAGCCTGCGGCTGATGCGGGAACCATCATCATCATCCAAATAACCGGTGACTAACTGTGCCCGTAAACGGCTGGTAGCTCTTGAACCTGTGCTATTTGGGCAGGCTCCGATTTGTTGCTCCGTAATAAAAAAGCCTCCATTCAGAATTGAATGGAGGCAAAAATTATTTTTTCTTAGCCGACGACCTGTACGTTTGCAGCGCGCAGCTTATTGCTGTCCTTCGGATCGGGCTCCGTATCAAACGTAACCTTCTGGCCCTCTGTAAGAGATTTATAGCCATCCGCCTGGATTGCGGAGAAATGCACAAATACATCCTCGCCGCCGTCGTCATTTGAGATGAAGCCATAGCCTTTTTCTGAGTTGAACCATTTTACTGTACCGTTATTCATAGAGCTGGTACCTCCTAAAATATTTTGTATCCGATCTTGCACCAAAAAAAAATCACATCTCTGTAAACCATCAAACGGACAATGACTTACAAAAAATGTGAGATCAATGCGTGGTTAGAATACAAATATAGTATATCGCAAGCGTTTGGTAAAGTCAAGATCCTTTTTACAGTTTTCAGGAAGTTTTGTAGAATGGGGCGGCATGCCGGCCGTGCATAAAAAAACCGCTTACGTGTCTCCGCATCCACCTGAAGCGGTTACTGTTTACCAAATATTTAAAAATTATCGCCCTTACTTTACAAATTAACCCTTTTATTCGTCAATTTATGCAAAATCACACGCCATAATATGGGCAAAAGAGAGATATATGATTTTATCACGATTTTTAAGCCGTCGTGATATCATTATATGGTATAATGCGATAAAATTCTACAAATCATGAAATACGGAGGGTTTCCCATGAAAAAAGACAGTGTCCGTTTTACTGTGTGCATTCACAAAGAACTTTTTGAAAGATTGGATTATGTATCACAATTTTATGGATGCTCGAAGTCGCATGAACTTCGCCGAATGATTGAAAGGGAACTGGTCCAGTTCGAGCGCACCTATGGAACCATTCCAGAGCGCCACGATCATAAGCATTTATCACAATATTGACCCAGCGTGTCAAAAATTACAAAGAGGCTGATGCAAAATAGTTTCCTGTTGCATCAGCCTCTTTTCCTTTGGGAGAGCATGTTTGGTAGCCTCCACTGTTCCGCCCCATCTATCCATGCCTCAAAAAATGCCGAACTTCGCAACGCATCGTTTCCCAATTAGGTCGATGAAAGCAAGATCCAATATCTTTGATAAACCTGCCCGTCCTTTACGACCTCGTTTTCCAAAACGCCGCCGCAGCTTTGTATGGTCCGCGCAGAGGCGATATTTTCCTTCCGGCAGGTAATTAAAATACGATGCATTCCACGCTCCCTGCATTTAAGCAGGGCAAGCCGGAGCATCTCCGTTGCATAGCCCTGCCTGCGCTCCCCAGGGCGCACGCTATAGCCGATATGGCCGCCGGATTGGAGCAGAACCTCATTCAGCCGGTGGCGCACATCGATAAAACCGACCAGACGATGGTCAGTCAAGCGGATAGCTAGATAATTGGAGGCGGGCACGAGGCCCCGCCCAACTGTTTCTTCTCTGCTGTTAGCCCGCACGGCCTGGAGCCAACGCTCGAAGGAAGGCGCCCGATCGAGCCCTGCGCAGCCGGCCATGTGATCCCCCGCCTCTAAAAATTCCGTCCGATAGGCGAGGATCTGCTCTCGAAACCTTTCCTCCGGTGCGGCCAGGGTCAATCGTATCATAAAAAATCCCCCTTGACTTCTCTTGCCGCCTAGGATATCATAAGAACGGCTTCAATACAACCAAAAGAAAGCGAGGCGGATGGAATGTATCTGCGTTTGATGCAAAATACGGTAAAATCAGCAGCCCTTCTGCCCGCCCTCGTGGAATAAATTGCAGTTATTCCCCTTATATTGTCGGCAGGAGCGCCTCTGGTTTTACCAGAGGCGTTTTTTATACCCAAAAACGCTGCATTAAGGGGATGATTCCGCCTGTTTCCCGCCTGCCATGTGGAAGCATGCGCTCCTTTTTGCAGTGATGCAGGAAAGGATGTTTTTTATGCTCGAATGCAGCCATATTTCAATTGAGCACAGAGAGAGCGGCCGCCCTCTATTGCACGATTTTAGCTTTACGCTGCACCCAGGCGACCGCGTAGCCCTCATAGGCGAGGAGGGAAATGGCAAGAGCACGCTGCTAAAGCTCATCTGTGAGCCGGAGGCGATCCGGAGCTATTGCCATGTTAGCGGCCGGATTGAATTGCATGGCGCGCTGCCCGGCTATCTGCCGCAAAGGCCGGATACAGCCCTTCTCAATACACCTGTGCATGAACTATTTCCAGATGGGCCGGATTATAATCTGATCTCCCAGCTCACAATTCCGGCAGAGGCGCCGTTTTCCGAGCGTCCGCTTGCCGCTTTTTCCGGAGGGGAGCGCATCAAGCTGCTTTTACTGCGTACGCTGATGCAGGGGCCGGATTTTCTCGTGCTCGACGAGCCAACCAATGATTTGGATCTTCGTGCATTAGATTGGCTGGAACGGCTGATTTTGTCATCGAAGATCCCAGTTCTCTATGTATCTCACGATGAAACGCTGTTGGAACATACAGCCAATGTGATCCTGCATTTTGAGCAGATACGCCGTAAAACCGCTGCTCAACACACCCTTGAACGCATGGGCTACCGCGCCTATGTGGAGCGGCGAAACGCTATGCTCGCCCACCAGGAGCAGATAGCCGCCAAACAGCGGGCGGACCAGCGGGCGCGGGAGGATCGCTGGCAGCAGATTTATCAGCGCGTGGAGCATGAGCAAAACGTTATTACCCGCGCAAACCCAAGCGGGGGCCGGCTGCTCAAAAAGAAAATGCACGCGGTAAAATCGCAGCAAAAGCGCATGGAGCGGGAGCAGGAGGAGTTCCTCAACTTTCCAGACCCAGAGGAGGCCGTAGAGCTCTTTTTTAACAGGGAGCTGCGCTTCCCCAAGGGGAAAGAGGCCTTCTCTTTTTACCTGCCCCACCTTCAGGCAGGAGAAAAAGCCCTTGCAGACCATATAAAGCTTACGCTGACCGGCCCTGCACATGCCGCGGTGATCGGCGAAAATGGAGCGGGCAAAACAACTCTTTTGCAGGCGATTTGGGAGGAGCTGAAGCAGCGCAAGGATATCCACGCCGGTTATATGCCGCAGGATTATCTTACCCTTTTGGACGGGGAGCAAACGCCGGTTGAAATCCTTTGGGATGGCGGAGACCGGGCCGCCCTCACCTTGGCCCGTACAAGGCTCGGAAGTATGAAATTTACCGCAGATGAAATGGAGCGGCCCGTTCGCACGCTCAGCGGCGGCCAGCAGGCAAAACTCTGCCTGCTTAAGCTATTGCTCGGCGGCTGCGATGTGCTTTTGCTTGATGAACCGACGCGCAATTTAAGCCCTTTGACCGGGCCGGTCATCCGGGAAGCGCTGCGCCATTATGGCGGCGCATTTTTATGCGTGACGCATGACCGCAAGCTGATCTCAGAGGTCTGCACCCAAGTATACCAGCTGACGGAACACGGGCTTGAACGGCAGACATGATGATCGGATCGATCAAACAGATCGTCCAGATTCATACAAATATCCGTTTTTGTATCAATTTGTTCATGATACTGTTATCACTTTGTAACCGTTTCCTGAAAAAATTACGATTTGTAACTATTGGCGTTTCTACGTAATAAAATTGTAGCGATCTGTAATCGAATTCATGTTTATTTCCGCCTGCCTCCGCCCTATAATAAAAACAAGATCAAATGATAAAGGAGCGGAGCTATATGAAAGCTTATATCCAAAGCAAAAAAACGATGATTCTTTCCCTTTCCATTATTGCATTCCTGTTCCTCTCAGCGGTCGTCATTGCTCTGCTTTTTAATGACGTTACGCCAGCCGCCATGCTGGCCGTTTAATGCTTCAAACTGCCCACATCCGGGAGGAGCTTTTCTCCCGTTTCCCCTCCATATCAAAAGCGGCGCCGGGTTTCCACCCGGCGTTGTCTTTTTTTCAGCGGGAGAAATGCCCAGTTTTGCCGACAAAACTGCATTTCGTAAAGCGGATAAAACCCATTGTATATGATAAATCGTTAACAATCTTTCTCCACATTCTGCGTTTTTCGTCGAACCCACCTTGTTCTCCAAAAAAACGGCCCGGTTATCCACACTTTCCACCGAGTTTTCCACACTTTTGCACAAACTTTCAACTATACAAGTCGTATAAAGCAGTAATTGCCAATTCTTTTTCCACCCTCTGCCGTATAAAGATTCTGCTGACTGACCAAAATAGGAGCAGAACAGAATTGGAACGAGGGAGGATGCGCCATGATAAAGGGTGTCAACCGTCAGGTTGTAGAGGTGAGCGATACAGGCAGCGAATACTTTGAACGGATTTTATTTATTGTGAAACCGGAATATGCGACTGTCAGCGAGGGCAAGGTTCGGGAACGGGTAGAACAGATCGCCCAGGCAACAGGTGCGCCTCCTCCCACCAAGGCCAAACGCAGGCCCCTGCTCTCCGCCGCCAAACTAACCGCTGCGGCAAGCGTTGGCGCTGCCGTGGCCACTTTGATCGCGCATTTGTGAAGGAACCGGTTGCATGAGAAGAGCTGCTAAAATGGGTTTGGAATAGAATAGGCCCCAGGCACACGTTAGCTGGGCTCTGCATGAAGCCCAAAAATAAAAATCAATTTTCGAGACCATTGTAAAAAGCACGCTGCAAACCGGGATTATTCCCCTTGCAGCGTGCTTTGCGATTAAAAATTAAGGTTATTACAAACAAAGCACATCCTACCAAACACCGATCGATCCAATTGATTTTTTTCTTCCGCCGCTTAGGAAACGACCCGCTATTTTTCGTTTGGGTAAAAACAATGCCCGCGCAAAATACAAGGTTTCAAGCGAATTGTCCTTTTGCATAAAAGAATTCCCTGATGACTCGATTTCTCTGTTTTAGCAAAACATACAATTCGTTGCAGAAAAAAATACAAAATCTATGCTTGACTTCTATGGGAGCGGAAGGTATACTAAACACACAACTTTTTCCAAAGACACTTTATGAAAGGAGGCGGGTTCAAAGTGACGAAGCGTATGGAGCGTAACGTGCTGCTGGTAGCGTATGTGTGGAATCATACATTTTCCAACGCGTATAGGGGTAATGCGCAAATTTTTGCACAGTCAGCGGTTGTTTTGCCCGCCTTTCTTCTGAATCAGATTTCAATTGGGGAAGTTCCCTCGTAAGGAGTCTTCCTCGCGGAAATCTCATAAGAATCGCGGCTTCAAAGCATCCCTGATTGCTTCAGGGATGCTTTTTTCTTTGGAAAAAGAAAAAGGGAATCCAATAAAAAGCGGGTTCCATGAAAGAGAGGAGCTGAATGACTTGAAAAATGAAAAACGGGCAGTAAGCCGAAGGCGCACCGGGCTAATTCTCCACTTTCTACGTGGGAATGCGCATTTATTTTTGATCGCACTGGTGTTTTCCATGCTGAACACGGTTTTTAACGCGCTTACGCCACAAATCATCCGGATCACGGTGGATTCGATCATTGGCGGCGCTCCGGCCGCAATCCCAGGCTTTATCAAGGGAATCGTGCCTGAAGGGATTTTTGCCGGGAGCGGCATGGCAGCGCTGCTCTTGGCTGCGGGCGCGGTGTTGGCGGTATCCATTTTATCCGGAGTGAGCATGTATCTTTCCCGCATGGGGTTGGCAAAGGGGACGGAGAACTTCCTTAAAGCGCTACGCGACCGCCTTTATGAACATATTCAAAAGCTGCCTTTCGCCTGGCATGTGCAACATCAAACCGGCGAGATCATTCAGCGCTGCACCTCCGATGTGGATGTAATCCGCAATTTTGTGTGCAACCAGCTGCTGGAAGTGATCCGAACGATCTTTTTAATCGCCCTGTATATGAGCATCATGTTCACAATGAATGTGAAAATCAGCCTGATCGCACTCTGTTTTATCCCGGTGGTAGCCGCTTATTCCGGCATTTTCTATGCAAAAATTGCAAAGCGGTTCCGCAAGGCGGACGAGGCAGAGGGCGCGCTCTCCTCCACCGTGCAGGAGAACCTGACCGGCGTGCGTGTGGTGCGGGCATTTGGCCGGGAAGCATTCGAGATTGAGCGGTTTGATCATAAAAACAATCATTTTGCAAACTTATGGATTCGGCTCGGCCGTCTAATGAGCACATACTGGGGCATCGGCGACCTGATGACGGGGCTTCAAATCCTCTGCGTTTTATGCGCCGGCGTTATCACCGCGGTGAATGGGGAAATCACGCTTGGCGAGTTTCTGGTATTTGTCTCCTATAACGCCTCCCTCGTTTGGCCGGTGCGCGGGCTTGGGCGCATCCTCTCCGATATGAGTAAGGCGGGTGTGTCCATTGACCGCGTCGGCTATATTTTAGAGGCGGAGGAGGAGGAAGATCCGCCGCAGGCGAAACGACCTCCGATGAATCAGGAGATCCGCTTTGAACACGCAACCTTTTGCTATGAAGGGCAGAAGCCGGTGCTCGATGATGTGACCTTTACCATCCCGGCAGGAAAAACCTTTGCCATCCTCGGCAGCACGGGCAGCGGCAAATCGACCCTGATGCATCTGCTCGACCGGCTTTATGATCTGCCGGAAGGCAGCGGCAGGATCACAATCGGCGGTGTGGACATCCGGGAGATTTCACGCAGCTACCTGCGCGGCAAAGTCGGCATTGTTTTGCAGGAGCCGTTCCTTTTTTCCCGCACGATTGCGGAGAATATCCGGGCAACCAGGCCAGGCGCATCGCTCGAAGCAATCCGCACCGCCGCCGGAATCGCCTGCGTGGATGAGGCAATCGACGGTTTTTCCTCCGGCTACGACACAATCGTGGGCGAACGGGGCGTTACGCTTTCCGGTGGGCAGAAGCAGCGGGTTGCCATTGCCCGTATGCTCATGCAGCAGGCGCCGATTATGATCTTTGATGATTCCCTTTCCGCCGTGGATGCGGAAACTGACGCGGCAATCCGTAGGGAGCTTCACAGCAAGCTTGGGAATGCCACAGTGATCCTCATCTCCCACCGCATCACAACTCTGATGCAAGCGGATGAAATCCTGGTGCTCGACGGCGGCAGGGTGATGCAGCAGGGAACGCATGAGGAGCTGATTGCCCAAGAGGGCATCTACCGTTCGATTTATGAAATCCAGATGAACAGCGACGATAGGGAGCTGTTGGAACAGGCGGAATCCTTTCCGCTCAAAGGAGGGGTTGAAAATGGCTTATGAAGAGCAGGATTATAACAAACGGGCGTTTGAGTGGCCGGTATGGAAAAGCATTTTGCCTTACCTAAAGCCTTATCAAAAAACACTCCTTGTCATTTTAACGCTCAATCTCGCCTGTGCGGCGATCGATATTCTGATGCCATTATTTCAGCGGTATGCAATCGATCATTTTATTGAGGCACGCACCTCGTCCGGCCTGATTTCCTTTGCCGCGGCCTATGCAGGTGTAATCGTGTTTCAGACGGTCAGTGTCATTTGTTTTACGCGCGGCTGCATGCGGGTGGAGATGGGCATGGGGCGCGATCTCAAGCGCGCGTGCTTTGTGCATATGCAGACGCTCTCTTTTTCCTATTTTAATATAACGCCGGTAGGGTACATCCTTTCCCGCATTATGAGTGACACCAACCGCATTGCAGGATTGATGGCGTGGAACCTGATCGATATTCTATGGGCGCTGTTTTATGTGCTTGGCGTGTTTGCGGCGATGCTGGTGCTTAACCCCGCCCTTGCTTTGCCAGTGATTCTTGTGGTTCCAGTCATCGCAGTATTGACCGCATATTTTCAAAATAGAATTCTACATTGGAACCGTAAAATCCGCAAGGCGCATTCTCACGTGACGAGCGCCTACAATGAGGGAATTATGGGCGCCAAAACCTCAAAGGCGCTTGTGATCGAGGAGCAGAACTATCAGGAATTTCAGGGCGTCAGCAACGGGCTGCGCAAGGCCTCCGTTCGCTCTTCCCAGCTCAGTGCCATTTATATTCCGCTGGTGATGTTTTGTAGCTCATTAGCGACGGCAATTGTCCTCGCACGCGGCGGGCAAATGGTGCAAGAAAACTTGATCCAGATTGGCACGCTCTCCGCCTTCACTTCTTATGCAATCGGCATTTTTGAGCCGATTCAGCAGCTGGCGCGCACCATTGCGGAGGCCATCTCCGTGCAGGCGAATATTGAGCGCGTGACAGGCCTGCTCGATGTGAAGCCGCAGATCGTTGATCGCCCTGAGGTAGAGGAGCGCTATGGCAATGTATTTCACCCAAACAAGGAGAATTGGGAGCCCATCCGTGGGGAGATCGAGTTTTGCGACGTTTCTTTTCACTATCCGGATGGGGAGGAGGAAATCCTCCATCATTTTAACTTAAAGATTCCCGCCGGCTCCACCATTGCAATTGTAGGGGAAACGGGCGCTGGAAAAAGTACGCTGGTCAACCTTGCCTGCCGGTTTTTTGAGCCGACAAGGGGGCGGATTTTGATTGATGGGCGGGATTACCGCGAGAGAAGCCAGCTCTGGCTCCACAGCCATCTGGGATATGTCTTGCAAAACCCGCATTTGTTTTCAGGCACTGTAATGGAAAATATTCGCTATGGGCGGCTGGATGCAACGGACGGGGAAGTGATCGCCGCAGCCAAGGCCGTATCGGCGGACCAGGTGGTAAAAAAGCTGGAAAAGGGCTATCAAAGCGATGTGGGGGAAGGCGGCGACCGTCTCTCTACCGGTGAAAAGCAGCTAATCTCCTTTGCTCGCGCGGTGCTGGCGGATCCACGCATTTTTGTGCTGGATGAGGCAACCTCCTCTATTGATACGCAGACAGAGCAGCTGATCCAGCAGGCAACCGCGAAGCTACTGCAAAACAGAACTTCCTTTCTGATTGCCCACCGCCTTTCGACGATTCGTCAGGCGGACTTGATCTTAGTGGTGAAAGATGGGCGGATCGTAGAGCAGGGAAAACACATTGAGCTACTGCAAAAAAAGGGATATTATCACGATTTATACAGCAGGCAGTTCGAGGAAGAATCCTCTATGCGAATTTTGGAGGCGTAAGATTCTCCCTGTATCTGATTTTCCATTCAGAAGGAGGGCACACTATTGAAGAGATGAAAGATTGAGGGATTGATCATTTATGAAAAAAGAATTTGAATTTATAGAGCGGGAGCCTTCCGTCAGGGTCGTCTGCCGAAAGAGTAGCCGCCAAAGCCTTTTTCAAAAACTGCGAGACGCGCTGGAGGAATCTGCGCCTGATCTTTCTATTGAGGAAATAAAGAGTCAAGTACCGCCAGACCAGATGTTTTCAGCGGCGCTTGCCTGTTTGATCTTTCGCAGAGTACGGCATCAGCAGGAAGAACCGTATAAATAAACGCATGTTAGAAAAAAGCTAAAAAAACGGGCCGGTATGCAATGCTTAACATTGTACACCGGCCCATTGACTATTGATTTTTTGCCGCGACCCCCACAACTACTGTGATGTCATCCGCATGGCCATCCGTTCTTTTGCGCGCCGCTTCTTCAGAGATCCGGTCGGCAAGCGCCTGTGCGCCGCTCCCCTCAAATTGCTCGAGTTCCTCAAGAATCCATCCGGTACCGGCGCCAAGCGCGCCATCAGAGACCAAAAGGATTAAATCTCCCGGCTGAAGCTTTGTTTGAAAATTGGAAAACCGGGCTTCCCGCAAAATCCCCGCAGGCATTGAGGCGCGCTCTAACAGCTCTGCCTTTCCTGCTCGGCGCAAAAAGGAAGCGGCCGCCCCCGCTTTGCAAACGGTGCATGCCCCTGTATAAAAATCAAAACAGGCAAGGTCGAGCGTAGCGAAGGATTCCTCTTCTGATTTTGCAAGCAAAGCAGAGTTCACAATCCGCAGGGCGGTATCAAAGCCAAGCCCCGATTTTACAAGCTTTGAAAACAGGCCGCTCGCCATCGCGGCATCCACGGCGGCCCGCCCACCCGTGCCCATCCCATCGCTGATGAGCAGAATCTGCCGGCCGCGCCCATCGCGGAAGGTTTCAAACGTATCCCCGCACAAGGCAGATTCGCCGCAGGTGCGCTGGCTGGCTCCAGTGCGCATGGTAAAAGGCGCTTTTTCGCTGCATGTGAGATAGAGTTCCCCGCTGATCATTTCCAAGCAGGGTGGATCAAAAGCCCGCCCGCAGGCCTCTTGAAACAGGGAGGGGAGTTCCTTTTGATGGAGCTTCTCTATACCCGGTTGGCCCGTAGCTTCAATATACATCCGTCCGTTTGCATCAAGGCGGCATATGGTTTCCTGTATTTCCATTCCTGCCCCTTCTAACAAATCGTGGATACGCAGGGCTGTTTCATCATCGAAGAAAAGCTCTTCCCCATAATCGAGCGATAAATCTTCCAGCAAATCCGCCATCTCACCAAATTGATCCGCGATCACCGCCCGAAGTCGACCCATTCGATTTTGTGCGCCGGCGCGTGCGATATGGGCGGAAAACTCCTCCCGATACCGGTCGAGCAAGCTGGCCATCCGGATACAACGGCCGGCAAACTGTGCGGGAAGTTTGTCCGGAGACAGGGGCTCCCCTTTTTCCAGGAGCGCCCCGATGCATTGCACTGCCTCCAGGGTTTCCGTCTCTTTTTCCGCCCAGCACTGCTCCTTCATACCACACTGGCCGCAGACGGATTCCCGCACCTGGCCATGCAGCGTATGAAAACCAGGGGTGTAAAGCCTTTTTAAGCTTTCCGACACGGCATCAACCGAAGTGGAAACATAGCGCATACCGGAAGCCGCCTCGTGAAGGCGGACGGAAAGCGCACGGGAGGCATCCTGAGAGTGAATTACAGTGGAGGGATTGAGTACAGATTCTATTTTTTCGATCCATCTCGTGGGCAGGAAGACGAACAGGACGGTAGCCGCTGCCGTTTCGATCAACGTATGAACCGCCTGGGCGCTCCCTCCCTCTAAAATAACAACCACACCGTTGGCAGCGGCAAAGGCTGCCGCACATCCGAATTGCCCAAGCGGGGCGAACAATCCGGCCAGCAGGCCGCCAAAAGCATAGGACCCGGTTAGGAAACGGAATCCTTCTCCAAACCCCATGGCAACCCCTGCCACGATCCCGGCAATACTGCCCCCGGCCTCCCGGCCGCAACGCGCGCCCAGCAAAATCAGAAGTACGGCTGCAATCCTGGCCGGCGCGATCCCGCTCACATCAAAGCCCGCAAGCGCAAATAACAGGATCGCAAAGGAAGATACGATGCAAGCGGTTTCCTGGGGAGCAAGCACGCGCAGGGAGCCGAACTGGCTGAGGAGAGAAAAAGAGCGGTAGAAAAAATAGGCGGCGCCGCCAGCTAACAGAGACTCTGCGCCATAGAGGGCCGCCAACGCGGCCGTTAATCCCTCTGACATACCGAGCGCAAGCCCTGTAACCAAGCAGCAAGAAGCCGCGGTCACGCAGGAGAGTGCCTGAGACAGCGTTTCTTTTTTCACTTGCCGGAGGGCGAAACTGATTACAGACGCCGCAACCACGCTCGCTATATACCGAAGTGGCGTCGCTCCATCCGCGCCGGAAAATAAATAACCGAGGCTCGCCCCCAGCGAGGCTGCTAAAATGCCGTCTTTGGGGACGCCGGCCACCAGCGCGACCCCTAGCGGGGAAAAAGAGCCAAAAACGGCCGCCTGAGCGAGCGCAAATCCGGAAACCAACGTAAACGCCTGCCGAAGCAAAAAGCGGGCCGCGGCGGGAATTTCCCGAGGGAATGCGCGAGCAAAAGGAAGCGCCTGTCCTCTGTTTTTCATCATTGACACACCACGCTTTGCAAAAGCTGGGCCTGTCCACCCGCGGGCGGGAAAGGCTCTCCTGACATTATAGACAGGCCTTTGCAAAATTTGTGTCGGATTGCGAAGCAGAAGAACGGCGCTTTTCTGATCTTTATTATTTTTTCATGCGAAGAAAGTAGAAAAGAACCCATCACAGAGGATTCATTGTGTTATTGTGTGCTTTTGGAAGTTGCCTTATGATTTTCCGCATAGATAAACAACCGATAGTTGAGCTCTTCCGCCTTTTTGCGCAGCCAAAGCGTTTTGGGCGTTTTCACCTCGGTGCCGTCGCTTTCAAACACTTGAATCGTGCGCAAATAGGGTTCCTTCCGGCAGGCCGTGATGGTGATTTTCAGCTTTTGCGTTAAGATGGGCCGGAACCGTGCGATTTTAGAAAATCCAATCACTGTACCGCTGTAAATCTGCTTCCACCGGCTACCGGACAAAACCTCGATTGTAAAGGCCTCCACGCGCTGGGAATAGCGCGTATCCTCCTGAAGGACAATTTTATCAATCAAAGATTCCCGCTTAAAATCAAGCAGCACAGTGTAGCGCTCTGCCTGCACAAGAGGCGAATAGCAGCTTTCGTCTGGCCGCAGGCAGTTTTTGATGAAAAATCCCTCTTTCCCCTCCGGCGCAGTGATGCGCTCGAAAAGCACTTGATGAGAAAAGGCGGAGCGGAGCCTTCTGCCGAGCTCCGCGAGACGAGCGGCATCTTTTTCATGGATGAGCCCACGCTGATCCGGTGGGATGTTTAAAAGCAGCAGCGTATTCCCACCCACCGTGGAATAATAAAGATGCAGCAGATTATCAATGGAGCGCACTCTCCCATTCTCTTTTTGATGAAAAAACCAGCCTGGCCGGATGGAAACGTCTGCCTCGGCGGGGTACCAGATCAGCTCATCGTGCCCTTCCAGCGCCCTGCGGCTTCCAAGATCGCTATAGGCGATATCAGCCCCTTTTTTGCGGAAGGCAGGATCATCCGCCTGCTGAGAATTATTTTCGATCGTCTGAATATCGTATGCAAAACGCGGCACCACATTCCACTCAGAGCGCCGGGTAATTCCGCTTTCGTTTCCAATCCAGCGCACATCCGGCCCGCAGTTGGATATGATACAACCCGGTTGTAAGCGTCGAATGGTTTCATAATAGCGGTCAAAATCATATGCCTGCTTCGGCTTTCCATCAAGATAGGTACCGCATGCGCCGTCTAGCCATACAGTGAAGATCTCACCATACTGTGTTAAAAGTTCCGTAAGCTGCCCCACGTAAAACTCATCATATGCAGGCGTTCCATAACGCTCATCGTGCCGATCCCATGGGGAGAGGTAAATGCCGAATTTCAGCCCATATTTTGCACAGGAGCGAGAAAGCTCCCCCACAATATCGCCCTTTCCATTCCTGTAAGGGCTTAAAGCCACGGTGTAATTTGTAAGCTTGCTCGGCCAAAGGCAAAAGCCATCGTGGTGCTTGGCGGTCAAAATCGCACCGCGCATGCCTGCGTTGCGCAGCGCACGCACCCATTGATCCGTATCCAACTGCGTCGGGCAAAAAAGGGATGGGCTTGCCTTGCCGTCACTCCATTCCTTATCCAAAAAGGTATTCATTCCGAAATGGAGAAACGCGTAAAACCCAAGCGACTGAATCTCCAATTGGCGGGTGCTGGGTGTGATTGAGGTGTAAAAATCGAGCCGGTTCATTCAAAAATTCCTCCCCGCATATAGCTAAAAGGCCATTATGATTGGCTATTGCACCATGCGCATAAAACCTTCCTCTGTGAAAAATGGCGATGCCGCTTTGCGGCAGGAGGCGTTTCGCGCCGACAACCATTTTTCCAATGCTTCA
>UQUZ01000031.1 GCA_900544375.1 uncultured Oscillospiraceae bacterium
TCCGGAGGGGCACACACCGCAAGAGCTCTTAGAAACCTCGCTCAAGCGTACAGGTGTGACCTATTTTGACCAGTACCTGCTACATAACCTCAATCAGGAAAATTGGGAGATTTGTAAAAAAGAGAATCTTGTCGACTTTATTTTTGCAAAAAAGGCGGCAGGGGCGGTTCGGAATGCCGGCTTCTCCTTCCATGATACGCCGGAGGTTCTGCATGAAATTCTGGATGCCGCCGACTGGGACTTTGTTCAGCTCCAGATCAATTATTATGACTGGGAAACGGCCCAGCGCGCAAAGGAACAATATGAAATGGTTGAGGCCCGCGGCATTCCCTGCATCATCATGGAGCCCGTGCGCGGCGGCTCGCTCGCTTCGCCGCATCCCGACGTGGTCTCTCTGCTTACCGCTGCCGCCCCAAAGGCAAGCCCGGCCTCATGGGCGCTCCGGTTTGCCGGGAGCCTTCCCAATACGGCAGTCGTACTCAGCGGTATGTCCGACATGGCGCAGGTAACCGAAAATCTCCGGCTCTTTGGCCAGTTTCAGCCGCTCAGCATAGCGGAAACCGAGCTGCTCCAGCAGGCGGTATCCATTTTGGAAAGCCTGCCGCTGATCCCTTGCACCGGCTGCAATTACTGCAAGGGCTGCCCGAAGGGCGTGCGGATTTCAAGCGCTTTTGAAGCATATAACAGTTGCCTGCGTTTCGATCAAATGGCTGATTTGCGAGCGCGCATACAATCCTGCGGCATTGCGGATTGCATTGAATGCGGCAAATGCGAAGGCCACTGCCCACAGCATATTGCCATTCCAAAGGAGCTTAAAAGGGTGCTTGCATGCGCAGAAGCCGAAGCAATCGGATAAATCCAATCTTTCATTCTATTGTGAGTTTGAGACTTACCCCCATTTGGGCAAAGCCTCAAATAAACGTACAAGGGAGCTGTTGCAAAATGCAAGGCATTTTGCAACAGCTCCCTTGCCATATCATACAACGAAACTGATCATAATACCATCAAATAGAAATCCGCCATCCCCATCGACGTGTCTCTGCAATACTCTTTTCGGACGACGAATTCGGCCCGTTTATAGCATTTGATCGCGCGCATATTACAAGTTCTCACTTCAAGGCAGGCGGGCCGCCCGGGATATCGCTCCTTTAGAACGGTTTGAATGGCTTTCATCAACTGATTGCCAAGGCCCTTCCCACATTGATCCGGCGCCAAGCCAAGGCCGATCATTACAAAATCAGGATGATTCGTCAACCTGAAAAAACCGGTCAAATTATTCCCGTCTTTCAGGGCATAAAACTCTGCGCGGCGTGTTTCTTCATCCGTCATTCCATAATGCTGTGCCCGGGCCGTTTCCCATTCCGGATAATGATAGATATCATAGGGTGGCGGATAACGCCAGCTGCATACGGTTTTCGCATCTTCTTGCGTAAAATCAGTGATTTTCAACCCATCGTCCAGCCTCGCAGGCAAATCTGCCTGCCCTCGCTTTCTCTATGCACGGTTTTACTTTTTGCCGAAACGCACCGGTTATCCGCCCAAATAAGCCCTGCGCACCTGCTCGTTATTGCGCATTTCCTCCGAGTTCCCGCTCATCATGATGGTACCCGTCTCCATGACGTATACGCGGTTCGCAATCTGCATCGCCATCTTCGCATTCTGCTCCACGAGTAAAACGGTAACCCCGCTTTTGTTAACATCCTGAATGATTTGAAAGATTTCCTCCACCAGCAGTGGAGAAAGGCCCATCGATGGCTCGTCGAGCAACAGCATTTTGGGGTTGCTCATCAGTGCGCGTCCAATGGCAAGCATCTGCTGCTCCCCGCCGGATAGCGTGCCGGCAACCTGCTTGCGCCGCTCCTTCAAACGGGGGAGCCGCTGAAAAATGCGCTCGAACTCATCGTTTAGCCGGCCCCGGTCTTTCCGTGCATACGCGCCCATCTCCAAGTTTTCCTGCACCGTCATATGGGAAAAAACGCGCCGCCCCTCAGGCACCTGGGCCAGCCCAAGCCGGATGATTTTATGGGCGCTTGTGGTGCGCAAATTTGCGCCGCAGAAGGCAATTTCCCCATTCTTCGGCTTTACGAGGCCTGAAATGGCATGGAGCGTGGTCGTCTTGCCCGCGCCGTTCGCACCGATGAGCGTGACAATCTCGCCCTCGTTCACCTCAAAGGAAATCCCCTTGATCGCATGGATTGCGCCATAGTATACGTCTAAGTCTTTGACGGAAAGCATCAAATCCATATTGTTGACTCATTCCTTTCTAACAGCTGGGGAATCGGTATCAAGCGCGCCTGAAACGGTGCGGCAAAGGCCGCTTTTTCAGGCTATTCCCCACCCAGATATGCGGCGATCACCTTCGGATCCTTACGAACTTCCTCGGGGGACCCTTCCGCGATAATCCTGCCATAGTCAAGCACTACCAAGTGCTCGCAGATGCCCATGACAAAGCTCATATCATGCTCAATCAGTAAAATCGAGAGGCCAAATTTATCCCGAATCAGGCGAATCGTTTCCATAAGCTCTTTCGTCTCTGTTGGGTTCATGCCGGCAGCCGGTTCATCCAGCAGCAAAACCTTTGGAGAGGTTGCCAGCGCACGGGCGATCTCCAGCTTGCGCTGTTGGCCATAGGGGAGGTTGCGTGCCATTTCATAGGCTTTCTCATTGAGGCCGAGCACCTCAAGCAGCGCATGGGCCTTCTCTGATATCTCTTTTTCCTCCCGTCGATAAGCAGGCAGGCGAAAAATACTGGAAAGAAGGGAATATTTCATCTTGCTGGTCATCGCGGTTTTTACATTATCGAGCACCGTCACATCTTTAAACAGACGGATATTCTGGAAGGTCCGCGCAATGCCGTTTTGCGTGATCTGGTAGGTTTTTTTACCCACAATGCTGTTGCCCTCAAGCTCAATTTCGCCGTCTGTTGGATAATAAACGTCGGTCAAAAGATTAAAGACCGTGGTTTTGCCTGCACCGTTCGGCCCAATAAGGCCAATGATCTCCTTTTCGTGCAAGCGAAAATGGACGCCCTCCAGAGCCTTCAGGCCGCCAAAGGTGATGCCGAGGTTGCGGGTTTCCAATACCGCTCTATTCTCCTCCATGGCTTCAGGCCTCCTTTCCAGGCGCGCCGCCCGCCGGGGGCGTGCCGGTATCCTTCTTTTTTTCTTTGAATAGCTTACCCACAATTTTTCGCACGGAAAACTCACGCGTCCCGAGCAGGCCGGTGGGCTTAAAGAGCATGACGATAATCAGCACAAGGGAATAGATCAACATGCGTTTATCTGCAAAAGAGCGGAGCATTTCCGGCAAGAGCGTGAGCACAGTTGCGGAGCAAACGGAGCCTGTAATGGAGCCCATGCCGCCGAGCACGACCATAATCAGGATTTCGACGGAATAGTTAAAATCGAATTTGCTGGGGTCGAGCACGCCGATATAATGCGCATAAATGCCGCCCGCAACGCCCGCGAAAAACGCCGCCACCACAAAGGCAAGAAGTTTATAATAGGTGGTGTTGATGCCGGAGGCCTCCGCTGCGATCTCATCCTCGCGGATGGCAATCACCGCGCGCCCGTGGCGGGAGCGGATAAAAGCCAAAATCGCAACCACCGTGAGAAAAGCTATAAAAAAGGTATAGATAATCAGCGTATATTTTCCCTCGATATAGGGAATTCCCGTCAAACCGGCAGCGCCGCCTGTAAAATCCACTGCTAAAACCAGCACACGGATAATTTCGCCGAAGCCCAGCGTAATGATCGCCAGGTAGTCGCCGCGCAGGCGGAGTGCCGGAACGCCGATAATCACCCCGAAGATGGCAGCCACCAAGCCGCCAAAAATCAGGCCGAGTGGAAAGGCAACGGAAATAGGAAGGCCTGCATGCATGGTGAACAATGCAGCGGAATAAGCGCCTACGCTCATAAAGCCCGCATGGCCAAGCACAAGCTGCCCCAAAAATCCGGTTACCAGATTCAGGCTGACCGCCAAGATGATATTGATGCCGATGAGCACCAAAATGCCGGAATAGTAAGAATTGATGACTCCCGTCGCTACGGCTCCCATGATCGCGGCAAATAGGATTGCCACCCAAAGGATGCTGAAGAGATAGGAAAGCTTTCGTTGTTTTGACATATCGCGCGCCCCCCTTAAACCTTTTCCTGCACGTTCTTACCAAGAAGACCGGCAGGTTTGACAAGCAGGACAAGAATCAGGATGCCGAACACAACAGCATCCGAAACCTGGGAACCGCCCGCTGCGATCGTCAGGCTCTCCGCTACACCAAGAATATAGCCGCCCAGCATTGCGCCGGGGATATTGCCGATGCCGCCAAGGACGGCCGCGACAAAAGCTTTCAGGCCTAGCATGCCGCCCATATAGGGGGTAATTTGATGGAATGTGTTGCTGTATAAAACGGCGCCAACCGCTGCGAGCGCCGAGCCAATGGCAAAGGTAAACGCGATCGTAGAATTCGTGTTGATGCCCATCAGCTTCGCCGCGCCTGCATCCTCGCTGGTGGCGCGCATCGCCTTGCCCATTTTGGATTTGTTGACGATGAGCTCCAATAGGATCATCATTGCGATTGAGACCAGGATATTCAGCACGGTGCTAAAGCTTAGTTGCAGGCTGCCGAGGGTAATCACCTTGTTGGGGAACATCACCGGCATCGACTGAGCGCTGGAGGTAAAGCCAAGCTGAAATAGATTTTGCAGGAAAATGCTCACGCCGATCGCCGTAATCAGCAAAGACAGGCGCGGCGCATCCTTGACCAGCAGGCGATGGTACGCGAGACGCTCGATGACAACGCCCAACAGGGTGCAAACCGCAATCGACAGGATTACCGCCGCCCAAAGCGGCAGGCCGAGCTGCACCATCACGACGAACACAACGTAGCCGCCAACCATGATGATATCGCCATGTGCGAAGTTAATGAGCTGGATAATGCCGTATACCATGCTGTAGCCCAAGGCCACCAGCGCGTAAATGCTGCCAAGGCCAAGGCCGTTAATCATTTGGATGAAAAAATCCATAAACGCACCTTCCTACTTTAGGCGTTCCCCCACGAAAGGGGCGCGCCGTATCATTTCACGAGCTTGCCTTTCCCGCCTTTGCCCGCTGAGCAAAAGAAACGCTCTTCCTTTCAAGCTCGCTACATTCCAAAGGGAGGCCCATTCTTAAAGGGAATTTCATTCCCTTTGCTCAGCGGGGAAATCGCTCTGCGGGCCGGGTCCGACGGCCCGGCCCGCAGGATGGCAGTTCAGCAAAAAGTAATCTGCTTACTTTCCAAAGGTTTCTTCAAACTTATAGGCGCCGTTGTCAATCTTGATGATGATCGCCTCTTTGACTACGTTGCGATTCTCATCAAAATGCATCTGGCCGGTCAGGCCGTTGTACTCAAGCTTTGCAAGGGCGTCGATAATCGCCTGCTTCTCCGTAGAGCCGGCATTTTTGATCGCCTCGGCCATCATATAAGCCGCATCATAGCCGAGCACTGCAAATTGATTGGGGTCCATGTTGTATTTTGCCTTATAGTTCTTAATGAAATCCTGAACGCGCTGATCCTCGCTCTCCGCCGTATACTGGCTGCAATAGTAAGCGCCGTTAACCGCATCCATGTTGGATTGATCAACCTTGCCGACAACGCCGTCCCAACCGTCTGCACCGACGATCTGCGTCGTCAAGCCGAGCTCTTTGGCCTGTACGGCGATCAATGCCGCCTGCTCATAATAAGTAGGCACGAAGAGGACATCCGGATTCTTCGATTTGATATTGGTAAGCTGCGGGCGGAAATCGACTGCGCCCTTTGCAAAGCCTTCGTCGGCAGCAACGGCAATGCCGAGCTTCTCAGCGGTTGCCTTGAAGGAATCCCTCAGCCCCTTGGAGTAATCATCGGAGGTGTCATAAATCACTGCCGCTGTTTTTTTGCCGAGCTTCTTGGCGTAGTTCGCCATAATCTCACCCTGCTCCGGGTCTGTAAAGCAAACGCGGAACACGTTTTTGCCAGCCGCCGTAACATTGAGTGCCGTGGCGGTAGCCGTTAGGATTGGCATGTTATCCTGCACGGAGGCCTGTGCAACGGCCGCCGCCGGCTTGCTGGTCACGTCGCCGATGATCGCGACGACCTTGTTCTGATTGACGAGCTTGCGGTAAGCGTTGGTTGCCTCCGTCGCATCGCCCTTTTCGTCTTCACAAATATACTCTATCTGCTTTCCAAGCACGCCACCCTTTTGATTGATCTCTTCAAAGGCAAGCTGTACGCCATTATTTGTGGCAATTCCATAGACGGATACATTGCCCGTCAGGGGCGCAAGACCGCCGATGACAATTTTGTCTCCCGTGCTGCCCGTATCGTCTCCGTTCTGGCATCCCGCCAGAGGAAGGGCGGCCAGAACGCATACCATCAACGCTGCCAACAAACGCTTCTTCATAAACTTTTTCCTCCCTGTTTCATTTTTTATCTGAGTGGAATATGCAGCCCTGCCGAAACAAAAAAAGCGGCATGACCGTTCTGTCACACGCTCCCACGCCCGCGCTGCATCCACTTCAGATATTTATTGTAATTATACTATACCACTTTAAAGTTTGCAATAAAGGAACTTCAAAAATTCATCTACTCTACGTAATATTGCCGTTTTCCCCTTCTTTTGTGCCTACACCGTAGGGGTTCTTTGTGAATATTGCAGAAAAAACGGCAGGGCTTCTCCGATTCGCCGGAAACGCCCCTGCCGTTTTTCCAAATGATATCCGTTCTTTTTGCAGCTGTTCAGCCCGCTTTGCCCATGGCGGCCAGCGGGTCGGTAACCGTGCCGTTGACACGCACCTCAAAATGCAGATGGGGTTCATCCTTCATTTCCACCGGGATCTCCCCGACCTTGCCGATCACATCGCCCATTTTGACGCTGCCGCCCTTTTTCACAGCCGGTTCCTTTTGTAGGCCACAGTAGGAGGCCTTCATGCCGTTGCCATGGTCGATGGTCACGACCCACCCCCACATGCTGTCGTTTTCCACAGAGAGCACCGTGCCCGCGCTGATCGCTTTGACAGCATCGCCCTTTTTTGCTGCAAAGTCAATCCCGTTGTGCACACGCCAATCACCCATGGTTTTGGATTCTACCATTTCGCCGTTGCTGAAATCTTTGTTGATTTTTGTTCCCAACGGCAGCATGAAATATTCCGCCTGCGTCTCCCGTTCTGTCGCGGCGGTTGTCTGCTCTTGCTGCGTTCCCCGCTCGTCGGCCACGCCGGTTGCCGGCACGTTTGCGGGCGCCTCCTTCGTTTGCACAGGCGCCTTTGTCGTGCGGGCCTCTATCTGTGAATTTGCACCGGAAAGGCCTTGTGTCACTGGAGCACGGCCCTGCACCGCGCCCCAAACGCCTAAGCCCACGGCGAGCAAACAGCATCCCAGCGCAATATAGAAGCCTTTCCCGCCGATTTTTGTTTTCTTTTTTGTGTATTTATAATCGTTCTTGATCATCATCGCACCTCCGTCTTTATTCTGACCGCGCTTTACGAGGTTTATACAACTGCTTTTTCTTGTTGGAGAGGGAAAAATATGTTATACTTTTTTTAATTTGAACCGGACTCCACATTTTAAAGGAGGAACTTTGACATGCTCACTGACATCGAAATCGCCCAAAACGCCTCCCTTCTGCCGATCACGCAAGTTGCGCAGCGGCTCGGAATCAGCGAGGAGGAGCTCGAGCCCTATGGCCGCTTTAAGGCAAAGCTTTCCCCTGCGATCATGAAACGCCTCGCCGGCAAGGCGGACGGCAAGCTGATCCTTGTCACCGCCATCAACCCTACACCCGCCGGAGAAGGCAAAACGACAACGACAGTTGGCTTAGGGGAAGCGATGGCAAAGCTTCACAAAAACACGGTTATCGCTCTGCGTGAGCCTTCTCTCGGCCCCGTTTTCGGCATTAAGGGCGGAGCGGCCGGCGGCGGATACGCGCAGGCCGTGCCCATGGAGGACATCAACCTTCATTTCACCGGCGACATGCATGCCATCACCGCTGCGAACAACCTGCTATGCGCATGCATCGATAATCATCTTCAGCAGGGCAATTCACTCGGCATCGACCCGCGCCGCATCGTTTTTAAGCGCTGCATGGATATGAACGATCGCGCGCTGCGGCATTGCATCGTAGGCCTGGGTGGCAAAATAAACGGTGTGCCGAGGGAGGACAGCTTCCAAATCACCGTGGCAAGCGAAGTCATGGCAATCCTCTGCCTTGCGGATGATTTGACGGATCTCAAAAAACGGCTCGGTCGCATCCTTGTCGCCTACAAATATGACAATTCTCCGGTTTATGCGGATGACTTGGGCGTAACCGGCTCCATGGCCGCCCTTCTGCGGGATGCCATCAAGCCAAATCTCGTGCAGACGCTCGAAAACACGCCCGTTCTGATGCACGGCGGGCCGTTCGCCAACATCGCCCACGGCTGCAATTCCGTCGCGGCAACGCGCCTCGCTCTCAAGCTCGGCGATTACTGCATTACAGAGGCGGGATTCGGCTCCGACCTCGGAGCGGAAAAGTTTTTTGATATCAAATGCCGCTATGCTAACTTGCGGCCAAGCGCAGTGGTGGTGGTCGCCACGCTGCGCGCGCTGAAATATAACGGCGGCGTACCCAAAGCGGAAACCTCTGTGGAAAACCTGGACGCGCTGCGCGCCGGCCTCGCCAACCTTGGCGCACACGTCGAAAATATGCGAAAATTCGGCATTCCCGTCGTTGTGGCGATCAATCGCTTCTATACGGATACAGAGGCTGAAATCAGCCTTCTCGCAGAATATTGTGCATCGCTCGGGGTGGAATATGCACTAAGCGAGGTGTTCGCAAAAGGCGGTGAAGGCGGCGTTGCGCTCGCGCAGAAGGTGCTGAAGGCCTGCGAGCAATCCTCCGCCTTCCACTGCCTCTATGAAACCGACCGGCCGATCCGGGAAAAAATTGAAACGATCGCCCGGGAAATCTATGGGGCGGACGGCGTTGCCTTAACCGCTCAGGCAGAAAAGCAGCTTCGGGAAATTGAGGCGCTCGGGCAAAGTAACTTACCCGTCTGCATGGCAAAAACACAATATTCTCTTTCCGACAATCCCGCACTGCTCGGAAGGCCTTCAGGCTTTATAATTACGGTGAAGCAGCTTTCCCTCTCCGCTGGCGCCGGTTTTATCGTCGCGCTGACGGGTGATATTATGACGATGCCCGGTCTGCCCAAAACACCAGCCGCCAATCAGATCGACGTGGATGCAGATGGCAACATCTCCGGATTATTTTAACGGAAAAATTTTTGCTCTTTCTCTTTTTTGACCAAAATATTTGTAGGCTTCCACAATGAGGCGGGTAAAATACCCGTCTCATTTTTTACTTTTCCCCAAAAATCCTCTTCTTTCGCCTTGACGCTCTGTTTGGAACCTGTTACAATTTTATAGAAATTTATTATAGAAACGAGTCACGGATGAATCGACAGAAAGAAAGGGTTGTCCGCATGGAAAACCAGAAAAAATACATCGCCTTTCGCCGGGCTTACCCGGTCTTTTACTACCACGGTTTCTCCCTCTCGCAGGAGGGGGATGCGCTTTGCGTCCGCTATGATTTTGAAATTGAAAATCTTTGCCGCTTCCGCCCTACGCTGCGGATTGATACAGCGCCGCTCCAAATCAAAAACGCCCCGGATTCGCAGGCCGCGCAGCGGATGCTCTTCAGCCTTGGCATGGTAGAACTCATCAGCTACTGGAAATGTGCCTGCCCGCCCCGCGTGGTTGTGGAGTGCGGCGGGTTGGACGAGGCGGACAACGCCTTTTGGAAAAGGCTCTATTTCAATGGCCTTGGCGAGTTCTTTTTTCGCAACGGGATCGAGGCGGATTATGATACGTTCCTCACCCTGGAGGCCCCTGCGGCAGAGCCCATTCCCCACGAGCCGTTTTGCAACAGTCATCTCAATTTGATTCCCGTCGGCGGCGGAAAGGACTCCTGTGTTACGCTGGAGCTGATGCGGGCATTTCACCCGCAGAACCGATTATTTATGGTCAATTTCCAAGAAGCGCGCAATCAGTGTGCGCTAACTGCCGGTTATACGCAAGGCGATATGATCCACGTTTTACGCACAATTGACCCAATGCTCCTGGAGCGCAACCGTGAGGGCTTTTTGAATGGCCACACGCCCTTTTCAGCAATTGTGGCCTTCCTCAGCTTTTATACCGCTTATTTGATCGGCGCGGAGCATATTGTGCTCTCCAATGAATCGAGCGCCAACGAGGGGAACCTCAGCGGCGCGTCCGTCAACCATCAGTATTCCAAATCCTTTGCGTTTGAGCATGATTTTCAACAATATGCGCATAAAAATTTAATGCCGGATATCCATTATTTCAGCCTTTTGCGCCCCTTTAACGAGCTGCAAATTGCAAAATATTTCGCCGCCCTTCCGCAGTATCATGCGGTTTTCCGCAGCTGCAACGCAGGCAGCAAACGCAACGTGTGGTGCCGCAACTGCGCGAAATGCCTGTTTGTATGCGGCATATTATCCCCATTCCTGCCGCCGGAGCAGCTCTCAGCAATTTTTGGCGAAAACCTGCTGGAAAGAGACGAGCTGCGGGAAATTTTTGATGGCCTGGCGGGCTTTTCTCCCCTAAAACCCTTTGAATGTGTCGGCACGCAGGAGGAGCTCCGCTTTGCGCTCGCCCTCGCCGCCCGGCAATACCGAGCGCGTGGAGAAGCGCTGCCAGCCCTGTTGCAATATTTTACACAGCACGCCGATTGGGAAGCCCTCTCCTCAGACGGCAGCCTTCTCAACGCATGGAACCCACAGCACGAAATCCCGGCTGCTTTTCAGCCTTATATAAAGGAGATGCACAATTATGCCGCAGGCATTGCTTGACTATCTCGCCCCAAAAAAGATTCTCTTGCTCGGCTTCGGCCGAGAGGGGCGCTCCACTTATCAATATATTCGCCGCCACTTTCCGGAAAAAGAGCTTTCTATTGCAGATCAAAACCCGGTAACGCTCGAGGATGCGCACGTCACCCTGCATTGCGGGGCTCATTATCTGGAGGCGATAAACCGCTATGATCTTGTGATTAAAAGCCCGGGGATTACAGTGCGTGATCTTCAAATTTCCTCTTCGGTTGAGATGACCTGCCAGCTTGATCTGTTCCTTCGTTTTGCGCGCTGCCGTGTGGTTGGCATCACCGGCACAAAGGGCAAAACAACAACCTCTACCCTAATCTATTCGATCCTACAGGCTGCTGGAATAGAGAGCTGCCTGATCGGTAACATTGGCGTGCCGGTTTTTGAGGATATCGAGGCTGCGGAAACGATGACAGCTGTGGTAGAAATGTCCTCCCATCAGTTGGAATTCACCTCCTGCTCGCCGCATGTGGCCGTGCTGACCAACCTGTATCCAGAGCATCTGGATCACTACCATGGCTTCGCAGGCTATGCGAATGCCAAACTGAATATCGTCCGCCATCAAAAGGCCGGAGATTTCTTCCTTTGCAACGATCAGCAGGATCTTGGTGAATTGATCAATTTGGCGGCGCTCCCCGCCCGCGTGCTCCGAATTGGAGAGAAGGGGGATACGCCCTTTCTGCGCAAGCTCCTCTACTGCAACCCAAACCTCAAGGGCGAGCACAGCCGCCAAGATATCCGCTTTGCGGCCGCGGCGGCGCAATGCCTTGGGGCCAGCCGGGAAGCAATCCTACAGGGGATTGAGAATTTCAAGGGCATTGAGCACCGCATGGAGTATGTGGGTGAATTTAAAGGGATTTCTTTTTATAATGATTCGATCGCTACGATCCCGCACGCCGTCATGTGTGCGATAGAGGCGCTCGAAAATGTAGATACGCTGATCTTCGGCGGCATGGACCGTGGCCTGGATTATACCGCATTTGAAGAAGCGCTCGCCTCCTCCAGCGTACGCAATCTGATCGGCCTGCCGGAAACCGGTCATCAAATTTTGGATACACTTCGCACTTGGGGAACTGGTAAGAATCTCTTCCGTGCGGAGGATATGCAGCAGGCGGTAAAGGCCGCATATGCCTATACCCTACCGGGCGCGACCTGTCTCTTCTCCCCTGCCGCATCCAGCTATAATATTTATAAAAATTTTGAAGAGAAGGGCCGGCACTATAAAGACCTGGTTTGCGCCTATGGGGAGGACGTTTCTGAAGATGATTGACTGCGCGCCCCCAGGCGCCTGCGCGCTGCCCAAAACGGCAGCGGAAATGCTGGAGCGTGAAAGGGAGCTTTCTGCCCATGTGGAAGCGCTAACACTTTTCCAAAAAACAGAAGCGGAAGCGTTCTGCACAGAGCTTGCTCTAGCGCAAGAGCAGTGGAGCGGAAACAGCCCGGCCGCCTCCGCCGCCTGCTCAAGATGCATCACCCGCTTTCTCCTGCACAAAAAATGCAAAGCCTCGATGACGGATATCATCCAGGCAAATGCCGTCTTACGCAGGGCCATTTTCGGCCGGCTCAACACCTATCAATATAGCCTGATCTTTCTGATGAAGCGGCTGTTCCGCTTAAATGATCTGGCTCTAACAGAGGAGATTTTGCGCCTGCTCGCCTCAAACCCCTACCGCGACGATGCTTCAAAGCCTTATGAGAGCCGCTGGTCACTCGTTTTTTTGATCGATGAAGTGCTAAAGGCTCCAGAGGATTACCTGCGCCTGAGCCAGGCCGGGTGGGAGCTGCTGGCCGCAGCAAGGGACGGTATAAATTTTCATTTCGCATAAATGGATTATCAAAAATGGAGTGTTCCATCATAACGAAAACGATTCAGAAATACTCCCAAAATATTGTGCCTTTGCTTTGTTTATACAGCAATTGATCCCCTTCTGCACGAGATGGCAGAAGGGGATTTTCCGTTATCCTGATTGAAAAAAGCGCTTCTCTTATCGGGAAGCGGCCGCAATTGTCCCGCCGCCGACCACAACATCATCTTCGTAAAAAACAGCCGCTTGCCCAGGCGTGATTGCCCGCTGAGGCTCGTCGAATATTACCCTGATGCAGTTTTCTCCCGCCGGATAAAGCGTTGCCGGCTGGGCAGCATGACGGTATCGCGTTTTGGCTCGCACATGCAACGGGGCGGAAAGCGCTTCGATGGAGATAAAATTGAGGCGCTCCACCAGCATCTCCCGGCTGAACAGCGCTTCATCCGGGCCGAGCATCACCGTGTTCTCCTGCGCATTTTTCGCAAGGACATACATCGGCCTGCCAAATGCAATGCCCAAGCCCTTGCGTTGGCCCACTGTATAGTGGATCATCCCCTGGTGTGTGCCGAGCGTATTTCCATCCGCATCAATAAATCGCCCTTGCGGGAAAGTAAGCCCTGTATCTTGCCGGATAAACGCGGCGTAATCTCCATCTGGAACAAAACAGATATCCTGGCTATCCGGTTTGTGGGCATTGATAAGACCATACCGGGATGCAATCGCGCGCACTTCCTGCTTGCGCAGAGCCCCTAACGGGAAAAGCACATGCGCAAGCTGCTGCTGCGTCAACTGATAAAGGACGTAGGTTTGATCCTTTTTATCGTCCAACGCCTTTTTCAGTAGCCACCGGCCGGTTTTTACATCCTGCTCTACGCGGGCATAATGCCCAGTTGCCATCGCATCGAAGCCGCGTGCCATCGCCTCCTCCAAAAGCGCGCCGAATTTGATGGCGCGGTTGCAGTCAATGCATGGGTTCGGCGTGTTTCCCGCACGGTATTCGCTAACAAAGCGATTGATTACCTGCTCGCGGAAGCGACCTAATAGAGGAAACACCTCATGAGGGAATCCGAGGCGTTCTGCAACACGGCGAGCATCCTCAATATCGGATGGAGCGCCGCAGGCGCCTTCCCGCTCGCCTGCATGCTTTGGAAATAGCTGCAAAGTTGCGCCGAGCAGCTCGCAGCCTTCCTCTAAAAGCAAAATGGCGCTCGCAGAGCTATCCACGCCGCCGCTCATGGCGAGCATAACCTTTTGGGGCGTCTGTTTCATCCTCAATGACCTTTCCTTTCTTACTCCCGTCCACGGAATCGTACGGTTTTGGCACAGCCCCCATTTCGAGCGTTGTTTGTGCTTGAAAACCACAAAATGCAGTTGAAAAGATGGCGTTCTTTCACCACCGATCTCAGGGCGAACTGATCGAATCTTCGTAATCTATAAACGCATCTCACCACAGCAGGCAAATTATTTAAACCTCCACCCGTTCGGCCCGCATTTTGCTAATCTAACCATTTCTTTTTATACATAAGATGCGCGCCGAGCAGCGACACAACAACGCCGACCGGGATCAACACGCCAATTGCCGTATTGCCCGCAAAGAGCAGTACAATGAGCACCACCGCAATCGGCAGGATCGAAATCTTCCAATGTTTTGCAAAATAGGTTGCGCCCAGCGCGCCGAAGAGCGCCGGAACCACCTGCTGAAAAGCTGGTGCAAATGCGGAGTTTGGATCGGTAATATAAGGCAGGATCGGGCTAAACGCCACAACGCCCAATGCGATGATCAAGGTGGTCACAATTGATGAAGTGGCGATTGAAATTGTGGAGATCACATCGCCCTCCTCGCTGGTGGCGCGCACCTTTGCGTTTTCCATGGAGTTGAGCGCGCAGGGAAGCTTCAGATTGCTGATATTCCCTGTCACAAAGCTCAGATAAGTGCCGCCTGAGCCGAGCATTGGCCCATAGGTAAGCACCTCGATGATCGCAGAGGGATAAAACAGCATGGCAACGGGCAGCAATCCTTCAAGCACTTTGGTTGCCTTTGGCCACACGTTAAAATAGATACAAATCGATATAGGAATACAGAACATAACAAAGAGGGCCGTGACAGTCCAGATCCGCCCGTAAAAATGGACGGAATCCTCATAGCTACGATTTTTCATAAGGGGCGCCATCCTTTCTTGCGCTTTTAGAAATCAAATGATTATACCGCTGTGCTCTGGCCGGCTGCCCAAACAGTTGTGTTTTTCAAAAAAACTACCTGTTTGTAAAATTCTGAGGTTCGGCTAATCTAAATTGAGCCTAGCCTCTCCATTCCAGAAAAGCGATATCCGGCGGCAGCACATTTGCCAGCAGCATCGCCATGCCCATAGCCGCAAACATGCTCACAGGCATAGCAAAAGGCTCCAGCCATTTCAGGGTGAACTTTGTGCAGAGCTTCTGCAAAACCAGCATAAAAAGAATGGCAAATAAAAGCGTTGCAACGCTCAGGATTCCGGCGCCGTCTCCGATCACGGCCTGCTGGCCTTTGCCTAGCACGGCGCGCCCGATAAAAGCGGCAATCAGGCCAATAAAAGCGGCGGCAGCCATGGTATCCGCCCACTTTGGATCCTTGGTGGAAACCTTCCCGATGCTTTTTTGGATTTTTTTCAGCGCAAAGGGGACGATAACAAGTGGAAGAATACTGCCGATCGTCATCACCCAGGCGACTGCGGCGAACACCTCAGGGTCTGTGACAGGCTGGGAAAGCCCAGTTGAGATCCCAAAGGCATTGATTGCCGCCTCCGCTGCGGGCACCTCATATTGGATCGCGCCGATCACAGTCAGGCGGATCCATGGCAGCACAAGGCCGAGCGCTTTTGAAAGCGTCAGCACTGTGGCGACGATTGCCAGCGCGGGCGCGATGGTAAACAGCGCGCTTGATACTACGGTGTTTTTCAGAGTGGCTGTCGTCATCCCAAGCTGTTTGCCGCGCCGCCACGCACGCACCAGAAAAAAGACGGACTGCACAATGATAAACCCTACCACACAAAAACCAAGGACATACAAAAACGGGCTGCTTTTGAAATCCAAAATCCATCCCTCCAATTTAGGCTGCCGGGCAGGAAAAACCCCGGTTTCCATTTTGTAAAACCAGTTTACCATGCAGCATGATTCCACGTCAATCAATCTGCCTCGCAAAGCCAAAAAAACGTTTCCCTTTTGCAGGAGATATGTTATAATAAAGCTGGCAAAAAGCCCAAAATTTAAAGAAGGGGATGGCTAAAAATGAGTGAACATAACCGATCAATCATCACGATCGGCCGTCAATTCGGCAGTGGTGGCCGGGAGATTGGAGAAAAGCTCGCAAAAGAGCTTAGCATCCCGTTTTATGACAAGGAGCTAATCGCACTCGCGGGCCAACGCAGTGGTATTGATCAATCGCTGTTGGACGATGTGGATGAAAACGCAACCAACAGCATGCTCTACTCTCTGGTAGCGGGTTCCTACACGCCGCCGAACGGATTTACCGCCTTCCCAGAAGAATCCATGACAGATAAGCTCTTTGCCACACAGTGCGGCGTGGTGCGCGAGCTGGCGGAAAAAAGCGCTTGCGTATTGGTGGGTCGCTGTTGCGACTATATCCTGCGCGATCATCCCCACTGTGTAAAAATTTTTATCCATGCCCCGATGGAAGCGCGGGTGAAGCGAATCATGCGCCTCTATCAGTTGAATGAAGCCAGGGCGACCGCCTTAATTAAAAAAACGGATAAGCGCAGGGCCGCCTACTATACCTACTATACCGGATGGAAATGGGGCCTTGCGGAAACCAACCAGCTTTCGCTCGACAGTGCAAGCCTGGGCATTGACGATAGCGTCCGGCTCATCCGTCTCTTTGTTGAGCTGTGTGAGCATCAGGTAGATTAGCAGGCTAGCAAGCAAGTTCGGTAATTTCACTTTTTAAAAAACAAAAACAGCCACCCTATTGGGTGGCTGAATTCCTAAATGTCGGCACTGACCTATCTTCCCAGGCGGTCACCCGCCAAGTATTTTCGGCACGAATGAGCTTAACTACCGTGTTCGGGATGGGAACGGGTGGACCCTCATCGTCATAAGCACCGACTGTGGAGCGTTATCCGCGCTCCTTAGCGACGAGGATTATTATAGCACTGCCTTTATAAAAATGCAAGTCCTTTTTTATATTTTTTTCGTCTTTTTTTGTAGAGCCATTTGGCGGAAGCCCCTTTTGCAGAAGACGCTTTCTTCTATTGACTTTATGAATCGCTTCTGTTACGATAACAATGTTGTTTTGCATAAATATTTTTGAATTTTGGAGGGGAAAATATGAATCCGTCCAAACTCAGCCCACGTGTGTGGGCCTCGTTGATCGTGTTCGGTCTGTTCGGCCAATTGGCATGGACAGTCGAAAACATGTATTTCAATGTATATGTTTACAATACGATTACAGGCAACACGACCGTGATTGCCTCTATGGTGGCATTCAGCGCAATCACCGCTACTTTGACAACCCTTTTTATGGGAGCGCTCTCCGATAAGGTCGGCAAGCGGAAAATCTTTATCTGTGCGGGCTATATCATCTGGGGCTTTACTACCTTTGCGTTTTCCCTGATTACCGTACATAACACCAGCGTGCTGTTTCCAGCGGCAAATGCCGTAATGCTGGCAGGTGTGTTTGTTGTGATTATGGATTGCGTCATGACCTTTTTCGGCTCCACAGCGAACGACGCCGCCTTCAACGCATGGATTACAGACGTTACTGAGCCGCAAAACCGCGGCAAGACCGAAACCGTGCTGGCCATTATGCCCTTGCTCGCTATGGTGGTCGTTTTTGGCGCGCTTGCTCCGCTGACCATGCAGGGAAAATGGACACTCTTTTTTGCTATTGTCGGCGGGCTCACGTCGCTTGGCGGCATAGCCGGCCTCTTTATTATCAAGGATAAACCAGGGCTGAAAGCCGCATCCGGCAACTATCTTTCCAACATCATCTATGGGTTCCGCCCCTCTACTGTGAGGGCGAATAAAAATCTATATATCACCTTCTGCGCGCTCGGCATAATCAGCATGGCGCAGCAGGTGTTTATGCCGTATCTACTGATTTATATCGAGAAATATCTAGGATTTTCCAACTATATTCCGGTCATTGCCATTGCAGGCGTAATTGCAATGGTCTCCAGCCTGAGCTTGGGCAGGCTGATGGATCGGATAGGAAAAATACCCTTCCTGATCCCCACTGGTATTTTGCTGTTGGCAGGTTTTATCGCTGTTTACCTGATCGGTAATAAGGGCGGCCAGGTGGTGTTCGGCATTGTCGGCGGGATCATGCTCGGCGCGGCGCTTTTGCTTACCTCCGCAGTCAGCGGCCTGATCCGCGACTTCACGCCGGAGGATAAGGCCGGGCAATTCCAAGGTGTGCGGATGTTCTTCATGGTGCTGCTCCCGATGGTAACCGGTCCATATATAGGCTCAGGCGTAATCCAGAATACGGGCATGACCTATGAAGAGCTTGGCCAGGTGAAACCTGTCCCCACGCCGGAGATTTTTTTAGCCAGCGCATTGGTGGCGATTTTTGCATTGATTCCATTTATATTCCTCATCCGCTCAGTGAAAAAGCGGAAGTAACAAGAGGGCGCTACGATACAAACACATTAGCAAAAGGCTGCACGGCATGTGCAGCCTTTTGCTGTTATCACGCAGAAGTGAATATTCCATTAAGGCCGGAGCCATTTTGCATAGCCATAGCCTTTTTTTACAAAGCCCTGCTTTTCATAAAAAGCGTGGGCAGGCAGCCTGGAAAGCCCACTGTTGACCGCAAGGCAGGAAAAACCAGCCGCTCTGGCGAAGCGTTCCGCATGCTCTAGCAATAGGCCGCCCACGCCGCAGCCTTGCTCCTCTTGCCGGACGGCGACTGCGGCAATTCGCAGATAATCTCCCTCGAATTCATAGGCGATACAGCGCATCAGCCCAATGAAGCCGACTACTGTGCTTTCATTTAGTGCGACAAATGTGCTGTAATCCGGATGGCTGAGGATGCGCTGAAGCCGCGCATTCGTTTGCACCAAACGCTCCTGCGGATAGCCGAGCTCCTGTTCCAAAAGCTCAATAATTGTTGGCATATCCCCGGTTTGTGCATGCCGCACCGTCACAGGCAGGTCACCTCCGCAAGATCCTCTGTGCGGATCAGCTTGGTCGTGTCAACTCCCTTTTTGCTAGTGATACGCACCTTCAGCCAATCCGTATCCACTGCGAGCACCAGGCATTCCCCCGGCAACGCAACCCCGCTTGTGAGCCGAATCGTGCACTTGGTGCCCTCCAGCTGTTTTAAAAGCTCAGACATGATGAAGCCCCCTTTCTCTTCACGTTCTCTTTGCCTAATTTTTCTTTCCAGTTTTTTTACTCGGCCGGGTAACCCCAGCATACAGACAGCGATACAAAACGCCGCGATTCCGAACATGGAAAATGCCTCCATTATCCCTTCCCCATTTCTTTCATGCGATGCGGCCCCCGCAGAGCCGAAACAAGCTCCCGCCCTGTGTGGACTGGCTGTGAAAAAATGACACCGCCGCGGGCGAAATCTTCCCGCTCGTGAAAATCCGAGCCGGAGGTTTCCAGCATACCAAACTTTTGCGCCCAGGCCTTGGCAATCTCATTGCGCGAGTCGTGGCGCGGATTGCCGTTATAGGTTTCAATTCCATCGAGATGCTTGGGGTCAACAATCTTTAACCCGTTGCGAAACGGGTGTGCCTGCACAAAAAGAATCCCCTCCTTTTGTGCGAGCTCGTGGAAGGAAGCTGGGTCCATCTCCATTATTTTGCGGTGGCGGTAGAGAAAATCCTCTGTCAGGCCAAAGAGCAGGTAGTCATTGTCGCTGCCGTGGAAACGCAGCTCCGCGCCCAACAGCACAGTGAAATGCTCCTCCTCAAATTCCTTGCAGCGGCGGTAGCCTTTGAGGAAGTGGTCCATTTTCCGCTTCCACGAGGCGTGCTTCATGAGTGCAAAGGTGCTGCTGTTGATATGGTCAGTCACCACCACGCCCGCATACCCCGCCTGTTTATATAATCGCATCGACTTCTCCGCAGGCACATGCGCGCAGGTGCTCACACCTGCTGTATGCAGGTGCATTTCAAACAGAAAGCCTTGTTCGGACGATATCATTCTAAATGCATCTCCTATCCCTATCATCGGGCCGTTTTGGAACGACGCTGCTTGCCAAGCGGATACCTGCTAAGATGAAATACAATAATCACCGCCGTCAGTGCGCCGGCCAAAACGGCCGCCAGCGCAAAACAGCCCCAAAAGCGCAGCTGTGTCAGCAGCAGCCAACGGGGCGCGCGGCCCATCAGTTTCCCCACAAACAGAGCGCAAGCCATCAGCGCATAGAGCAGCAGCGTGACCCCGCCGCCTGCCAAAGCCCCCAGTCCCGCGGCGGAGAGCGCCGCTTTCGTAGGCAGCACCTTTCTCCCCACCGGAAGCGCCTTTCCAGCAAAGGCCAGTTCAGCCTCCTGTAGAAGCTGTTGCCCTTGCGCCAGCGTGGAAAATGCACCAAGGATCGCACAATGCCCCTTGGAGGTTGCCCATTCGCAATCAAAGGCATTGGATTGCTTAAACGGGATCGGCCCCGCTGCCTCCTCTTTCAAAAAGGCTGTGCCGCTAACCAGATGCAGCCTTACAGCAGGCTCTTCCTGCTCCAAATCGAGCGACCAGGCAAAGGAGAGATATTCCCCCCTCTGGCCTCTGCGGCGGCGGTAGTGCGGGAATTTGCCCGTAAAGCCAGACTCTCGAAGTGATGCGTCCATGTTTTGCAGGCAAGCCTGTGTCTCCTCGGTCTCCCGGCGTGGCGGAAAGGCCTCGTTTGCCCGCAAAAAAGCGTCAAACAGGCTATGGTAGAAACGGTGCAGCTCCTGGTTGGCCGGATCCTCCAGGATACGGAATAAATCCGACTGTGCCTTACGCAGGCGGCCGATGTCCCCTATTTCATCAGCCTCATGGAACGCTTCAATCGTCTCCTTTAAAAAGCTGCTGCTTTCAATCTGTGCGCAGGCGCGGACTTCGCGAATGCGGCTTTCTTCCTCCAATCCATTCTCCCCATACAAGGCTGCGAGCGTATCCGCATATTCAGGCGGCGCATTCATCACGGCGAACCACGCGCCATCCAGCAGCTCCCGCTCCTGTGGCGTAAGGCCGCTGTCATCCAGCGCGTAGGCCTTTGTTAGCAGCTGTAGGGAGAACATCGCGGTCTGTTCGCGTAGAAGAGCGGCGGCCGGAAGCCCCACATGCTCCGTGTAGCGCAAAAGCTGCTCCGTTGCCCTGATATGCGAGCAGGTGAAATCAAGTGTTTGCACGTTCTCAGCTTCCTCACCAAAGAGCGAGTAAGTGAGGCTCGTCTCATAAACCTCCCCCGTCGATCTGTAGCTAAAGCGGTGCATCATAAACGCACCCCGCGGCAAGACCTCCCCTTCACGGAAACCGCACCCGATGAGCCGGATCGTTACCTTACCCCATGCATAGAGCTCTGCATAAAGCAGAAAACCCTCCGCCTCGCCCTGAATGGCGGCGGGGCACCCCGGTCTCCCCGTATCCGCAAGAAAGTCAAGCAGGGTTCTCATCTGTGCCGTCCTCCTTTTTCTGCTGTTCTTCCAAAAGCTGTATAAATGCCTTTTCAAAGGCGGAATCCTGCTCCGGCGTGCGCTTGGCTGGTCCTTTCAGCCGGCCTCCCGCGCGCCGGATCCTCTTGGCGGTGTGACGTGCGAGTAAAAGCGCGTCAATATTCTCCGCCGTGTAGCGTTTGCCATCCTGATGGATGGGGAGCGCGCCACGCGCAAGGCACATGGCTGCCAGCCCGTAATCCTGGGTGATCACCGCATCCCCCGGGTGCAAGAGGTTTACCAATGCGAAATCAGCGCTGTCCGCCCCCTTAGATACGGTTATGGTTTGCGCCCCCTCCCGAGTAAATTCGTGCGCAGTATCGCATAATAACAGCACTGGGACGCCAAACCGCTTGGCAACCCGGATGGCGCAGCCCAGAACGGGGCAGCCGTCGGCATCAATCAAAACACGCAAGAAAAAATCCGCCTCTCTATTCTAGTATAAAATCAAAATACTGTTGATGGGGAAAATAAAAGCTGCCTTTACTATAACGGATTTCGACGTTCGATTCAATTGAAAAAGGATAATTTACAGCCGACTGCGGAATCCTATTTTCTAAGAAAAGCCCTGTGGGGAAGGGAGAGAAACAATTTGCAGCCATCTCGAAAGCTGGCCGCCGTTTGGCGGGCTCGATTGGGGCTCCTATTTCTCCTGCTCATTTTTCCTTTATGGCTGCTGGCAAAACGGTATCCAGCCGCAGGAGCGCTTTCTATTACGATGTTGACGGGCATCTGCTTGATGATCTGGGTTCTAATTCCCCGCTATTGCAGAAAGCTACATTATCGGTTGGAGGAAGAGGGGATCACCATCACCCGCGGTTTATTTTTTGCAAGGATGATTCGCCTTCCCAGGCCGGAATCTCTTTATACGTGTGTTTATCGGACGCCGTTTTACCGGATGGCAGGGCTATACGGAGTTGCACTTTGGGGCGCAGGGATGCATATGCTACTGCCCGGGATGACGCAGGCGCAGGCGCAGGCAGTTTTATCTCTCTTAACCAGGGTGGGAAAGGAGGGCAACCTGTAATGAAACGGATGCACCCTGCCTATGTGCTGACGCAGCTGCCACGCTTTTTTTGGCTGCTAATCCTTCCGCTGGTGCGCAGAATGATAGAATGGCAGGAGACAGGGTTTGTTAAAAAATTACCGCTTTTGATTGCTGTTGTTTTGATTTTTGCAGCGGCCTTTCTCCGCTGGAAAACGCAGCGATGGGCCATTCAGGGAAAGACGCTGCTGCTTTCAAACGGGTTGCTTTTCCGCAGGCAATTTCGTATTCCATTAACCCTCATTGCGGCAGTGCGAGAAAGCCGCGGCCCAATGCTGCGCCTTTTCGGCGCACAGCGGATTCAAATTGAAACGGCAGCGGCGCGAAAAGCGGCGCAAGGCATGACTCTTTATCTCGGCAAACAAGATACGAAAGCGCTTTTAACAGCCTATGCAGGGGAAAATTCTTTCCAGCCAGTATCCCACATGCGCATGCGGGATACCCTGCTGGCGGCTTTGAGCACCTCTAATTTTGCGCTCGGCCTCTTTGCTGCCGCACCCGTTCTGCGCGGGGCGGGGAACCTGTTCGGCAAACTTGTGCAAGAGCGGCTTTGGGGCGTGCTGACATCCGCGCAGCGACTGGCCGCCGCCTATGTGCCACCGTTGCTAACCGCCATCGCTCTCCTTGCGCTATTGGGTTGGGCGCTGCATGTGTGTAAACTTCTGGAGCAATATCACCGCTTTGCGCTGCTTCAAAACGGCACAGCCTTGGCCACGCAAAGCGGCCTGATTGTAAAAAGGCGGCTTGTGGTGCGCCATGCCGGGCTCAGCGCTTTTACCATGCTGCAAACGCCGCCGCTTTTGTTCATCCGCCGGGTTCAAGTAGGCGTGCTGTATGCGGGCCGTACCGGCGGGCGTGGGGAGGAAACTCTTTTGATGCCCGTCTATCCCGCCTGTGGAGCAAAAAATTTGATCTCTTCGTTGCAGGGCTCCTGCCCGGAGATCACGGTGCATATCCCGCCTAAAGAGGGGTGGCGCGCATACCTGCCGGCGTTCGCCCAAGTGTGTGTGCTGGCGGGTGTAGGCGTTTTCATGATCTTTTTCACCAGCGCACCTCTGCGCACGGTTTTCTGGGTGTGCGCCGTTCTTTTGCCCATCCTGATTTTATTTTACTTTCCTGCGCGGCGCAGAGAAATGCGGGAAGGTATTTCCTCCGGTCTTCAGGCCGTCCGCACGGTCAAAGGCTTTTCCGAGTGGTCGATTTTCTTTTTGCCGGGCGCTCTGCGAGGTGTGCTGATACGGCAATCGCCTGGGCAGGCAGAGCGGCGGATTTGCACTGCGCGGGTGTGCTTTCGCACAACACGGGGGGAGCGGTTTTCACTGCATCACTTGCCGCTCGATTCATATAAAGACGAACTGGATGAGCACCATATAAAGGGTCGTACCGGCTCCAATGCTTAAAAGCGTATTCTTCTTCCAGAGGTGCAGGCCCGCCACGCAGGCCAACGCAAGCGCTTCCGGCGCGCCGAAAGGCGCTGTGGTAAAGGATACGTTGCGCAGGCAGTAAACAACCAGCATGCCCATCACCGCATAGGGCAGCACTTTTCCGAGATAACGAATAAACTTTGGCGTTTTGCTGCTGTTGGGGAACAGCAGGAACGGGAGAAAGCGCGTAAGCATGGTGCCCAGCGTAACCGCGAGGATCGTAAGCAGTATTTGAACAGGGGAAAAGATCATGCGGATCGCCAGTCCTTTCTTGCGCTACGCCAAAGATTTTCACGGATGTGAAGCTGCTAAAATCTGAAATAAAATTGATTCCTGAAAACACAAAAGAGCGTTTATAAAGTTTTTCTCAAACTTGCTCCCCCTTTTGCTCCATCGGCTTTTTTAGCAGGGTAAACAGCAGCAGGATCAGACCCATTGCAGGCGGAAGAAAACGATCAGGCCCAAAGAGCAACAGACAGACGATTGAGCCCAACACCCCAATCAGGGCGGGCAGGTGATTGCTCTGCTCGCGCCACTGGTTGATCAAAATCACTAAAAACAGGGCGGTCATCACAAAATCGATGCCCGTGGTAGGAAAGCTAAACAAGGCGCCAAGCAGCGCGCCGAGCGCCGTGCCAAGCACCCAGTAGCTTTGGTTGAGCAGCGTGACGAAAAAATAAAACCAATTTTGGTCAATATCCTCCGGGATTTTTGCAGAACATACGATTGAAAACGTCTCATCGCACAGGCCAAAGATGAGATACCATTTCTTCCACCCTGTTTTTTCATATTGCTCTAGCATGGACACCCCATAAAACAAATGCCGCGCATTGACCATTAGCGTCAGAAAAAACGCAGCGAGCGGGTTGAAGGCAGAAGTGAGCAGATTGATGGCGACGAACTGCATCGAGCCCGCAAAGGTTGCGGCGCTCATAAGGATGCTCCAATAAAAAGCGAAGCCCTTGCTATTCATGAGAATGCCATACGCTGCACCCAAAAACAGAAAGCCTGTCAACACAGGAATGGTGTGGGGAAAGGCCGCTCTGACAGCGGCCCTGCGTGGCTGTGTGTTTGCTTGCATGAACGAGGCCTCCCATAGAAAAAACGACCGTTATTCAGCGGATGCTTCCCGCTGGATCTCCTCCGGAGGATCAATTTGCAGCAGGCGATCGGCCAGCCCCGCGTCGAGGCTCTCCACATTGCGCAGCTTGTTCTGAATCAAGCGGCTGCGGTTTTGCGCATCCCCAATCGTGCGCCCGGCCTCATCAATCTTTTTGCGCGCTTTTTCAAGCAGGTCGCTGAATTTTCCATATTGCGCCTTGGCGGCGGCGAGCAGCTCGCGCACCTCCTTCGCCTTTTCATTGACAGTGACTGCCTTAAAGCCGATAGAAAGAGAGTTGAGCAGCGCCGTGATCGTTGTCGGCCCGGCGATCAGCACGTTATATTGGCTCTGAATCTGCTCAGAAAGGCCGCTGCGGGAGGAGGTAATCTCTGCATACAGCCCTTCGGTTGCCAGGTACAAAATAGCAAATGGAGTGGTAAGCGGCTCGTTGATGTATTTACGCACAGCTTTGGCTTCATCGCGCACGCGGGCTTCCAGCGCCTTGCGCGCTGCCTCAACCCCATCCCGATCGGCCCGCCCGGCCGCATCGCAAAGCCGCACGTAATCCTCCATCGGGAATTTGGAGTCGATCGGCAGGAAGGTATCCGCGCCGTTTTCGTCGCTTGCAGGGAGCCGAACGGCAAATTCCACTCGCTCCGAAGAATTTGGCCGCGGCGCCCAATTGCGCTCGTAGCGTTGTGGGATTGTTTCATCCAAAATGCTCTCCAGCTGGACTTCGGCCCAGGTGCCGCGCGCCTTCACATTGGTCAGCACACGGTTGAGGGCAGTTACATGATCTGTCACCCCCGTGGAAAGCTCCTTCATTTCACCCAAGGATTTATACACATTTTCCAACTGGTCAGATACGGTTTTGAAGGAGCTGTCAAGTCGAGTGGAGAGAGTGCTCGTCAGCTTTTCATCAACCGTCTCCCGCATTTGGTCGAGCTTTTTCTCGTTGCTTTCCTGCATGCGCGTGATCGCGCTTTCAATCAAATGGCTCTGCTTTTCATTCTGCTGCGTGTTTTGCGTACGAATCTGATCGAGGGAGAGGCGCAGCGCCTCCGCGAGCTGCTTCTGATGCTCGTAATTTGCCCTCGTCATCTCGCCAAGCTGCCCCGCCATCTCCCGCAGGCTCTTTCCGGTTTCTTCCCGCAATGCCTGCTGGTATTGCAGAGTGTCGCGCCGGTTGCGGCCGAATTCATCCGCCGTCTGACGCGCAAGCTGCTCCAGCTGCTTGCCAAAAGCGGCAAGCTGAGCCGCGCTTTCCCGCCCAAAAGCCTGCTGCTGGGCTGTAAGCGCTTCTATCTGCCGGAGCTGGGCATCCTGTGCCTGCCTTTCCCTCCCGCTGCGTAACAAAAAAAGAATCAACACTGCGGCGCTCACGATCAGACCCGCCGCCGCTAAAAACAATTCCATATGGAGTTCCCTCGCTTTGATACAAATTCTAATCTATTATAGCAGAAAGCGCAGCGCTTTGGAATGCACGGCTGCCCAAAGTTTCAATGGGAAGCGAAACAGAATCTTTTAAAGGGGCAAAACCAATGATTTTTAAATGCCGCTTGCATCATTTATAGTTATTTGTTATAATAACAAAGAGGTAATTTTTGGGCTTCTATTGCCTGTTTTTGATTGGAGGATCATATTCTCAAAATTTAATAAGGAGAGGACAGTTACGATGAGAGTGCTAGAGAGAGAGTATCTGCCAAGAAGCGCATCGCCGGAAGAGGCGGGTGTTTCTTCTGTTGCTGTGGCAGCGTTTATGGAAGATATGAAGAAGAGCGGCATCGAAAACCACTCATTCCTGATACTTCGCCATGGCAAGGTTGCGGCGGAGTGTTTTTTTGCCCCTTTTACGAGGGATACACCACATGCGATGTATTCCGTCAGCAAAAGCTTCACTTCCACAGCAATCGGCTTTGCCGTAGAGGAGGGCCTGTTATCCCTGGATGCAAAGGTGATCGATTTTTTCCCGGAATACCGCCCCGCTCAACCGGACGAAAAGCTTGAAAAGATGACTGTGCGCCATCTGCTGACGATGACAAGCGGCAAAAACCCCTCCTTGCTGCTTGATAAAACGAAAGATCGATGGATAAAGGATTTCTTTAACGCCCCATGGATTTCCGAGCCGGGGGAGATGTTCCTCTACGTGAGTGAAAACATCTATATGCTTTGCGCGATCCTTGTGCGCGTTACCGGCATCTCCGTAACGGAGTTTTTAACGCCGCGGCTCTATGAACCATTGGGGATCCCTGTGCCTTATTGGGAAACGGACCACCATGGCGTGGAAGTCGGCGGCTGGGGTTTGATGCTCCCGGTGGAGGATTTTGCAAAGTTTACGCTCTGCTATGCGCAAAACGGCGTTTATGAGGGCAAGCAGGTCATTCCCGCCCGGTGGGTGCAGGAGGCGACATCGGTCCATTCCGATAATTCTGCCAATCGGGACCTCGACGCCAGCGCAGGCTACGGCTATTGCTTCTGGCAATGCGGCGGCGCAAAAAACACATACCGATCGGATGGAATGTTCTCCCAGTTCGGCATTGTTTTCAAAGATTACGATGCGCAGCTGGTCATCAACTGTGCCGAAGTCAGCGAGCAAAAAACACGGGATTGCATCTGGCGGCATTTCCCCGGCATATTCCTCAAGGAAGGAGAAGTGCCGAACTCTCCCGCTGTGGATTTGAAGGCGATGTGCGTGCAAGCGGCGCTGCCGGTGCAGAAGGCCTCCTTCCACAGTGAGATAGAGCAGCGCATTGAAGGCAGAACGATCCGCCTGCGAAAAAAGATACTCATCAATCTCATCGGATTCCCGACAAGCGTGCTCCCCTTCGCCGCAACCTATATGACGAAGGACAGGGCGGGTAATATTGATCGCATCCGCATGCATTTTGAGGAAAATGAGTGCACGATGGCCTGGGTGGAGGGCGATGAAGAAAACACCGTTGTGTGCGGTATGGATGGGCATTACCGCTATGGGCAGATCCGCCTCGGGCAGATCGACTATAAGGTATGCTGCTCCGCCGCCTGGAAAGACGAACAAACGCTGGATGTTTGGATTCGCCCGCTGCAAACCATTGCAGTGCGCAAGCTTCATTTTGTATTCAAAGGGAACCGTGTGCGCATGACGCCCCGCACGACTCCTCCTCTGAAGGATATGGCATACAATATCGCGGAGGGGATTGATGATTTGGTGAAAAACCCGGTGCTCAGCAACTTGCTCAAGAAAGCCATGCACCAGGTTTGGCGAATCGCCGAGCCGGTGCATAAGGGCAGGCTGGTATAAAGCACCGCTGCAAATGCAGGAGCCCTGCTGCATATTTCTGCGGCAGGGTTCCGCGGCGGGCGGAGCATAAAAGGGCCTCTTCTGACAATGCAAAGGGGAGAAATCTCAAAACGTTCTGCCTCCCCATCCTGTTTCTATAGAAAAAGCTCCAGTGCCTTTTGGAGCGGCAAAGATCATGCGGCAATAATTTGCGGAGGTGCTTTGATTGACGGGTTACCGGATCTTGATGGCGATAACGATTTTGTTGTTGGCGGGGGTCGTCCCCTTTTTTCTAAAGGCCGGATGGCCAAAAAAAACAAAAAAATCCCTTTTGCTAAAAATGATTTGTTCCACCCTTTTTATCTTAGTGGGCGTGTTATCAATTCTGTTGGCTGGGCGTTTTTCCCACTATGCGCTGTGGATTTTGTGCGGTCTCGGTTTTTCCTGGCTGGGGGATTTCTTTCTTCATGTCAGCAGCAAGATGCTCTACTTCTTGCTCGGCTTGTTTAGCTTCCTCACCGCGCATATCTTCTATGTAGTGGCCTTTTGCACCGCGCTACAAAAAACATTCCCAGAGGCTGGTTTTTTTAATCCTTATGAATGCCTTTGTATTGCGGCGGTTGTGATAATCGGCTTGGCGGGCTCCCGCCGTTTGCAGATCAACCCTGGGAAGGCAAAACTCCCAGCCGCCTTCTATATGTGCATTTTGGTTACGATGATGGTAAAGGCCAGCTCGCTCGGCATCCGCTGCCTCATTGCGGGAACGCCGCTGTGCGGTGCGGCAGCGGCCGTGCTGATTGTTGGCTCCCTGTGTTTTGTGCTTTCGGATGCGACGTTGGCAATGCTGAACTTTGGGCCTAAAAAAACATTCCCGCTTAAATGTTTCAATATCGGCACCTATTATGCGGCGCAGGTTTTGCTAGCGAGTACGATCCTGTTTTTCTAACCTGTAGCTTCCCCGTGCGGATTTCACCCAAAGGAGAGAAAGCAATTGAATGTTTTGCAAATACTGATGTTTGCTGCAATTGTGCTGGAGGTTATTTTTGTTCCTATTTTTTTAAAGAACGAATGGCCGAACCGCAGTTATCGGTCGCTCGCCTATAAACAGCTCTGCTCCGCTCTATTTTTGGTGGTCGGCTTATGCGCTATATTCCATGCCAAAAACTACTCTGCCTATTCCTGGCTGGTGCTTGGCGCTCTGGTTGGCTCCTTTATTGGGGATGCGCTGCTGCATTATGAGGCGATTATAAAAAAGAAGCAATTCTTTTTATATGGGATGATTGCATTTGCCCTGTCACATATCCTCTACCTGGCGGCATATGCTATCGCGTTCAGCAGGCTGTTTCCGGGCCAGAGCCCAGTGGCCTGGTATGAGATTCTCATCCTGATTTTGGTGCTTGCTGCCGCCGCTCTCTTGATGAAGCCCCTGCAAGTGGAGGCTGGGAAGTTGAAAATTCCAATGGCCCTTTACACGGCTATTTTGGCCGCAATGGTTATCCACGCATGTTATCTAGCCATTTCCTGTGTGCGCGCAGGGTTCCCACTGCGCTTTTCCATCCTGTTTTTACTGGGGGGCGGGGCGTTGCTGTTCGCCATTTCAGACGGGACGCTGGCGCTTCTCAATTTTACGGATCGTAAAAAATATTCGTTGCGCTGCCTAAACATTATTACGTATTATGCGGCACAGTGCATGCTTGCTGCCACAATCCTCTGCTTCCCCATCTAAATTTATGGTTCCCTTCTGTGCTTCCGGCCGCATTGATGCAGCCGGAAGTCTTCATTTATGGGATAAATCCATTAAAATTTGTGTTAAATTTATATAGAATTAATATTCTGTTTATATTTTTTATCGAAATCTGTTGACAGCCATCCTTTTTGAATGCTAAAGTTATAGTCTAAAAGGTGTATTACCGTCAAATGTATGGTAAAAATATCTTTTTGAAGGGGGCATATTGATGAAAAAATGCAGAAAACTTTTGGTATTGCTTCTTAGCATCGCGCTGCTGGTGGGCACAGCAGCGGTCGGAGCCGGAGCGCTTACCAACGAGAAGCATTGGGTTGGCTCCTGGAGCGCTGGAATGACGGATATCTCCGTTTCGCTTCTGGAGGGCAAAAAAAACACAGAAGGGCTATCTATTTCTCCATTTGTAAAAAATATGACTGCCCGCATTCGGTTGACGCCGACGCTTGGCGGC